>JBGAKM010000023.1:0-38413 GCA_044224395.1 Devosia sp.
GGTTGGGGTTTTCGCCATAGCGGCCATCCTTGGGACGCCGGCTGGGCTGAACATAGGCAGCGCTCCAGGGTTTCGGCCCCAGCGCGCGCAAGGTCGTCGCGGTGTGGAAGGTGCCGGCGCCCATCTGCATATCGTAGGGCTGCAGGATCACGCAGCCCTGATTGGCCCAGAATTGCTGGAGCGTCAGGATGAGACCCTGGAAGGAGTTCCGGGGGTCCATATTGGCAGGCAGATTGGGCATCGGTCGGTCCGGGTTCAGGCGCGCGGAACCTAGTTTCTGCCGCCCGGACGGTCAACCGGCGCGATCCACTACGGAATCGCGCTAGATTGGCGGTCGTCCGGAGGGTTCAGATGTTTGTCGTGGAGTTGTTCGTGCCGCTCGAGAAGCCGGATGGATCGGCGGTGCCGAGCGCCGTGTTCGAGCGGATCAAGGGTGAGTTGACCGACCGATTCGGCGGCGTGACGGCGCATCTGCAGTCGCCGGCCGAGGGCGCGTGGAAGCCTGAGGAGGCCGACGTGATCCACGACCGGGTCGCGATCTTCGAGGTGATGATCTCGGACGTCGACACCGAATGGTGGCGGCAATACCGGCATCGGCTGGAAGTGGAGTTGGACCAGCAGCGCATCCTGGCGCGGCTGCACCAGGTGACGGTGCTCTAAAGCATGCCGTAGGTGGCGAGGCGGGCGACGGCCTGCGAGCGGTTGCCGGCGCCGAGTTTGCGGCGGGCGTTGTTGAGGTGGAAGCGGACCGTGGGCTCGGAGATTTTCATGCGATCGGCGATCTGCCGGTCGGTGTGGCCGTCGGCAACGAAGGCCAGCGCGTCGCGCTCGCGCGAAGTCAGCGATGGAGCCTCGGGCAGCGGTTCGGCAAACTCCATCAGGCGCTCGGTGAGCAGCAGACCGGCCATGTGAATCGACCTCGACTCCTCGGCCGTGAAGTCGCGACGGCCGAAACCGAGATGCATCGAGGTGATCGTACGGTCCGGGCCGTAGGAGGTGGCGCAGAGGGCATCGGCAATGCCGGCCTCGCTCATCGCGTCCCAGTAGGTGGCGTAGGCAGGGTCGTCGAAATCCGCGAAATCCGAAAAGCGGTACCGGGTGCGCCCTTCGCGAATGGCGCCGAGCAGCGGGTTTTGTTCGAAGCAGATGTAGTTGAATGCGGAGCTCCCCACCCAGCCCGACGGCGAGAAGCGGGCGAGCACGCCGCCGGCGTTCCAATGCGTCATGTTGGTGAGGGCCGAAACGGGGCGGCGGTAGAGGCGCGTCTGAAGGTATGTGGCGCCGTGAGTGGCGAGGACGTCGAAGAAGCGCTGGCTCACCTCGGCAGGCGTGGCGGCGGCAAGCGCGCTTTCCACAGTACTGAAGATTGAAGAAAACATCGATTGCTTCGGCGTGGCGGAGATCAACAACAAGCTCGATCATAGCTTGAGACCAGCACGTTCAGATAACAACAAAAAAGCGCTTCGCACTATCACTTCCAACAGTTGGCGAGGGTGTGCCCTGCGTCCTACGGTCCAGATGCGGTGTCGTCCCGCGGAATCGGTGCCTGCTGGGGGTAGGGATGGCGACTTTTGGACCGTCAGTACGGAGCGTACTGGCGCTGACGACGATGCTGACGCCCGTGGCTCTCCTGGGCTCGGCGGCTCCGACATTCGCGGCTGACATCACCAATGCGGGCGCCAATACGTCCGGCTATGTGCTGAACAACGGCGACACGCTGACGAATAGCGGCTCGATCACGGACAGCGTTCCACCCACCGGGCCAGCTGTGCTGAGCACCGGGGCGAACGATGTTGGCTTTGTGACCAACGACGGGACGATCACGGGCACGAACAGTTCCGCAGTCGCGATCGGCGGCGACGGTGTGGGCGGCGCTCCGAATTCGGGCGCCGATCTTGGCGCGTTCACGAACACCGGGTCGGTCACCGGCGGAAATACGAGCTGGGCTTCGGCGCTCAAGGTGGGCGGCAATCTGGGGTCGTTCACGAACTCGGGCATCGTGTCGGCGCCGCGGTTCAACACGGTGTTCATCTATGGCAGCGTCACCGGCGCGTTTCTCAACGACACCGGCGGCGTGATCAGCGGCGAGTCCGATACGGTCGTGACGATCGTGGGCTCGGTCGGCGATGTGACCAACCGCGGGATGATCACGCAGACTTCGACGTATGACGACGAGGCGTTCTGGGTGGGCGGCGTTGCCAAGTCGTTCAACAACGCCGGCACGGTGATGGCGACGACGGGCGCCGCCGTACGGATCGTGGGCGGGTTGACCGAGGCCAGCTTCAACAGCGGAACGATCCTCTCCAACGGCACGACAACGGCCGGCACGGCGCTCAATATTCAGGGCACCGGCGGCACGTTCACCAATACCGGTACGATCGAGGGCTACATCGGCGTCGCGTACTCGAACTCGGCCACCAAGGCCGACTTCACCAATGGCGGGACGATCACGGCGCATGGCGGCTACGCCGTCGAGCTGACGGACAACGCCGACAAGCTGACGCTCTTGCCGGGATCGCAGATCACGGGCGTGGTCGATGCACAGGCGGGCACCGACGCTTTCGTGCTGGGCGGAACGGGAACGGGCACCTTCGCGATCAACCAGCTTGGCGCCGGGCTGCAGTACCAGAACTTCGAGACGTTCTCGAAGACGGGCTCTTCGACCTGGGTGCTCAACGGCAACAATGCGCTGGCCGCGAACTGGCTGATGGATTCGGGCGTGCTCTCGGTGACCGGCACGATCGCCAACATGAACTTCACGCTGAGCGGCGGTACGCTGGCGGGCACGGGTACGGTGGGGAACGTCGAACTGCAGGCTGGGGCGACGATTGCGCCGGGCGGCAATTCCGTCGGCACGCTGACCGTCGACGATCTCATATTCCGCAATACGTCGATCTACAGCATCGATGTCGGCGGTGGCTCGGCCGACAAGATCGTGGCGACGGGCGCGGCGACGATCGATCAGTTCACCACTTTCAGTGTGACCGGCGCGTCCCAGAGCTGCAGTAATTCGACCTACACCGTGCTCGAAGCGGGGACGTTGAACGCCAGTGTCGGCGACATCGTCGGCGCAGGGCCGACCTACCAGTTCGCGCGCGTCGGCAACACGATCCAGCTCGTTATCAGCGGGACGGGTGGCGGGCGGACATTCTCGGGCTTCACGAACACGGCCAACCAGGAATCGACTGCGGTCGCCCTCGACGCGTTGGGCTGCGGAAACCAGCCTTATGCCGCGCAGCTCAACGCGTTGAGCGACGCACAGGTGCCTGACGCGATGGACGCCCTTTCGGGCGAAGGTCATGCGTCGATCGCGGCCGCGCTCATCGAGGACAGCGGTTCGATCGCCAATGCGATGAGCGACCGGCTGGGGCAGGCGTTCGATGCGGCCGAGACTGGCGTGACGGCGAACGGCTTTGCCGGCGGTCCGTCGCTGCTCGATCCGGGCGCGATCGATGGCCTGTCGATCTGGGGCAGCACCTATGGTGGCCTGACCAACCGTGGCGGCGACGGCAACGCATCGGCGACGGCGAGCCGGTCGATGGGCCTCGTGTTCGGCGCCGATGGGCAGGTCAGCGACGATTGGCGGCTCGGCCTGATGGGTGGGCTCGGGGTCAACGCCATCGACGCGGATCGTACGGCGGGGACGAGCCTTGATGCGAGCATTGGCGGCTATGCCGGCGCGCATATCGGCATCATCGAGATCAAGATGGGCGCGGCCTACACGCGCCACTTCATCGAGACGAACCGCTCCATCGTCTTTCCGGGCGTGAGCGACACGATGGCGGCGCAGTACCAGGCCGGGACCGCGCAGGGTTTCCTCGAAGTCAGCAGCGACTTCGACGTCGGCGAGGCGACGATCAGCCCGTTCGTCAAACTCAACGGCGTGCGGCACGTCACGGATGGCTTCACGGAGACCGGCGGCGAAGGGCGGCTTGCGACGTCAGCGAGCGTGGCCAACGCGCTGTTCGTGACGCTGGGCGTGGGGGCGGAGCAGCAGTTTGTGCTCAACGACACAATGCTGGTGACGGCCCGCGGCTCGATCGGCTGGCGGCACGCGTTCGCCGACCAGGTCGAAGTGGCCAACAGCTTCGTTGGCGGCGGTCCGTTCACCATTGCTTCGGCGGGGATCGCGCGCGATGTGGCCGTGGTCAGCGCCGGCGTCAGCGTCGACATCAGCGAGGATCTGGGGCTCGATCTGAGCTACGAGGGCACACTGGGCAGTGGCCTCATGTCGAGTGCGGTCAAGCTGACACTGAGCGGACGGCTTTAGCGCCGGTTATCGTCGTCGGGTGGACGGAAGGTACCGTCCTTGTCGCGCTTGAGCGTGATGACGTCGGGGCGCTGACGCTCCTCGAGGTCGCGCTTGTGAATGGCGCGATCCTCGGCTTTGAACTGCTTCTGCCAGTCGCGCCAGATGCGGCGCGCGCCGAGGAAGACGGCGCCGATGATCAGGGCGATGACGAGAATACGCAGCAGCACGGTGTCAGAGCCCTAACCTGGTCCAGAGAGCACGGTCTTCGATCGCGGCAGCCGCATCGGCTGCGAGGCCCAACCGTGGCAGCTGGAACAGGCCGCGCTTGGGTTCGATGAGCTTGAGCCGGACTTTGTCGCCGAAGCGGGTGCGCAACGTCTCGTGCAGGTCGCCGAGACCGTCAACGAGACCCAGTTCCAGACCGCGGACACCGCTCCAGAACTCGCCGGTGAACAGCGTGTCGTCGGGTGCGGTGAACTTGCCGCCGCGGCGCGATTTAACCCAATCGATGAAGACCTGATGGATGTCGGATTCGAGCGCCTTGATGCGCTCCACGTCCTCGGCCTTCTCGGGGAGGAACGGGTCCATGGTGGACTTGTTCTTGCCCGAGGTGTGGACGCGGCGATCGATGCCGAGCTTGTCGAGCGCCTTCGGGAAGCCGAAGCCGGCAAAGATCACACCGATGGAGCCGACGATGGACGATGGGTCGGCGATGATCTCGTCACCGGCGGTGGCGATGAAGTAGCCACCCGAGGCGGCAGCGTCCTCGACGAAGACCAGCACGTACTTTTCATGCTCGGCGGCGAGGTCGCGGATGCGCTTCGCTATCAGTCGCGACTGGACGGCCGAGCCGCCCGGCGAATTGACGATGACGGCGACGGTCTTGCCCGGCATGCGGAAGGCGCGATCGAGGAGCGGCGCGACGGACTCGATGTTGAGGCGGCCGGGGCGCACGTCGGCAGCGATGGTGCCGTGCAAGCGCACGACCGGAATGACCGGGCCGCCCTTGCGGAACGGGCGGGTGATCCAGCCGACAAAGCCTGTGGGTTCGCGCATGAAACTCCTCAACGGCCCCCGATGTAAGGGCGGATCGCGGCCATTACCAGTGCAGCCGGTCGCGGCCGCGGAAGATGGCCTCGAATTCGGGCCGGAACGTGCGTCCGGACGGCGTGTGGAGGCTGCGCGAGGCGAGAAGCGTGAGCGGTGCGCGCGAGCCCTTGATGCCCCGGATCAGGATGCGGTGCGCCGGTTCACCGTCGCGCGGGATGAGCGGCAGCACGGTGATGGCGCCGAAGCGGGCCTCGAAGCTCGTGAGCAGCGCGGACAGCCGGTCGGCGACGTGAATGAAAATGATCTCGCCGCCGGGCGCGGCATGAGCCGCGGCGGTTTTCACCCAGAGGTCGAGCGTTTCGGCCGACATGTGGCGCGCGGCGGCGCGGCGGGGGGATGGTGCCGTGCCGGCGTCGAAGAACGGTGGGTTGGCGATGACGGAGGCGAAATGGTCGGACTCGAGGCCCGCAGCCGTGCGAGTGCGCCCCGGCGCCGTGACATCGAGGGTGAGGACGGTGGCTCGGCTGCCGAGGCCGTTTGCCGCGGCGTTCTCGGCGGCGAGCGAGGCGGTCGCGTCGTCGGATTCTACGAGGGTCGCAGTAAGCGCGGGGTGATCGGCGAGGGCGCAGAGGGCGGCGGTCCCTACCCCTGCCCCGAGATCGAGCAAGGCGCCGATGCTGTGCCCGACCGCCGCGCCGAGCAGCACGGAATCGAGGCCGGCACGGAACCCCTTGGCCGGCTGGGCGATGGTCAGGCGCCCCCCCAGAAAGGCGTCATGTGTGACCTCCGGACGTTTTACAATTTGGGCGCCGTGGGCTAGGGACATCGCGAATTTCCGGGCTGGATCGCGCCGATCATACGGTTTTGCGACGCGGCCTCAACGGCGGATCGGTTCACGGATGGTTGGTTCGGTGGCAGTAGCGAAGGATCAGGCAGGTCTCGGCGCGCTCGATCGCCTGCTGGTCGCGACGCAGACCGAGATGGACAAGGTCAACGCCCTTATACTCAGCCGCGCCGAATCTCACGTCGAGATGGTGCCGCAGCTGGCGCGCTATCTGATCGAGGCGGGCGGCAAGCGGCTGCGGCCGATGCTCACTGTCGCGGCGGCGATGGTGTTCGACACGGCGAGCGGCGCGCAGACCAACTACGCGGCGGCGGTTGAGTTCATGCACAATGCGACCCTCCTCCACGACGATGTGGTGGACGAGAGCGACATGCGCCGCGGCAAGCCGGCGGCGCGGATCGTCTGGGGCAACCAGGCAAGCGTTCTGGTGGGCGACTTCTTGCTCGGCCAGGCGTTCCTGATGATGGTCGAGACGGGCAAGCTCGATGCGCTCGGCGTACTCGCCAAGGCGGCGACCGTCATCGCCGAAGGCGAAGTGTTCCAGCTGAGCAAGGCGCGCGATTTGTCCGCGACGCCCGACGACTACAACCAGGTGATCCACGCCAAGACTGCAACGCTGTTCCAGGCGGCAGCGGAAGTGGGCGCAATGGCGGGTGGCGCCGACGAGGCGGGGCGCGTCGCGCTGCGCGACTACGGGCTCGAGCTCGGCCTCGCCTTCCAGCTGGTGGACGACGTGCTCGACTATCGTGGCGAGAGTGGCGCGATGGGCAAGAACACCGGCGACGATCTGCGCGAAGGCAAGATGACGCTGCCGGTGATCCTGACGCTCGCCGATGCCAATCCCGCCGAGCGCGAGATCATTAAGGCGGCGCTGGGCAAGCCCGATGCGAGCGAGGCGCAGCTGGCGCAGGTGGTGACGATCATGAACCGTCACGATGCGCTGGGCCGGACTGTAGCGGAAGCGGACGAGCATGTGCGGCGGGCCCGCGCGGCGCTCGCCCCGCTACCGGAGTCGGAGATGAAAACAATCCTCTCCGATATCGCCGAGTTCTACGTCAGCCGCGCGTACTAGCGCTGACGAGGGGCGAGGCCGCGACCCAGTAGGCGGGCCAGGTGTCGCGCAGGTCATGCGCGGCCTGGTGGGCCTGTGCGCTCGAACCGAAGAGGCCGAACACGGTCGCGCCGGAGCCCGACATGCGGGCAAGGATGCAGCCACTCGCCGTGCGCAGGCGGGCGATGAGGTCGCCGATGACCGGCACCATTGCGATAGCGGGCGGTTCGAGGTCGTTGCGGGTTTCGCTGAGCCACAGGCCAAGCTGTGCAGGACGCGTCAGTGGATCGCCGACCTCGGGAAGGCCGGGGTTATCGCGGCGCTCGAGGCGGCGGAAGATATCGGCGGTGATGACGGGAACGAGCGGATTGACCAGCACGACGTGGCAGGCGGGAAAGTCCTTGAGCGGCAGCACGATCTCGCCGATGCCGCGCACTTCGGCCGGATGCGAGTAGAGGCACATCGGCACGTCGGCGCCGAGGCCGCGCGAAATATCGAGCAGGTCGGCGAATGCGACGTCGCGATCGGACATGGCGGCGAACAGGCGGAGCGCGGCAGCAGCGTCAGCCGAGCCGCCACCGAGGCCTGCGGCGATCGGCAGGTTCTTGGCGAGGCGCAGGGCGATGCCATCGGGCAGCGCGTTGGGCCAGCGGGCGCGGAAGGCGGTCAGCGCGCGGAGAACAAGGTTGGTTTCGCCGTTGCCAAGGCCGCGTGCGAACGGTCCGGTGATGGTCAGCGAGTCCTTGCGGTCCGCTAGCGCTTCGAGTTCGTCGCCGACTTCGGCGAAGGCGACGAGCGTTTCGAGCGAGTGGTAGCCATCGGCCCGGCGGCCGGTGACGTGAAGCGCGAGATTGATCTTGGCCGGGGCCGCCTCGACGACAGGCTCGGCCACCGTCAGTTGACCGCGGCCTGATCTCCCGGCACGGGCTCGACGGGCGCCGAATCCTCGGTTACCGGCGCGGCGTCGAGACCGCCGGCGAGTTTTGGCGCGATGCGCTTTTTGACGTTGCCTTCGGTGTCCATGGCCGAGGCGACGTTCCACTGGAAGCGGGCCTCGAGCTTGCGGCCGACGCGCCAGTAGGCGTCACCGAGGTGGTCGTTGATCTCGGGGTCGGCCGGGCGAAGGATAGCGGCCTGCTCCAGCTTCTCGACGGCTTCGTCGAAGCGGCCAAGGCGATAATAGGCCCAGCCGAGGCTGTCGATGATGTAGCCGTCGTTGGGGGCACCCTCGATGGCCTTCTGGATCATCTCGAGGGCGCGTTCGAGATGCATGCCTTTGTCGACCCAGGAGTAGCCGAGGTAATTGAGCACCTGCGGCTGGTTGGGGTTAAGCTCGAGGGCGCGGAGGAAATCCTTCTCGGCCAGCTCGAAGCGATCGGCGCGCTCATTGGCGATGCCGCGGACATAAAAGAAGCGCCAGTCGCCCGGACTCTTTCCGCCGGTCACGTCGATTGCCTTGGTGTAGGCATCGGCAGACGCGACGTATTGCTTGTCGGCGCGCAGCAGGTCGCCGAGCACCGAGATGGCGTCGATGTCGGTGGGATTGAGCTGGATGATGTTGGTGAGGCGACGGATCGCCTCCGGACGGTCGCCCATCGCGTCGAGATTGTCGGCGACGCGGACCACGGCCATCGGCTTCAGCAGCGACGTCACCGGGAGCGCGTCGTAGATCTGGTTGGCGAGCTCGTGCTGCCCTGCGCCGTCGTAGAGTTGACCGAGCACGAGCGGGATGGTGTCGTTCTTGGGGTCGAGATACTGCGCGAGCCGTTCGAGCACGAGCGCGATGTCGTTGGTCCCCTCGCGGGCGAAAGCCAGGCCCACGCTGTGGAACATGCGCGCCGCGCCCGACTGCACGCTGTCGGCGAAGACCGCCGGGCGCTGCTTGGCGGTGAGCTGCGCCTTGAGTTCGGTGAGGATGGGATGATTGAGTCCCTGCGCTTCGTAGCGCGCGATGGCGGCGAGTGCATCGTCGAACTTGCCCGACGCACCAATGATGCGCGCGTAGGCTTCCACGACATCGGGGCTGAAGGAATCGACCTCGATGGTCTGGTTGATCAGGTCGCTCGCCAGCGCATTGTCGCCGGCGACCTCGGCCATAATGGCGCGGTGGAAGACGAGGAATTCCTCGAGCCCGCCATTGGCGATGGCATCGAGCGATTTGAAGGCGTCATCGACGCGGCCATCGCCGACCATTGCCCAGGCGCGAAGGATCGCGCCCGTAACGCCTTCGAAGCTGTCGGAGCCGAGCTTGTCGAGCTCACGGATGGCGGCTGCGTAGCGCCGGTTCTTGACGGCCTCGGTGGCGACCACGAGGTGCGCCAGCTGGCTGCCGGGGTCGAGTTCGAGCAGGCGGCGGGCGGTTTCGGCGGAGCGGTCGATCTCGCCATTGGCGGCGAAGGCGACGAAGGACCGGTTCAGTACCAGCGGATTGTCCCAGGCCTCGGCCGCCGCGTCGCCGAAGAATCGCGCCGCATCGGGCGTGCGCAGCTCGGTGATCGCTTCCTGACCGGCCAAATACGCGCCGGTAGAACTCCGGCTGGCAAGGCCGAGGAAATCCGTCTCGGCGGCCACGGGTGCAACAAGGCAAAGACCAGCAAGCCCGGAGGCGGCGGCGAAGCGCAGAAGCAGATTCACGAGGTTTTCAGTCTCCGAGGACGGGCCAGATAGCCACGGAAAGATTGTCGATTTTGCGACTGCGCCGCAAGGCCACACGGGGTTGTGAGCCGGTGCCGTCAGGGGCGCCCGTGTCACATGCCGACGTAGTTCGGACCGGAGCCGCCTTCGGGGGGGACCCATGTGATATTGCGGGCGGGATCCTTGATATCGCAGGTCTTGCAGTGGACGCAGTTGGCCGGGTTGATGCGGAACACCGGCTGGCCCGCCTGCTCGACGATCTCGTAGACGCCCGCGGGGCAGTAGCGCGGGGCAGGCTCGGCGCCGAATTCGGGGAGCGTATCGCGCATCGGGACGGCCGGATCGGCGAGGCGGAGGTGGACCGGCTGGTCCTCGTCGTGGGCGATGTTAGCGAGATAGACGGACGACGCGCGATCGAAGCTGAGCTTGCCGTCGGGCCGGGGGTACGTTGTTTCCCCCGTCGCCGAGACGGGCCAAAGCGCGTCGGCGTCGGCCTTGCGGTGGCGCAGGGTGCCGAAGGGCGAGAACCGCAGGAGCGTGTTGACCCACATGTCGACGCCTCCGAGAACGGCGCCGAGCACGGTGCCAAAACGCGACCAAAGCGGCTTGACGTTGCGGACGCGTCGCAGTTCGGGACCGATGCCGGACGCCAGAGTGCGGGCCGGGAGGTCGTCGAGGCGATCATTGCCTCTGCCCTTGCCCAGAGCGTCGGCGACGGAGTCGGCGGCAGCTACGCCGGAGCGAATGGCGGAATGGATGGCCTTGAGGCGGGGCGCATTCATGTAGCCCGCCGAGCAGCCGATGAGGGCGCCGCCGGCGAACGCGATGTCGGGGATGGATTGCCACCCGCCCGAGGTCAGCGCGCGGGCACCGTACGAGATACGTGTCGCGTCCTTGAGCAGCCTGGCGACCGCCGGATGCTGCTTGAAGCGCTGGAACTCGTCGAACGGCGAGAGGGTCGGATTGCGGTAATCGAGGTGGACGACGAGGCCGAGGTAAATGCGCCGGTCGTGCGCGTGATAGAGAAATCCGCCGCCCTGCGTCGCGTCATCGAGCGGCCAGCCGAGGAAATGATCGACGCGGCCGGGCTCGTGCAGTGAGTCCGGGATCTCCCATATCTCCTTGATCCCGAGTCCGAATTTCTGCGGCGACGAGGTCGCGTCGAGCTTGAAGTGCTGGATGAGCTGCTTGGCCAGCGAGCCGCGCGCGCCTTCGGCGATGAGCGTGTATTTGGCGCGGAGGCCGATGCCGGCGGCGTAGCCGGATTTGGGGCTTCCCGCGCGATCAACGCCGAGGTCGCCGGTGACTATGCCCTCGACGGCGCCGGTCGGGCTGCGGAGGACATCGACTGCCGCCGTCATGGGGAAGATGTCGACGCCGAGCGCCTGCGCCTGCTCGCCCAGCCAGCGGACCAGATCGCCGAGCGAGGTGATGACGCCGTCATGCGTCTTCATCAGCGGCGGCAGGACAAAGTTCGGCAGGCGGAAGTCGCGCGTACGGGTGAGGACGTGAAAGACGTCCTTGGTGACATCCGGGCCGACGGGAGCGCCCCGCTCGCGCCAATCGGGGATCAGCTCGGTCAGACCCGACGGGTCCATGACGGCGCCCGAGAGAATATGACCGCCGATCTCGGCTGCCTTCTCGACGACGGTGACGGAGGTTTGCGGCGACTTCTGCTTGAGGCGGATGGCGGCGGCGAGGCCGGCGGGACCGGCCCCGACGATGACGACATCGGTCTCGATGATTTCGCGTTCAGCCATCGGCGGTCCGGCAGGAAGGTCGAAGGCCCTATCGCATGCCGGGTGCCGGACGGCAAATCAGCGGTGCAACAGGCGACGGCGGGTTCCGCACGCTCGCCGGCCATGAGATAAGGCGCTATGGCACAGTCACTGGCCCAGCTCAGCACGGCGGACGCCCTCGCGCTGCTCGATTGGTATCGGGAGGCCGGGGTGGATGTGGCGGTCGGCGACGAGCCGGTCGACCGGTTCGCGACGTCGGCCGCCGCGCCCGCGAAACGTGCACTGCCGCCGATGGCTGGGCCGGCCCCCGCCCCCATTCCGGTGGCGGTCCTCGTCACGAACCCCCAAGCGACGCGCGCGAGCGCGGCCAGGGCCACGACGCTCGAAGCGCTGAGAGCGGCGATGGACGCTTACGACGGCTGCGCGCTGAAACATCGCGCGACGCAGCTGGTGTTTGCCGACGGCAATCCGGAAGCGCAGATCATGATGGTGGGCGAAGGGCCGGGCGAGCAGGAGGACAAGCAGGGCAAGCCGTTCGTCGGGCGTGCCGGCCAGCTGCTGGACCGCATGCTGTCGGCGATCGGGCTCGACCGGACGAAGGTTTACATCGCAAACATGGTGCCGTGGCGGCCGCCCGGTAACCGCAACCCGACGCCGGACGAGCTGGCGCAATGCGCGCCGTTCCTCCACCGGCAGGTCGAGCTCGTGAACCCGAAGCTGCTGGTGACGCTCGGCAACGTGCCGACCCAGGCCCTGTTCTCGACCAGCCAGGGCATTACGCGCATGCGCGGCACGTGGAAATCGCTCGAGGTTGGCGGGTGGACCGGGCCGGTTTTGCCGACCCTCCATCCGGCCTTCCTGCTGCGCACGCCCAGCGCCAAGGCGCAGGCGTGGAAGGACATGCTGAGCCTCAAGCAAGCACTTGTTAAGCAAGGAATTCAAACAGACTGACGAGGTAGCCCCGGTTTAGCCGCGATTCAGAGAGACGCGGCACATTCATAGGCCTAGCGAGAAAGCGTCATGTCCTCCGTCGTCAAAATCTATGCGCTCTTCCTTGGCTCAGCCTTCCTCATGTTCGCAGGCGGGTTGCAAGGACTGTTACTGTCGGTGCGCGGCGCCGAGGAAGGGTTTTCGCTGCTGGCGTTGGGCCTGATCGGTACGGGCTGGTCGGTGGGCTTTATTGCCGGGTCGATCACCGTGCCGCTGCTGGTGCAGCGCGTGGGGCATATCCGGGCCTTCTCGATCATGGCGGCGATCGGGACGATCACCATCCTCTGCAATCTGCTGCTAGTAAACGACATCTCCTGGATCGTGCTGCGCGCCTTCTCGGGCTTCTGCTTTGCCGGCGCGGCGATGATCGTCGAGAGCTGGCTCAACGAGGTGGCCGAGAACAAGAGCCGCGGCACGATCTTTTCGATCTACACGACGATCAACATGACGGCCTCGACGGTGGGCCAACTGGCGATGTCGGTGACCGGCGTTTCGAGCCACATCCCCTTCATCGTCGGCGCGATCGCCTTCATCTGCGCCATCCTGCCGAGCGCCTTGACCTCGACGCCGCAGCCCCGTCCGCTGGCGTCGGCCAAGCTCGATGTGTGGCTGCTCTACAAGACGTCGCCGCTGGCGGTGATTGCTGCCTTCTCGGTGGGCATGGCGAATGGCACGTTCGGCACGCTGGCTCCGGTCTATGGCCATGACCAGGGCCTCGACGCGGCGGGGATCGCGTTCCTGTTCGCGGTGACCGCGGTGCTCGGCGCGATTGCTCAGGTGCCGGCGGGCCGGATTAGCGACCGCATCGACCGGCGCTGGGTGATCGTGGTGCTGGGCGCCATTGCCGCGGTGGTTGGGTTCATCACGCTGCTGTTCAATCCGGCTGGCGGCTGGTTCATGTATGTGCTGTTCGGCCTCTACGGTTTCTCGGCCTACCCGATCTATGCAATCGCCGTCGCGCACGCGAACGACTTCGCCAAGCAGGGCGAGTTCGGACGCGTCGCGGGCGGCATGCTGCTGGTGCTGGGCACCGGCCTCGCGATCGGCCCGGCCATCGCCGCGGTGGTGATGAACCTCTACCAGCCGGTGGGCCTGTTCATCGTCACGGCAACGTTCCACGGCGCGTTAGCGCTGACCGCGTTCCTGCGCATGAAGGTGCGGCCGGTGCGGATCGACGGCCGCATCCGCTTCCGCGCGATGAGCGCCGAGAAGGGTGTGACTCCGGGCTCGGTGGAGCTCGATCCGCGGTCGGACGAGACACAGGTCGACGTCGAGCGCACGCCGGTGACCGATCGTCTCAAGCCGGAAGCCGAGATCATTACGCCCGACATCGTCGAGCCGGTGGCCATCGTCGAGACCACGCCAAAGACCGACGAAACTCCCGCAACGACGCCGGCCCCGGAGAAGAAGAACGATGTTCAAGAGTGAGCTCGATATGGATCGGGCGTTCACGCCGCTCAAGATCGCTGTGCTCGCGGTGAGCGATACGCGGACACTCGAAACGGACACTGCCGGTGCGCTGCTCAAATCGATGATGGAAGCCGACGGGCACATCTGCGCCGAGCGCGCGGTGTGCCGCGACGACATCTACCAGATCCGCGGTCACGTGATGCGCTGGGTCAACGACCCCGCTGTCGACGCGGTGATCACGACGGGTGGCACAGGCTTTTCGGGCCGCGACGTGACGCCCGAGGCGCTCGAGCCGTTGTTTCAGAAACGGATGGACGGGTTTTCGGTGCTGTTCCACCAGTATTCGGCGACAACGGTGGGCACCAGCACGCTGCAGTCGCGCGCGACAGGCGGGCTGATCAACACCACGTTCGTATTCGTGCTGCCGGGCTCGCGCGGCGCGTGCCGGGATGCCTGGGAGGGCATCCTCCGCGCGCAACTCGACAACCGCCACAAGCCCTGCAACTTCGTCGAACTGATGCCGAGGCTAGCGGAGCGGTAGCTCTTTTTGCGCTCTGGACCGAGCGATCCCAAGAAGGCTCGCTCGGCCAACCGCTGGAGCGCCCCGCGCTACTGCCGGCTCGCGAGCACGAGATCGAGCTGGTTGAACTGCTCGGGGTAGCCGCTGATGGCGCCGGAGGCCAGTTCCTGGTCGAGCGCATCCTTGGTGGGGTGGATGTCGCTGAGGGTCAGGTACGTCTTGCCGTCCTTCTCCTCGAACGTGACCGTCGTCACCGAACCGGCTTCGCCGCCTTCCTCATTGGTCCAGACGATCTTCTTGGGCGGATCGACTTCGAGATAGCGGCCGTGGAACGCCATCGGCTGGTCGAAGGATGGGTGGCCCATGACGAACATGTAGGTGCCGCCGGTCCGCGCATCCATCTCGCACGAGATGAAGGTGATGCCGAAGGACGCGGGCGTCCACCACTTCATCATCAGCTCGGGCTTGGTCCAGGCCTCGAAGACGAGGCGAGCCGGGCCATTGAAGGTGCGGGTGATGACGACCTCGCGATCGGACTTGCGGTCCGTCGTGGTGAGCGGCCCTTTCGCCTGTTCAGTCGCTGCTTGTACGTCCATTGGTCTTTTCCTTCTCTTTGAGTTGTTCGATGACCTTGTCCAGTTCGGAGAACCGGGCGGCCCACATCTGGCGATAGCGTTCGATCCAGGCGGCCTCTTCCTCGAGCCCGCGGCCGCCGAGCTTGCAGGTGCGCACACGACCGACTTTTGCGGTGGTCACGAGGCCTGCTTCCTCGAGGATGCTCACATGCTTCTTCATGCCCGTGAGGGTCATGTCGAACTGTTCCGCGAGCTCGCTGATCGAGGCATCGGCCCGCCCCAGCCGCTCCAGGACACCACGACGGGTGACATCCGAGATGGCGGCGAACGACGTGTCGAAGCGAGGCGTTTGATAAAACTGAACCATATGGTTCACTATAGCCATGAACCGGCACGCGTCAAGCCACGATTGATCTCGATCAAGGCGCGTCCACTGGAGGGCGCTAGCCTGGGCTCAACAAAACACGGAGGCCAGCATGTACAGGCAGATCATCGTTGCTGTTGACGGCTCAGAGCTCACGCCAAAGGTGCTCGAGCATGCGTTCGCGCTAGGTCGCTTTTCGGGCGCCAAGGTCGAGGTGGTCACCGTGACCGAACCCTCGCCGCTTTTCATGACAGGCGCGGAGTTCATCACGGCGTCGACGACCGAACTTCTCGAGGAGCTCGAAAACATTCAACTCGAAGAGGCGAAGAAAATCCTCAACGCCGCCTCGGAGACGGCTGCGACGGCCGGGATAGACGTGACCGTCCGACACGTCCGCCTGGAGCGGCCAGCCGACGGTATCCTGCAGGCCGCGAGCGAGGCCAAGGCAGACCTCATCGTCATGGGATCGCATGGTCGCCGGGGTCTCCGCCGCCTGCTCGTCGGGAGTCAGGCCAGCGAAGTGCTCAGCCGGAGCGAGATCGCGGTGCTGGTGGTCAAGTAGAACGGCACACTAGCCGAGATAGATCTTCCAGTTGCGCAGCGAGTAGATCGGCAGCAGCGGAAACAGGATCGGCACGGTTGCGACGTAGCGCTGGTAGGCGGGGTCGTCGCTGTAGCGTTCGCCCTGCTTGATCTCGAGGCGACGCGCCGAGCCGACCATGATCAGCATAATGCAGACTGTGCCGATGACGGGAAGCAGCCAGCTCAGGATGCCGGTGTAGGCGGAGATGCCTGACACGAACGCACCGAGCCAGAACACCATTTCGCCGAAGTAGTTCGGGCAACGGACGAAGCGATAGAGCCCCACATCGGCGAAGCGCTTCGGGTACGCTTGCTTGAACCGGGATTTCTGCCAGTCGGCGAGCGCTTCGATGCCGAGACCGAGGACCATGATCGCAACGCCCCATGGGATCGAGGGCAGCGCCCTGCCCCGTTCCTGCGCAAACAGCGAGAGCAGTCCGGGCGAGAACATCGCGACATAGAGCGCCGAGACGGACACCCAGATGGCGATCTTGACGAAACCGGCAATGTGCTTGCCACGCTCCTTAGAGGCCGCCAGTTCCGCCGAGAAAGACGGCGCGCTTTCGCGTGTGACCAGATGGGCGCCGAGGCGAGCGCCATACGCAAACAGCATGGCGCATTGCAGAATGGTCCAGACGTCGAGCGTCGAGCGATAGAGGATCGCGAACAGCACGGCCTGCGCTGCGATGGAGAATGCGTAGCCAAGGCTCACGAAGTAGTCGACACGCAGAAAGCCGAGCGCGGATATGGCGAAGCTGAGTCCGAAAGCGATGGCGAGGTGGAGGAGCGGAAGGTCGAGGAGCATGGGTGGTGACGCTGAAGAGTGGTGGGTCGCGCAAGGCGCGTAGGACGGAACGGTCGTTTCGACGAGAGAGTTTCTGCCAAGCGCACCAGGAAATGCGTTGTTCTTGTTTTGTTCCTGTTCGCGTGGTAGACGTTAAGGCCCGTTAACATCCGGGCGATTCGTCCCCATCTGGTGTGACATGGCGATCCAGACTGCACCCTCGTTCGAGCAACTCGAAAAGCTCAAGGACACGCGCGATGTCGATCTCATCAATCGGCAGATGCTCGATCCCAAGCGCAATCGCGGGCGCGGCGCGCAGACCAACAAGGCGAGCCGGTTCGATACCGAGAGCCGCGAGCGGTTCGACGATGGCTGGGGCGAAGTCGAAGAGCTGAAGCCGTTCGAAACGATCGAGCATATCGAGCGCGCCAAGACCATCATCACGCGCAACGAAAGTCCCGATATCGGTTTCGACCGCTCGATCAACGCCTATCGCGGCTGCGAGCATGGCTGCAGCTATTGCTTCGCGCGGCCGACGCACAATTATCTCGGCCATTCAGCGGGCCTCGATTTCGAGCGGCAGATCTATGTGAAGGTCAACGCGGTCGAGTTGCTGCGGCGAGAGCTCGCCGACAAGCGCTACAAGCCCAAGCCGATCGCGATGGGGACGAACACCGATCCCTACCAGCCCGCCGAGCGGACGCACAAACTGACGCGCGGCATCCTCGAAGTGCTGCTCGAGACAAGGCACCCGGCGTCGATCGTGACGAAGTCGGCGCTGATCGTGCGCGACCTCGACATTTTGAGCGAGATGGCCAAGCTCGGGCTCATCCATGTGGGGCTCTCCGTCACCAGCATGGACCACATCCTCAGCCGCAAGATGGAACCGCGTGCTTCGACGCCTGAGAAGCGGCTCGAGGCGATCCGGCTTCTGTCTGCGGCTGGGGTGCCGACCGGCATCATGGCGGCACCGATGATCCCGGCAGTCAACGACATGGAGATGGAGCGCATCCTCGATGCGGGCGCGGCGCAGGGCGCGCAGTGGGCCGGCATGGTGCTGCTGCGGCTGCCGGGCGAAGTGCGCGAAATATTCCGCGAATGGATGCTGCGGTACTACCCCGATCGCGTGAAGCACGTGATGTCGCTGGTGCGCGATACGCGCGGCGGCAAGGATTACAACTCGGCCTGGGGCGAGCGCATGACCGGCGAAGGCGCGTATGCAACGCTGATGCAGCAGCGCATGGCCAAGGCGAAGGAACGCTACGGGCTCGACAAGAAGCTGCCGGCGCTGCGGACCGATCTGTTCACGCCGCCGGTGGCCGAGGACAATCAGCTGAGCCTGTTCTAGCCGCTGATCGTGCGCTCGATGAAGGCGAGCAGCGCGGGGTCGGTGTAGTTGCGCGCTACGGCGATCGCGCCGTTGGTCCGTAACGTCGTTTCAGTCTGGCCGGTGAGCATGCCGATGGTTGCGATACCGGCTGACGATGCCGAAGTCACGCCGGTGGGTGAATCCTCGAACGCAACGGACAATGCGGCATCGGCATCGAGATGGCGAAGACCTTCGAGGTAGGGCAGCGGGTGCGGCTTTCCATGCGCCAGCTCATCACCGAGGATGACGGTGGCGAAGCGCTGGCGTACACCTATCGCGTTGAGGATCAGCTCGGCATTGCCGCGCGGCGCGTTGGTGACGGCAATGTAGCGGAGCCCTGCGGCGTCGCAACGATCGAGCAAGTCGAGCAGCCCCGGGAGCGGGTGCAGTCCGGTCGTGGCGAGGCGGCGGAAGGTCTGCTCCTTCTCCTCCATGATCGCCATTTGCCGCGCGGCCGGTTCGTTCGGGAAGAACCGTGCGCCGAGGTCGACGTTCGCAAAGCCCTGCAGCTCGACTTTGAAGCGCTCGGGCGTGAAGTGATGACCGAACTGACCGAAGACGATGTTGAACGCCTCGAGGTGGAGGCGGTCGGTGTCGGCCAGGGTACCGTCGATATCGAAGAGGAGGGCAGATCGAGGGGCGGGACGCATGCCGCACCCCTAAAGCGACGAACCGCCGGAGCCAAGCGCCATTCGGTCGCGCTTGGATTGGGCGGGCGGCGGCGGCATTGTCAGCGCCATGCCCACCGATTCGGCCGCTACCGAAGCCAGCGCCCCTACCCTCTTCTACGAGAAGCGGGCGGTGCGTCGCGGCGCGACCATCGTCGCGGGCGTCGACGAGGTCGGTCGGGGGCCGCTGGCGGGACCGGTGGTCGTCTCGGCGGTCATTCTTAATCGCCGGCGCATTCCGGACGGGCTCAACGACAGCAAGCAGCTGACGGTCGACCAGCGCGAGCGTCTGTACGCCGAGATCATGGCAACGTCGGCCGCGGTGTCGGTGGTGGCGGCGCCGACGTCGATCATCATGGACCTCAACATCCTCTGGGCGTCGATGTGGGCGATGCGGCGGGCGATCATGAGCCTTTCGCTGCAACCCGATTACGTGCTGGTCGACGGCAATACGCTGCCCAAGGGCATGCCTTACGTCACAGAGAAGGTTGTCGGCGGCGACGCGCTGTCGCTCTCGATCGCAGCCGCGTCGATAGTCGCCAAGGTGACGCGCGACCGCATGTGCGAAGTGATGCATTGCGAAGAGCCGCAGTTCGGCTTCGACAGCCACAAGGGCTACTCGGCGCCGCCGCATTTCCGGGCGCTCGAAAAGCACGGTCCCGGCCGCTACCACCGCATGGATTTTGCGCCATGCATCGAGGCCGACATCCGGCTCAAGACCGGCATCATGGTCGGGCCGCTGGTGCCCGCGGGCTGGGTCAAGCCCACGCCGAAACCGCAGCTCGAGCTTTTCGCAGCTTAATCTTTCATTCACCGTCCGGCTTAAATCGCCTTTAACCGTAAGGCCTTACAACCAGCGTCGTTAGTGCTGCGTTAGGGTTACGAGTATGTTGCGTACCGCGCGTACGGCCCGTTCGGCCGATGCGGAGAAGGCGACGCTGCCCGTCGACACGATTCTTGTCGGCGACTGCATCGCACACATGAATGCCTTGCCGGCCGGCTCGGTTGATCTGATTTTTGCGGACCCTCCCTACAACCTCCAGCTCGAAGAGGGGCTGACCCGCCCCGACCAGTCCAAGGTCGACGCCGTCGACGACGACTGGGACAAGTTCCAGAGTTTTGCCCATTACGACGCGTTCACCCGCGCGTGGCTCGCTGCTGCTCGCCGGCTGCTGAAGCCCGATGGCGCGATCTGGGTGATCGGCAGCTATCACAACATTTTCCGCGTCGGCACGGCGCTCCAGGACCTCGATTTCTGGATGCTCAACGACGTGATCTGGCGCAAAGCCAATCCGATGCCGAACTTCCGCGGCACGCGCTTCACCAATGCGCATGAGACGCTGATCTGGGCGGCGCGCGACAAGAAGAGCCGCGTCACCTTCAACTACGAAGCGATGAAGCAGGCCAATGAGGACACGCAGATGCGGTCCGACTGGCTGTTCCCGATCTGCACCGGCGCCGAGCGGCTGACCGACAAGGACGGCGACAAGGTGCATCCGACGCAGAAGCCGGAAGCCCTGCTGATGCGAATCCTCAATGCGACGACCAAGCCCGGCGACGTCGTGCTCGACCCGTTCTTCGGCACGGGCACGACAGGTGCGGTGGCCAAGAAACTCGGCCGCCACTTCATCGGTATCGACCGCGAAGACACCTACATCGCCGCTGCGCTCAAGCGCATTGCCGCGATCAAGCCGCTGAGCGGCGAGGCGCTGGAAACGGCTGTGCCCAAGCGCGCTGCCCCGCGCGTCGCCTTTGGCTCGCTGATCGAAATGGGCCTGATCACGCCTGGCACCGAACTCACCGACATGCGCCAGCGCTGGTCGGCCCTGGTTCGCGCCGATGGCACGCTCGCCTCGGGGCCGCATTCGGGCTCGATCCACCGGGTCGGTGCGCTCGTCCAGGGCGCCGAGGCCTGCAACGGCTGGACCTTCTGGCACACGAACACCAGGGGCCGCCTCTCCCCGATCGACTCCCTCCGCGCGGACATCCGCCTGCAGATGGAGCAGCTATCCGCCTGAGCTAAGACCTCCAGTCTTCGGGCAAAACTGTGCCCCCGGCCCAAGAATGGACCGGGGGCATTTTCATTCGAGTCCCGCCGCAGTGAGCACCTTTACGAACACCGTCGGCAACGCCTCCGTGCCGAGCGTTTTGGGATCGGCCCACCAGCCGTCGTCGAGCGACGACGTGTCGGCGATTGTCGCGGACCACACCTCCAGTTCCAGGCGGAAGTGGGTGAAGACGTGGACGACCTGGCCGTGGTGGAGCCAGTCGCCGGCCGCTGGGAATGTCGGATCAGACTTGGCTCCGGTCCATTCGGACACCGGCGTTTCGGTCATCTTGGCGAGGAGGCCGGTCGGTGCCCGGGTGCGCAGAAACACGTCTCCGGAGCTGTCGAGCATGACGAAGGCGTGGCCGTAACGGGTTGGCCGCTCTGCCTTTTCGGCTTTCACCGGATAGGCCAGAGGATCGAGGCGCGCGCCGGTGCAGCCGGTCTGGAGCGGGCAGACGAGGCAGCTGGCGGCGCGGGGCGCGCAGATGGTGGCGCCGAGGTCCATCATCGCCTGCGCGAAGTCGCCGGCACGGGCGGGGACCGCCGCTTGCACCGTGTCGCGGATCAAATCCTTTGCGTCGCGGACGGGGACTTCGAGCGCAAGGTACCGCGCAAGGACCCGATCGACGTTGCCGTCGACGACGGCGATCCGCTCATCGGCCGTGATCGCGGAAATGGCCGCCGCAGTGTACGGTCCGATGCCGGGGAGCGCGAGAAGTTCACCCGAGCTGGTCGGAAACACGCCGGCGTGGCGCTCGACGACGGCTTCGGCGCAGGCGTGGAGATTGCGGGCGCGAGCATAGTAGCCGAGGCCGGCCCATTCGCGGAGCACGGCGTCGAGCTGCGCGGCGGCGAGGTCCTTCACCGTCGGCCAGAGCAACGTGAAGCGGAGGAAGTACTCGCGAACGGCGGCAACGGTGGTCTGTTGCAGCATCACCTCGCTCAGCCAGATCCGATAGGGATCGGGGCGCACGCCCTTCGCCCGGTCGGCGGGCGAGACGCGCCAGGGCAGATCGCGGGCGTGGCGATCGTACCAGGCGAGCACGGCGTCGGCGTCGAGCGGCGTGACCTGTTGCGCTGCGGTGGGTTTTGGCATCATCACGGCAATGAACCAGCCGGGCGACCGGCGCAACCGGATTTGCCGTGGCCAAGAAGAAGGACGAGCCCGTCGAGCCCAAGCGGCTCAACCGCACCGTCGCCGTGTCCGAGGCGCTGGGCGGGGTGCTCGATTCCGCGCTCAAGAAGCGGGGCTTTGCGACGCGCGACATCCTCAACAACTGGGCCGCGATGGCGCCCAGGCCCTATGACGAAGTCGCGTTGCCTGCCGAACTCAAATGGCCGCGTGGGGCGGGACATGAGGGCGCGACGCTGTTTCTGCGCTGTTCAGAGGGGCAAAAGCTGGCCCTGACGCACGAGGCGTCGCTGATCGCCTCGGCCGTGAACCGGTACTTCGGCTATTTCCTCGTGCGGGAGGTCAAACTCAGCGCCGAGCCGTTCATACGCAGTTCAGCGCGCAAGGTGCAGAAGACGCAAACGCCGCCGGAGGTGGCTGTTCATGCCGACAAGGCTGTGGCGGAGGTCGAGAACCCTGCCCTCAAGCAAGCGCTCAAGCATCTGGGCGAGCAGATTCTGTCCAAAAAGCCCTGATCGGTTGGTCGAACTCAATGTTCAACCGCACGTGACCAATTCTTACGGTTTGGTCACTTGCCGCCACAAAGCGCCTGTGTAACGTGCCCCGCGAAATAAGGAGCAATGCCGTGAAACTGACCCGCCGTGATACCCTGACCCTGGCCGCCGCCGCGACCGCCGCGGGCTTTGTCGGCTTCCCATCCCTCGCTCTCGCCAAAGAAGGCGACTTCATCGATCTGGTGAAGCTGATGGCGCCCGCCGGCATTCCCGACAAGGTGCTGGGCGATCCGGCCGCCAAGGTGACGTTCATCGAATATGCGTCGCCCACCTGCCCGCATTGTGCGGCATGGTCGAACGACGTGCTGCCGGCGTTCAAGGAAAAGTATGTCACCACCGGCAAGGTGAAGCTGATCATCCGCCCGTTCGCGCGCAATACGCTGGACGCCGCGATCTTCATGCTGGCCGAACATGCCGCGAAATCGGTGGACGCGGGTTCCGCTGCTCCGACCGATCCCTCGGCGCCGAGCTCCGAGCAGCCGTCCGCTCCCGCACCGGCCGATCCGAGCAACCCCAGCGGCTACTCGCAGGCAGCGATCGAGACCTATGAGAACGTCCTGTCGGCCTATTTCAAGACGCAGGGCGAGTGGGGCACGGCGGCGGACCCGCTGACCGCGCTGAAGACCGTCGCCACCCAGCTCGGGTTCACGGAAGCCGCCTTCAATGAGGCGTTGACCAACCAGGACCTGTTCAACGGCATCGACTCGATGCGCAACCAGGCGCTCAACGATTTCGGCCTCGAGGGCACCCCGACCTTCTACGTGAACGGCAAGCAGCTGACCGGCGACAAGACGCTGGATGTGCTGAGCGCCGAGATCGATCCGCTGCTCTAAGCAGCGCGTCCAAATCCCCATATCTTGGGGACAAGGACTCAATTTCCACAAGGTTCAGTGGTCTAGAGCGGCCCGTCGCTTCCTCGCGGCGGGCCGCTTCGTTATTTCAAATCCATGTCGATGAAGTTCTCGCGTCTCAAGCTGCACGGTTTCAAATCCTTCTCGGATCTGACCGAACTCCACCTCGAACCCGGCCTGACCGGCGTTGTCGGGCCCAATGGCTGCGGCAAGTCCAATCTGGTGGAAGCCCTGCGCTGGGTGATGGGCGAGAGCTCCTACAAGGCGATGCGCGCCTCGGGCATGGACGACGTCATCTTCAACGGCTCGGGCAACCGGCCGCAGCGCAACAGCGCCGAAGTCACGCTGGTGCTCGACAATTCGGATCGCACGGCGCCGGCGACGCTCAATTCTGCCGATGTGCTGGAAGTCACCCGCCGCATCGAGCGCGAAGAAGGCTCGGTCTATCGGGTCAACGGCAAGGAAGTGCGCGCGCGCGACGTGCAGCTGCTGTTTGCCGACGCCTCGACCGGCGCCCATTCCCCTGCCCTCGTGCGGCAAGGCCAGATCGGCGAGCTGATCGCGGCCAAGCCGACGGCGCGGCGCGCACTGCTCGAAGAGGCGGCCGGTATTTCGGGGCTCCATTCGCGGCGGCATGAGGCGGAGCTGCGGCTGAAGGCGGCCGAGCAAAATCTCGAACGCGTCGAAGACGTCATCAACCAGGTGACGCAGCAGCTCGAACAGCTGAAGCGCCAGGCGCGCCTCGCGACGCGCTACCGCTCGATCAGCGGCGATATCCGCAAGGCCGAGGCGACGCTGTTCCACATCCGCTGGATCAATGCGCGCGCGTCCGAGAAGGAAACCGAAGCCGAGCAGGGCACGCTGATCAACCAGCTCGCGGAAGCGCAGCATACCGAGCTCGAAGCGCAGAAGGTCGTGTTCATGGCCGACCAGGCCGTGCAGCCGCTGCGCGATAAGGAGGCCGCAGCCGGTGCGGCTTTGCAGCGCCTGACCATTCTTGCCGAGCAGCTGGCCGAAGAAGCACGCCGGGCCGAACAGCGCCGGGCAGAACTGACGCAGCGCATCGAGCAGACGACGGCCGACGGCTCGCGCGAGCGCGCCCTGCTCGAAGAGAGCGACGAGGCCCTGCGGCTGGCATCCGAGGAGCGAGCGCGGCTCGAAGCCGAGGCGGCCAACGAGGCCGAGGCCTTCGCCGCGGCAAAGATTGCGGCCGAAGAAGCGATGAATGCGGTGCGCGCGGCGGAAGCCGAGGCACGGATTGCCGCCGACCTCGAAGCGCAGGTGAAGGCTCGCCGGGCGCAGGCGCGTCGTGGTGCCGAAGATGCGGCAACGCGTATCGCGCGCCTCCGCCAGCAGGTGGCCGATGTGGAGCGCGATGCAGCCAATGTGTCGGCGCAGCTTGAGGCCGACGACGGCGTGACCGCCAAGCGCAGCGCGCTCGAAGCGGCGCAGGCGCTGTCGGCGGAAGCCGAGGCAGCGGCCGTGGCAGCGGAAGAAGCGACACGGCAGGCGCAGGCGACGCTCGACGCGGTCCGGCCGAAGGTCACCGAAATCGAGGCGCAGGTGAACCGCCTCGACGCCGAGGCGCAAACGCTCAACCGCATCCTCAATGCGGGCGCCAAGGGCCTGTGGACGGCGATCGCGGATGAACTGAAGGTCAATGCCGGATTCGAAACAGCGCTGGGCGCGGCTCTGGGCGACGATCTCGAGGCTTCGTCCGACGCTGGAGCGCCGCTCCACTGGGCCGGCCCGATCCCTGGCGAGGGCGACCCCGCCCTGCCCGCCGGTGTGACGGCGCTGAGCGCGTATGTGTCCGGCAGTGGGCTGCTGGAACGGCGTCTCAATCAGATCGGCGTGGTCGAGAAGGATCAGGGCAGTGCACTGCAGCGCGAGCTGAAGCCGGGACAGCGGCTCGTCACCCGGCAGGGTGACCTCTGGCGCTGGGACGGCTTCGTTTCGGCCGCGGACGCGCCGAGTGCGGCTGCGCAGCGCATGGCGCAGCGCAACCGACTGGCGGAGCTCGACGCTGAACTCGGCGAGGCGCGGGCGGCGCGCAATTCGCTGCGCGCCGATGCGCAGTCGCTGAACCAGTCGCTGGAGCATTCACGCGGCACCGAGCGAGAGAAGCGCGAGAGCTGGCGCTTTGCGCAGCGGCAGATCGCCAACGCGCAGCAGGATCTCGACCGCGCCACGCGCGCGGTGAGCGAACTCGCGACGCGGCAGTCGGCGCTCGAAGAAGCGCGTGTGCGTCTCGCATCGTCGCTGGCGGAGGCCGAGGCGATCGAGGCCGATGCCAAGCGCGCGCTCGACGAAGCGGGCGACGAGACCGAGGCGGCGGCGCTGCTCGCGGGTAGGCGCGAGCATCTCGACGACGCTCGCGGCTCCGCCGATCAGGCGCGCCTCAAGCTCGCCTCGTTCGAGACCGCCGCCCAACAGCGCGCCGGTCGGCTGAACCAGATTTCGAACGAAACCGCCAACTGGCAGCGCCGTCGCGGTGGGGCCGAAGCACAGGTGGCAACGCTCGACAAGCGGCTGGGCGAGCTCGGCGAAGCGCTGGCCGCGATGAACAACGCGCCGGCCGGATTCGAAGAGCGCCAGGCCGAGCTCGATGCGCAGATCGCCACCGCGCGTTCGGCGCATGGTGCAACGAGCGACGAGCTCGCCCAGGCACAGGCGCGCTTCCGCGAAGCCGACAAGGCGCAGCGGCTGGCCGCCGAAGCACTGAGCGGCTTCCGCGAGCATCTGGCGCGCGTCGAAGAGCGGCTCAAGGGCCTTATCGCGCAGCGGCACCAGATCGAGCGCCAGGTGCAGGAGACGCTCGACATCCAGGCCGCCGATACGGCATTCGCCGCAGGCATCAAGCCGCAGGATGCCCTGCCTGAGGAAGAGCCGACCGAGCGCAAGGTCGAGCGGCTGAAGGCCGAGCGCGAGCGTCTTGGTGGCGTGAACCTTGCAGCCGAGACCGAGGCGGTCGAGGTGCAGGAAAAGCTCGACGTGATGGTGAAGGATCGCGACGATCTCGTCGCCGCCATCGCCAAGCTGCGCTCGGGCATCCAAAGCCTCAACAAGGAAGGCCGCGCGCGGCTGAGCGAAGCGTTCGAGAAGGTGAACGCGCACTTCCAGGAGCTGTTCACGTCGCTGTTTGGTGGTGGTACGGCGGAACTGCAGTTCATCGAGAGCGACGATCCGCTGGAAGCGGGGCTTGAGATCATCGCGCGCCCACCGGGCAAGAAGCCGAGCTCGATCTCGCTGCTGTCGGGTGGCGAGCAGGCGCTTACGGCGATGTCGCTGATCTTTGCGGTGTTCCTCACAAACCCGGCGCCGATCTGCGTACTCGACGAAATCGACGCGCCGCTCGACGACGCGAACGTCGAGCGCTTCTGCGCTCTGCTCGACTCGATGGCGCAGCGCACGGAAACGCGCTTCGTGGTGATCACCCACAACCCGATCACCATGGCGCGAATGAACCGGCTGTTCGGCGTCACGATGTTCGAGCGCGGCGTCAGCCAACTGGTGTCGGTGGACCTCACCGGCGCGGCCCAGGTGCTGGAATCGAAGGTGGCGTGAGCGGCCCCCGCCGCCCGCCCGCAAGCCCTGCCTTACGAAAGCGCGACATGACTCGTTGTCGCGGCCTGCTCAGGCGTCGATATCACTATAAATATCAATGGCTTAATGCCACCCGAGCGCGCTTGACACCCAAATGGGTCAACACTATGTTGCGCCCGACTTCGAGGGGGCATTTTCCTTAGAGTTCCGGGGCTGAGGGAGGACGCGTTTGACTGATATGCGCGGGTCCAATGGCGACGGTGAGGAGCGGCGAGTGCTTGAGCAGTCGCGGCGTCTCAAAGAAAAGATCGAGCGCGCCCAGGGGCAACACGCTGCAGAAGCTGCAGCGGCCCCGAGGATCGGCGGCGAGATGACGGGAATGAGCCGCGGTTTGCGGCTCGGCACCGAGTTCATCGCGGCGATCCTGGTTGGCGCGGTAGCGGGTTATCTGCTGGATCGCTGGCTCAATACTGGGCCGTGGCTCATGCTGGTGATGCTGCTGATCGGCTTTGCAGCGGGCGTGTTGAACGTCGTTCGCGCAGCCGGCGACATGAACAGGGCGTCACCACCGCCGCCCGGCTCGGACCTCGGTCCGGGTACCGACGAAGACGAATAAACGGGGACCGTTCTTGGCCGATCCAAATAAAGTCGACCCGATCCACCAGTTCCTCATCACGCCGATCGTGTCGTTTGGCGAAGGCGGATTTGCCTTCACCAACTCGGCGCTGTTCATGACGCTGACGGTTGGGCTGATCCTTGCCTATCTGCTGCTGTCGACCGGTCGCCGCGCGATCGTGCCGGGCCGCGCGCAGCTGGTGAGCGAAATGCTCTACGAGTTCGTCGCCAACATGGTGCGAAGTTCAGCGGGCACCGCGGGCATGAAGTTCTTCCCGTTCGTGTTCGCGCTCTTCATGTTCGTGCTGGTCGCGAACATGTTCGGCATGATCCCGTTCTTTTTCACGGTGACCAGCCACATCATCATCACCTTCGCTCTCGCGCTTCTCGTGTTCGCCGTGGTCATCATCTACGGGTTCTGGAAGAACGGTCCGAAGTTCCTCAAGCTCTTCGTTCCCTCGGGCGTGCCGGCTTACGTGCTGCCCATCGTGGTGCCGATCGAAGTCGTTTCGTTCCTGTCGCGCCCGATCTCGCTCAGCGTGCGACTGTTCGCCAACATTCTCGCCGGTCACATCACGCTCAAAGTGTTCGCGGGCTTTATCGTCACGCTCGGCTCGCTGGGGTTCCTCGGCTGGCTCGGCGCGATCCTGCCGCTGATCATGACCGTGGCGATCACGGCGCTCGAATTCCTCGTGGCGGCTCTGCAGGCTTACGTGTTTGCGGTGCTGACCTCGATGTACATCAATGATGCGATCCATCCGTCGCATTAACTGACCGGTTCACAGTGAGGCGGCGGTGAGCGTCGCCAATCGGTCGCCTAAAAGGAGCAGACTACAAATGGATCCAGAAGCAGCTAAATTTATCGGCGCGGGTATCGCGGCGATCGGTATGGCCGGCGCCGCTATGGGCGTGGGCAACATCTTCGGTAGCTTCCTGTCGGGCGCCCTGCGCAACCCGTCGGCGGCCCAGAGCCAGTTCGGTAACCTGATCTTCGGCTTCGCCGTGACCGAAGCTCTCGGCATTTTCTCGTTCCTGATCGCGCTCCTGCTGCTGTTCGCAGTCTGATACGAGCGCATCCGAACGATCAGCGAAGCCCGGTACGCCGGGCTTCTTTCCGACGATAAGAGGATCCGACATGGCGGGTGAAAACCCCATCATCATCGTGGCGCAGGCAGAGAGTGGCAACACCTCCGAGCATGCTGTGGTGGTTGACGATCACGCGACTGCCGCGACCGGCGAAGTGCATGCCACCGAGGAAGCGCATTCCGAAGTCTTCCCGCCGTTCGATCCTGCGTCGTTCACGAGCCAGCTGGTCTGGCTCGCGATCACGTTTGCCGTTCTCTATCTCGCGCTGAGCCGCATCGCCCTGCCCCGCATCGGCGGCATCATCGATGCACGGAAGGCCCGGATCGAGGGCGACCTTAAGGAAGCCGAACGCCTGCGGTCGCAGACCGACAAGGCCGTGGCTGCCTACGAAGCCGCACTCGCACAGGCCCGCTCCGACGCGGGCAAGATTGCCGAAGATACGCGCCAGTCGATCCGTGCCGACATCGACGGCAAGCGCTCGGTGGTCGAAAAGGATCTCGCGGCGCGCGTCGGCGAAGCCGACACCCGCATCCAGGCCAACAAGGCTTCGGCGCTCGCAAGCGTCGATGCGATTGCGGCCGAGACCGTGCAGGCGCTGGTCGCGCAGCTTGGCGGCGACGCCAATGATGCAGATGTGCGCTCGGCAGTGGCCGCAGCGAAGGGAGCCGTGTGATGTGGAGTTTCGGGTTTGACGCCACCACAGGCGCGACGATCTGGGCGACCATCGCCCTTGTCATCTTCATCGGCATCGCCCTCTACATGGGCATCCATAAGACGATCGCGAAGATGCTCGACGACCGCATCAAGGCGATCGAGACCGAACTGTCGGAAGCCGAGCGCCTCCGCCTCGAGGCCAAGTTCCTGCTCGAAGAATATGAGAGCAAGCGCCAGGCCGCGACCAAGGAAGCCGAAGACATCGTGACCGCCGCCCGCGAGGAAGCGTTCCGCATGGCCGAGGACGCCAAGGTCTCGCTCGAAGCGCTGATCGCGCGCCGCACCAAGGCGGTGGAAGACAAGATCGCCCAGGCGGAATCGCAGGCCGTCGCCGAAGTGCGCGCCCGCGCCGCCGACGTTGCCGTGGAAGCCGCCCGCGTGCTGCTGACCAAGCAGATGGCCACCAAGGGCGACGCCCTCGTCGACCAGGCGATCCGCGATGTGGGCAGCAAGCTGAACTGACGTTCTAGTTCAGCGAAGAGATTTGAAGGCGGGCCCGGTGCCCGCCTTTTGTTTTGGCTACGCCCACTCGGCCCAGCGGCCGTGGTAGTCGCCACGCCCGAGCGTCACGGTGCGGCCGGGCGGCCAGATCGTGAGGCTGATGCGAGCGCTGCCGGGCGTGTCGTCGGACTCGATGGCGAGATGCGCGAACGGGTGATTGCCTGATGCGGCTGCACCCGCGGTCGCCAGCGCGGCGTCGATGCGAGCTTTGATCGGCGGCGGCAGATAATCCCGGACGATGGTATGCATCAGGACGCGCGCAGTGTGATCCGGCTGCGGCTGCACCAGCATCTGTTCGACCCAGTCGGCGGCATCGGCGCGATCGACGGTCCTGCCCTTGGCCGCCGCATGCTCGAGTGCGGCCTCGACGCGATGCAGGCGGTGCCGCTGGTCCGCCCAGACGTAGGAGATGAGGCGGGCGCGATCGTCGGCATTGGTCGGATCGATGGGCCGCAGATCGCAGCCCGCGCGCGCGATGACGCTGACGGGCGTATCAAGCGGGGGCGTGCTGCCGCGCCACGTGCAAGGGACGAGCAGCGGCGCGTCGGCAGCGCCCCAGTGGCGGCCCTCGCCGAGGTCGTAGGCATACTCGTCGAAGGCGAGGTTGAGGCCGGCGCTGGCGCCGATCTCGAACAGCTCGATGGGCCGCTGAACGACCGAGGCGAGATGCAGCATCGCGCCGAGAATGAGGCCTGAGCGCGCGACCTCGTTGGTCTGCGGCGGACTGGACAGGCGCTCGGTCAGGAAGGTGTCGTTGTGCTGCAGCGCGTCGCTGATGGCGACCCAAAGCGCCTTCTCGCTGGTCTCGTGCGGCGGATAGACGTTGGTGAGCCGCGGCTCCCAGCCCGAGCGCGCCAGCGCATGGATCGCGCCGCAGGCGCGCAGCGCGACATTGTCCGGGAATGGATCGCCCTCCCATTCGAGGATGCGGCGGCCGAACTGGGTGCCCAGGTGCAGATTATCGGCGAGGACACAGCACAGCGTCGCCGTGAAGGGCGAGCCCAGCTCGTCGCAAGCGGCGGCCTGCGAGGCAAACTGCTGCAGCACACGCGCTGTCTTGTCCACGGCGTCCTCCCTCCCACAGCATAGCGGGAGGGCAATCGGCGTCTAGCCCGGCTACTCGGCGGCCTGCGGCAGCGGGTCGGGCCGCTCCCATTTGAGGCGCGGCTGGCGCGCGGCGCGGGTCTCGTCGAGCCGGCGGCGCGGAGCCTTGGTGGGCGCGGCCGTGAAGCGCGCGGCGTTGCCGGCTTTCGCATCAGCGGCAAGGTCGAGCATCGACTCGCAGAAGGCGTCGAGCGTCTGCTTGCTCTCGCTTTCGGTGGGCTCGACCAACATCGCGCCATGCACCACCAGCGGGAAGTACATGGTCATGGGGTGGTAGCCCTCGTCGATCAGCGCCTTGGCGAAATCGAGCGTCGTGACCCCGCTGCCCTCGAGGAAGCTGTCGTCGAACAGCGCCTCGTGCATGCAGTAGCCGGCATCGGCGAACGGCACCGAGAACGCGCGGCTCAAGCGGGCCTTGATGTAGTTGGCGTTGAGCACCGCATCCTTGGCCGCCTGCGCCAGGCCGTCGCCGCCATGGCTGAGCATATAGGTGAGCGCGCGGACGTACATGCCCATCTGGCCGTTGAACGCGGTGACGCGGCCGAGATGCTGCCCCTCCGCATGTTCAACGAGCTGGCCGTCGCGTACGAACGGCACTGGCGCGAACGGCGCCAGCGCTGCCGACAGCACCACCGGACCGGCACCGGGCCCACCGCCGCCGTGCGGCGTCGAGAAGGTCTTGTGCAGGTTGATGTGCATGGCGTCGATGCCGAGGTCACCCGGCCGGACCACGCCCATGATGGCGTTGAAGTTGGCACCGTCGCAGTAGAAGTAGGCGCCCGCCTCGTGCACCGCTGCCGCGATGTCGATGATCTGCGGTTCGAACAAGCCGCAGGTGTTGGGGTTGGTCAGCATGATCGCGGCCACATCCGGACCGAGCGCGGCCTTCACCGCCGCGGCGTCGACGGTGCCGTCGGCGCGGGCCGGGATGGGCTTCACAGTATAGCCGAGGAACGCCGCGGTCGCCGGGTTTGTGCCGTGCGCGGACTCGGGGACCAGAACGACGTTCCGGTGCGCCTCGCCCTTGGCCACTTGTGCCGCGCGAATGGCCATCATGCCGGCCATCTCGCCATGCGCGCCCGCCTTGGGCGTGAGGCAAACAGCGGCGGTGTTGGTCAGCGTCATCAGCCAGTGGGCAAGCTCGTTCATCAGCTCGAGCGCACCCTGCACCGTCGAGACCGGCTGCAGCGGGTGGATATCGGCGAAGCCCGGAAGCCGCGCCATCTTCTCGTTGAGCCGCGGGTTGTGCTTCATCGTGCACGAGCCCAGCGGGTACATGCCGCTGTCGATCGAGTAGTTGAGGCGGCTGAGGCGCACATAGTGGCGCATCGCCTCGGGCTCGGTGAGGCCCGCGAGATCGAGCGGCGACTTGCGGCGGAAGCCGCCGAGAAAATCGTCGCCGACGCTGACCTCAGGCAGATCGACGCCCGTATGTTCCGTGTCGCCGATCTCGAACAGGATCGGTTCGTTCGGCAGCAGCGACGAGCCGGTCGCCGCGGCGCTTGAAGTGCCCGTTCCGGTCGGGCGGCCTTGCGTGTTCATGCTCATGCGCCGTCTCCGTTCAGTGCCGCGTGGAGGCATTCGCCCAGCATGTCGATGTCGGTGTCGGTGGTCAGCTCGGTCGCTGCGAGGACGATGAGGTTCTCGGCCGCAGGGTCGTTGGGGATGAGTCTGCTCACCGGCACGCCCGCAAGCACGTCTGCCTTGGCGAGCAGTTCGACGATCGGCGCCGCGGGGACCGGAAGGCGGATCGTCATCTCGTTGAAGAAGGTCTTGTTGAGCAGCTCGACGCCGGGCACTGCGCGCAGCGCCTTCGACAGGCGGATGGCGCGCTCGTGGTTGAGGCGCGCGAGACGCGTAAGGCCCGCCTCACCCAGCAGCGACATGTGGATCGTGAACGCCAGCGCGCAGAGGCCGGAGTTGGTGCAGATGTTGCTCGTCGCTTTCTCGCGGCGGATGTGCTGCTCGCGCGTTGAGAGCGTCAGCACGAAACCGCGGTTGCCATCGGCGTCGACGGTCTCGCCGCAGAGGCGGCCCGGCATCTGGCGGATGAACTCTTTCTTGGTCGCCATCAGCCCGACATAGGGGCCGCCGAAGTTGAGCGAATTGCCGATCGACTGGCCCTCGCAGACGACGATGTCGGCGCCGAGCGCGCCCGGCGCTTCCAGCAACCCAAGCGAGACGACCTCCGTCACCACCACGATGAGCAGGCCGCCCTTCGCATGGATCGCATCGGCGGCGCGCTTCACGTCACGGAGGTGGCCGAAGAAGTCGGGCGTCTGGATGACGATGGCGGCGGTGTCGTCGTCGATGCGATCGAGGATGTCGCCCTGCCCTTCCGGCGACGCCGGTAGGCTGACGAGGCTCGGCGAATGATCGAGGTACGTCGTGACCACGTCGCGATAGTGCGGATGAAGGCCGCCCGAGAGGATGATCTTGTCCTTGCGGGTCAGCCGCCGCGCCATCAGCACGGCTTCGGCCGTGGCGGTCGAGCCGTCATACATCGAGGCGTTCGCAACATCCATGCCGGTCAGATGCGCGACCTGCGTCTGGAACTCGAACAGCATCTGCAGCGTGCCCTGCGAGACTTCGGGCTGGTACGGCGTGTAAGCCGTGAGCCATTCGCTGCGCTGGATCAGGTGATCGACCGTGGCCGGCACGTGGTGGCGATACGCGCCCGCGCCGACGAAGAACGGACCATCGGCGCCCGCGCGATTCTTGCCGGCGAGGGCGCGCATCTTGGCCTCGACCAGGAACTCGGGCGAGTGCTTGGGAAGATCGACGGGCTTGGTCAGCAGCGCGCTGCGCGGCACGGCGCCGAACAAATCCTCGGCCGCCTTGGCGCCGATGACGGCGAGCATCTCCGCGCGCTCGGCGGCGGAATGGGGAAGGTAACGCATCGTGTCCTCAGGCGGTGTGCTTGGCGTAGGCTGCGTCGTCCATCAGACTGTCGAGCTCGCCCGCGTCGTCGATCGCGATCTTGTAGATCCAGCCGTCGGCGTCGGCGGACGCGTTGATCAGCCCGGGCTCGCCCGAGAGCGCATCGTTGACCGCGGTGACTGTGCCCGACACCGGCGAATAGATCTCGGAGGCGGCTTTCACGGACTCCACCACGGCCGCTTCGTCACCCTTCTTGAGCTTCTTGCCGACGGCGGGCAGCTCGACGAACACGATGTCGCCCAGCTGGTCCTGCGCGTAGTTGGTGATGCCGACGGTGCCGGCGGCGCCCTCGACGCGGATGTATTCGTGATCTTCGGTGTACTTGGTGGTCATGACGCGGCCTTTCGCACGTAGCGATGGGGGACAAAGGGGAGAGTGGTGACTTCGGCCGGCTGCGGCCGATCGCGGACCGCGACCTTGAGCTTTGTGCCCGGCGTAGCGTAACGCGGCTCGACGAAGCCGAGCGCGATGGCGCGGCTCAGCGACGGCGCGAAGCCGCCAGAGGTGACGCGGCCAATCGCGACGCCCTGCTCGTCGAGGATCGTCGCGCCTTCGCGCGCCGGTGCGCCCTCGACGAACAGGCCGACACGAATGCGGCTCAGATTGCCGGCGAGCTCGCCCATGATGCGCGAGGCGCCCGGGAAGTCCGTGGCCTCGCGGCGTCGCTTGCTGACCGCGAAATTGAGCCCGGCCTCGATCGGCGATACGGTGTCGTCGAGGTCATGACCATAGAGCGGGAGGCCGGCCTCGAGCCGCAGGCTATCGCGGGCGCCGAGGCCGATGGGTTTTACGTGCTGGTCGGCAAGAATAGCGTTCCATAGCTGCGCCGCAAACTCGGGCTCGACCAGAAGTTCGAAACCATCCTCGCCGGTGTAGCCGGAACGCGAAATGACGAGCGTGGTGCCCGCCCATTTGAATGAGCGGTAGGTCATGAAGCCAAGGTCGGCGACGCCGGGAACGATGGCATCGAGCACGGCGACGGCTTCGGGGCCCTGCAGCGCAAGGAGCCCGCAATTGTCCGCGCGGTTCAGCGTCGCCTTGCCGGCTGTCGACGCTTCAATGTGGGCCCAGTCGAGCTCCTTGGTCCCGGCGTTGACAATGACGTACAGCGTGCCGCCCCAGGCCGGGTCGGCGGGCCGGGCGATCATCAGATCGTCGCGCGTGCCGCCTTCGTCGTTGAGCAGCAGCGTATAGCGGATCTGCCCAGGCTTCAGTCCCCGGATATCGCCGACGACCAGCGGCTCGATAAGGCTGGCGATGGTCTCGTGGTCGCGCTGGGCGTCTCCCGATTTCTCGTTGAGCAGCAGGAAGCTCGGGCCCATATGCGAGACATCGAACAGGCCCGCGTGCTCGCGGGTCCATTTGTGCTCGGCGATGATGCCGGTGGGATATTGCACGGGCAGCGAATAGCCGCCGAACGGCACCATGCGGCCGGCGGCTTTCACATGAGCGTCGTTGAGCACGACGGTCTTGAGCGGTTGATCTGAGGACTCTGACATGGACACACCGGGGTCGATTGCACGCATGCCCGCCGCTCGCGCGACGCGCCGTGCCCCCTCTGTCCGCTAACCTGAGAGATTTCCTCGCCGCCTATGGACGAGTTGCTCCTTCGGTGAGGTGTTGCCACCTGCTTTCCAGAGTTCAGTGTGACGCGGTCCTTTTGCCTGAGCGTTTCCGGGGCGGTTGCGCCTTCGGCTCCCTGCACATGGCAGGGCATCTCCCGCAGTCAATTCATCCTGAGTGGTTTAGAGCGCCGGAGTCAACCGCCGCCATGCAGTTATCAGCCCTTGGAGTCGAAGCCGACCCAGATGGTGATGTTGTCGCCGGTGACGTACGGGATCTGCACGTTCTCGACGACCTTGACGAAGTCCGTCGCCTGACTGCCGCCCGCGAGCTGCACGGGGATGCTGTACTTTTCGGAGAACAGCGGCGCCTCGTCGCGTTCGACGGCGAAGCGTAGCGGCAGCTCGACGCTGGTCTGGTTGCCGTCTGGGCCAAGCATGAAGCGGCCGACGACGCCCATCTTCACGGTGATCAGGCCGTTCGACACGACGCAGTTGCGCGACTGCTGATCGATTACGGCCTGGTACTGCAGGTCGCGCGGATTTCCGACGACGCCCTTGCCGTAATAGTAGATCGCTTCGGCACCCGGACGCACCTTGATGGGCGGGCATTCGGTGGCGATGGCCGGAAGCGCCGGCGTGACCATTTGGTCGGGGCTGGCCGCGGCGGTCTGCAGCTGCTGCGCCTGCGGCGACGGTGCACCGGCGATGCCGCCCATCGAACACGCGGAAAGGACAGCAGCGACGGAAACAGCGCCCGCAATGCGCCATGCCATAACGATCGAACTCAACACAGACCCCCTCGTCACGCGGCCGCTTCCCCTTGCAGCGCCATAAGAATGGCAGGCGCACCGCTGACTGTCACGCCCTGGACGTCCTGCACGAACACATGCCGCACAACTCCATGATCGACAATCATGGCAAAACGAGCGAAGCGGCGGGCATCGGCGATGAAGTCGACCTTCCCGACCGCGTCGCTGCGCTCGGCCCAGGCCTTCGTCACGTGATGGTCGTTGACGGTGGCGCAGACGATCCGGTCGATGCCGGCCGCCTTGATACGGTCTGCAGCGCCAACAAATCCCGGCAGATGACTGGTGTCGCAAGTGGGCGTGAACGCACCGGGCACACCGAACAGAACTACGCGGCCCTGCCCCAAAATCTGAGCGGTGTCGACGTCGGACACGCCATCAGCGGTGACAAACTTGACGGGAACGGACGGCAGCTTATCGCCGGCTTGAATCATGATCTGCGATTTCCGTGATTTGGTCGGTGCCGCGGACTACGGCTGGCTGGGCGCAACCGCGTAAGTGACCGCATATGGCCCGTTGGGGGTCTCGAATGTCAACTGAACGGAGCTGCCCTCCAGCCCCTTCTCCGCCACTCCCCCGAGCGGCTTAAGCGTCCATAAGGCGCCATCCTGACTTTTTTGCGGCGATTCGAAGAGCACCGCCGGGTCGCCGACATCGGCGATGACGCTGGCGGGGTCGATCGAAGGGCTTGGGCTCAGCAGATGGAGCGAGCCATCGAGGCCAGCTTCCACCGAACCGAAAGGCTGGCCGGGCTGGTCCCATAGGATCGGGACCTTCGCCATCGCCTGGTCGAGGCGGATCGAGTTCGGCGCATCGGGTGCCGCAAAACTCAGCGGCAGCGTGAGCTTGGCATTGGCGGGAACGCAGATGTCGGAGCAGACGCCGAGCACGACGGACACGTCGAGCAGTGCGGGCATTGCCTCGATCGCCTCGAACTCGAAGGGCAGCACGACCGGGCCGTAATAGGCGTAGTCCATATAGCCGCGGCTGCGGTCGATCTCAGGGTACGGCCAGTGCAGCACAGGCTCGCTCAGACCCGTAGAAGCCGAAAAGTCCAACTCGGTCGGGATGCCGGTTTCGCCAGGGATGCGCCAATAGGTGTTGGTGTTGTCCGGCATATCGAGTTCGAGGCCAGCGAGGCTGTGGCCATCGACGATCTTGTCCGACGAAATCAGGCGCAGCTTCACGCCTGGCGCGATCTCCTGCCAGTCGGTCGCAGCGGCAAAGGCGGGTTGCGCGAGGAGCGTTACAGCGATGACAGTAGCCAGTCTCAGCATGGCCGCCCCGATACAACGGAAACGGTCAACAATGAAGGCACATCGGATCAGCCATTCGTGACCGGCATATTGCGGCCACGCTGGGCTGGGATAGATTGGACGTGACGGAGGCGACGATGGACTCTCTGAGGGGGCAGTTTCTGGTGGCGATGCCCGGCATGGGCGACGAGCGCTTCCGCGAAACCGTCATCTACATCGTGGGGCACGGCGACGAAGGCGCGATGGGGCTGGTGGTGAACCAACCGGTCGACGACATGCGTTTTGCCGATATCCTCGACGAGCTTGGCATTGCCGGCAAGGACGACGACACGATCCGCCTGCCTTCGAGCGTGCGCGACCGCGAAGTGCTACGCGGCGGTCCGGTGCAGAAAGGCCGTGGCTTCGTGCTGCATTCTCCCGACTATTTCCGCGAGGAGAACACCTACGAAGTCAGCGACGACATCTGCCTGACGGCAACGCTCGACATCCTCAAGTCGATGGCCTTCACGCAGGAGCCGGCGGAAGCCGTGTTCGCCCTCGGCTATTGCGGCTGGGCGCCGGGACAGCTCGAAAACGAACTCGCCCTCAATGGCTGGCTGACGGTGCCCTTCTCCCGCAACCTACTGTTCGGCACGGCGCTCGCCGAGCGCTACGACATCGCTCTGGCCCAGCTGGGCATTACGAGGGCTAGCCTGAGCGGGGCGGCCGGGCACGCTTAGCTTGAACCATGGTAGAAGAAGGCGTATCTTTTCTACCATGAAGCATGAGCCTGTCAAACAGCTGAATCTGAAGGACAACGAGACCTACGAGCTCGCGGTGGAGTTTGCGCGCAGACGAGGTGCCTCGCTCAATGGCGCGGTG
>JBGAKM010000024.1:0-37356 GCA_044224395.1 Devosia sp.
GACTTCGGGCTCGTGGATAAGCGTCCGGAAGTTATCGCGGCTCTGGCGGCGGCGGAAATAATGGTCCACATTGGCCGTGGGGAAGCGCTGGGGGCACGGCCGGTCACGACAATGTCGGGAGCCGCTGTTGACTGATATTGCGCCGCGACTGAGCCTTCGCGGCATCACCAAACGCTTTCCGGGCGTGCTGGCGAACGATAACGTATCGTTCGAGGTGAAGCCGGGCGAAATCCATGCGCTGCTGGGCGAGAACGGCGCCGGCAAATCCACTTTGGTCAAGATGATCTACGGCATCATGCAGCCCGATGCCGGCGAGATTTACTGGAACGGCGAACGGGTGACGGTGCCCAACCCGAAGGCCGCGCGGCGGCTGGGCGTGGGCATGGTGTTCCAGCATTTCTCGCTGTTCGAGGCGCTGACGGTGCTCGAGAACATTGCGCTGGGCCTCGACCCGGAAGGTTCGGCTGTGACGGCGAAGACGCCGATCGGCGTCGTGCTCGGATTGGTGAAGCGCATCTTCGCTGGGACGTCACCCGAAGAGCTCGAGCGGCGTGTGCGCGAGGTGATGGATCGTTATGGCCTGAGGCTCGATCCACATCGCGTGGTGTCTGACCTGAGCGTGGGCGAGCGACAGCGCATCGAGATTGTGCGCGCGCTGCTGCTGAACCCGACGCTGCTGATCATGGACGAACCGACGTCAGTGCTCACGCCGCAGGAAGTGGAGGCGCTGTTCGTGGTGCTGCGGCAGCTCGCCAAGGAAGGCTGCTCGATCCTCTATATTTCGCACAAGCTGCACGAGATCAAAGCGCTGTGCGAGACGGCGACGATCCTGCGCGGCGGAAAGCTGGTCGACACGTGCGACCCCAAGGTCGAGACGTCGCGCTCGATGGCAGAGAAGATGATCGGCGGCAATCTCAAGACAATCAACAAGCCGGCGAGCCGCGCATTTGGAGACGAGAAGTTCGTCGTCAACAGGCTGAGCATGGCCGGGGTTGGGCATTTCGGGATTTCGCTCAAGGACATCACATTCACGGTCAAAGCCGGCGAAATCTTTGGTATCGCGGGTGTGGCTGGCAATGGGCAGAACGCGCTTCTACTGGCGCTGAGCGGCGAAGAGACCGTCGACGACGCCTATGCGATCTCGATCAATGGACACGGTATCGGGACGCTGAATGCGAAGAAGCGACGGCTCATGGGGCTGGCCAGCGTACCCGAGGAACGCAATGGACACGCGGCGGTGCCAGACTTCACGCTGACCGACAATGCGGTGCTGACGGCGCGCGACCGGCTCGGCCTCGCGGTTAACGGGCTGATCCGGCCCCACGCCGCCAGGACCTATGCGGGCGAGGTGATTTCGGCCTTCGCCGTGAAAGCGACCGGGTCGGAGGCGGCGGCTGGATCGCTGTCGGGTGGGAACCTACAGAAATACATCATGGGGCGCGAAATCCTGCAGAAGCCGAGCGTGTTGGTGGTGAGCCAGCCGACCTGGGGCGTCGATGCAGGTGCCGCGGCGGCGATCCATCAGGCGATCGTTGACCTCGCAGCGGCGGGCTCGGCCATAGTTGTGATCAGCCAGGATCTCGATGAACTGCTCGGGCTCTGCGATACGATTGCGGTGATCAATGAAGGGCGGCTCAGCAGATCGATGGCAGTCAAGGACGCGGACATCGAAGAGATCGGCCTCTTGATGGGCGGCATCCATGGCGAGGGGGCTAGCCATGCAGCTTAGGCTGGAGAAGCGGGCGCAGCCGAGCCAGACTTTGCGTGTGCTGACACCGATAGCGGCGGTGCTGCTGACGATGGTGCTGGGCTCCATCGTGTTCTCGCTGCTGGGTTATGACGGGCTCGGCGCGGTGCGCGAGATCTTCATCTCGCCTCTGGTCAATTCGTACAAGTGGCAGGACCTGGCGGTGAAGGCCGCGCCGCTGATCATCATCGCGGTGGGGCTTGCCATCGCCTATCGCGCCAATGTGTGGAACATCGGCGCGGAGGGGCAGTATATCGTCGGTGCCATCGCCGGCACCGGCGTCGGCATCCTCACCAACGACATGACCGGCTGGTGGATCATGCCGCTGATGATGCTGGCCGGAGCGGCGGGCGGGGCAGCGTATGCGGCGATCCCGGCGTTCCTGCGCGTGCGGTTCTCCGTGAACGAAATCCTGACCACGCTGATGCTCACCTATGCCTCGGTCTATCTGCTGAACTATCTACTGGCGGGGCCGTACAAGAGCCCGACGTCGATGGGGCAGCCGCAGACCGTTCTGTTCAGCGCGGACCAGTCGCTGCCCTACATCATTCCGGGCACTATCGTGCAGCTCAACGTGCCGCTCGCAATCATCGTGGCGGTGATCGTGTGGCTGGTGTTCTCGCGCTTCGTGTTCGGCTTCCAGGTGCGCGTAGTTGGGTCGGCGCCGATGGCGGCGCGCTATGGCGGGTTCTCAGCCGACACGACGGTGTGGCTCGCAATGCTGATTTCGGGCGGGCTCGCGGGCTTTGCCGGCATCCTCGAGGCGATGGGACCGGTGGGTCGGCTGATTCTGCAGTTTCCGGCGAACTACGGGTTCACGGCGATCATCGTGGCGTTCCTCGGGCGGCTGCATCCGCTGGGGGCGGTGCTGGCGGGCATCATGATCGCCATCAGCTTCGTGGGCGGCGAGATGGCTCAGATCACGATCAAGCTGCCGTTTGCGGCGGTGGGAATCTTCCAGGCGATGATGCTGTTCCTGATCCTCGCGAGCGACGTTCTTGTGCGCTATCGCGTGCGGGCGAGCGAGGTGGCGGCATGACACCAGATTTGATCGTCGCCATCATCGTTTCGATCGCCGCGGCGGCGACGCCGATCCTGTTGGCGGCTCTGGGCGAACTGGTGGTGGAAAAGAGCGGCGTGCTCAATCTGGGCGTCGAAGGCATGATGCTGATCGGCGCGGTGATCACCGTGGCAGTGACGCTGACGACGGGCAATGCGCTGCTGGCCGTGGTGTGCGCAGCGCTGGCGGCGGCGCTGTCGTCGCTGATCTTCGGTGTTCTGACGCTGACGCTTTCGGCCAACCAGGTGGCGACGGGGCTGGCGCTGACGATCCTCGGCACCGGGTTCTCGGCGCTGTTCGGCCAGCCCTATACCGGCAAGAACGTGCCGCTGCTGCGCTCGCCGTTTCCGCCGGACCTCGCCAACGATGCGATGTGGCGCGTGATTTTCGGCCATCCGCTGCCGGTCTATTTCGCACTGTTCATGGTGTTCGCCGTGTGGTGGTTCCTCAAGAAGACGCGGGCGGGACTGATCCTGCGTGCGGTGGGCGAGAACGACCTCAGCGCGCATTCGATCGGCTATCCGGTGATCGGCGTGCGCTATCTGGCGGTGGCGTTCGGCGGGGCGATGGCAGGCATTGCGGGCGCATGCTTTCCGCTGATGCTGACACCGCAATGGGTGGAAAGGCTGACCACCGGGCGCGGCTGGATCGCGCTGGCGCTGGTGGTGTTTGCGGCGTGGCGGCCGTTCCGGCTGCTGGCGGGCGCCTATTTCTTCGGCCTCATGATGATCTTCGAGGTCTATGCGAAATCGAACAGCGCGTTCCGCGTGCTGCCATCGGAATTCTGGGCGGCGCTGCCTTATCTGGCGACCGTCATCGTACTTGTGTTGATCTCGCTCAGGCGCGAGGGCAACACATCGGCTCCGGCCTGCCTCGGCAAACCGTTCATCGCGACGGGCTGAGGCGGCCAGAACAAGACAACCAGGGAATCTTCAGACAGGAGTTAGACATGACGCAGTTCAACAGACGAACGATGATCAAGATCGGCGGCGCCGCCGCGGCGCTGCCGCTGCTCGGGTCGCGCGCCTTTGCGCAGGAGAAGCTGAAGGTCGGCTTCGTGCTGATCGGCACGCCGGACGACAATGGCTGGAACTTCGGCCACGATCGCGGCCGCAAGGAAATGCTGGAAGCGATCGGCGAGGATAAAGTCGAAACAACCGTGGTGACCAATGTCGCCGAAGGTCCGGACGCCGAGCGCGTGTTCCGCGAACTGGCACAGCAGGGTCACAAGCTGATCTACGGCACGAGCTTCGGCTATGGCGACTACATGCACAAGGTGGCCAAGCAGTTCCCGGACGTGAAGTTCGAATGGGCCACCGGCAACGCGACGGCGCCGAACCTGTCGATCTACAACGCGAAGTTCCATGAGGGCCGTGCGGTGCTGGGCACCGTGGCCGGCCTGATGACCAAGACCAACAAGCTTGCTTATGTCGGCTCGATCCCGATCCCCGAAGTGCGCATGGGCATCAACGCGTTCGCCATCGCGGCTCGCAAGGTGAACCCGAACGTGACGGTGAAGGTAGTCTATATCGACAGCTGGTTCGATCCGGCCAAGGAAGCTGAAGCGGCCCGCGCGCTGATCGACCAGGGCGTCGACATCATCACCCAGCACACCGACGGCCCGGTGATCCCACAGATCGCTGAAGAGCGTGGCATCGTCGGCGTGTTCGGCCAGGGCTCGGACATGAGCGCCTTCGCGCCCAACACGCACCTGACCTCGATCATCGACCGCTGGGGTCCGCACTACACCAAGTCGGTGCAGTCGGTGCTCGACGGGACTTGGACCGAGAGCAGCGTGTGGGACGGCATCGCGTCGGGCGAAGTCGAGATCGGGCCCTACAACGCGAAAGTACCGGCGGACGTCGTCGCGGCCGCCGACAAGGTCAAGAACGACATCGCTTCGGGCGCGCTGCATCCCTTCGCCGGTCCGATCAAGGACAACACCGGCACCGAGCGCGTGGCGGCCGGCGACGTGATCGACGACGGCGAATATTGGGCCGTCGACTGGTACGCCGAAGGCGTCGAGGCTTAAGCTCCGACTAGTCTGGGGGGCGGGCCGGTGCCTGCCTCCCATACGCCCGCGATCTGGCGGCCCCTCACCCGGCCGCTGGCGCGGCCACCCTCTTCCCGAAGGGGCGAGGGGAAAGATAGAACCGAAGCTTCTCAGTCGGGTCCCCTCGCCCCTCTGGGGAGAGGGTGCCTCGCAAAGCGAGGCGGGTGAGGGGCTGGACGATCACAAATGCCCGACTACGCGATCATGTGGGAATGGCTGTCGTTCGCCGCGCGGTGGACGCATGTGGTCACGGCTGTCGCGTGGATCGGATCGTCGTTCTATTTCATTGCGCTTGACCTCGGCCTGCGCAAGACGCCGAGCCTGCCGCCGCTGGCGCATGGCGAAGAGTGGCAGGTGCATGGCGGTGGATTCTACCATGTCCAGAAGTACCTGGTGGCGCCGGAGTTCCTGCCGGAGCACCTGACGTGGTTCAAATGGGAGAGCTACGCGACGTGGCTGAGCGGCTTCAGCCTGCTCGTTATCGTCTATTATGTCGGCGCAGACCTCTACCTTATCGACCGTCACGTGCTCGACCTGCCGCAATGGGGCGCGATCGCCATCTCCGTCGCGTCGATCCTACTCGGCTGGCTGATGTACGATGCCCTCTGCCGCTCGCCGATCGGCAGTTCGACGTTTGGCCTGATGTTCGTGCTGTTCCTGATCCTGACGGCAATGGCGTGGGGCTATACGCAGGTGTTCACGGGCCGCGCAGCCATGCTCCATATGGGCGTGTTCACGGCGACGATCATGTCGGCCAACGTGTTCCGCGTGATTATCCCGAACCAGAAGATCGTGGTGGCGGACCTACGCGCCGGGCGGGTGCCGGATGCGAAATATGGCAAGATCGCCAAGCAGCGCTCGCTGCACAACAACTACCTGACGCTGCCTGTCATCTTCTTCATGCTGTCGAGCCACTATCCGCTGGCATTCGCGACGCAGTGGAACTGGCTCATCGCGTCGCTGATCTTCCTCGAGGGGGCGATCATCCGGCACTGGTTCAACACGCGCCATGCGCGCAAGGGCAATCCCCACTGGACCTGGGCAGCGGCGGTGATCATCTTCATCGTGATTGCGTGGCTGTCGACGGCGCCGAAGCTGGGCGACACGCGAGAGGAGGTGGCGTCGGCAGCGGCGCAGCGATTTCTCGCCAGCACTCACTTTACCGCTGCGCGCGACGTGATCCTCGGGCGCTGCTCGATGTGCCATACGGCCGAGCCGGTTTATGAGGGCGTGCTGCAGGCGCCCAAGAATGTGCATCTCGATTCCGACGCCGCGATTGCCAACCACGCCGAGCAGGTCGCGATGCAAGCGGGTTTCAGCCACGCCATGCCGCCCGGCAACGTCACCGAGATGACGCCCGCCGAGCGCGCGCTGATCGTCGAGTGGTTCCGCGAGGCGGGCGGATGATGGATGCCTCCGATGTGAAGGTGCTGCGCGGGCGCGTATTGAGCTTCGTCAGCGAGCCGCAGTCGTTGGACGATGCCGCGTCGTACCGCTACCTCGAGGACGGTGCGGTGGTGATCGGCGACGGCAAGATCATCATGGTGGGTGAGTTCGACCCGAAGGCCGCAGCGCATCACGAGGTGATCGATCATTCGGGCAAGCTGATCCTGCCGGGGCTGATCGATCCGCACATTCACTTTCCGCAGATGCAGGTGATCGGGTCTTACGCCGCGAACCTGCTCGAGTGGCTCAACACCTACACCTTTGTCGAGGAGCAGCGCTTTGCCGACAAGGCGCATGCGGATCGGATTGCCGGACGCTTCTTCGACGAGCTGATCCGGTATGGGACGACCACGGCCGCCGCCTATTGCAGCGTGCATCCACAATCGGTCGACGCGTTCTTCGAGGCGGCCGCTGCGCGCGATATGCTGATGGTGGCAGGCAAGGTGATGATGGATCGCAACGCGCCTGAAGCGCTGCGCGATACGCCGCAATCCGGCTACGACGACACGAAGGCGGGGATAGCCAAGTGGCACGGCAACGGGCGTGCGCACTATTGCATCACACCGCGCTTCGCCATCACATCGAGCTTCGAGCAGATGGAGATGGCGGAGGCGCTGGCGCGCGAGCATCCGAACCTCCACATCCAGACGCATGTCGACGAGAACCTGGCCGAGATTGCCTTTGCGCGCGAGTTGTTCCCGAACCTGCCGGACTATCTGGGCATCTATGAGCGCTATCACCTGCTCGGTCCGAAGACGTTGCTCGGGCACTGCATTCATTTGACGCATCGCGAGGTCGAGATCCTTGCGGCGACACGCTCGGTGGCCGTTTGGTGTCCGACGTCGAACCTGTTTATCGGCTCGGGACTGTTCGACTACGAACGGCTGCATCAGCATGGGGCGCGGATTGCTGTCGCGACCGATGTGGGCGGCGGGTCGAGCTACTCGATGCTGCGCACGCTCGATGAGGGCTACAAGGTGCTGCAGCTGCGCGGGCAGCGGCTCAACCCGCTGCGCTCGTTCTACATGATGACGCTGGGCAATGCGCTGGCGATGTCCCTGGACGATCGCATCGGAACGATCGAGGCGGGCAAGGATGCCGATCTCGTGGTGCTCGATGCGTCGTCGACGCCGCAGATGACGCTGCGGATGGAGGCGGTTGACTCGCTCGCCAACGAGTTGTTCCTGCTGCAGACCTGCGGCGACGACCGCGCGGTGATAGAGACATACGTGGCGGGTAAGCCGATGAAGTCGGCGCTGGTCGCGTAGGGTGGCGGAGGACGGAATGGCGTATCTCAACAAATCGGGCCTTCAGGTCGACGCGCGGCTGGCGAGCTTCGTCGAGGGCGAGGCGCTGCCGGGGACGACGATTGCGTCCGATGCGTACTGGGCGGGCCTGGCTTCACTGGTCGAGCGCTTCATGCCGCGCAATCGCGAGCTGCTGCAGTTCCGCGACAAGCTGCAGAGCAAGATCGATCGCTGGCATCAGGAGCACGGGCCGGTTGCGAGTGATCCCGCTGGATACGAGGCCTTTCTGCGCGAGATCGGCTACCTCGTGCCGGAGCCTGCGGACTTCACGATCGAGACGTCGGGCCTCGATCCGGAGATATCGTCGATCTGCGGGCCGCAACTCGTGGTGCCGGTGTCCAATGCGCGCTACGCGCTGAACGCGGCCAATGCGCGCTGGGGCTCGCTCTACGATGCGCTCTACGGAACCGACGCGATCTCGCGTGAGGGCGAGTTGGTGCCGGGCAAGGGGTTCAACGAGAAGCGGGCGGAGGCGGTTGTCGACTACGGCGCAAAGTTTCTGGACGAGGCGCTGCCGTTAGAGCGCGGGTCGCATGCGAATGTCACCGGGTATCACGTGGTGAAGGAGGGCGATGTCCGCCGGCTCGTCGCGGACGTGCCAGGTGGGCGCGTGGGACTGAAGGACGCCGCGTCGTTCGTCGGCTATGGCGGGACAGAGGAGCGGGGCGAACTCGTGCTGCGGCACAATGGGCTGCACGTGATCCTCGTCATCGATCCCGCGAGCGCCATCGGCAAGACCCACAAGGCGGGACTGGCCGAGATCGTCCTCGAGAGTGCGCTGACGGCGATACAGGATTGCGAGGACTCCGTCGCGGCGGTGGATGCCGAGGACAAGGTCGGGGTCTATCGCAACTGGCTTGGCCTCATGAACGGCTCGCTCGAGGAGACGTTCGAGAAGGGCGGAAAGTCGATGACGCGGCGGCTCAATCCGGACCGCGCGTACAAGGATGCGAATGGTCAGCCGCTGACGCTCAAGGGGCGAGCGCTGCTGCTGGTGCGCAATGTCGGTCACCTGATGACGACGTCGGCTGTGCTCGACAAGAGCGGCACTCCAATCGGCGAGGGGCTGTTGGATGCCGCGGTGACGGTGCTTTGTTCGATGAGCGACAAGGTCAACTCGCGGACCGGCGCCATCTACATCGTGAAGCCGAAGATGCATGGGCCGGCTGAGGTCGCGTTTGCCTGCGAGATCTTTGGTGCGGTTGAGGACATGCTCGGCCTCAAACGCAACACGATCAAGATCGGCATCATGGACGAGGAGCGGCGAACGTCGGCCAACCTCAAAGCGGCGATCTACGAAGCGCGCGAGCGTGTGTTCTTTATCAATACGGGGTTCCTCGACCGTACGGGCGACGAAATTCATACGTCGATGGAAGCGGGACCGGTGCTGCGCAAGGACGACGTGAAGACGGAGAAGTGGATCCAGTCGTACGAGGATCGCAACGTGCTGATCGGTCTTGCCGCGGGTTTCGCGGGCAGGGCGCAGATCGGCAAGGGCATGTGGGCACGGCCTGACGACATGGCCGCAATGCTTGCGAGCAAGGCCGCGCATCCCAATGCAGGCGCCAACACGGCTTGGGTGCCGTCGCCAACCGCCGCGACGCTGCATGCGCTGCATTATCACCAGATCAATGTGTTCGTCGCACAGAAGCGCCGCCACAACCAGGCGACGCCGGGTCTCGATGCATTGTTCGCGATGCCGGTGCTGGCCAAGGGTGCGCTCAGCGAGAGCGAGATCATCCGAGAGGTCGAGAACAATGCGCAGGGCATCCTTGGCTATGTCGTGCGCTGGGTGGATCAGGGCGTCGGATGCTCGAAGGTGCCCGACATCAACAATGTCGGCCTTATGGAAGATCGCGCCACGTGCCGCATTTCCTCGCAGGCGATCGCCAACTGGTTGAGGCACGGACTGATCAGCAAGGACCAGGTGACCGAAGTGTTCGAGCGGATGGCGGCCGTCGTCGACGGACAGAACGCCGACGATGCGAACTATATTCCAATGAGCGGAAACTTCGGGTCGATCGCGTTCCAGGCGGCGCTCGATCTGGCGCTCAAGGGGGCCGATCAGCCGAGCGGCTACACGGAGCCCCTGCTGCATGCGGCCCGCGAGAAGGTCAAGCAGCTGGGCGAGACGAAGGCCTGAGAGCGCTCCACAAGAGCCACGTGCCCAGGACGAATGCCGGCAGGCCGACCACGTCGTTCACCCAAAGCCACTGGCCCTGGTAGTATTGCGGCTGCAGCACGACGTAGCCGACCTGGAAGATGCTGAGGAAGATCGCGAAGGTCCAGCTGAGGCGGGCGAGACGATCAGCGTCGTGTCGGTTCAGGAGCGGCAGGACAGCGACCATCGCGAGCCAGGCGACCCAGAATTGCGGGTTGCCCACTTTGTAGGTCAGCAGCACGGCGAAGAAGCCCCAGCAGGCGCCGACCAGCCAGTTGTCGCGGCGAGTCCAAGCGAGCGTGATGGCGCCGAGCCAAACAATCACAACGAGCGGGCCGTTGAGGCGGACGAAGAGATCGGTGATGTCGGCAACGCCGAGTTGTCGACCAAGGACGGCGATGGGGCGAAAGATCGAGAGGATGGTCGCGTCGCGGCTGACGCCGAAGATGATGGCCTCGAGCCACGCAGTGCCCCACAACCAGGTGGCGATCCCGAGCCCGGCCGCAACCGTCGCGAGGCTCGCGAGAATGAGGTGCGCGTCGACGCGGCGCTCGTCCAGGGCGAAGAAAGGGATCAACAGGGCGGGGTAGTATTTGTCCAAGGTTGCGAGGCCGATGAGGATGCCAGCCATCAGCATATTGCCTTCACGGCGCGCGAGGGTGGCGCCGATGATCAGCGCAGCGACGAACGCATCGTTGAGGCCGAACCAGAAGGCGCTGACGAGGACGAGGATGTTGCCGCCGAAGGCGAGGATGTAAGTGGTTCGCCAGGCTTCGATGGGCCGGGTTGCGAGCAGATTGATCAGCAGCAGTCCGTTCGCCAGCAGCAATGCTGCGGCGGTGAAGAGCTTTGGGGCCATATCGCGGATCGGCAAGAGCCAGGCAAAGGCGTTGTGCAGCGGGCCGTAGGCGCTGTTGGTGCTCCATGGATCCTTGCCGTCGAGCACCAGTTGCCATTGCATGACGTAGTCGAGCTGGTCGTGGCGGATGCCGCCATAGATGGTGACGATGATCGCGAGCGCCGACGCCGCAAGGATCAGCGGCATGGCGCGCGAGATCATAGCTCGATCACCGGAAGATGGATGGCGCTTGGGCGTGCCGGATCGTGGAAGATTTCCATCCCCACGGGGACGAGGGCCGTGGCCGTGCCGAAGGGTTCGTCCGTGCCGGTGTTGCGTGCGTAGCGGGGATGCGCGCCGCTAGTAACGAGCACGCGCAGACGATGGCCCTGACCGAAGGTGTGCGCGGTGGCGTGGAGAGTGAGGTTGAGCTTCCAGATGTCGTCGGGCACGGCAGGATCGGCGGATGTCTTGCGTACGATGCCATCGCAGATGTTGATCGAGAGGCCCTTCTCGTCGACGTCGCAGAGTTTCACGAACAGGTCGGCGTTGTGGTGGCTGGCGCGCGCATAGATAACGGCGCTGATCGAGCCGATGACCGTCATGTCCGCGACCAGCGGCTCGGAGGTATAGACCAGAACGTCCTTCCGCGCCTCGAGCTTGGCCTGGTCGACCGGCCCGGCGCCGCTGAAGGCAAACACGGCGCCACCGATGTTCGGCGTTGGGTCCTTGGGATTGTAGGTGTAGAGATCGGGCTGCGAGGACCGAACTGGGCGTTGTGACAGCACATGCTCCGGATGGAGGTGCCACACCTGCGTCTCAGAGGCTGAGGGTGGGTAGCTGTCGAAGCTGCGCCATTCATCGCTGCCACTGATGAAGAGGCGGACGGGCTTGTCTTCGATGCCTGAGCGGTCGTTCAGCAGCTCTGCATTCATCCAGGTCAGAGTATCGCGAATGCTGGCAAGCTGCAGTTCCTCGCTGACATGGAACCACGGGCCGACCGTGAGGCGCGCGCGACCGCCAGCTTCGGTGAGCGCCTGATAGTCGCGCAACAGCTGGTCGAGCATGAAGTCGTACCAACCGGACACGAAGCTGGTCGGCGGGGTGCGATTGCCGATGCGATGCGTGTGGTCGAGGGGTACCCAGAAATCTTCGTTGCCCACGGCGTCGGTGAGCCAACGATTCCAGAACGGTACTTCGTGGCCGAACATGCGGACGTCGGCATCGACGAGCGGCAGCTTCATCGAGGCGACGAAAGATTGCCGTTCGATGCCGCCCGAGCCCATCTGGCGCATGGTTCGGAGCGGGTTACTGCGAATGCCCTCCATCACCTGCAACCAGCCGAACAGGAGCCCAAGGTTGAAACTGCCGCCGGGGAAGACGATCGACTTGAACTCGGCGCTGGTGACCTTCACCGACATCGCAGCCTGCTTGGGCAAGGCGTCCGAGATCGCCCATTGCGCGTAGCCCAGATAGGAGGGACCGGATAGTCCGAGCCGGCCGTCGAACCAGGGCTGCGCCTTGATCCAGTCGAGAGTGTCGAGGCCGTCGTTGCGCTCGTTGCTGAGCGGGTCGAACTCCCCTTCGGATTTGTCGGTGCCGCGGCAGGCCTGGATGACGGCGTTGTAGCCGCGTTCGGCCCAGAGCTCGGCGACGGTCGAGAAGCCGCGGAGGCCATAGGGCACGCGCATCAGGATGGTGGGCGAGCGGACGCCGTTGCGCGGGAGGAAGAGTTCGGTCTCTAGCCCGACGCCATCGCGCATCTTCACACGAATGTGCCTGGTGCGAGCGACACGGAATCGAGCTTTGGGCAGACGCGCTGCTCTCGCGAGGAAATAGCTCCCAATGCTCATCGTGCGCGCCGCCTTTCCTCGCCTTGTGGCAGGGTTTGGGCCGTCATTGCAACCCGTTCCCAGGAACCCGAAAGGAGGCAAGACGTTGGTTTCGCACACCAACCTCGTGGAGGGGCAGCAAATGGAAGTCTACGACGCCAAGAAAACGGCCACCGAAGTGCGCCAGGCCAGCCCGCGACTGGGCAATTTCTGGGTGCTGATCGTGTCGACCGCGCTGGTGGTAGCGCTATTCGCGATCATCTACATCGTGTTCTTCAACGCGACGCCACCAACAGCCAACTAGCGCCATGCGTCTCAAGCGTATCACCCGCGACGATCTCATTGTGCGCCGCGTCCGTCAGGGGCGCGGGCACGCCTATCAAGATGCGGATGGAAATGCGTGGCCCCGCGGCGAACTCCGTGATCGCGCGCTGCATCTGGGCATTCCTCCGGCGTGGACCTCCGTGCGCATTGCGCCACAAGCGAATATGCACATCCAAGCGTGTGGCCTCGATGCTGCTGGGCGTGTGCAGTACATCTACCACACCGACTGGGAAGTGAAGCGGACGCGTAAGAAGCAGCAGCAATTGGCGCTGCTGACGGGTGCGCTGCCACGCATTCGCCGGCGCGTAAATCAGGACCTCGAAGAGGAGACCGGCAGCCGGACACTGGCACTGGCAATCGGCGTCGCGCTCATCGATCGGACAGCGATGCGAATTGGGCGTGAGCGCTACCTCGATGCGCGCGGGACACGTGGTGCGGGTACGCTCTATGCGCGCGACGTATCTGTGAAGGGCGACCAGATCACTGTGACGTTTCCCGCCAAGAGCGGCAAGACTGCGGAGTACACGCTTGCCGATGCTCGGCTTGCTCGGGCGATCGAGCGGGTCAAGACGATCAAGGGCAAGCGCCTGCTGATGTATCTTGACGACGACGGCAGGGCGCGGGCGATCCGCACGGATCAGATGAACCGATACCTGCGCGAGATCGCCGGTGCGCCAGTGACAGCCAAGGACTTCCGCACGTTGCATGCGAGCGCGCTCGCGGCTGAGGCGCTGGCCAAGCTCGAACCGGGCGAGTCGATGACCGCGCGCAACCGACAGTTCGCCGACGTGACCAAGAAGGTGGCCTCGTTCCTGCAGAACACGCCGGCGATTGCGCGCTCCAGCTACATCGCGCCTTGTCTGTTCTCGCTGTTTGAGAAGGCCAAGCTCAGCGATATGTGGGCGGCTGTGGATGGGCGCGAGGGTCTGCGGATGCGTGAGGCGCGGCTTGCGGCTGTATTGGCGGCGACAGCCTAGGCAGCCTGTTTGATCTGGTCGAAGACCCGGTAAGTATTCCGTCCCGATTCCTTGGCGTCATACAGTGCATAGTCGGCGCGCGAGACAAGGTCACCGCGCTCGTCGGTGACGGCAGTTGCAATGCCGACGCTGACGCCGATGTGAGCGGTGTCCTGACCGATAGAAAAAGGCTGGGCGATCGACGTGACGATTGCCGACGCGAGATCATTGAGCGCGTCGCTCTGGATTTTCTCGCGGATCAGGACCATGAACTCGTCGCCGCCGAGGCGTGCGACGATGCCGCGATCGGCGACGACACTGGTCAGCCGCTTGGCGACCTGGCGAAGGAGATCGTCGCCTGCTTCGTGACCCATGGCGTCGTTCACCTGCTTGAAGCGGTCGAGATCGAGGGCGAGGAGAGCAAGGGGCAGGGGCGAACGTTCGAGCTGATCGTTGAAGAGCGCGCGATTGGCGAGGCCAGTCAGCGGGTCGTGCGTAGCGCGATGCAGCGCATCGGCCCGCGCCTTGTCGAGAGCGGCAGTTGAGCGCGCGAGCCCGAACAGCAGCAGGGCGATGACGATGCCAATGACGGCGAGAAGGCCGAGGCTCGCAGGCAGCGTGTCGGCGAGCAGCGCCTGGCCTGGGCGTTCGGGAATCCACTTGAAGTAGGCGACGAAGCGACCGGCCTCGTTGGCGACGGGAACCATCGCCTCGTTGGGGAGTGTGTTGGGCACGGCATCGAAGTGGGCGCCGACCAGGAGGTAGTCGGACATCATGGTGTCGGCGAAGCCATTGTCGAGGAACTGCAGCGCGACATGGTAATAGTGCGAGCCTGCGTCCTGCTCTTGCCCCTCCCAGTTGGAGGCGATGGGGAGCACGCTGACGAGAGCGGTGCGACCGCCGATATTCACGACATCGGACAGCTGGGGCGGCCAATCGGCAGTGCCGGCCTCGTAGGCAGCGACAGCGGCGAGCATTTGGGGCGTGCGGAAGCGTACGGCGATGGGATCAATGGCACCACGGTCGGTGCCGTAGGTGGACAGATCGACGCTCTCGCCATCGCGTGCGGCGTAGATCGGATGAAGGTCGGCATCGAGAACGTAGACGCGGTCATGGCCATAATCGAGGTGCTCGGACCAGCCGAACTCGGCATCTATCCAGTCCATATCGGGCGCGTCGCCGAGGAAGGCTTCGGCGGTTTCGTAGCGGAGCACGACGTTGCCCTGTGTGCCCTCGAAGTCGGATCGGATACCCCGAACGAAATGCGCGACGAGGGTTTGTTGGCGGGAAAGCGATGCGTCATCGGTGCGCTGGGCAGACCAGAACACGAAGCCCGCGGCTAACGCGACCGTGACCGCCACTGCGGCCACGACGGGCAGCAGGACGGCGATCGAGAATTTCCAGCGGTTCTCGGATGTGCGCATGGACGCCCCCCAGAAGGCATGCAGGCGCACCTTAGTGCATCGGTATTGGAGCGGAGTTCACGCGCGGCGGATTCGGGGCCAGCGGTTAATGGCCGGTTAAGCCGGTCATTCGGCTGGCGCGGGAGCAGCGACCTGGGCGGGCCGGTGGTTCACGATTGTCGCGATCGGGATTGCGAGCGCGGCCAGCGCGGCGAAGGCCAGGAACAATATCTGTGCCGCGGTGCCGACTTCGGCCGGAGTGTCGGCAAGGGGCAGACCCGCGGCGTTCACTGTAACGCCGCCGATTGCGGCGCCGAGCCCCGATGCGAAGAGCTGGACCATGCCGAGAGCGGCTGAGGTCTGGTCGTTGTCGGTCGCGGTGGTGGTCGCGAGAACGCGTGCGGAGAGCTGCTGGAACGCCGGTCCAATTCCCAGGCCAAGGGCGAAGAGTGCGATGCAGGCGAAAGCTATGGCCGGCGCGCCGTCGGTTGAGTTCGCAAGGGTGAAGGCAAGCGTCACGATTGAGGCGAGCATGATGACGGGCGCCAGCTGTATGAGGGTGCGGATACGGGAGCCCGTCCAGCCGGCGGTTGCGATAGCGGACAGACTCCAGCCGCCGGCGACGAGCGCAGCGAGGTAGCCGGCCCAGAGCGGCGAGAGACCGTGGACGCGCTGGAAGAACAGCGGAGCAAAGATATCGCAGGTGACGATGACGCCGAGCAGAAGGATGAGGCCCAACAGGCCACTCATGGGTGAGCTCGGCGAGAATGTGCCTGACGGAAGCAGCCGCGCGCGCGAGTAGGTATCGGCCAGGCCAAGGAGGGCGATCCCGGCGAGGCCCAGTACGACGAGGATGCCCGCGAGCATCGGTGCTTCGGTGAGCAGACTGGCGATCGAGATGACGAGGACGATCGCTGTGACCAGCAGGATTTGCTTGATGGGCAGGCGTGCGGGTGGCTTCGACTCGCTAGTGTTAGGAAGGACGCGCAGGGCGCCGAGCGCGAGGAGGATCGCGACGGGCACGATGCCGAGGAACGCCCAGCGCCACTGCCCCATCTCGGCGAAGATGCCTCCGAGCGCGGGGCCGACGAGAGTGCCGACACCCCAGATGGTGGCGTTGAGCGCGAAGACGCGCGGCCACAAGCGTTCGGGGAAGACGATGCGGTACATCGAGATGGATTGCGCGATCAGCAGCCCAGCCCCGAATCCCTGCACAAGCCGGCCGGCGAGCAGCACGACCATGGAAGGCGCGAGGCCGCAAAGCAGGCTGCCGAGTGCAAAGGCTGCGGCGGCGATCATGTAGCCGCCACGCGGGCCGATCGACTTGGGGCGTACGGCCGCGAACAGCGTCGCAACGATAGAGGCCACGATGAAGATCGTGGTGTTCCAGGCGAACAGCTCGAGGCCGCCGATGTCCGCGACGACCGTGGGCAGCATGGCGGAGGCGATGAAGGCCTCAAGCGCCTGGAGGCAGGTGCCACCGAAGATGACGAGGAGGGTGATGCCGCCTGTTTCGAACAGGTCGCGCCAAGTTGCCTTCGAAGTGGTCATATTCTCTTCCTTTCAGATTGATGTTACGCCTACAACCTCAAGTGCAGTTGAGGTAAAGAGCTTTCGCTATGGCGATAGAGCTGACGGTGGGGGAGGTAGCGGATCGCGCTGGTGTCGCTGTCTCGGCGCTACATTTCTACGAGCGCAAGGGTCTGATCCGCAGCCATCGGACGGGCGGCAATCAGCGGCGATACGACCGCGATGTGCTGCGCCGGCTGGCGATTATCCGCATGGGGCAGGAACTAGGGGTGCCGTTAGCCGAAATCGGGGAACAGCTCGAAGCGCTGCCGGATGGGCGTCCGGCGGGGAAGGCTGACTGGGCCAGGTTGTCGGGCCGGTGGAGAGACCGGTTGGATCGCCGCATCACGCTCATGACGCGGCTGCGCGACGAACTCACCGGCTGCATCGGATGCGGGTGCCTGTCGCTCAAGACCTGCCCCCTGTACAATCGCGAGGATCGCCTATCCATGGAAGGTACCGGGCCTCGTCGGCTTATGCGGACGGGGCGGGACGTGCACAATCCCGAGTAGCGGAACCTCGCTGCAGGCCCGGGAGTTGGAGCCTCGCCATTTTCCCGAGGTAACGTCATGGATTGGGCTGCAGGACTGGGCTACGTCGAGACCCATACCCCACAACATATCCTCGCAGTACGGCTTTTCCTCGCGGCAACGTTCGGCGCGATGATCGGGTTCGAGCGCGAAGGCAACAACGGGTCGGCGGGGCTGCGTACGCACATCCTCATTGCTGTCGCCGCTTGTCTCTTCACGCTGCTGGCGTTCGAGATCTACGAGATGGCGCTCGAGGGTGGCAGCAACAACGCCGATCCAATCCGTGCCGTCGAAGCGACGACAGCAGGCATCGCCTTTCTCGGCGCGGGAGCGATTTTCCGGTCTGGCGCCAATGTCCGCGGACTTACGACCGGGGCCGGGATGTGGCTGGCGGGTGCCGTGGGGGTATCGACAGCGCTTGGCTATTACGTCGTTGGATTCGGCGTCGCGCTGTTTGCGGTGATTGTGCTCGCCGCTTTAAGGTCGCTGGCGCACAAGATGATCGGCGATGACGACGAGGATGGGCGCGTCGACGAAAAGAACGGCGGTCACAAGGAGGTGTCGTGACCGCCGTCTTAACCGCCGGGCCGCTTCGCCTACGAGCGGGCGCGGGGTCGTGACGGACGAGGAGTCTCAACTGCGAGAGGGAGCAGCAGGGGGCCACTCGTCCGATTGCCCCATCCGGGAGGTGATGCGGCAAATCGGTGTGCGCCGTAGGCGCAAGAAGTGCGGGGAGGGCGCTGGGAATGCCGTGACGGTCGCCCGTCGTCGAGCACGCCGCTCCCCGCGGCACCTAGAATCCTTGGGGAACCCTAGGTATCAACTGCGTCAAGGCGCTGATTGCGCACCCAGAAAGCTACGATCGAGGCCGCCTCGCGGCGGTAAAGGGTGATGTCCGAGTGGCGCTCGAAGACTGCGGACGCACCCGCCTCGAGCAGCTCGTTTCTGACATCACGGTCGAGGCTGGGCGCCATAGCAACCACGAGGAGTTGCGGGGCCCGGTGCTTCAACCGGGAAACAAAGTCACGCGTGGCGGTCGAGGACGATTTGAGGTCGACCACCGCCAGGCACTGGCCCGCTACCGGCGTGACCTGCGCTACTTCGGCCAGCGATTCGATGGCTGCCTCGGGATCAGCCATCAGGGTGACCTGCGGGCCGCCATGGGCCTCGAGCATCCGGGTCATCAACCGTGCCGAATGAAAGTCGTCATCCACCAGCGCGATGGCCGGTTGGCGTCGAGATAAGGTCGTCATCAAAGTTCCTTCCCCCGCGCCGCGCGGGAGGGTTGGGCCGTCCATCGGATATTTCCTCGGCGCCCTTGAGCGCGACGACTGGCGGGGAGAGGCCTGTCTACCGGCTGAGTGTCGAAATAGCTGACTCAGGGCCGGCCGCACTGTGCTGCGAACGAACCGCATATGGCGACAAAAGCACGAGACGGAAAGGTTCCCGGACGTAATCCGGACGTAAGTTGCTTGCGTTTTACATGTAAAGGGGATTGGTACGCCCCCGGGGGATGAGGGGAGATCCGCCGTGCCGGAACCGGGGCCGAGCCCTGAACGTGTGCGTGCCGCTCTGGACGAGCTCCTGGGCTGGCCGGGAATCTCTCGCTCTCCACAGCTGGCCGAATTACTGCGCTACGTGGTCGAGAAAACGATCAGCGGCGACGAGTCTTCGATTAAGGCCTACTCCATCGCCGTCGATGTGTTCGGACGGCCAGCCGACTTCGATCCTCAATCCGATCCTATCGTACGTGTTCAGGCCCGACGGCTGCGGACGCTGATCGAGCAGTTCTATGTGAGCGGGGCAGGGACTGCGGATGTCGAGATTCGGTTGCCGCTTGGACGGTACGTGCCCGAATTCAGCGAGATCGATCGCGGCGAGTCGCCTGCTCCGAAGACCGATACCGAGCCTGCGCCGACCGCGGATGCGATCAAGCGGCGCCGCAAGGTTCCGAGGTTCCTGACCAACGCTATCGTCGGTTTGGCGTTCACGCTGGTCGGCGTTGGGCTGACCGTCGTGGTGGTTCGCTTCCTCTGGCCACAGCCGCCCCTTGTTGTGGCGTCCATCCCCGACATGCCGCGCGTTTCCGTCGGTCCGTTCGACAATCTGACGGGCGAGCCGGTTCTCGACGACGACGTCCGGATGGTCGGCGCGCGGCTTTCGCATCTGCTGCCAGCGTTCGAGAACCTGTCGGTTGGCGAGGGCGGATTGGTGGTTTCCGGCACGGTGCAGGAGTCGAATGGACGGTTCACGCTGCGAGCGACCATCACCGACCCGCGTACGAACGGTGCGCGTTGGACGACCACGATTGTCGCGCCCGCAGGGGTGCCCGACACCGATGCTCTCGCGCGGGCGGCTCTCGAACTGGCGGCGCAGCTGGGCAATGCAAGCGGGCCGCTCCATGCGCCCGGGCGGGCCTGGCTGAAACTGCAGACGGCGCTGCCGGACGAGCCGACACCGTATCTTTGCGACCTGCTCTATATGAGCTGGCGCGATAGCCGGCGGCTGGACGATGCCCAGGCAGGCGCGGCGTGTTTCGCGAAGCTCACTGCGGCCTCGCCCGACAACGCTATTGCGCTTGCCGCCTCCGCAGGCATCCGCGCCTGGCGCGCGCAGTTCCTTGCGATGCCCAAGGACGACCTCAGCAAGCTGATGACCGACGAAACCGTCGCGGTGGCGCGAGCCGTGACGCTCGCGCCCAACAGCAGCTTCGTCGATTAGCAACAGGCCCTCGTGCGCGGGCGACAGGGGTCGGTCGATGCGGCGCTGGGCGCGATCGCCAAATCGCTCGAGCTTAATCCAGCGAGCATGGACGCGACGTCGGTCGATGGATCGTTGCTGTGGCTCGCGGGACAGTACTCGGCGGCGATGGAGAAGTCGGACGAGTCGCTGACGGTCATCCCGAATGCGCCATCCTGGTACTATCTGACGCGGGCGTTCAACGCATTGCGGGAGGAGCGCTTCTTCGACGCGATCGATGCCGCGCAGGCCCTCGTAGCCGGAGACGAGGAGTTCGGGCCTATCATTGCCCTGACCGCCGCTCCGCGTGCGGGACGCCCGGATCTCATCGATCGATACCGGCCGCTCGTCATGGGCAATCCCCGGTTCCAGGCCGAGGGCATTATTCCCCGTCTGAGCATGCGGGTGCGTACGCCGAGTGTCCTCCAGGGTATCCGCAAGGGACTCATTCTCGCGGGTATTCCACCGAATGCGCTGGACCGGCCGTTCAATGCGGACGGCAACCCACGCAACACCGGCGGGCCGTAGTCAGGCAAATAGCTCGGTAGCGATCCTGACGAAGGCGCGGCCCCGTTCCTCGAAATCCTTGAAGGCGACGCCTGCGGTTTCGAGCTGGCCATAGCTCGGTGCGCCCGGCGACAGGATGACGGTGTCGAACTCGTCGCGGCGCGCCGCGAGCGCTTCGAGGCCAGCGCGAAGCGTGCCTGCTTCGACGACCTTGATCTGGGGCGCTGCGGAATAGGTCGCGGTTGCGAGACGATCGCCCGTGACGGGTAGCGCCACAAGCAGGGTCACGCCGCGCGGTGAGAGCAGCGACGCGAGTTCGGTGTAGTCCTGCTGCCGCTCGTGGCCGCCGGCAACGAGCGCGATGCGCCTCCCCGGATAGGCGGCGAGGGCAGCCTTGGTGGCCTCGGGTGTGGTCGAGATGGAATCGTTGACGAAGGCAATGCCGCCTATGGTGTGTTCTTCAAGGCGGTGCGGCAGCGGTTCGAACTGGTTGATGCCACGGACGATACCTTCGAGCCCGGCACCGGCGGCCAGGGCGATCTGTGCGGCAAGTCGCGCGTTGTCGAGGTTGTGCGCGCCCTTGAGCTTCGACTTGCTAACGGTCGACGCGATGCGGTCGGCGATGAAGGGGGCAAGCGGCGGCAGCAGGCGCTTGGGATCGCGCAGGGCCGCGAGAACCAGCGGGTTGGTTTGCGCCGCGGGTCCGAGACCGACGGGGAAGGCGGATTCACGATCGATGAGGTTGAGCTTGTCGGCGAAGTAGTGCTCGACATCCCGGTGCCAGTCCGTGTGTTCGGGAGTAAGGTTGGTGACCGCGGCGATATCGGGCGAGAACGCCATGTCGGCGGTCTGGTAGCTCGAGAGTTCAAAGACGACGATCTTGTGCTTGTCAGCGATCTCCAGCGGAGCAAGACCAACATTGCCGGCGAGTCCCGCGTCGAGGCCGGATTGCGTCAGCATCAGATGGACGAGGGTCGCCGTCGTCGATTTCCCCTTGGTGCCGGTGATGGCGATGACGGTGCGGTCCTCGCGAAAGTGTTCGCCCCACAGATTGAGGTTCGAGGTGACAGCGATGCCGGCTTCGCGCGCGACGAGGAAGATTGGCCGATAGCGCGAAACGCCCGGCGATTTGACGATGGTGGCGAAGCGCTTCTGTTCGATGGCGGCGTTGAGTTCGGTCGGCGGGATCAACTCGGCGTCGTCGATATCCGCCTTGCCGCTGTCGACCGTGACGTAGACCTTAAGGTGCGGCGCGCGCGACTTGAGGAAGGTGCGGGTGGAGCGCGCTTCACGGCCGGCACCGTAGAGCAGGACAGGTTGATCAAAGCGCATGTGGTGCGATCCTTTCGGCAATCGCCTGAGGGATGTGATGGTCGGTGCTGTCCGTGAACAGATCGTTGAGTGCGGCCGAGAGGCGCGCGCGACCGTACTGAGCGATGAGGTCGTCGCGCAGGGCTGTGACGATCGCCGTGTTCTCCCAGTCGGGATGCGTGGTGAGGATGTAGAGGCACGCGGCGGCTTCTTCGATCTCGCCGACGCATTCCCAGGGCTTCTGGCCGGCGAGGCCGGTGAGTTCACGGAAGGAGCGCTCATTGGCGGGCACGTCGAGGAAGTTGTGTCCGAAGATGCCGATCACACGATCGTAGTTCATCCGCGATGCCATGAGCAGGAAAGTGAAATGGCATTTTGGACATTCGCCGCACCAGAGCGGGCCGTCGTGCCCCGACAGTTTGAAGTTGCGGTTGCAACTCGAAAAGACGCGGTCGAAGCGGGTCTCGCGCGCGAAGAGCTTTGCGATTTTGGCTTCGGAGTATGGGCGGAGCAGCGAGAAATAGGTCAGAGCACCACCCGTTGCGCCTGAGATGACATCGGCGATGAGGCGTTCGAACTCGAGCGACTTCGAATGCTGATGATTCACCTCGCGGCCATCGTGCACGACGTTGCCTTCGCTCGCCGAACGCTCGTTGGAGAGGATGATGCGCGAATAAGAGAACAGCAAAGCAGTCAGCGCGGCGATCATCGAATTGATGGCGGTCGAGGGGACATGCCCGTTTAGGTAGCCGGGCTCCTTGCCGAGACGGATCATCTCAGCGTCTAGGGTTCGTGTCACATAGAGCGGTGTTTTACCAATCTTGTCGACTGAGCCGAGGATAGGACCCTTGGGGTTCACGGCGAATGGTGCGTAATCGAGGCCGGCTGCCTCGAGCAACTCGACGGAGACTAGCGAGTCCTTGCCGCCGCCGATGGGGAGCAGGGCGCGGTCCTTGAGGATGGGCGCGGGGCGAGCGCGGCGCTGGTCGGCGGGGGATACGATCTCGATCTTGCCGAAACGCTCGAGACTGTTGCGCGCGTAGAACTCGCCAAGGCCGTTGGAATAGATGTCGAGGGCGAACGCGCGCTCGCTTTCGGTCAATGCGACGTCGGCGATGATGCGGGTGGGGGCGAGGAGCTTGAAGTAGCTGACACCCAGCACGACCGCGGTGAGGTCGAGGAGCTTGAGAAACGCGTCGCTCGCAGAGGCATCCGCATCGCCGCCTCGGGGAAATTCCAGGAGCTCGGTGAAACGAAGATCGCCCAAAGCATAGGAGAACCGCGCGGTGCCCTTTGTGGGATCGTAGCCAGGCTTCAGGATATGGAAGGCGTTGCTCAATAGATTCTCAGACTCAACCTGAGCACAATATCGGTGCTGAGGCGCTGAAAGCCAAATTCACGCATGGTGCAGCTCCAGGCCGTACCGATGCGCTCGATCTTGAACAGGTTGTAGCGGGCAGGGTCTTCGCCGCCGTCCTCGGCCTGTGCCGCCGCGGCAGCGGCGACGCCGATAACCGGCACGTCGCCCGTGTTGCCGGGGATGGCGAAGATCGAGGATTTGTGGGTGTGACCATGCAGCACAAGCTCTGCCCCGTGCTGGGCGACCGCCTGCCGAAAGAGCTTGGCCCCATAGAGCCCGAGCCGCGGATGGCGCGCTTCGAGATTGGGCGGGTGGTGGATCATGATGACCCGGAAGTAACCGGCGTCGCCGAGCATCCTGAGGATACGAGCAAGACGATCCGCCTGATCCTGCTCGAAGCGGCCGATGGCCAATGTCGGCGCGCTGGGAACGGCGCTCGAACAGGTGATGATCGCAACGTCGCCGATGCGCCGAACGAACGGGAACTGCGCGGCGTCGACGGTCTCGCCGCTCATGTAGGCGCCCCAGCGGCGATTGTTGTAGCCGAAGGAGGACTTCACATAAGCGTCGTGATTGCCGGGCGATACTGCAACGTCCTCGGGCGGTCCGACAGACTTGAGCCAATCGAGCGCCGTGCTGGCTTCCGCCTCGAGGCCAAGATTGACGAGGTCGCCTGTGACGGCGACGAAGTCCGGCTTTTGCTCGTGCATGTGAGCGACGAGCGTTTCGAGGCCGGTGCCCGAGAGGCTGTTGTGTCGTCGGAGGCGCCAATTGAGGTAGCCGAGCGCGCGCTTGTTCGCGAGCTCGGTCCATCGGACGTGCGGCAGCGGCGCCAGATGTACGTCCGAAATGTGGGCAAGAGTGATCATTGTGGCGGGTAATGCCACGGCGCGCGCGGCAAGAAAATGGCCGTTATTGCCAGACTTACATTTTGACTATTCGATCCGACTGCTAGCGTCGCCGGCATGACTGAAGGTCTAGAGCTCACTCGCTTCCAACGCCTCCGTACGAGGTTGCACCTATTCCAGACCGGCGTCCGCAAGCGGCTGACGGTGGGCGTCCGCGCCGTGCTGCTCGAAGGGCGGACGGTGCTCTTGATCCGACATACGTATTTGCCGGGTTGGCAGTTTCCGGGCGGCGGGGTGGAGCCGGGCGAGACGGCCGAACTGGCCGCCGCGCGGGAGGTGATGGAAGAGACCGGCTACGCGACCGGCGGACGGCCCCGGCTGCACGGGTTCTTTTTGAACCGCATCGCGGGCACCGCCAGGGATCACGTGGCCGTCTATGTCTGGAGGGATTTCACCAGCCAGCACGAGTTCAAGCCGAATATCGAGATCGCCGAGCTGGGCTGGTTCGACGTAGATACGCTGCCGTCCGATATCGACCCCGGCACCGCCGCCCGTCTTCGCGAGATATTCGGCAGCACGCCGCCGGCAGCGGAGTGGTAGGGCTCAATCAAGGAATGTGAGCTCCGGTCCGAGCGGCACGATCCGGGTCGGGTTGATGCGATCGTGGCTCCAGTAATAGTGCGTCTTTATGTGGTCCATGTGGATGGTGTCACGAACCCCCGGCGTGGCGATGAGGCCGCGCATGTAGTGCGAGATATTGGGGTAGTCCGCGATCTGGCGAATGTTGCACTTGAAGTGACCGTAATAAACGGCATCGAAGCGCAGCAGTGTTGTCAGGAGCCGCCAGTCCGCTTCGGTGACGCGGTCGCCGGCGAGGTAGGCGTTGTCGCCGAGGATGTTCTCGACCCAGTCCAGCGAGTCGAAGAGGGCGCGAACGGCCTCCTCGTAGGCGGACTGCTTCGTCGCAAAACCGGTCCTGTACACGCCGTTGTTGATGGTATCGTAGACGCGCTTGTTGACCGCATCGATGTGCGGGCGCAGCTGGTCCGGATAGTAGTCCTCGTCATTGCCCGTCAGTGCGTCGAAGGCGCCGTTGAACATGCGAATGATCTCGGCGCTTTCGTTGCTGACGATGGTCTGGCGGTATTTGTCCCACAGCACCGGAACCGTTACGCGACCGGTGAAGTCGGGCTTGGCGCGCTGGTAGATCTGGTACAGGTGGTCGCTGCCGAACAGGTCGTCGCCAGTCGACCCTTCGTCTTTGAAGGTCCAGCCGGTTTCGTCGGGCATTTTCGGGGACACGACGGATACCGAGATCAGATCGTCGAGGCCCTTGAGGGCTCGGAAGATCAGAGTGCGGTGGGCCCATGGGCAGGCATATGAGACGTAGAGGTGGTAGCGGCCGGGCTCGGCGGTGAACCCGCCCTCGCCGGAGGGGCCGGGCGCTCCGTCCGGGGTGATCCAGTTGCGATAGGGGGCGTCCGACCGCACGAACTTTCCACCGGTCTTGCCGGTATCGTACCACTCTGTGGACCAGCGGCCCTCTACCAGTTGACCCACGATTGTCTCCTTTGCGACGCATCTCCGCCCCACTTAGGAGTTGATGTCGCCAGCGACAATCCTTGAGCTCAAGGTCTTGAATTGCGAAGACAACTCCACGATTTTTACTTTTCGCGCGTCGGCACTGGTGCTATTGCGCGTTTCAGACGTCAGGAGGCGTCCAGGATGGAGAACTACGTTCGCGTGACCCGACGACCCTAGTTGGTCGGGAGCCGGCCCGAGGGCCGGCGCGTTTGTCCTCACTCTAGTTTCTGGACTGCCACGATGATCGCTACTTCGTCCTACGAGCCCGCTCCTTCGGCCCCGCCGCAATCTGCGCCGGCCCAACTCCGTGTTGCCACGCCCGCCGACGACAAATTCGTCGACGATCTTCAGGCGGCGGCCTTCGGCCCGGGGCGCTTTGCCCGTACGGCCTTCCGGGTGCGCGAGCGCTTCCCGATCGATAAATCCCTCTCTCTCATCGGCGAAATCGACGGCGTTCCGGCCGGCGTGGTGTGGATGACGCCGCTCAGCGTGGGGGGCATCGACGGCTACATGCTCGGGCCGCTGGCGACCTCGCCCTACTACCGCAAGCGCGGGCTGGGCAAGCAGTTGGCGCGCGAAGTGACCAAGATGGCGCTCGAGCGTGGCGAGGGCAGCTTCGTCATCCTCATCGGCGACCGCGATTACTATTGCCCGCTGGGTTGGCAGCCGACGACGCTGGGCGCCGTCGAATGGCCGGGCCCGGTCGACCCGTCGCGCGTCCTCGTCTACGCTGAGGACAAGACTTTGGCGGCGCGCATCAAGGGCAAGATCAGCGCCTTCGGGGCCAAGAAGCACCAGTAAGCAGGTTCGCGTTGTCGGCAGCCGATGAACTGATCGAGAGAATCAGGACGCGGCTGCTGCCCTCGCCGCAGGCGGCCGAGGAGACCGCTACGCTGCTGCCCGACTGGGTGCCGGACGGCGGCTTTTCGGGGCCACCGCGTGATGCGGCTGTGCTGATCGCCATCGTGCGGCGCGGTGAGGCGCTGTCCATCCTCTATACCGAGCGCTCGCCGGAGCTTCGGTCGCATTCGGGGCAGGTGGCGTTCCCCGGCGGGAAGATAGACCCGACCGACGATGGGCCGGGCGATGCCGCGTTGCGCGAAGCCTGGGAAGAGGTGGCGCTCGACCGCGATGATGCGCGTATCCTCGGGTACATGCCGGCGTACTTTACGGGGTCGAACTACATGATCACGCCGGTGGTCGCCGAGGTGCGGCCGCACCGGGCGTTCGTCGGCAATCCCGGGGAAGTGAAGACGGTGTTCGAGCTGCCGCTGCCCCGGCTGATGCGCAGCGAAAGCTTCGCGACGCTGCATTTCGAGCGCGGGGGGCGCAAGGGTTCGACCTGGCAGATCGAACATGAGGGGCTTGTCATCTGGGGGATAACCGCCAATCTGACGCGGCGGTTCTATGATCTGGTGCTGAAGGACGAGATCCCCTGGTGATTGCCAAGGCCCCATTGCAACGCCTGCGAGAGGCACCGTGGCTGCGCGAACAGGCGACCCAGCGCGTGTTCGAACTGCTCGACGGGGCGAAGGGCACGACGCGGGCAGTGGGTGGAGCCATCCGTGACACGCTCGTGGGCTATCCGCGCGAGGCGCGCGAGATCGACTTCGCCACCGAGTTGCCGCCCGACGAGGTGATGCGACGGGCGAGCCAGGCAGGCGTCTCGGCGTATCCGACCGGCATCGAGCATGGCACGGTGACCCTGAAGATCGACGACCGGATCGCCGAGGTCACGACGTTGCGCGAGGACATCGAGACCGACGGCCGGCACGCCACGGTGCGGTTCGGGTGGGACTGGACGCGCGATGCCGAGCGGCGCGATTTCACGATGAATGCCCTCTACTGCGATTTCGAAGGCGAGCTGTTCGACCCGATCAGCGGTGTCGAAGACTGCATGAATGGTGTGGTGCGATTCATCGGCGATGCGAACCGACGGATCGCGGAAGACAAGCTGCGCGTCTATCGGTTCTTCCGGTTCAGCGCGAGCCATGGGCACGAGCAGTTCGACGAAGACGGGGTCGCTGCGGTGCAGAAGGCGGCCGGCGATCTGGGAAAGATCTCCGGCGAGCGGATCGGCGCAGAAATGCGGCGCATGATCGAACTCCCCCACGTCGCGCGGACAATTGCCAAGATGGTCGAGGTCGGCGTGATCGGCATGCCGCAAGACCTGCTTGCTCGCCTTGCGGTTTATGAGCGCCGGGCGCACAGGCCCAACGGTACCGCGAGGCTCGCCATCCTTGTGCAGGCGCTAGGCAGCCGCGGGGTCAAACAGCGCTGGAGGCTGTCCAACGAGGAGGTCGCAACCGCTGAAGCCATCCTCAAGGCGGCGCAGATGCTGATCGACTTTCATGTGGCGGAAGCGGCCTACCGCTTCCCGGCGTTCCTGTCGGACGCCGTCGAAGTGGCTGCGACGTTCGCGGGGTGGACCGAGGCTGGCAAGGCTGCGGTGTTGCAGTCTTTGAGCAACATAAACGTGCCCAGCTTTCCAGTGTCGGGCGGTGATCTGCTTCAGCGCGGCATGAAGCCTGGGCCGAAAATCGGAGCGGAACTCGATCGGCTCGAACAACGATGGATCCAGTCGGGCTTCAAGCTCGACCGGAACGCTTTGCTGTCCATTCTCGACCGCTGATTATTGTGCCGCGGCAGGCTCGTGTATCCGCTGCTTGATGCGCTCGATCATGTCGGGTCGCACCTGAGCCTCGGCGTGGACCGATCGCAGATGATCGGCGGCGCGGCGGACGATCTCAGCCTGATCTTCGGCCTGCGTGTGCCACGGACAGCCGGGGACGAGACACTCATATTGCTTCATCGCAACCTCCTCTTGCTGAACAAGAGAAAAACGCTTCGGCGGGGATTCGTTCCCTAGGGCCAGCGGACTTCAGGGGGCATGGAGGACAGAATGGAGTCGACGTTGCCGCCGGTCTTGAGGCCAAAGGTCGTGCCGCGATCGTAGAGGAGGTTGAACTCGACGTAGCGGCCGCGACGGATCAGCTGCTCGTTGCGATCGGCCTCTGTCCACGGCGTCGTAAAGTTGCGGCGGACGAGGGCGGGATAGGTGTCGAGGAACGCCTCGGCGACATCCTGGGTGAAGGCGAAGTCGCCGTCCCAGTCGCCGGAGTTGTGGTTGTCGTAGAAGATGCCGCCGATGCCGCGCGGTTCGTTGCGGTGCTTGAGGAAGAAGTACTCGTCGCACCACGCCTTGTAGCGCGGGTAATCGACGTTGTTGGCCTCGCAGGCGGCGCGGTAGGCGGCGTGGAAATCGAGCGAGTCCGGGTCGGTCTGGGTGCGGCGCCGGTCCAGGACGGGGGTAAGGTCGCCGCCGCCGCCGAACCACCACTTGCCGGTGACGATCATGCGGACATTCATGTGAGCAGCAGGAACGTTCGGGTTCCAGGGGTGGACGATGACCGAGACGCCGGCGCTCCAGAAGGCCGCACCGGCTTCGGTGTGAGGCATCTGGCGGGCGAATTCCTCGCTGAAGGTGCCGTGGACGACCGAGATGTGGATTCCGGCTTTCTCGAAGACGCGACCGTGGAGCATGCCCATCTCGCCGCCGCCGCCGTCGGGGCGGGTCCAGGGGGTGATCTCAAAGCGACCGGCGGGGCGATCGGCGAGCACGCCGCCCTCGGTTTCGATGGCGTTCAGCGTCGCAACCAGTTGATCGCGAAACGAGCGGAAATAGTTGGCGGCCTTGGCTTTTTTTTCGTCGATGTCGAGGGGCAGGGTCATGTCAGGGTGTCGAATGAGAGGGTTTGGCGGAATGCCTCGCCCAGTATCATGGCGCCGGCGATGGCGACATTGATCGAGCGCAATCCGGCGCGCATGGGGATGCGAATACGTGCGTCGGAGGCCGCAGCGACCGGCTCGGGGACGCCGGCGCTTTCGCGCCCGAGCATGATGATGTCGCCGTCGGCGTAGGCGAACGCATAGGCCGACTGGCTGGACTTCGTGGTGAGGAGGACCAGCCGACGAGCGGCGTCGCGGCGCCACCGGTCGAAGTGGTCGTAGCTGTCATGCTCCACGATCTGGGCATGATCGAGATAGTCGAGGCCGCCGCGTTTCAGCTCGCGCCGGGAGAACGGGAAACCGGTAGGGTGGATGACGTGGACCGGGGCACCGAGGCAGGCGCCGAGCCGGATCAGCGTGCCGGTATTCTGCGCGATATCGGGCTGGTAGAGGGCGAGGTCGACGGTCATCGCAAGCTCCATGCCATAGCGGCCCAAAAGCACGTGTGGGTATAGTGTCGCAGCGGGGTTTTCGCCACTTCCGCCAGTCTGGACAAGTTCTAGGGAGAGTGCCAAAAGACGCCACAATCACGCGCCGTTGAGGGCGGGTGAGGCCGTTTGTTGCGCGCGGTGCGGGGGCCCGCAAAGCGGCGCACAATCAGACATCAGGCAGGGATAGTTCCACCTTGGCGACAGAATCGAATTTGGCGCACAACGACCAGCCCAATCCGGGCCGGCGCGACTTCCTCTATGTCGCGACAGCAGCGGTCGGCGCGGTTGGCGTTGGTGCAGTGGTTTGGCCGGTCATCAACCAGATGAACCCGGATGCTTCCGTGCTGGCTCTCGCCTCAACCGAGTTCGACCTGTCGGGCGTGGAAGAAGGCTCCTCGGTCACCATCAAGTGGCGTGGTTCGCCGGTGTTCGTGCGTCACCGCACGGCAGAAGAGATTCAAGAAGCCCGCGCGGTGCCGATGGGTGATCTCAAGGATCCGGCGACCGACGAGTCCCGCGTCAAAGAAGGTCACGAGCAGTACCTGGTGATGGTGGCGCTCTGCACGCATCTCGGTTGCGTTCCGGTGGGCGAGTCCGGTGAGTTCGGCGGCTGGTTCTGCCCGTGCCATGGCTCGGAATACGATACGTCGGGTCGCATCCGTAAGGGCCCCGCGCCGAAGAATCTGGTGGTTCCGCCCTACCAGTTCCTGAGCGACACCGTGATTCAGATCGGTTGATGGGGAAGACGATAGATGTCCTCGCATAACAGCAGCTACACCCCCGGCAACGCCCTCGAGAAGTGGCTGGACGACCGTCTGCCGCTGATCAGGTTCTCGAAAGAGCACCTGATGGATTACCCGACGCCCAAGAACCTCAATTACTGGTGGACCGGCGGCGCGATCCTGACCTTCATGCTGGCGGCGCAGATCGTCACCGGCATCATCCTCGCGATGCACTACACGCCGCAGGTCGGCCTTGCCTTCGAATCGGTGGAGCACATTCGCCGCGATGTGAACGCCGGCCGCATCATCCAGGCGACGCACGCGGTGGGCGCCTCGATGTTCTTTGCGGCGGTTTACATGCACATCTTCCGCGGGCTGTATTTCGGCTCGTACAAGGCGCCGCGCGAGATCCTCTGGATTCTCGGCGTCATCATCTTCCTGCTGATGATGGCGACAGCGTTCATGGGCTACGTGCTTCCCTGGGGGCAGATGAGCTTCTGGGCCGCGGCGGTGATCACCAATATCTTCGCGGCGATCCCTGTGGTCGGCGATCCGATCCTGCAGCTGCTACGCGGCGGCTTCGCTGTCGACAATCCGACGCTCAACCGCTTCTTCTCGCTCCACTATCTGCTGCCATTCATCATCGCGGCGGTGGTTGGCCTTCATATCTGGGCCCTTCACGTTCCGGGGAACAACAACCCGATCGGCGTCGAAGTGAAGAGCGAGCGCGATACGCTGCCGTTCCATCCGTTCTACACGATGAAGGACCTGTTCGCGGTGGTGGTGTTCTGCATCCCCTTCGCGTGGTTCGTGTTCTTCGCGCCGGACCTGCTGGGCCACCCGGACAACTATATCCAGGCCAACCCTCTGGTGACGCCGCCGCACATCGTGCCGGAATGGTACTTCCTGCCGTTCTACGCGATCCTGCGTGCGATCGACTTCAACTTCATCCTCGACTCCAAGCTGCTCGGCGTTATCGCGTTCGGCGGTTCGATCCTGATCCTGTTCTTCCTGCCCTGGCTGGATACGAGCAAGGTCCGGTCGGGCACGTACCGACCGATGTTCAAGTGGTTCTACTGGGTGTTCGTGGTCAACTTCGTGCTGCTCACGTGGTACGGCGCGCAGAGCCCGGACATGAAGATCGTCGGCAACTTTACCGTCGCCGATACCTCCAAGCTCTCGGTGCTTTACTACTTCGCGTACTTCATCGTGGTGCTGCCGCTGCTCAGCCGGTTCGAGAAGCCGCGGCCGCTGCCCAACTCGATCTCGGAAGCGGTGCTCAAGCCCGCTCCGGCCACGACGTGACCTTCAGGACCCGCATCAGAATGATCAAGATCACGACCATTGTTGCTGCCGGCCTGATTGCCCTGGGCCTTGCGGCTCCCGCCATGGCGCAGGAGCACGAGACGATCCAGGTTCAGCGCCAGCCCTGGAGCTTTGCCGGCATTTTCGGCAAGTACGACGAGCACCAGCTGCAGCGCGGTTTCCAGGTGTTCCGCGAAGTCTGCGCGAACTGCCATGGCGCCAAGTTGCTAGCGTTCCGCAACCTCGAAGAAGAGGGCGGTCCCGGCTTCTCGGAAGAGCAGGTGAAGGCCCTCGCCGCCGAGTACACCGTGAACGACCCTGACTCCGCCGAAGGGACACGCAAGGGCCTGCCGTCCGACCGGTGGCCGGGCACCGGCCAGAGCGCCGCGGACCAGATCGCTGCGTTCGGTATTGTGCCACCGGACCTGTCTGTGATGGCCAAGGCCCGCTCGATCGCGTCGCCGTTCCCGCAGTGGCTGTTCAACTACTTCACGACGTACTCGGAAGGCGGGCCGGACTATATCCGCGCGCTGCTGACAGGCTACGAAGAGACGCCGCCGGAAGGCGCGTCAGTTCCCGAGGGGAAGTTCTACAACCACATCTTCTCCGGGCACGCGATCGGCATGCCGCCGCCGCTGGCCAATGGCAGCGTGAAGTACCAGACCGGCGTTGCGGATGATCCAAATACGCCCAACGATGAGTCGCTGCGCGATGCGACGCTCGAGGAAGCATCGACCGACGTGTCGGCCTTCCTGATGTGGGTGGCTGAGCCGCACCTCAACTCGCAGAAGGCCGCGGGCTTCCGCGTGATTACCTTCCTGATCCTGTTCGCGGTGCTGATGTGGTTGGTCAAACAGCGCCTGTGGCGCAACGTCGAACACTGAGCGTCGGCAGTCGCGAGAGTTTGAGGGGCGCTTCGGCGCCCCTTTTGTTTTTGCGGGGATGCTAGCGCCACCCTCGCCAGAGGACGAAACTGTCGTAGTCGAGCCTGCGCGAGAGGTTCAGAGCGAGCTCGCACCGCTCGGTGAAGACCTGATCGTGTGGAACGACGGTCCAGGACGGGTCGAGCGAGCGGAGATGCTGCACCATATAGGCGTGGCCCGTCGGGTTGTGGTTGTAGTGATTGATGCGGATTTCGTTGATGTCCGCTCGCAGCGGGACACCCATCTGCTGGACATTCAGATGGTGAATGTTGATGCCACCGGGAATGTAGTGCTCCATGTTCAGGATGAGCTTGGAGGCCCAACCGAGCGTGTTGAACTTGAAGGTTCTGGTGATCTCCAGCGCCGTGTCGTAGCCGAAGCGATCGTCGAACTTCTTCTGCAGCACCATGACGGCTTTGTCCCTGAGAAGGTCTGCAACCGGGCCGGGCGCATAGATAAACTCGTCAATGTCGATGAAGGCGCACCAGCCGCTTGTCATCCCTTCAGCGAAGTGATCGACGGCGGCGACCTGTCCGTTGACGATCTGGCCGTTCTCGCGCGGTTGCCAGGCGATCTTGGTGACGGGGTATTTCTTGAAGATGTCGGCCTCGATCTCGAGGATCTGCGCGTCGGTGAGACGCATGTCGGCTCGCATTCCATACTTGTTCATGCCGTCGACGGCGATCGCGTGGCCGTCAATGAGCTCGGTGCTGCCGGTGTTGTCGTAGAGGTGGAAAAACTCGGCGCCCAGCAGGGTGTGATAAGCTAGCCACTCTTCCATGAAGCGGAGATTTTCGCGTGGAAGATACGTCGTCTGGATGCCCCAACCCATGGTCTCTCCCCCCGAAGCGACCCGATCAAGATTGCATGAGCGCTGGCGGGCGCGCCACTCCGGGCCCTTTCATCAGGGGCCCGGCTGCGGTAGCTTTTGCCGGAGATCAATTGGAGACGCAGGTATGTCCCCGATCCGAACCGCAGCGACGATGATCGGTGTTGCCATGGCCGTGGCGCGGCATCCCATGGTGCGGGCGGCCGTTCGCGCGGCGCCGCGGCTGATGACGCCGGCAATGCGCGAGAAGGCGGCGGACGCGACGCTCGAGGCTGCGTTCCGCGCGGGAGTCGCTGCCCGCAAGATCGTGAAGCGGCAGTAATGCTCGACCTCAAATCGCTGATCCGTTCGATCCCCGACTACCCCAAGCCGGGCATTCTGTTTCGAGACATCACCACGCTGATCGAGCATCCGCAGGGGTTCCGCGAGAGCGTTGAGCGACTGGCCGAGGCGCATCGAGGGCTCGGCATCACGCATGTCGCGGGGATCGAGGCTCGCGGCTTCATCTTCGGCGCCGGCGTGGCGATCGCGCTGGGCGTGGGCTTCGTGCCGATCCGCAAGCGCGGCAAGCTGCCGGGAGCGACGATAGGGCAGAACTACACACTCGAGTATGGCGTCGATACGATCGAGATCCATGCCGACGTGCTGAGCAATGTGCACAAGGTGCTGTTGATCGACGACCTCATCGCGACGGGTGGCACCGCGCTGGCGGCCGTGGGCCTGCTGCGGCGAACCGGTGCTGTGGTCGAGAATGCGGGTTTCGTGATCGATCTGTTCGACCTTGGTGGTGCCGACAAACTGCGGGCCCTGGGCGTTACGATCGAGAGCCTGGTGCCGTTCCCCGGTCATTGAGGGAGGCGGCGAGCCGCCTCCCGGGTTGCGCTTACGACTTGCGAATGAGCTGATCCAGCACCGGCACAGTGATGCTGGGACTGGCGCTCGTTTGCGCCTCGGGCGCCTTGCGCGGCACGTTTGCCTTGCGGTCCGGAGCATGACTCCAGCTCTGCTTCGAGACCGGGGTGGGTCGTTGATATGTCATGAATTTGGGCATGAGCTTTCCTATCCCGCCACGGCGAACCGGGCGAGTTGAGAGCGGTCGGGGGCGCGGCCAGGCGAGTGGCGGCGCGGCTAAAAAGGGGAAAAGTGACGGACGGGGAAAGCCGGACGAGAGGTCCTCTAGACCAGAGTCTCAACGCTAGATCCGTGCATCCTGCTCGCCGGCAATCCCGCATCACCTGCCGCACGCGTAGCGTGGGAAAGCGATGCACTTGGCGTCCGCAGCGATGCTCAAATCATTGGAAGCGTGACCTCTCAGTTTGCGGCGGGAGCATAAAAAGAGCGTGTCGCTCCGTCAACCCTAGGCGAGTTTCAGCACGGCAGCGCCGGCGGCGATGATGAGGACGGCGAGAAGCCTTGTTCGTGTCACCCGCTCCCTGAGCATCAAGGCGGCGATAGCGGTACCGAAGAGGATCGACGTTTCCCGCAGCGCTGCCACGAGCGGGATGGGCGCCTGCGTCATGGCCCAGAGCACAAGTCCGTACGAGACGAGCGTTCCCAGCCCGCCGGCGATGCCCAAATGCCAGTTGCGGCGGGCGTAGGGGATGAAGTCGGGACGCCGGATGAGGGCCCAGGCGGCGAGCGGCACGCCGGTTAGAACGAATATCCACATGGCGTACGCAACCGGCGATTGCGAGGCGCGCACGCCGAACCCATCGACCATGGTGTAGGAGGCGATCACCAGGGCGTTGGTCATCGCGAACATAGCGCCACGCGAGGCGCCCTTGAGACTGCCGAGCATGAGGCTGATGAGGCCGAGGGAGACGAGGGCGACACCGAGCCAGCCGGTGAGCGACAGCGCCGTGCCAAGGAACAGGGTGGAGACGAGCGCGACGATGAGCGGCGGGGTGCCGCGCATCAGCGGGTAGGCGCTGCTCATGTCGGTGTTGCGGTAGGCGCCGGCGACGAGGCCGTAGTAGGCGATTTCGAGGACGGCGGAGACGGCGAGGTAGGGCCAGGCGGCGGACGCCACGGGCGGCAAGAAGGGTAGAGTGACGACGCCTACGGTCGCTGCGGCGGTGGCGACCAGCACGGTGGTCAGGAGCGTGTCGCTGCCATTCTTGACGATGGCGTTCCAGACGGCGTGGAGCGCGGCGGCGACGAGGATGACGCTGAAGACGAAGAGGGACATTGGTGCGGCAGCGAACCTAGCGCCGCGCGTGCCTCGATACCAGCGTCACTGCGACGCCGTACGCGGGAACTCCTGACTGCGCTGGGCAAGGGCGATCATACGCACGGCCTGCGTCAGATTCTTGACCTCGAGCTTGGCGAGAATCTGCTGGCGATGCAGCTCCACCGTTCGCACGGAGATGCCGAGCTGATCGGCGGAGGCGCCTGCGGTTTCGCCCGATATGGCGCGCTTGAGCACTTCGAGCTCGCGCGGCGTGAGGCGATCGAGGCCTTGCAGCACTTTGTCGAGGCGCTGCTGGGGCACGTCGTCCAGAAGGTTAAAAAGGTTGGGTTGCGGCATACGTATCCTCCGCATTCGCAGGGATAACACGAAAGACGTGCCCGTGTTCCCACCGACACCTCAAATAAACGTGGAGTGCGATTCCAGTCAGCGCGGCGTGCAGACGAGGACGGCCTTCTCCGGATTGTACAACGTCAACACGTCGCCGCCGTCGGCGCTGAAGGTGACGAGACCATAGCCGATGCCGACGCTCGCCAGGTTGCCGTCGAGGAAGCGCACGCCGTCCGACCCCATCTCGGCATTGCCTGTGCCGGAGGCGGAGGATTTGAAATTGGCGGAGGCGTAGCCGTAACTCCCGGCAAAGACCGTGAGCAGGCCCGCCTTGGTGTTATCGACGAGCGCGATGCAGCCCCAATTGCCTTCGGACGGGCTGACGGTGACCCCCTGGGCCAAAGCGGGCGAGGCCAGCATCACGAGGCTCAGGGCGAAGGCGAGGCGGCGCATCACATCATCCGGTACGTTGAGCCAGAACCTTCCCCAAAACAGGGATTCGGGTCAACGCCAGCAATAGACGCAGCCTTAGTGGCATTTTGTAGTCGCGCAGCTTCGAGAAGCCCACGAGCTCGGCGTGATAAACAAGTTCGCCGCGCTGATTGGTGGCCTCGAGCGTGTTGAACAGCAGGCCCCAGCCGGGGATGGAGTTAGAGGGGCGCTTGCCGGTGACGACGAGGGTGTAGCTGACGGTGTCGCCGGGGCGGACGGGCGCCTTGAACTCCATTTTGTTCACGCCGGGCGAGGGGCCGGAGACGCCCGGCTCCTTGCCGAGGCCGCGGAGGCGCGCCTCTTCTGCGAACAGCGTATCGACCATGCGGCGGTGGCCGACACTGACGGTGTGCCAGCCGGAGGCGACGAGGCCGCCGAAATGGCTGTGCCGGGCGGCCTCCGGATCGACGTGGAAGTATTGCGGGTCGTAGAGCCGGCCGAAGCGGATGATCTCGGCCTCGGTGAAATGGTGCTCGCCAAGGGGAAAGACCTCGTCGATGGTGATGTCTTCGAACCAGCGCGTCATGGATTTTCGCCCTCGATGAGGGGGACCGACGGGTCGCGGAGTTCCACGAGATTGGCGAGGCGCATGGTCATGACCGGCTCGCCCGACTGGTTGGCCATGGCGAGATCGAGGGTGACGATGCCGCGCTCGGGGTGATGGCGCGAGCGGCGAAGGCCGGCGATGGTGGCGGTGCCGGAGATGGTGTCGCCGACCATCACTGGCTTTTTCCACTTGAGGTCGGAGAAGCCGAGGCCGCCCATCGAGGCG
>JBGAKM010000007.1:0-146555 GCA_044224395.1 Devosia sp.
CGACTGCGGGCTCGCGGTTCCAGCGTCCCCTCTCCCCTCGGGGGAGAGGGTGCCGAGCGAAGCGAGGCGGGTGAGGGGCCGCGAAGTCACGCGCTCTTCCTCACCTCGCCCGGACCCGGCACATGCGTGCCCTCGTCGGCGTATTGGTTCAGCTTGTTGCGCAGCGTGCGGATCGAGATGCCGAGGATGTTGGCAGCGTGGGTCCGATTGCCGAGCACGTGGTCCAGCGTTTCGAGGATAAGGTCGCGTTCGACATCGGCGACGGTGCGGCCGACCATCGAGCGGGAGATCGTTTCGGCGACCTGCGCGGCCTGCGAGGCAACGCTCGCGGCGCCGGCGAAGGTGGTGAGGCCGACACCGTCGGGCATGACGATGGCTTCGGGACCGATGTCGTTGCCCTGCGAGAGCAGCACGGCACGATGCAATGTGTTCTCGAGCTCGCGTACGTTGCCGGGCCATGGCGCACGCAGCAGCGCGTCACGCGCCGCCTGCGTCAGCTGGCGTGGCGGCAGGCCATTGGCCTTGGCATATTTGGCGACGAAGTGATCGGCGAGGGCGACAACGTCACCGGGCCGCTCGCGCAGTGGCGGCAGCTTCAGGTTGACGACGTTGAGGCGGAACAAGAGATCCTCGCGGAACGCGCCTTGACGAACGGCATCCGCGAGGTTGCGATTGGAGGTCGCGATAATCCTGATGTCGACGGGTACGGGGCGCTGACCGCCGACGCGATCGATGACGCGCTCCTGGATGGCGCGGAGCAGCTTGGCCTGGAGCCGCACATCCATCTCGGAGATTTCGTCCAGGAGCAGCGTTCCACCCGAGGCTTCCTCGAACTTGCCAATGCGGCGCGCGACTGCGCCGGTGAAGGCGCCCTTCTCGTGGCCGAAAAGTTCGCTTTCGAGCAGGTTCTCGGGGATGGCGGCGCAGTTGACCGAGATGAAGGCACGCGCCGCGCGCTTGCTCTTCGAATGAAGGTATTTCGCCATCACTTCCTTGCCGGTGCCGCTCTCGCCGGTGATCAGCACCGAGGCATCGGACGGGGCGATCTGGTCGGCGAGTTGCACGACGCGCGCCATTCCCGGATCGCGGAACAGGAAGTCAGTCGACTCGCGTGCCACAGCCGCAATGACGGCGGCGATCAGCTCGGCGTCGGGCGGCAGCGGGATGTATTCCTTGGCGCCGGCGCGGATGGCGTTCACGGCAGCGGCGGCATTGGTCTCGGTGCCGCAGGCGACAACCGGGATGTGGATGCGTTCGGCTTCGAGCGCGGCGATGAGGCCGGGGATGTCGACCATCACATCGACGAACAGCAGATCGGCACCGCGCCCGGCGCGCAGCGAGCTCATCGCGATGTCGATGGAGGACGCATGCGCGACTTTCGCGCCGCCCTGCATGGCGAGCTTGGTGGCTTCGGAGAGCTGGCCCTCGAGGGCGCCGACGATGAGTAGCCGCATGATCAGGCTGCCTTCACGATTTCAGTCATGGTGACGCCGAGACGGTTCTCGACGAGGACGATTTCACCGCGCGCCACTAGCCTGTCGTTGACGAAGACCTCGACGGCTTCGCCGACCTGACGGTCGAGTTCGACCACGGTGCCCACATCCATCTTGAGGAGGTTGGCGACCGGCACGCGTGTGCGGCCGAGAACGACCGAGATACGGACGGGAACGTCGAAGACGGCTTCCAGATCGGAGGCGGTGCGCTCGACGACCTGCTCTATGCCGCCGCGCTCGGGGGCGTCCATTTCCTCAAGGCCGAGGCCGCCGGGTTCATTGGCCATTATTGATGTCCTCCGGACTGCGGGCCGCGCTTGGCGGCGAGGTAGGTGGCAATACGCTGGTCGATGTCGGCCTCGATCGCGGCGGTGTCGCGCACGACGCCGCCATCGACCCACTCGATGCGCGCGTCGCTCATGGCGAGGTCGGGCTCACCGAGCACGACGAGGCGGCCGGTGAAGCCCGACGTCGCGATGCGGTTGGTGGCGATTTCGCGGACGGCCCCGGCGAGCTCGGCGTTGCAGCGAATGACGAGGTGGGGCACGCCGTCGAGCGACGCGAGGCACTCGGCAATGAGCGCTTCGATCTCGGCGGTTGGTTCGCGCTCGAGCAGATGATGCGCGAGCTTGCGGGCGATGGTGGCGGCGAGCGATACGGCTTCACTCAGTGTCGCGTGTCTGTTGTCGTCGAGCGCGGCGTTCATGGCGGCGGTGTGGTCGGCGAGCGCCTGAGCCGCCTTGGCGATGTTCTGCGCGGCCTTGACCGCGGCGGTCCGTTCGCCCTCGGCAAAGCCGTCGCGATGGCCCTCGCTGCGCGCGTTGGCGACGAGCGTGGCGATAGCGCTGTCGGTCATCACCGCATTGCGTTCCTGGCGGTGGCCGAGGTCGAGATCGAAGCGGAATTTGGCGGGAGCGGCGTTCGTCATCATCCCACCATCTGCTCGTCGCTCTTGCCCTTGCTGATGATGATCTCACCACGGGCGGCCATGTCTTTGGCGGTCGCGACCATTTTGGCCTGGGCTTCGTCGACGTCCTTGAGGCGCACTGGGCCCATAGCTTCCATGTCGTCGCGCAGCAGCTTGCCGGAGCGCGCGGACATGTTGGTAAAGAAGAATTCCTTGATCTGGTCGTTGGCGCCCTTGAGCGCCATCGCGAGATCCTTCTTGTCCATCTTGGCGAGAAGAGCCTGCGTGGCCGCGCCATCGAGGCGACCCAGATCCTCGAAGGTGAACATCAGCGACTTGATGCGGTCGGCGCCGTCGCGGTCGTTCTCTTCGAGCGAGGTGATGAAGCGGGCTTCGGTCTGGCGGTCGAACGAGTTGAAGATTTCCGCCATCTGCTCGTGGCTGTCGCGGCGCTTGGACGTGCTCAGCGTCGACATGAACTCCGTACGAAGTGTCTGTTCGATCTTTTCGAGGATTTCCTTCTGCACCGGGTCGAGCGAAAGCATGCGCTTGACCACGTCCATCGCGAGGTCTTCGGGCAGGGCCGCGAGGACCTTGGAGGCATGCTCCGTGTCGATCTTGCTGAGCACCACCGCGATGGTCTGCGGGTATTCGTTCTTGAGGTAGGTGGCGAGAATGTCCTCCTGAACGTTGGACAGCTTCTCCCACATGTTGCGGCCGGCGGGGCCGCGGATTTCTTCCATGATCGCATCGACGCGATCGGCGGGCAGGAACGACAGCAGCAGGCGCTGCGTGGTGTCGGAGTTGCCGGAGATATTGCCGTTGGAGGAGATCGAAGTGACGAACTCGGCGAACAGATTGTCGAGCATCTGCTGGCTCACCGGCCCCATCCGCACCATGGTGCGCGAGAGGACCTTGATCTCCATCTCGTCGAGTTCTTCGAGGATCGGCTTGCCGTGATCGGGGCCGAGGGCGAGCAGCAGCAGGGCGGCCTTTTCGTCGCCGGACATCGCGCGGTGATCGGACGCGGTGCCGATCACCAGCTGCCTTGTCATTGCCTCTGAGACGGGGGGAGCTGCGAGGGCCATGGATCAGCTCACGTGGCGCTCGAGAGCCAGTCGCGCACGATCAGCGCGGCCTGCTTGGGGTTTTCTTCGACGAGGGTACCGACGGTCTTCATGGTCTGGGCCTGTGCCGCGCCGAGCTGACGGGCGTTGTTCATCCACGCGGGGACTTCGTTCCTCGCGCCGTCCTCGGCCATCTCGGGTTGCCCGACGACGGCGGGGCCGGAGTAGGGAGCGGGGGTACCGATCTCGGCGCTCGCGGGGAGGGCCAGCGGCTTGTCTTCCGGCGACAGCACGCGCTTGAGCAGCGGGCGCATCACGAAGAAGACGAGGGCGAGCGCGATGATGAGCGTCACCAGCATCTGGGCGCCCGAGATCAGATCGTCGCGCGTGAAGTCGAAGAGGCCGGGCGCGTCGGTGCCCAGAGCAGGCGCCGCAGGGCCGTCCGCGAACTGCAGGTTGGCGATGGTGACCTGGTCGCCGCGCGTGTCGTTGAAGCCGATGGCGGAGCGCACCAGCGCCTGCAGCTGGTCGAGGGTCGCCTGGTCGCGCGGCGTGTAGGCTGAGTTGCCCGCTGCGTCGGTGGCATAGGTGCCGTCGACGAGGACCGCGACCGACAGGCGCTTGATGGCGCCGGGGTCGGTCATCTCGGTCTGGTTGACCTCGGAGATTTCGTAGTTGGTCGTCTCTTCGGTGGTCGAGCCTGCCTCGGTCGCCGCGGTGCTGCTGTTGGCATTTGCCGTGGCGCCCGGGAGCTGGGTCGAGGCGCTGACCTGGCCGTTGGCATCAGGCGCATTGCTCGAATTCTGCTGCTCGCGCGTGTTGGTCGACCGCACGACCTGGCCGTTGGGGTCGAACGTCTTGGCGGTCTTGGTCATGCGCGTGAGGTCGAGTTCGGCGCTGACCTGCACACGGGCGCGGCCATCGCCGACCACGTTGGCCAGCAGGTCCTCAATGCGCTGCTTGAGCCGGTTCTCGACGGCGACGGTGCGTTCCTCGGCTTCGCCGGCGAGCACCGTCGTTTCGTCGTCGGAGCCGGTGCCCGCCGCAAGAAGATTGCCGGCGTCGTCGATGATCGAGACGCGGTTGGGCGTAAGGCCCTCCACGGCGGACGACACGAGATGCTGGATGGCGCGGATTTCGCCGCTGGCGAGCTCGCCGCGGACAGCAAGAACGATCGAGGCGGTGGGGTCCTTCTTGTCGCGCGAGAACAGGGCGCGTTCGGGAAGGACGAGATGCACGCGGGCCGACTTGATGCGGGCAAGGGAGGTGATGGTGCGGCTCAGCTCGCCTTCGAGCGCCCGCACATTGTTGATGTTCTGGACGAAGCTGGTGGCGCCGAGGGTGTTCTGCTGGTCGAAGATTTCGTAGCCGACCTGGCCGCGGGTCGGCAGGCCGTTGCCGGCGAGCGCCATACGGATGGCGGTAATCTGCTCGCGCGGCACGAGGATGGTGTCGCCATCGCCGCGAAGCTCGTAGGTCGTGTTCTGCTGGTTGAGTTCTTCGACGATGGCGGCCGAATCCTCGAAGCTCAGGCCCGTATAGAGCGGCGCGAGCTGCGGGGTCGAAGCGCGCATGATCAGGAAGGCGAAGAAGCCGAGCATCAGCGCGGCGACCACAACCATGGCCACGACGCGCTGCAGGCCAAGACGATTGAAGAGCTGGGTTAGACCGTTCACAAGCGACCCGCGATGTTGCCCCCACGATCCGGAAACGCACAATCCGAACCGAGTAGGCAAAAGTTACCTACCTGATGGTAAAGAAGGTCTTAACAAGCCGTTGCCGAATGCGAGCGGTGGCACAAATTGCCGAGGGAAATGAACATGCTGCGGATACTGGGACGCGTCACCTCGATCAATGTGAGGAAGGTACGTTGGGCGGCCGACGAAATGGGGCTGGCCTATGAGCAGGAAATCTGGGGCAACCCGGACCGGGACCCCAACGTGCCGGAGTTTCTGGCGCTCAATCCCAATGGCCAGGTCCCGGTGATCGTCGATGACGGGTTTGTCCTGTGGGAAAGCAACGCCGTGATGCGCTACCTGGCGGAGACGGTCGTGAGCGATCTGTGGCCCTCAGATGCGCGGGAGCGTGGCCTCGTCGACCAATGGATGAGCTGGCAGGCGTCCGAGCTCAATTTAAGCTGGGGCTACGCGATGGCCGCGCTGCTGCGCAAGCGTCCGGGCTACGACGATCCCGACAGGATCAAGGCGTCCATCGTCGCGTGGAACGGCAAGATGAAACTGATCGACGACCAGATCGACAGGGCCGGCGGCTTTGTTGCGAACGGGCGCTTCAGTCTGGCGGACATCGTCATCGCGCTCTCGACCCATCGCTGGATGTCGACGCCCTTCGACAAACCCGACTTCGCCGCGGTACGCGAGCACCACGCCAAAATGCAATCGCGCCCGGCAGGCAAACCCTACCTGGGCGCGACAACGCCTTAGGCTACTCGCGGAACAGCTCCGCGTGCGTGCCGATGCGCACGAATGTGATCAGATCATCTTGGGGAAGATAGATGAGCAGGAAGTCCCCGCCGATATGGCACTCACGATGATCGTCCCAATCGCCTTTCAAGGGATGGTCTAGCCACTTGGCACAGAGCGGACCATCGGCAGCGATCAGAAGGAGCATTACCTCCTTCAATCGTGGCATGTCGTAGCGGCCAGTACGGTTAAGCCTCTCCCAGTCCTTGTAAAAGGATCTGGCATACTCAACTCGAAGCGGCGGCGTTGCCCGCTTAGTCTTCGATGGGCTTTTCAAGGCTGTCAAACATCTCGTCGGCAGTCTTGAAGCGAGATTTTCCACGCCGCGCTATCTCGCGCGCCTCTTCCATCGCCGCGCGCGTTTCTGCGTTTGGTACCTTCAGCTCCAATGGGAAGGCCTGCTCGGCGACAATGCGCTTAAAGAGGATGCGGACGGCATCGGCGGCTGTCAGCCCAATAGACTCAAGCGCAGCAGTGCCCTCTGCCTTAAGCTTCTCGTCCATCCGGACGTGCAGCATAGAGGTTTCGCTCATCCGATACTCCCGTATCTCAATTGCGATACAATAGGGTCATCTGGCGACAAGTTCAAGATGTGCCAAAATGCAATCGCGCCCGGCAGGCAAACCCTACCTGGGCGCGACAACGCCGTGATGGTGGAGGAGATCAGCCCTCGCGGTAGTGCTGGATCCAGGTGGTGCGCAGGCCGGCGAGGCCGTGCTTGTCGATGGCGGCCTGCCAGTTGAGAAACTCGTCGACGCTGAGGGTGTAGCGCGCGCAGGCTTCTTCGAGCGAGAGAAGGCCTCCGCGAACGGCGGCGACGACTTCGGCCTTGCGACGGATAACCCAGCGGCGCGTGGTGCTGGGGGGAAGATCCGCGATCGTCAACGGACTGCCATCCGGACCGATCACGTACTTGACGCGGGGACGCATTGCGACGGTCATTCTACTCACTGACTCAAACCTGACCTTGGTTGAGCCTAGCGGATCGCGCTTAAAATTTGCCTAAGCTAGTGTCTACAAGCCGTTAAAATTCCGACCTGTGACCTTCAGGAATCGCCCAGAACTCAGGGGTTTGCGCCCGACGAGCGCGAATGGCCACGCGGCGAAATCGTGGCACGATCGTGACAGGGTTAATGGACGGTTTACGAGGCCGTGCGGACCGAGGTGACGCCGGACAGGTTCACGCGCATGGTGCCGATGAGCAGCACGGGCTCGGAGCCGGTGAAGTCGATGCCGCTGACGGTGCCGGTGAACTCGGTCGAGATATTGACGCTCTTCCCTTCGGCATTGGTGCCGGTCATGGTGATCGAGTAGGTCCCGTTCGGCGCCTTGGCACCGGTCGAGGTCTCACCGTTCCATTCGAACTGGCCCTGGCCGGCCTGGAGTTCGCCCGTCTCGGTGTAAACGACGTTGCCGTCCGCATCCTTGATGGTGACCGTGGTCTTTGCGGCGTCGGTCATCGAGAAGTTCCACACCGCCTTGCCGTTGACGAGTTCGGAGCGCGTGCCGGAGGCGGAGACGGTCTTGCCGATATAGTTGACGGCGTTGGTCTGCACCGTGTTGACGTTGGCGGTCACCAGCGCAGACAGGAAGTCATTGGTCTTGAGCTGCTGCTCGACCGAGGAGAATTGCACCAGCTGCTGGGTGAAGGCGTTGGTGTCGAGCGGATCGAGCGGATTCTGGTTCTTGAGCTGCGTGGTGAGCAGCTGCAGGAACGTATCGAAGTTGTCGGCGATGCCCTGGCGGCTCGACGATATTGAGCTGCTCGACCTTCCGGTGCCACTGACGCCGCTGACTGCCATGATACTCTCCTACGCGAAGATGTTTACGCCGGCCGCCGAGGCGGTCCCGCGGTAAAGGGTGATTGCCGGCGTGGGTGCGATGTCGTCGCCGTCATTGGAGGCGAAGCGCTGGGCGTTTCCGTAGTTGGACTGCTGCTGCCGCTGGTCGCCGCCCATCATCCCGGCGAAGGGATTCTGGTTCTGCTGGCGCAACGAGAACTCGAGATTGGTCTTGGAGGTATCGAGACCGGCCTGTGACAGCGCCCGTTCGAGCGATTGGCGGTCGCGCTGGAACAGGTCGAGTGTCTCGGCGCGATCGACGGTGAGGCGCGCATTCACGGCGCCCGTCGCGTCGACCTGCATCTTCACGTCGACGCGGCCAAGTTCGGGCGGGTCGAGGCGGATGGTAAAGCGCGAGCTGCCCTGCTGCACCTGCCGTACCATCTCGAAGGCGACCTGGCCCATATTGATGGGGTTGGCGACGGTCTGGTAGGCGGCGGGCAGGGCACGCGCATGTTGTGGTGCCACGGGAGCGGTTTGCGCCTGTGTTGGGGTGGGCTGCGCCGTCTGATCCGATCTGGCAGCGTCGGCGACGATGGCGGCGACCTTGGCTTCGGCCTTCGGTTCAGCGGGCTTGTCGCCGGTCGTATCGGTTGTCGCCGCGCTGATGGCGATCCGCGGTGCGGGCTGCGTCGCATCCGTATCGGACACCGGCGGCGCCGTCTCGGCATCGTTCTGCGCCGGAAGCGCAAGTTTGGTCGAAGCCGAAATCTGTGGCGTGGCCGGCACGGCAGCAACGGTGGTCGATTTGGGATCGAGGAGCGACTGCACGAGTGTGTCGAGCGATGTTCCACTCGGCTGAGCAGCGGCAGCCGTCAGCTTGTCGAGGAGCCCGGGGTCGGCGGTCGCTGCGACCATCTGCGTGGCGACGGATTCGAGCTTTTTGGCGAGTTCGGGTGCGGCGCCCGCCAATTCGGTGCCGACCTTGCTCAGCTGGTTGGCGAGGCGGAGGAGCGGGGCAGGGACAGCGCTTGCGGATGCATCAGCCGGACTGGCGTCAGCATCGCTGGCCGATACCGTGCCGCTCGCCGTCGCCGGAACGTTGATGCCGAGCGTCGCGAGAACCTTGAGCAGGTCGTCGTCGCTGCTCGCGCCATCCTGCGTGGGTTTGGTGTCGTCGGACGAGTCCTTCGTCTCGTGGCCGAGCAGTGTGCGGATGATGTGGGAGATCGTCGCCGCGTCCCCATCGGTTGGGGATTGCCCGGCAAGCCCAGCCGCGATTTCAGGTTTTGCTTCGATCTTGGCCGCAAGAGCGTCGAGCTTATCGGCGAGCGCGGGCGCGGTTGCCGCGAGCGTCTGGCTCAGCGCGTTAAGGCGGTCGACGAGGTCCGTCACGGGATCAGCACTGCCTGGCGTCGACGCTCCCGTGGCCTCGGTCGAGGTCGCGCCATCGAGCGCATCGCTGAGAGCGGCGATGGCCGCGGTCAGGTCCTGCAGCTGCGTGGCGGACGTGGCCTCGCCGTTCTGCAGTGTCGCGGCGAGCTGGTCGAGCCTGGTGCCGAGAGCCGAGAGCGGGTTCGTTGTCTGCGGCGTCGTTGCCGTTGCGTCGATCGCCATGCCGACGAGGCCGGGCACGTTGATTTGCGCGCCCGTCTTGGCGGCGATCTCGCCCTGCGCCGCCTTGGCGCCGTCGGTGACGAGCTGATCGACCAGCGCCGCGAGAAAGCCGAGCGGCCCATCCGCCGCCGGCGCAGCGGCCGTCGTTCCGGCGGTGGTGCTCACCGCTGGGGTCTGGCTCACATAGCTGACGGTCAGGTTCGACACAGAAGGTCCCGGACACAATAATCCGACGGAGGCGATGCAAGCCGGATGCCAGATGCGAAAGCCAATCGGATCAATGCTTTGCGCCTTCCGGCACGCCATGCACCCGGCAGGAGCTGCGCAGGAGCGGCAATTCTTGCCGGGAGGCGGCAATGCCTCTATACCCGCGCCGTTCACTGTGGCCTTGACCCCCAACTGGATGGAAATGATGAACCTGAATTCGCTTGATCTGCCCAAGCGCCCTCAGGACACGCGCGTTGTCGTCGCGATGTCGGGTGGCGTCGATAGCTCGGTGGTGGCCGGACTGCTGGCCCGCGAGGGCTACGATGTGGTGGGCGTCACCCTGCAGCTTTACGACCATGGCGAAGCGACGCACCGCAAGGGCGCCTGCTGCGCCGGTCAGGATATTCACGATGCCCGTCGCGTGGCGGCCGCGCTCAGTATCCCGCACTACGTGCTCGACTACGAAGAGCGGTTTAAGAACGCCGTGATGGAGCCCTTCGCCAATGCCTACCGGCAGGGCGAGACGCCGGTGCCGTGCATCGCGTGCAACCAGTCCGTGAAATTCGTGGACCTGATGGAAGTCGCGCAGGACCTCGGCGCCGATGTGCTGGCGACGGGCCACTACGTGCAGAGCAAGCTCGAGAACGGCAAGCGCCGGCTCTATCGGCCGGTCGATGCCTCGCGCGACCAGACCTATTTCCTGTTCGCGACAACCGAACAGCAGCTGCAGTTTCTGCGCTTCCCGCTGGGCGGGATGTCTAAGCCCGCAGTGCGCGAGCTGGCGCGCGAGTTCGGACTCGAAATCGCCGACAAGCACGACAGCCAGGACATCTGCTTCGTGCCGCAGGGCAAGTACCAGGACGTCATCCGGAAGATGCATCCCGAGACGTTCGCCTCGGGCGAGATCGTGCATCTCGACGGCCGCGTGCTCGGCACGCATGACGGCATCGTCAACTACACGATCGGCCAGCGAAGGGGCCTCGGCATCGCCTCCGACGCCCCGCTCTATGTCATCAAGCTCGAGCACAAGACGGGCCGCGTGATCGTCGGCCCGAAGGAAGCGCTGATGACCAAGACGGTGCGCCTCCGCGACGTGAACTGGCTCGGCGATGCGGCGCTGACCGCGGCCGCAGGCGGCAACGGCCTACCGGTCGAAGTCAAGGTCCGCTCGACCCGTCCGCCGCAGCAGGGCGCCGTGCAGATGATCGACGGCGAGGTGTACGTGACGCTGTTCAGCGGCGAATACGGCATCAGCCCCGGCCAAGCCTGCGTGTTCTACGCCGACGACAGCGAAACCAGCGAAGTCCTCGGCGGCGGCTTCATCGCAGAGGCAGTCCCGCAGGCGCTGGTGGCGTAGAATCTTTACGCTCCTCACTATCGAGTGTCGCCCCAGCGAAAGCTGGGATCCAAACTTCCACTTGCGCGGAATGAGAGTTGGGTCCCAGCTTTCGCTGGGAAGACACCTGTGGGTGCGGCGCTATGGAGCCGACGACGACATCATCGCCGACGAGCTCAGCGCCGCATCCCTCGCGTCTCGCAACTGCTGGTAATTGCCCACGCCGCCCATCAGCGCGCCGACGATATAGGTGACAGCGATAGCCCCCAGCACCAGTAGCAGGATACGGGGCGGGGTGAGCGTGAACGGGCCAGGCGGCTTGGTATCGGTCATTCCTGTGACGTAGCGCTCGACCGTGGCGGGAGCAAGGTCTTGGCACTCAATCGCCAACCACCACGCCTCCCCAACCACCGCACCTCCCCAGCGAAAGCTGGGTCCCAACTCTCAGCATCTGCTGCATCTGGAGTTGCACGCCTCAAAAGACGGGGCAATTGTTGGGATGTGGAGAGTTGGGTCCCAGCTTTCGCTGGGAAGGTACCGGTGGTTGGGGCGGACAAATGAGCGGACAGACTTATGTCGTTTATTTGCTAGCCTCCGCGCGAAACGGCACTCTCTACGTTGGATCCACCGTCGACTTGTTGGGCCGGATGCAAGAGCATCGCGACAAGGTCTTTCCTGGCTTCACCCGAAAATACGGAGTGACCCGCCTCATGTGGTTCGAGCCCCAGGAGTCGATGCTGGCTGCGCGCTATCGCGAACGCCAGATCAAGGCGTGGAAGCGTCAGTGGAAGATCGATCTGTTCAAGGAGACCAACTCTGATTGGGATGATCTCTACCCATCCCTTGTCGCCCTGTGGCAGCCAGACGCTCCCCCAGCACCTCCCCAGCGAAAGCTGGGGCCCATCTCTTAGCTCGCGCTTGCGGAAGTCTGGATCCCAGCTTTCGCTGGGAAGGCGTAGCGGACGTGGCGATTGTCGATCCGGAGCACCCCCAAGGAATCCCCCACCACAAGCGTCTCTTGTGCAGTCGTCATGGCCGGTCCGCGCCGGCCGTTCGAGAGCACCGCTCTTGCGCCCGCCTGATGGTGTCTCGGACGCCCGGTTCTGCCCCGGGCATGACGGCTTCTTGTTCAAAGGAGGCCCAAGTGTCCCTGGCTCCGCGCCCATCAACTGCAACAGCCCGACTCCCCGGCGCACCGGCGCGTTCCACCGCGCCCGGCAAAATTCTGCAATTTACACCCAAGGACCCCACATCACGTGGCGTCTTACCTTCAAAGATGCCAATTCAAAGGTCTCTTGGAGTGGATGGGTCCCTGCTTTTGACGCCGCAATCAGAAATCAACGTGCGGTCGGCGGCTGCCGCACAGAACAACTCGCTGGTCGATCGGGCCAAGGCGGGTGACCGGTTGGCGTTCAGCCAGCTGATCGAGGCGAATTACGATTTCATCTTCCGGACCGCGTGCAAGTGGACCGGCAAGAAGTCGGACGCCGAGGATATCGCGCAGGAGGTGTGCATCAAGCTCGCCACTGCGATTCAGAGTTTCGACGGACGTTCGGCGTTCACGAGCTGGCTCTATCGCGTCACCATCAACATGGTCCGCGATATGCAGCGCTCGTCGACCCGCCGCAGCAAGAACGTCGATGCATTCGCTCTTGTCCATCCGGAAGACGATCCGGGCGGCCAGGAAGAGGCGACCGCAGCCCACGAGATTTGGGAACGGGTGAACGCGCTCCCCGACAAACAGCGCGAAGCGATCATGCTGGTCTACGCCGAGGACATGAACCACGCCGAGGCCGCAGCGATCATGGGGTGCAAGGAGGCAACCGTCTCCTGGCACATACACGAAGCCAAGAAGACCCTCAGGGGCCTTCTATGAACGAGGACGATAAAATGACTGATGCCGCTCTCTCTTCCCTGAAGTCGCTGCGCGCCGTGCAGCCTTCGCCCGAAGCGAAGAAGCTCGCGCTCAACGCCGCGCTGGTGGCGTTCGATGCCGCGCAGGCCAGCAAGAAGCCCGCTGCTGCGGCTCCCGGCTGGCTCAGCCGCTGGAAGCTCGGTGCCGGCCTCGGCGTTCCGCTCGGCACGGCCGTAGCGGCGCTCGTCCTGTTCCCGCTCGGCACGCAGATGATGGCGACCAATCATACGGTCGACGGCGTGCCGCCCGTCGGCAAGGACGATGCGACCATCGCCAGCCAGGATACGCCCGCGGACCAGCCGCTGGTGCGCGAAGAGCATACCGATGCGGACGCGAACACCACGACGACGCTCAGCACCATCACGCCCAAGGACGTGGCCAAGCCCGCAACGGTCGATACGGAAGCCAAGCAGGCTGCCGCCGAGACCGGCCTTGCGGTCGGCACGACGATGGAAGTGGCGCCGGCCGGCGAGATGGACACGCTGGTGGCTCCGGCTCCTGCTGCGGAGCCGGCGATCGGTCGCATGACGATGCGCCAGGCAGCGCCCTCGGCGATGGCCGACATGTCGGGCGGTTACGCTGCGACGCAGCCGATGTACGTCCAGGGCGACACCTTCCAGTCGTTCGAAGAGAACCGGCTGAAGATCACGTCGGAAGAGCCAGTCTCGACCTTCTCGATCGATGTCGACACGGCATCGTACAGCTATGTGCGCAGCCTGCTCGAGGACGGCTATCTGCCGGAACCCGACGCGGTGCGGATCGAGGAGCTGATCAACTACTTCCCGTACGACTACGCGGCGCCGACGTCGATGGATACGCCGTTCTCGTCGTCGATGACGGTGATCCCGACGCCGTGGAACCCCAAGACCGAGCTCCTGCAGATCGGCATCAAGGGGTACGTTCCGCCGGCCGACGAGCGGCAGGCACAGAACCTGACGTTCCTCATCGATACGTCGGGGTCGATGGATGAGCCCAACAAGCTGCCGCTGCTGAAGCGTTCGTTCGGCCTGCTGATCGATCAGTTGAAGGCGGACGACACGGTGTCGATCGTGGTCTATGCCGGCTCGGCTGGCGTCGTGCTCGAGCCGACCAAGGCGAGCGAGCGGACCAAAATCCTCAAGGCGCTCGATAGTCTTGGTGCAGGTGGTTCGACGGCGGGTGCCGAAGGCATTGCGCTCGCCTACAGCCTCGCGGAGGAGAACAAGCTCGAGAACGGCAACAACCGCGTGATCCTTGCGACCGATGGCGACTTCAATGTCGGCATCGACGATCCCGAGGAGCTCAAGACCTACATCAAGACGCAGCGCGACAAGGGTATCTTCCTGAGCGTGCTCGGCTTCGGTCGCGGCAATCTCGACGATGCGCTGATGCAGTCGCTCGCCCAGAACGGCAACGGCAATGCCAGCTACATCGACAGCTTCCGCGAAGCCCAGAAGGTGCTTGTTGAAGAAGGCGGCGCCAACATGGTGACGATCGCCAAGGACGTGAAGATCCAGGTGGAGTTCAACCCGGCGCTCGTCTCCGAATACCGCCTGATCGGCTACGAGACCCGTGCGCTCAACCGCGAGGACTTCAACAACGATACGGTCGATGCCGGCGAGATCGGTGCGGGCCACACTGTAACGGCGCTCTACGAGATCGTGCCCGTCGGTTCGGGTGGCGAGCTCAACGACCCGCTCCGCTACGGTACTGCTCCGTCGGCGAACGAAGTGGCCGGCGACGACGAGCTCGGCTTCCTCAAGATGCGCTACAAGGCTCCAACAGGGGACACTAGCAAGCTCATCGAAATGCCGATCGGTACTAACCTTGTGCTCGACGACGCGATGAAGGCTGGAGACGATCCGCGCTTTGCCGCCGCCGTCGCTGCCTTCGGTCAGAAGCTCAAAGGCTCGTCCTACGGTGAGACGATCACCTGGGCGGAGATCGCCGATCTCGCCAATGGCGCCAAGGGGGCCGACAAGAATGGCTACCGCGCCGAGTTCGTGCAGCTGGTCAACCTCGCCGCGCTGCTCGACCCCGACAAGTCGGCCGGTGGCAAGTCCAAGTTCGACGACCCGACGCTGCCGCAGAACCGCAATCTCGGTGCGCCGCCCCCGCCGTCGGCAAACTGATCCAAACTCGGCGCGAGGCTGCCTCCCCCTCGCGTTGATCCTGAAGCCGGGCTCTCGAGCCCGGCTTTTCTTTTGGCCGTTGCGCTACCCGTCGCTCTCCTCGACCGCAGGCACCGGGTTTCCCGCCCACATGTCTTTGTGACTGGCGCACGCTTCACGTGGAACATATAGTGAACAAACCATGCAGCTCAACCTCCAGCGCAAGCTCGCTATTCTCGCCGATGCGGCCAAGTACGACGCCTCCTGCGCGTCGAGCGGCACGGAAAAGCGCGACAGCACCAAGGGCGGCATTGGTTCGACCGAGGGCAGCGGCATCTGCCACTCCTACGCGCCGGACGGCCGCTGCATCAGCCTGCTCAAGGTGCTGCTGACGAACTTCTGCGTCTACGACTGCGCCTACTGCATCAACCGCTCGTCATCGAACGTCGCCCGCGCCCGCTTCAGCGTCGAAGAGGTCGTGACGCTGACGCTCGACTTCTATCGGCGGAACTACATCGAGGGTCTGTTCCTGAGCTCGGGCATCATCCGTTCTGCCGACTACACGATGGAAGAGATCATCCGCGTGGCGCGGTCGCTCCGCGTCGAGCACGGCTTTCGCGGTTACATCCATCTCAAGATCATCCCCAACGCATCGCCCGAATTGCTCGCGGAAGCGGCGGTGCATGCCGACCGGCTGTCGACCAATATCGAGCTGCCGACGGACATGAGCCTCGAGACGCTGGCGCCCGAGAAGAACCCGAGCGAGATCCGCACCGCGATGGCGCACATCACCGGCAAGCGCGAAGAGTCGCGGCCGGACGGCAAACTGGCGAACGGCAAAAAGAAGCCGACACGGCTCGCGCCCGCAGGGCAGTCGACGCAGATGATCGTTGGTGCCGATGCGACCGACGATGCCGGCATCCTCAAGCGTAGTGCGACGCTTTACGCGGGCTATGGGCTGAAGCGTGTCTATTACTCGGCTTTCTCGCCGATCCCCGATGCGAGCAGCAAGCTGCCACCCAGGCCGCCGCCGCTGATGCGCGAGCATCGGCTCTATCAGGCCGACTGGCTGATACGGTTCTATGGGTTCAACTCCGACGAGATCGCAGTGGAGGGCGGCTTCCTAGATCTGCGCATCGACCCGAAACTGGCGTGGGCGCTCAAGCACCGCGCGCTGTTTCCGCTCGACATCAATCGCGCCGATCGCGAACTGTTGCTGCGTGTGCCCGGGCTGGGCATTTCGAGCGTCGACGGCATCATCGCGGCGCGCCGGCATCATCGTCTGCGGCTCGAGGACGTCGCGCGGTTGTGCTCGTCGGCAAAGAAGGTGCGGCCGTTCATCGTCGCCGACGACTGGACGCCGGGCGCGTCGCTCGATGACGACCGGCTGAGGGCGCGCATGACGCCCGAGGCGAAGCAGCTAAGCCTGTTCTGATGAAGCGCGTGCGGCTCACATCGCTGAACGACTTCGCGGAGTGGCGGCTCGCGGCGCGCGCACTGTTGTCGCAGGGCACGCATCCGGAGGATGTGATCTGGGAGGACCCGGCGGCGTCGGTCGACCTGTTCGCCGAGCCGGAGGAGCGGCCCGCCGACGTGGCGACGCGTGCCGTGGGCGTGGTGCCGCCGCGCTTCATCGAACTCGCCGAGGCGGCGCTCTGCCACCGCGAGACCATTCGCTTCGGGCTCTGCTATCGGCTGCTGTTCCGACTGCAGAAGGACCGCGATCTAATCGAGGTGCGATCCGACCCCGATATCAGCAAGCTCTACCGGCTCGCGAGCGAAGTGCGCCGCGACAGCCACAAGATGAAGGCGTTCGTGCGTTTCCGCGAGGACGAGTCGCGCTTCGCGGCATGGTTCGAGCCGGACCACTACACGCTCGAGCGGACCGCACCGTTTTTCGTGCGGCGGTTCGCGTCGATGCAGTGGGCGATCTTCACGCCGTATCGCTCGGCCGCGTGGGACGGCGAGCGGCTCATGTTCGGGGAGGGGACGCGCAAGCAGGACGCGCCGCGCTCGGACGCGATGGAGGATGTGTGGCGCACCTACTTCGCGTCCATCTTCAATCCGGCGCGGCTCAAGGTTCAGATGATGAAGTCGGAGATGCCGGTCAAATACTGGCGCAACCTTCCCGAAGCCGAGCTCATTCCGTCGCTGATCCGGGGCGCCAAACAGGCAGAGGACGAGATGGTCGCACGCGCTGCAACGGAACCGCCGGCCCGCCACATGCGCGCCGAGGCGCGCAAGGTCGATGTGGAGGAGGCCGCCGAGATCACGTCGCTCGCCGATGCGCGCGCAGCAGTTCAGGGATGCAGGCGGTGTCCGCTGTATCAGTACGCGACGCAAGCCGTGTTCGGCGAAGGTCCGCAATCGGCGGAAGTCATGTTCGTGGGCGAGCAGCCGGGCGACCAGGAGGACCTTGCGGGCAAGCCGTTCGTCGGACCGGCAGGGCAGGTGTTCGACAAGGCGCTCGACACAGTCGGCATCGACCGGCGACGGGTCTATGTGACCAATGCGGTCAAGCACTTCAAATTCGAGCCGCGTGGCAAGAAGCGCATTCATTCGAGGCCCAACGTCGGCGAGATCACGGCGTGCCGATTCTGGGTGAACTTTGAGCGCGAGTTCGTGCGGCCCAAGCTGATCGTGGCGCTGGGCGCGACGGCGGTGCAAAGCCTGATGGGGAAGGCGGCGTCGATCAGCTCGCTGCGCGGCCGGAAGATCGAACTGCCGGATGGCGGGACCCTGCTGGTAACGGTGCACCCGTCCTATCTGCTGCGCATACCGGACCGCGAGAAAGCGGCTGAGGAATTGAGGCTGTTCGAGGCCGATTTGCGCGCCGTCAGAGCCTTCATCGACCGGCGCGGCGACGAGGTGCGCCACGGCGGACCGGTCGCTGCTTGACAGGGTGGAAGCCCAAACCTAAGAAGGCGCCGCTTTGGGCGTGACGCCCCCGGTTTCGGGGCGGGGTAGCTCAGCTGGTTAGAGCACGGGAATCATAATCCTGGGGTCGGGGGTTCAAGTCCCTCCCCCGCTACCAAAGCACCCTTCCTCACGCGGAACTCATCGGCGATGGGCGCGTTTTGTGTCGGATTCCGACACGCATGCGAGGATACGGCGATTACCAGTTCCGATCAGCAGGTGCGGGCGGCGCTCGCCGACGCACTCACCCACTTCCCGGCATGGCATGACGACCTCGCGCGGCTGGAGGTTCGCACACGGCGTGGTGTGCCCGGACGCGAGCGCGCCGCGATGGCCGATCGGTGCGGAGAGATTGCCCGCGAGATCGCCGAAGTGCGGACGGATATCATCTTCGTTCTGGCTGACAGCCCGCAGACCATTGCTGGGCATAGTCGCGTCGTCGACATCGAGAAGGCGCTCGACAACATCGAGATCAAGCTGGCTGGCGTGCAGCAGCAGCTCGACGCAGGCCCCGCGCATATACGCTGATTAGTTCGCGACGGTCTCGACCGTCGCGCGCGCGCCGTTTTGGAGCAGGGACGATAGGTGCGACGTCACTTGCTCGCGTAAGCCGGGCAATGCCGGAAGCTTCGTTCCAAACACTTCGCTGACCCCAAGCAGACCGTCGACGAGTCTTGTCGCGTCTCCCTCTGACGCGTCCGAAATGGCCCGCAATCTCGCCGCCATAGGGTCTCTTACGTCGATCGCGTTACCCTGCTCATCGATGCCGGTGACGTAGCGCATCCACGCGGCAACGCCGAGTGCGAGGCGGTTGAACGGCCGGTTCGCTTCGCTGCGAACCAGGATTGTGCCGAGCAGGCGCTGGGGCAGTTTCTGGCTACCGTCCATCGCGATCTGCCAAGTGCGATGCTTGAGCGCAGGGTTGGCGAAGCGGGCGAGAAGCTGATCGCGGTAGCGGCCGAGTTCCGCCTGATCCATCGGCAGAGTCGGCATCGCTTCCTCGGTCATCAAGCCGTGGATCAAAGTTCTCATCGCCGGATCGGCGATCGCTTCGTTCACGTACTGGTAGCCCGCCAGGTAACCGAGATAGGCCATCGTCGAATGGCTGCCGTTGAGCATGCGAAGCTTCATCAGCTCGAACGGCTCGACGTCCTCGACCATCTGCGCGCCGGCGAGCTCGAAGGCTGGGCGGCCGCTCGCGAAGCGATCCTCGATCACCCATTGGGTGAATGGTTCGGTCATGATGGGCCAGGCGTCATTGAGGCCGGTGCTCGTCCGAACTATCTCGCGGTCGGCATCAGTGGTGGCCGGGACGATGCGGTCGACCATTGTGGAGGGGAACGCAACGTTCTGCTCGATATAGGCGGCGAGATCGGCCGAGCGCAGGGCCGCGAAGCCCGTGACGATGCGCTGCGTGGTCTTGCCGTTGGCGGGCAAGTTATCGCAGCTCATCACGGTGAAGGGCGCGATGCCCGCCTCGCGCCGCAGCTCGGCAGCGCGCACGATCAGGCCCGGCGCGCTGATCGGGGCCGTGGGGTTGGCGAGGTCGTGGACGATATCGGGGTGGTTGGGGTCGAGCTCGCCGGTCGCCGGATCGTGGCAATAGCCCTTTTCGGTGATCGTCAGCGAGACGATGCGGATGCGCGGGTCGGCCAGCATCGTGATCATCTCGTCGCGCTGGGTGTTGGCGTCGAGGATATCGAGGATCGAGCCGATGACGCGGTTGCTGGTGCCGGAGGCGTCGCGGATGGCGACGGTGTAGAGGAAATCCTGCGGGGCGAGGGCCTCGCGCGTGTCGGGGCGGCGCAGCGAGGCGCCGACGATGCCCCAGCGTGGATCGCGAGGCAGGAGATCGTCGACGTAGATCGCCATATGGGCCCGATGGAAGGCGCCGATGCCCAGGTGCACGATCCCCGGCGTTACGGCTGTGCGGTCGTAGGGCAGGGGCGTAGGCAACGCCGCTTCAGTCAGTCGGGTCATGGTGGTCCTCCGGGCGGGAGGGTTAGCCCAAGCGTCGTCGAGCGCCAAGCGCGCAATGTCGCGGTTGCGATTGCCCACTGGTGGAATAGCCGCGCGAAAGCTATTTTCCCGCACGCGTCGATGGGTGAGTCATCGTCTGCGCACGTCGGCGCTGACGCCGCCAGATGAACTTGGAACAGGGCTAGGATGGCCGTCAGACTACCGGATTTCGACCAGTGGATCGACGCGATGGCGCCGCTGCTGGACCTCACCATCTCACCCGAGCAGCGCAGGGGCGTGTCGGCCAACCTCAAGGTTGCGGCCAAGATGGCGGCAATGCTTGAGAAGGCGCCGCTCAAGGCAGAAACCGAGCCGGCGCCGGTCTATCGCGCATGAAGGCGACCAACAGCGTTGCGGACATCGTCCGGGCGGTGAACGCCAAAGAGACGAACGCATACGGCGTCGTGATGTCGGCGCTCGGACGCATCGAAGCGAACAACGGTCGGCTGAATGCCTTCACTGATATCCTACGCGATCGCGCGGTGGCGCGCGCGCAGCAGGTCGATGCCGAAATGCAGCAGGGTAAGACCTTTCCGCTCGCGGGCGTGCCGTTTGCGGTCAAGAATCTCTACGACGTAAAGGGACTGCCAACTCGCGCGGGCAGCAAGATCAACCGCGAGCTGCCGCCGGCCACGCAGGATGCTGCGCTGGTTCGAAAGCTCGAGGCGGCGGGCGCGGTCTGTGTCGGCGCGCTCAACATGGGCGAGTACGCCTACGACTTCACCGGCGAGAATCTGCATGACGGCCCGTCGCGCAATCCGCACGATCTCAACCATATGACGGGCGGGTCGTCCGGCGGGTCTGCCGCGGCGGTGGCGGGTGGCCTTGTGCCGCTGTCATTGGGCTCAGACACGAACGGCTCGATCCGCGTACCGGCATCGCTGAGTGGACTATTCGGGCTCAAACCGACGTTCGGGCGGCTGAGCCGGCATGGCACGTATCCGTTCGTTGCGAGCCTCGATCACATGGGACCGCTGGCGAGATCGATCGAAGATCTCGCACTGAGCTACGATGCCATGCAGGGGTTCGACGAGAACGACCCGGCGATGGTGCGGCGGCCGAATGAGCCGGTGGCGGGGCGGCTGGAGCGAGGGACGGCGGGTCTCCGCGTCGCGATCGCCGACGGATTCTTCGCCGGTGACCTCGACGTGCGCCAGATGATGGAACTGGCGGGCAAGGCGCTCGGCGTGACGCGCAAGGTGACGGTCCCGGGTGCGCAGGAGGCGCGCGCTGCGGCGTTCCTGATTACGATGTCCGAGGGCGCGGCCCTGCATATGGACCGGCTGCGGACGCGCGTCCATGACTACGATCCGGCGGTGTCCGAGCGGCTGCTCGCGGGAGCAATGTTGCCGGGCGCCTGGATCGAGCGCGCGCAGCGCTATCGCCGCGCATTCCGCGACGCGATGATGGCGTTGTTCCGCGATGTGGACGTGATCCTCGCGCCGTCGACGCCGATGCGTGCACCCAAGCTGGGGCAGAAGACAGCGACCTTGGGTGGGATCGAACTGCCGGTGCGCGCCAATCTGGGAGTCTATACGCAACCGTTCTCGTTCATCGGTCTGCCGGTGGTGGCGGTGCCGATCTGGGTCGAGGGGCAGAAACTGCCGCTCGGCGTGCAGGCGATCGCGGCGCCGTGGCGGGAGGATTTTGCGCTGCGGGTCGGTCGGCAATTCGAAAAGACGGGCGTTGCGCTCGCGCCGGTGGCCAAGGCGTTCGGCGGTAACTGACGCTCCCGCCGCTGTGAGCGCTAGACGCGGTCGAAGAAGCCTGCGTCTTCCTCGCGCAGGTACGTCCTGGCGCTATCCGCATCGATGTCGACGCCGAGACCGGCGCCCGGCAGCAGGTCGATCATCGAGTTCTTGACGATCTGCTTGGGCAGGCCGGTGACAATGTCGGGCCACCAGTCTTCGGACGCGGTCGGATACTCGAAGGCGATGAAGTTCGCCGGGAGCGTGGCGCACACATTGATCAGCGCACCGAGACCGAGCAGGCCGTTGGCGGTGCCATGCGGCGCCATCATGATCGAGTGCATGTAGGCGTGCTCGGCGACCCATTTGAGCTCGGCGATCCCGCCGATGTCGGCCGGATCGGGGCCGACGACGCGCACGGCCTGCGTTTCTATCAGCTCCTTGAAGTTGTGGCGGAGATAGATCTGCTCACCGGTGTGGATCGGCACCGTGGTCGACTGCGTGAGCTCGCGATAGGCCTGCGGGTTGACCCAGGGAACGTAGTCGCCGGTCAGCATGTCCTCGAGCCACATCGGGTTGTATTTTTCGACGCGGTTGGCGAAGCGGATGGCGTCGGGGAGGAACCAGCCGGGGCCGCAATCGAGCGCGAGGCTCACCTTGTCGCCGAGCACGTCCTTCATGGCGGCGACGCAGTCGATGGCATGAGCCATGCCGCGTTCGCTGATCTGCCCCTGATCCATAGCACCGTGGTAGCCGGCCTTCTTCTGGACCGGGCCGTAGTGGAAGTCGGGAACCGAGTCCTTCATGTTCGAGTGGAACGTAATTCCTTGCTTGACCATGAAGAAACCCTCGGGCTGCTCCATCATCCACTTGACGTCGGCGGCATAGTCTTCGGGCTGATCGCCGCTGCGCTTGCGGCGACGGTTGCCGTTGTAGCAGCGGACCTGATCGCGCACCTTGCCGCCCAGCAGCTTATAGACCGGAACATTGGCGGCCTTGCCGGCGATGTCCCAGAGCGCATGCTCGATGGCACTCACAGCGGCGCCATAGGGTTTGAAGCTGCCGCGCTGTCGAATCTTCAGCATCACGCGCTCGACGTCGGTCGGGTCTTCGCCGATCAGCGCGTCTTTGAAGTGCAGCACCCAGGGCTTGATGTACTGCTTGGTGAATTCCACCTCGCCCAGGCCGTAGATGTTCTCGTCGGTAACGATCCGGACGATGGGGTGCTTGCCGATGACGGCGCAGCGAAGATCAACAATCTTCATGGTCTGACTTCTGTTTCGGGGGTTACCAATTGGCGATGCGGCCGTCGGCGAGCACCGACTCCATGGCGGGGATGATTTCCTGCTCGAAGGGGTGCTTGGCGGCCGCCTTCTCATCGATCTCGATGCCGAGGCCGGGTACAGTCGGAACCGCCCAGCCGCCGTTCACGAGGGTTAGCGGATAGGTCGCGCAAATCTCCTCGAACCAGGGGACGATGCCGACGACTTCTTCCTGGATAACGAAGTTGGTCGTCGCGACGTCGAAGTTGAGCGCGACTGCGCCGGCAACCGGACCCATCGGGTTGTGCGGGCAGACGCCCATGTGCGCGGCCTCGGCGATGGCTGCGATCTTGCGGCCACCGGTGAAGCCCATGCAGTGGGCGAGATCGGGCTGCACATAGGTGACAGCGCGTGTTGCCGCGATCTCGGCATATTCCACCGGCGTGAAGAGACGCTCGCCGGTTGCCAGCGGGCAGTCGACGCGGCGCGCGATGTCGGCCATCGCCGCTGCATCGCCGGGCTGGATGACTTCCTCGCAGAACAGTGGCTTCGACGGCGCGATGGCATTGATGTAGGCGATTGCCGCATCGAGTGAGTCCGGCCGGCCGTGGAAATCGACCATGAAGTCGACCGTATCGCCGATGCGCTCGCGCACGCCTTCGGCCAAGGCGACGGTGTGCTTCACCGCTTCGATCGGCGCGTCGTAGCCACTATAGGGGACGAAGCCGAGCTTGATGGCGTTGTAGCCCATCTCGACGGTTCGCTGCACCGCGTCGCAGTACGCGTTGACGTCGGTGTTGGGCACCGCGAAGGCGGTGGAGCCGCGGTTGAGGTGAGTGTAGACGCGGACGCTGTCGCGCACCTTGCCGCCGAGCAACTGCCACACAGGGACGCCGAGCACTTTCCCGCGAATGTCCCACAGGGCGTGCTCGATGCCCGAGACGGCGGTGAGGCCGATGGAGCCGAGCGGCCAGAAGCTGAAGCGAGTCATCTTGTTGACGATGTGCTCGACGTTCATCGGGTCCTCGCCGACCACGAACGGGGCGAGATCTTCGATCGTCCCGGTAACAGCGCGGGTCTTCCACTCGAGCGTCGCCTCGCCCCAGCCCCAGAGGCCGGGCTGGTCGGTGAGGATCTTCACGAAGATCCAGTTACGATGAACTGCGTTGACGATGACCGTCTCGATACCGGTGATCTTCATCAGGCGACCTTGATCTCGTTGGCGTTGAGATAGTCCATGTTCATCTCGATACCGAGGCCGGGGACGCGCGGCAGCTTGATGACACCGGTCTTGGTGTCGATGGGCGTGTGGACGAACTCGTCGTAGCCGCCGAGGTCCCAGCGGTTGGTCTCGAGCTTGTAGAAGTTGGGCACCGTCATCATGGTGTGCGCGCCCGCGAGGATGTTGATGGGGCCGCCCGCATCGTGCGGCGAGATGGGGATGTAGTAGGCTTCAGCGAGGGCCGAGATTTTCTTGAGCTCGGTGATGCCGCCGGTCCAGGTGACGTCAGGCATGATGTAGTCGGTGAGTTTGCCTTCGAGCACCGGCGCGAAGTCCCACTTGGTGTGGCCGCGCTCGCCCCAGGAGATCGGGGCGCTGACCTTGTCGCGAACCTGCTTCAGCGCCATCAGGCTTTCGGGCGGGACCGGTTCCTCGAACCAGTCGATCTGGCCGGCTTCTTCGAGCGAGCGGCAGAGGCGGATGGCGGTGGGGACGTCGAAGCGGCCGTGGGCGTCGATGAGGACGTCGACGTTAGGGCCGGCGGTCTTGCGAATCAGTTCCGTCAGGTCGGCGGCCTCGCGCTCGTCTTTGCGGGTGAGCTCGCCATCGAGGTAACCGTCCCGCTGTTCGCGATCGCCCTGATAGGGGAACGGATCGAACTTGAGGCCGGTGTGACCCGAATCGACGATCGCCTTGATCTCGGCGATGACGCCTTCCTTGCTGGTGAACTTGCTCTGGTCGGGGTGCGTATAGAGTGAGATTTCACTCCGGACCGCGCCGCCGAGCAGTTCGTAGACCGGCAGGCCCAGCGCCTTGCCGCGGATATCCCACAACGCGATGTCGATGGCGCTCGTGACTTCGCAGGCGGCGCCGCGGCTGCCCATATAGGTGAAGGAACGGAAGATCTTGTGCCAGAGTCGCTCGATCTGGCTGGCGTCCTCGCCTTTGATCTGCTCGCCGACCTGCTTGAGGATCGAGGCGAGCGCGCGGTTGGCGATCTTGGTGGTCGAAGTGATTTCACCCCAGCCGGAGATGCCTTCGTCGGTGGTCACCTCGACGAACAGATACTCGCCCCAGTACGAGAAGCTCGATTTGATGAGCCATGGCCGCACGCCTGTGATCTTCATAGTCCTGATTGCCTCCGCTAGAGTATCGTTCTTATTGTTGGTTCAGACCATCGCGCCGCGATGCATCTTGTGGGCGCGCATCTGTTCTGCGATGTGCCGGCCGGAGCCGGAGACGTGGCGGCCGATGGTTTCGGCGGCGAGCTCGACATCCTGGTCCTTGATGCACTGGATGAGCTGCCGATGGTCGCGGATGACAGCGGTGCGGCGGGCCAGGGTGTAGTCCATGCGGCGTGTTACGGCGCGCAGGACCTCGCGGTTGCGCCACCATAGCTGGGCGATGTGGCGGTTGTAGTGCCGCTCGTACATCAGCGTGTGGAAGGCGGTGTCGATCTCGCTGTGGAGGACAGGGTCCTTGAAGGCGTTCTCCTCGATCAACGCCTGGAGCCGTTCGAGCTCGACGATGTCGTCTTCGGTCGCCATGCCGACGAACCAGCGTACGAGGAACGGCTCGATCAAGGCGGTGACCTCGGAGATGTCGCGGATGAAGTCTTCGTCGATCGGCCGCACGCGTGCGCCACGGTTGGGATTGAGGATGACGAAGCCTTCACCGCGGAGCTGCTGCAATGCCTCGCGGACGGGGTTGGTGGAGGTGCCGTGACGTTGGGCGAGATCGGCGACGACGAGCCGTTCATTGGCCGAGAGCCGGCCCTCGATGATGTCTTCGCGGATGAGCTCGTAGATCGAGGCGCCCTCGGTGGAGGCGCTGATCGGTTCGATGCCCGGAGGTGGCTTGGCCTTGAATTTGCCCGGTATCGCCAAGCTGTCCCCCTCACGCTGCTCTTGCCTGCCAGTTCACATTTGGCACAGCGCTTTTGCCAGATAGTGTACGATCAGAGCAAGTTGACACGCAATCTGTGTTCTGAGACGGTATCGACCTATCGGGGGGATACACAAAACAGGACCCCTCCGTCACCGTTAAAGGCCTGCTCGCAGGCCAGGGAGAATCTGGAGGATTCCAATGACGAGGTTGAAACTCGGCCGCGCGCTGGTGCGCGGCGCGGTTGTGTCTGCCCTTGCGACGTCGATGCTCGCATCGACCGCGCTCGCAGAGCCGCCGGTTGATATCAGCAAGTGGTCGCCCGAATATGTGCGCTCAATCGCGGGTACCGAGACGTTCGATACGGCCAAGGAGTGCGGTGCGGTTACGCCGCTCGACTACAAGGGCAAGCTGACCTTCTGGTACCAGGGCGCGTTCGAAGGCGACCCGGACATGCTCCGGCAGTACTACAAGGATTTCTTCGAAACCTTCCGCAAGACCTATCCGAACATCGACCTGCAGGATCAGGCGCTCACCTACAACGACCTGCTCGACAAGTTCCGCACGGCGCTGGCGGGCAATGCCGGTCCGATGCTGGTCCGTCTGCAGATTTTGGGCGGCGTCGAATTTGCATCGAAGGGCGTGCTGCAGGAACTGGGTCCGAAGGATCTCGGCTGGTCCGATGAGGACTTCTGGCCGGGCGCCATGAAGTCGGTGACGTGGGACGGCAAGACCTACGGCGTTCCGACCAACAACGAGACGATGGCGTTTATCTACAACGCCGACATCTTCAAGCGCGCCGGCCTCGATCCGGATCATCCGCCGGCAACGTGGGACGACGTCGTCGCTTACTCCAAGCAAATCCACGACAAGCTCGGGATCGCGGGCTACGGCCTCGTCGCTCGCGTCAATGCGGGCAACACGCCGTACCGCTTCATGCCGCAGCTGTGGGCCTATGGCGGCGGCGTTTTCGACGAAGCCGATCCGAACCCCAAGCTCGAAGAGATCCGTCTCAACAGTCCCGAGAGCAAGCGCGCTCTGCAGGCGTCGTACGACATGTATGTGCGTGACCAGTCCGTGCCGGTCTCGGCCCTGACCAACCAGCAGGCCGACAACCAGCCGCTGTTCCTTGCCGGCCAGGTTGCGATGATGATCTCGCACCCGTCCGACTACAGCGTGATGCTGGACCTGCAGAAGAAGGCTACGGGCGACGACCAGAAGACGGCGCAGACGGTTATCGACAATATGCGCTACGGCCTGATCCCGACCGGTCCCGACGGCAAGCGCGCCGTGGTGTTCGGCGGCTCCAACATCCACATCCTCAAGCCCGAATATGTCGAGGGCGGTGTGGTGGACGAGCCGGCGGCAAAGGCCATGGCCTGCTTCTGGACGAGCCCGGAATGGTCGCTGAAGATGGCTTATGCGGGTTCCAACCCGGGTAACCTCAACGGCTTCAAGACCGAGTGGATGAAGACGCGCCTCGACAACATCAAGTTCCTCGATGTGACGACGTCGATGCTGCCCTACGGTATCCCGTTCCCGGCTCTCCCCGAGACGCCCGAGATCATGAACCACATCATCCCCGACATGCTGCAGAATGCCCTCACCGGCGCCATGACCGTCGACGAGGCGGCCGAGGATGCGGCCAAGAAAGTCGCGGCCATCAAGGAAGGCGGCGGACTCTAGCTTCGCTTCCCACTCACGCGACCGGCAGCCCAGCGCTGCCGGTCGTTTCTCCCCGACCGCCAGGCTGAGAGCCGACGATGACCACCATGACAGGGCAGGCTAACGCCACCGGCAAGACACGCGCGCGCACCAGTGTGCTGCAGCAGATGTGGATCAACCGGGCCGACTACCTCTACGTACTGCCGGCCATCGTGGTGATGCTGATCGTCATCGCCTATCCCATCTACTACACGATCGATCTGTCGTTCTACAAAACGCCGCCCGGCCTCTTGCTCAAAGACAAGATCTTCATCGGCTGGGACAACTACGTCGCGATCCTTACCAGCGAGGTGTTCTGGAAGGTGACGGTCAACACCTTCGTGTGGACCATCGCCTCGACGATCATCGCCTTCATCCTCGGCTTCGGCGCAGCGCTGGCGCTGCACAACGATTTCCCCGGCCGCGGCGTCGTCCGCGCGATCCTGATCATTCCTTGGGTCATCAGCGCGGTCGCGGCGTCGTATATCTGGAAGTGGATCTACCACTCCGACTTCGGGCTGATCGGCGCGATCCTCGTCGAGCTCGGCATTCTCGACAAGCAGCCCAACTTCATCGATCGCACGAGCTCGGTGCTTCCCTCGCTGATCGTCGTCAATATCTGGCGCGAGTTTCCGTTCGCCATGATCATGCTGACGGCCGGCCTGCAGACAGTGCCAGACCAGCTGCTGCGCGCGGCGCGGGTCGATGGCGCGACGGCGTGGCAGCGCTTCTGGCACGTCACGTTCCCCTATCTGAGCGGCGTGTCGACGGTGACGATCCTGTTGCTCGCGGTTGCCAACTTCAACTCGTTCATCATCCCCTGGATCATGACGGGTGGCGGGCCCTCGAACGCCTCGCACATCTGGATCACCCACATCTACGAGCTGGCCTTCGGTCGCCAACGCTGGGGCGTCGGCGCGGCCTATTCCGTGCTGCTCTTCATCATCCTCATGACGTTGGGCTACTTCTATGTGCGTGCCCTGAGCCGCGGTGAGAGGAAGGAGCCGGGCGCATGACCTCAGTGACCAACACAACGCCGCGACGCCACCGCATGAAGATCGATGGTTGGCGGGTGGGCGGACGCTTCTTCCTGGTCTTCATGCTGCTCTACACGGCTGTGCCGATGTTGTGGATGTTGATCACGTCGTTCAAGTCCGGCTTTGCGGCGATGCAGTTTCCACCGCAGTGGTGGCCCAAGGAGCCGACGCTGGCGAGCTATCAGAAGCTGCTCGATCCGCAAAACAGCGTCGGGCAGGACTTCCTCCGCTTCTTCTGGAACAGCTTTTACGTTTCGACGCTGACGACGATCCTTGCGGTGGTCGTGGCGGTGCCGGCGGCCTATGCATTCTCGCGGTTCAACTTTCCGGGCCGCAAGTTCTTGTTCTTTTCGGTGCTGCTACGCAACATGTTCCCGGCGGTGATTTTCCTCGTGCCGCTGTTCATCCTGATGCGGTGGCTTGGGCTGGTGAACACGCACGGATCGCTGATCCTCACCTATCTGACGTTCGGTCTCCCGCTTGCGATCTGGCTGCTCAAGGGGTTTTACGACAACATCCCGATCCAGCTGGAGCAGGCGGCGCGCATCGATGGTGCGACGCGCTTCCAAGCGTTCCTTCTGATCGTGTCGCCGCTGTCGGTGCCGGGGATCATTGCAACGGCGATTTACTCGTTCATCGGCGCCTGGAACGAATACATCTATGCCGCCACGTTCCTCACGCGGAACGAACAGCTTACGCTGCCGGTCGGCATCCAGCGCTTCTTCTCCGAGAACACCACCGACTTCCCAGGGCTGATGGCCGCAAGCTTTATGATGAGCGTGCCGGTCGTGGTCCTGTTCCTCCTGCTACAGAGATATTTCGTACGCGCGCTCACAGAAGGCGCGGTCAAGCACTAGGAGTTGCCGATGGCCCACGTGGTCCTCAAAGATCTCGTCAAGACCTACGGCAGCTTCTATGCCGTCAACAATGTGTCGCTGACCGTCAACGACGGCGAGTTCGTCGCGCTGGTTGGCCCCTCGGGCTGTGGCAAGACGACGACGCTAAACCTGGTGGCCGGCTTGATCCCGATCACCTCGGGCGACATCGTCATCGGCGACCGCGTGGTCAATGATCTCGATCCCAAGGATCGCGACATTGCCATGGTGTTCCAGAACTACGCGCTCTACCCGCAGAAGACAGTGTACAAGAACCTCGCGTTCCCGCTGCAGATGCGGAAGCTGCCCAAGGACGAGATCGACCGCAAGGTGAGAGCGGCTGCGAAGGTGCTGGACATGACGCACCTGCTCGAGCGCCGGCCGCGCGAACTGTCGGGTGGCCAGCAGCAGCGCGTAGCGCTTGGGCGTGCGCTGGTACGCGACCCCGCGGTGTTCCTGATGGACGAGCCGCTGTCGAACCTCGATGCCAAGTTGCGCGTGCAGATGCGCTCGGAGATCAAGCGGTTCCACCAGGATCTCGACGCCACCATCATATATGTGACACACGACCAGCTCGAAGCCGTGACCATGGCCGACAAGATGGCGGTGATGAATGGCGGCTTCCTGCAGCAGTACGACACGCCTGCGCAAATCTTTGCTCATCCGGTCAACATGTTCGTCGCGAGCTTCGTGGGCAGCCCGGCAATGAGCCTGATCCCGCTCGAAACGACGACAGTCGATGGCAGGACTGCGCTCAGCAGCGCCGAAGGCTGGACCCTGCCGCTTTCCGACGAGAACGTTCGGAAGGTCGCTGGAGCGAGCAGCAAGAAGGTGGTGCTCGGCGCACGCCATTCCACCATCAAGCTGCACAAGTCCGCGGTGCCGGGCGCTATTCCTGCCAAGGCCTACACCGTCGAGCCGACTGGCGACGTGACCTTTGTTCAGGCGCTTCTGTCGGGTGCGGTGGTCAATATCAGCGTGCCGCCGACGGTGCCTATTGCGCCGGATGAGCCGGTCTGGCTGGAGTTCGACCAGGAGCGCATTCACCTGTTCGACGGGCAGACCGAAATGGCGCTGATCGCGAAGTAGCGTTCCGCCGCAGCCGAACTCAGGACGTTGACGACATGGCCATGAACGACCCCGCAGAGGCCCTCGACCGGGTCAACACGAGCTCGAAGCCATCCGAGCTTCGCATCACCGATATGCGTGTCGCCGAGATCGTCGGTGCACCGTTCACGTCGGCGCTGCTCAAGATATACACCAACCAGGGTCTCGTCGGGTTGGGCGAAGTCCGTGACGGGGCGAGCGCAACCTATGCGCTGATGCTGAAGAGCCGGCTGCTCGGCGAGAACCCGTGCGACATCGACCGGTTGTTCCGCCGCATCCAGCAGTTCGGTGGTCATGGCCGGCAGGGCGGTGGCGTGTCCGCAGTCGAGATCGCGCTCTGGGACCTCGCCGGCAAGGCCTATGGCGTCCCGATCTACCAGATGCTCGGTGGCCGCTTCCGCGACAAGGTGCGCGTCTATTGCGACACCGACGCCGAAAAGCCGAGCGGTACCGAGACCGGCAAGCGCCTCAAGGCACGCATGGACATGGGGTTCACTTTCCTCAAGATGGACCTCGGCTTGATGCAGGTGGTCGATACGCCCGGTTCGGTGGTTGCCCCGCCGGGCTCTCTCGAAGGCTATCGCGTCCATCCCGGCCGCTCGCCCGTCAAGACGCTCGAGGACCGCAGGGCGCGCAACGCCGTCTACGACGTGCACAACGTTCGCCATCCCTTCACCGGCCTCAACTTCACCGAGAAGGGCATCGATCTCCTGGAGCAGTACATTCATGAGGTCCGAGAGGTCATCGGCTACGAGATTCCGCTGGCCATCGACCATGTGGGGCACATCTCGTTCCAGAGTGGCATCCGGCTCGCCAAGCGGATCGAGAAGTACGCGCCGGCGTGGCTCGAAGATCTGATCCCGTGGCAGTACACGGACCAGTACCGGCAGTTGCAGCAGGCGACGACGGTGCCGATCTGCACAGGCGAGGACATCTACCTCAAGGATGGATTCAAGCCGCTGCTCGAGAGTGGCGGCGTGTCCGTGATCCATCCGGATCTGCTGACCAGCGGCGGCATACTCGAGACCAAGAAGATCGGCGACCTTGCGCAGGAGCACGGCGTGTCGATGGCCATCCACATGGCGGAGAGTCCGATTGCCGCGATGGCCGCGGCGCATGTCGCGGTCGCGACCGAGAATTTCATGGCGTTGGAATATCATTCGGTCGAAGTGGACTGGTGGGACGACATCGTTACCGGCCTACCCAGGCCACTGGTCAAGAATGGATTCATCGAGGTGCCCGACAAGCCGGGCCTCGGCATCGACGACGTGGTCGACGAAGTGATCAGCCAGCATCTGCAGGACGGTGTGACCGGCATCTGGCAGCCGACAGACCAATGGAACGACGAGTATTCCTGGGACAGGACCTGGAGCTGACCCGATGAAGATCACCGCTATCAAGCCGTATCCGGTCTGGATCGGCATCCGCAATCAGCTGATCGTCAAAGTCGAGACGGACGAAGGCGTCTTCGGTTGGGGCGAAAGCGGGCTCAGCGGCCGCGAGATGGCCGTTGCCGGCGCGTTGCAGCACTATGAGCGGTTCCTCGTGGGGCGGAACGCGTTCGATATCGGAGCGATCTGGCAGGAAACCTATCGCAGCCAGTACTTCGAGGGTGGCCGCGTGTTGCAGGCGGCGATTTCGGCCGTCGACATCGCGCTCCACGACATCAAGGGCAAGGCGCTTGGCGTGCCGGTTTACGATCTGCTCGGCGGCAAGCAGCGCGACAAGATTCCGACATTCGCGTCCTGCGGCGACGAGGCCGAGGACGACATTGCGATCAATCGCGCCAAAGAGCTGATCGCGATGGGTTTTAACTGCATCCGCTTCTTCCCGGCGGGGCAGAAGAGCCAGGATATCTTCGAGCCGCGCGAGTCGATCGGGCCCACCGCGAGGATGCTCAACCGCGCGCGCGAGGTGCTTGGCGACGATGTGGTCCTCGGCATCGACTATCATCACCGCTTGTCGGTGGCGGAGGCCGCGAGCTTCTGCGCCAAGCTCAAGCCGGGTGTGCTCGATTTTCTCGAAGAGCCGATCCGCGACGAGACGCCTGAGGCTTATGAGTCGCTGCGGACGATGACGGATATCCCGTTCGCGATCGGCGAGGAGTTCGCGAGCAAGTGGCAGTTCCTGCCCTACATCGAGCGCGGCATCCATCAGTTCAACCGGATCGACGTGTGCAATGTCGGCGGGCTGACGGAGTCGATGAAGGTCGCAGGCTGGAGCGAGGCGCATTATGTCGACGTGATGCCGCACAATCCGCTTGGTCCCATCTGCACGGCGGCAACCATTCACTTCGGCGCGGCGGTTGCGAACTTCTCCTGGCTCGAGACGCGCGCGCCTGAAACCAAGCTCGGATTCGACAATTCCGAGTTCTTCCCCGTGCAGCCCCGGCTCGAAGGTGCTTACTATCCGGTGAACGACTCGCCGGGCCTCGGGGTCGAGGTCAACGAGGAACTGGTCAAACAGCAAAGCTTCAAGTTCTGGGAGGCGCCGCACCTGAAGCGGCGCGATGGCTCGGTCACCAACTGGTAGCCCGGCGCAAGTGAGGGAACGGACATGGAAACGATCGGCGCTGAGATTAAACGGCCGCCCAAGCACATCATCGAAGGGCTCAAGGGCCTAGGCAGCGCGACCATTGCCGGCACGCTCGGGCACAGCGGGTTCAAGAACCCGCACATGACCGGCATTCTTCCCCAGACCAAGGGCAAGTCGATCGTTGGCCCGGCGCTGACGCTCCAGTTCCTGCCGCAGCGGCCCGACCTGTTCAGCGAGGGCGAATACGCCGATCCCGAAAAGCAGCTCCACCGCCACGTGCTCTATCACGTGCAGGAGGGCGACGTGGTGGTGGTCGATGCGCGCGGCGACATGCGGTCGGGTGTGTTCGGCGACATGATGTCGACCTACTTCAAGGGGCGCGGCGGCGCGGGGATCGTCATCGATGGCTGCATGCGTGACCGGCCCAATGTCGAAAAGCTCGATCTGGCTCTGTGGCTCAAAGGCTGGACGCCGAACTATCACGTGCAGACCGACATCTATCCAAACGCCGTGAACGTGACGATTGCCTGTGGCGGCGTGACGGTGGTGCCCGGGGATATCATCGTAGCCGATGATGACGGTGCGGTGGTGGTGCCGCTGTCTTACGCGGAGGCCATCATCGAGGATGGCAAGAAGCACGCCGAGTGGGAAGTGTTCTCGCGCGAGAAGCTGATGGCCGGCGAGTCCCTGCGCCGTTACTATCCGCTGCACCCTGATGCCGAGGACGAGTATCAGGCCTGGCGCAAGGCCAGGGGCCTCGACGCTCTGCCGTCACACTAGAACTCAGTTCGTATTAGTGACGGCGCCGTGGTCGATCACGGCGCCGTTTCTTTTTTTACGATGCGGACAGTTCGAGGGCGGCGGTGCCGAGGCGGTCGCTGGTCACCTCGATGGCGATTGGGCCAGTGCCTGTCGCCTCGACCCAGAAGCCGGTCGAGCCGGCGCGGAGCGGCACGAGCTTGGGACCGAGTAGTTTGCCGGCGCCGGTGACGGCAATAGAGACGGGCTCGGGGAAGAACGGCAGCTTGTTGCCGGCCTGATCGAGGGCCCGCACCATCACGCGGACAGGATCGGCGCTTCCGATCTGTTCATTGTCGGCGATGATCTCAAGCTTGGTCGCGACCGGATCGGCGACGTACTTCACCTGTTTGGCGGGCTTGCCGTCGACATAGCCGGTGATGGTGACGTTCAGCCACTCCATACCCCAGAGGCCAAGTTCGTCCTTGGTGAAGTGACGACGGTCGATGACGACGGGCGCGTGCGGCAGGTGCGGGAAAGCCTCGCGATCGGGGCCAACGCGCCTGGCGGGCAACGAGCCGTATTGCAGCTCGACCTCGTCGCAATTGGTGAGGATCATCAGCGGCAGGGTGCCGCCGATATTGCGCTCGCCGCGGGCCCACCAGGTGAGTGGCTGGAGGATGACTTCCTCGCTTGGTTCGCACTGGCTGGCGTAGGCGTAGGCTGCGAATTTGGGCTCGCGGAACATGTCCATCACGCCGTGGTGGCAGATGCGGTCGCCGGAACCGAAATCCTTGTGCGTGTTGTAGTCGAACGCGCACCAGCCGATGCAGCCGGCAATCTGCGGATCGCCGTAGGCCGCGTTCATCACCTCGAGGTGTCTCCGGACGTGCTCGGCCTGACGCTGCTCTTGGTCGTTGCTCTTGGTCGGGTACATGTGCCCGCCATACTCGGTGATCATGTAAGGCACGACGCGGTCGAGCCCGGTGACTTCCTGCTGCGGACGCAGCGGCGTGCGGGGGCGATTGCCGCCCAGCTCCTCGTTGCCGAGGATGAAGTCGTTCATGGTGTAAACGTCTTCGAGGAACTCGCTCTCGGTGATGTAGCGCACGCCGCCTGTCGGTCGCGTCGTGTCGAGTTCATGCGCGACGCGGTTGGTCTCGATGTAGAAGTCGTGGCTGTCGCCGGATTCGTTGATGCGCACGCCCCAGATCACGATCGATGGGTGATTCCAGTCGCGCCGGATCATGCGCTTGACGTTCTCGACGGACTCCGACTTCCACGCATCGCCGCCGATATGCTGCCAACCTGGGATTTCTTCGAACACGAGGAGGCCAAGCTGATCGCAACGATCGAGGAAGTACTTGCTCTGCGGGTAGTGCGAGGTGCGCACGATGTTGACGTGCAGCTCGTTCTTAAGGATTTCCGCATCACGCTCCTGCGCGGCGCGGCCGAGTGCGTAGCCGACATAGGGGAAAGACTGGTGGCGGTTGAGGCCGCGCAGCTTCATCGCCTTGCCGTTGAGCTTGAACCCCTCGGTGGTGAACTCGACCTGCCGGAAGCCGAAGGGCGTGGCGAGACTGTCGCTCCCCGACGGCGTCTCAAGCTGCATCTCCAGCGTATAGAGCGCAGGATTGACGGTGTCCCAGAGCTCGATGTTCTCGAGATCGCCGATGGTCAGTCGAACGGCTTTCCCCTCGACCGGCGTCGACGTGGAGCCGACGACATTGCCATCACGGTCCTTGATTGCGGCGGTCAGCGTGCCGCTCAGCGGCTTGCCATCGACGTTATTGATGTCGGCGCGCACGGTGACCGTCTTCTTCGGCGCGAGGACGTCGGGCGTCTCGACCTTGGGATGGCCGATCCAGATCGGCGACGAGATACGCAGCGAGACGTCGCGGTAGATGCCGGCATAGGTGAGGTAGTCGATGCGGCCACCAAAGGGCGGAATCTGCGGGTTCTCGCTGCCGTCTATGGTGACGGTGATAAGGTTCTTGCCTGGGCGCATGCGGCCTGTCAGCCGCGCCGCAAACGGTGTGTAGCCATCCTTGTGCGAGGCGATTTCAACGCCATTGAGATAGACGACGCTATTGGCCATCGCGCCGTCGAACATCAGCGTGACTTCGCGGCCGATCCATCCCGGTTTGTTGTCAAACGACTTCTGGTAGGTGAAGGCCCGCTGGTAGTCGCGTTCATTGAAGTACGAGAAGGGCAGCTCGACGGCTGTATGCGGTAGGCGAACATTCTCGCCGGGCACGATGTTGGTGGTGAGCTCGCCGCTGAACCCTTCGTGGAAGATCCAGTCGTCGTTGAAGTCGATATACGAACGCATTGAAATGGAACCTCATTTCACAGGCCTGGCGACCGCTCGGCGAGAGTCGCGTCCTGTGCCTCCTGCACATCCCGTTATCGGCTGCGCTGCCGCCGGGCAAGATTTTCAGTAAATATTTAGTCGGAAAGTCGCCGTCTATCAGGTGTCTGATAGGTCGGCGCTGGCCGGATGCCGCGTGCTTCCGCGCCAAATCAGCCGCGAGGCAAGGGTGATCCGCTTGGCCAAATCCCGCCCACTGGCTCTTTCGAGCAGGAGTTCCACGGCCGCTTCGCCGATCTCCTCCGCCGGCAGGCGCACTGTCGACAGAGGCGGACTCATGAACTGCGCGACGGAGATATCATTGAAGCTCGCGACGGCGATGTCGCCGGGGATGGCGAGGCCGAGTTCGTGGATGGCGCGGTAGGCGCCGACAGCCATGTTGTCGTTGAACAGGACCAGGGCGTCGACCTTGTGGCCTTCGCTGAGCAGCGTCTTGGTCGCGCGGTAGCCGCCTTCCTCGGTGTTGTTGTCGCCGCGCGCCAGGTGTTCGTCGTACAGGCGCGCCTCCCGCATCCAGTTGACGTATGTCATAGCGCGGATATCGTTCCAGCCCAGATAGGCGATGCGCCGGTAGCCCATATCGACGAGCGCGCCGAGCAGCTTGCGCATGGCAAGCACGAGGTCGGACTGCACGCTATCCACCTCATCGTCAGTGGGCGCGAAATCGGCGAAGACAAGATGGCGGGCGTGACGCTTGAGCCAAGCAACCTCGGCATCGTCGTGCTTCCCGATGGCGATGACGCCGGACGCCGACTGCAGGAGAGACGCGTTGGGCATGGAGTCGGTGTGATAGACCTTCACCGTCTCGATCTTGAGCGCGGCGCAGCGGCTCTCGATGCCGAGGCGAACGCCCACATAGTAGGGATCGACCAGTTCCTGATCGGGGCGCAGGAAGTGAACCAGCGCGATCTTGCCAAGACCCTGCTGGTTGGCGCGATTGCGGTTGCGCGGCGTCGCATAGTTGAGGCGCTCTGCGGTCTCGATGATCGCCTGCCGTTTCTGGGCGGTGACAGAGAGCGTCGAGTCGAAGTTGAGGACGCGCGAAACGGTCGCCGTGCTGACGCCGACGGCTTTGGCGATTTCCTTGAGTGTGACCATGGCTGCGGAAGACGCGCCAAGGGCAGAGCAAAGTCAACTGCTCTGGTCCGCCGTTAACTCTGGCCCCGCAATTTGAGCTGGCCGTTCGGCGCTGGTGGTAAACCGCGTCAGTTCCCGCGGACCGACCGGATGAGGACCATGCACGCCACTCTCGATACCCACACCTTCATGTCGATCCGCATTGCCGCGGGGCCGGGCGTTCTGGCGCCGCGCGCGGAGACCGAACTGCTGGGTCGAACGGCACTAGAGCTACTTGGCGAGGCCGTCGATCCGCTGGTCATCGACATGTGCTGCGGCTCGGGCAATCTGGGCCTCGCGATCGCGGATGCACGACCCGACGCGCGGGTGTTCATGAGCGATCTCACCGACGAGACGACGGCGCAGGCGCATGACAACATGATGCGGCTCGGACTTGAGGATCGCGTGACGGTGGGGAAGGGCGATATGTTCGCCGGGCTCGCTGCGCTCCTTGCGGAGCGGAAGGCGGACCTCATCGTCTGCAACCCGCCCTACATCTCCACAGCCAAGCTCGAAGGGGACAGCGCTCATCTACTGGAGAAGGAGCCGCGCGAGGCGTTCGACGCGGGCGCTTACGGCATTGCGATTCATCAGAGGCTGATCGCCGAGGCGCCGCAGTATCTCAAGGAGGGCGGTTGGCTGGCGTTCGAGTTCGGCGTCGGGCAGGATCGCCAGGTCGGCCTGCTGCTCAAACGCAGCGGCGTCTACGGTCCCATCAATTTGGCTCAAAATGAAGAGAACGTGCCGCGCGTCGCGTTTGTCCAGCTTCTGCGGGCCTGAGCGACGTTAACGCAAACCGGCAGACGTCAGAGCCTGGGCAGGCTCGATGTGCGACAAAGGGGGCGACCTCCAGATGATCGCCCCGAGCCGACCTTGATGCGTGCCACCAGAACCATTCAATCCCTGCTGCCGATGGGTCTTTCGTATCTCGCTTCGGGCGGCAGCCTGATCACCTCGAGTGCAGCTCAGCTTCTGACGTTCGCTATCCTGGCGCGCTCGCTGGGCGTGCTCGAGTTCAGCTACTTCGTCGGGCTCACGGCAATCACGGCAGTTGCGGTGCAACTCTGTGGTCTAGGTGCACAGGAGGCGCTGGTCCGGCGCGTCGCGCAAGACCGATCGATGTATCGCGTGATGCTCGGCCACAACATCATCATGAGCGCCGCGACGGGCGGCCTGCTCGTTGTGATCGGTATGGTCGTGCTGCCGATGTTCTTCACGCTGTCGCCGACACCAGCGCTCAATCTCGGCGCGATGCTGCTGTTCCTTCTGACCAACATCATCCTGACGCGAGTGATCCTGTTCGTTGAAGCGGTGTTCCTCGCCCACTCGATGTTTGCGTCGGCCAACCGTAACGTCGTGCTCTACGCCGCTGGGCGGCTTGCGGCGGCTGCCGCCGGTTGCCTGCTGTTCGGTGTCGACAGTCTAGCCGAGTGGACCGTCTGGAGCTTCGGCGTTCACGTCGTCGTCGCTGTCGTGACGGTGAGTTCCATCCGGGTACTGGGGAGTCCGCAGTACCGGCTGGTGAAGGAAGAGCTGCGCAACGGCATCATGTTCTGCACGCCGTTCGTCCTTCGCGCCCTCCGCCAGAACATCGATCTTCTTCTGCTCACGGCCTTCACCAGCCCCGAGATCGTCGCCAGCTACGGCGTGGCGCGCCGGATGATCGACAGCGGGTATCTGTCGATCGAGGCCCTCAACCGTCTGCTGTATCCGGGTTCCGCCGCGGCAACGAGCAACGGGCTCCGCTACGGCATGGCCCGCTTCAAGAAGGTGTTCGTTGTGAGCGTCGGCCTAGGCCTTGCGACGTCGATCGTCCTATGGCTCATCGCGCCGTTGCTGCCGCTCCTTTTCGGGCACGAATATGTGTCGATGCCGAGCTTTGTGCGCATCCTCGCATTCGTTGTCGTGCTAATGGCGGTTCACGCCACCGCCGTCGAAGCACTCGGTTCGAGCGGGCATCAATTCGAGCGCGCGATCGTGCTCAACAGCACGATGGTCGCCGGCGGCATCGCGGTTGCGTTTGCGACCTGGGCCTTTGGCATCAACGGGACGTTCGCTGTCAGTTACGTGGCAGAAGCCAGCACGGCGGTGTTCGCGTGGTTCATGCTGCTGCGGCTCGCCGCTGCGCCGCACAGTCCAGCGCCAGATCTTGGCCGTGAAGGAGCCATGAGCTGATGAGCGTTTCGATCATCATTAAGACCCTGAACGAAGCGGAGCGCATCGCGGCGACGCTGCAGAGCGCGCTTGCGGCTATCGGGCCCGATGGTGAGGTGATCGTCGCCGATAGCGGCTCGACCGATGGCACGATCGATATCGCGACGCGTGCCGGTGTCACCGTCGTGCAGATTGCACCGGACGAGCAGCCGAGTTGCGGGCTCGGTCCGCAGCTCGGCTACCAGTACAGCCGTGGCGACTATCTCTGCCTGATGGACGGCGACATGCTGCTCGATCCGGATTTTCTGGCCAAGGCTGTTGCGTTCCTCGATGCCAACCCGACCGTCGGCGGCGTCGGTGGTCGCGTGGTCGAGATGAATCTCGAGAACCTCGAATTCGCGCGGCGCATGTCGCGCGGTGGCGCGGAGTACGATGCGGGGCCGGTCGACCGGCTCAATGGCGGCGGGCTCTACAGGCGTGAGGCGATTGTGTCGGTGGGGTATCTCTCCGACCGCAATCTCCACGGCTATGAGGAGTTCGACCTCGGCGTGCGGATGCGCCAGGCGGGTTGGGATCTCTATCGTCTCGACACGCCGTTCGTGCAGCATTTCGGCTATCGCATGAATGCCTATGCGTTGCTGCTGCGCCGGTGGCGCTCGAAGTATCTGCGCGGCACGGGCGAGGTTCTTCGCGCCGCAACGGGCAAGCCGCATCTGTGGTCGTTGCTCCGCGATATCCGTGAACTGAAACTGTGGGCGGCTGTCTATGCCGGTGCGGTCGCGCTGATCTCCGTGATGCTGCTCGCGCCGAACAAGGGGCTGGCCGCGTTGTTCTGCCTCGCTGCGATCGTAGCGGTGGTCGGCGTGATGAGCCTTAAGCATCGCAGCTTGCAGCTCGGTCTCTACTCCGTCACCGCCTGGGTCTTCATGGCGGCGGCGCTGCCGCTAGGCTATCTGAAGTCGCGTCGCGACCCGGCGGCATGGATCGAGAGCCGTGTGCTGCACAAGGCCGATGCGTAGGCTTGTCGCGCTCGCAGTTCTGCTGCTGACTTCGTTTGCTGCGTCGGCGCAGGACTGGGTACCCGTTCGCGAGACATCGCTCGAAGTTGCCCCGGGCAGTCCGCTCGACTTCTCCGGCATCCTGCCGAATGGATCGATCGACGCTCAGCGCCATCTGGTGATCGCCGATGGCCGCTTCGCCATGAGCGACCAGCCGGACCGGCCGCAGCCGCTCATGTGTGCGTCGCTGGCCTGGAGCCCCGCGTCCGGTGGCTTCCCCAATCACGAGGATGCCGACCGCTATGCGCGCCAGCTGGCGATCCACGGCTATAACATCGCGCGCTTTCACTTCGTGGAGTCGGCGCTGATGTTCAATCGCGCGACCGATTTCGACTTCGATCCGGGTGTTCTCGATCGCGTGCATTATCTGATGGCGGCGCTCAAGCGCGAGGGCATCTCGTGGATCGTCGATGGCATGACTTCGGCGCGCGGTGGTCTGGGTGGCTACGACGATCGCTGGGATGGCAAAGGCGACCTGAAAGAGCGCGCGCTGCTCGATGACGACGGCCTCGACCATTGGCGGCGGCTGCAGCAGAAATTCCTCGGCGCGATCAATCCATACACCGGCCTCGCCCCCGTGGCGGATCCGGCGCTGGCGCTGATTGTGCTGATCAACGAGGGATCGCTGGAGTTCGATTCCATTGTGGGTGCGGGGCAGGGCGAACCTGCATATTCACCGGAGCTCACAGCCGGTTTCAATGCCTGGCTCAAACGCAATTACGCTGACAATTCGGCGTTGTCGGCGGCGTGGGGTGGGCTCAATTGGGGCGAGAGCCTCGAGGAAGGCACAATCGTCATCCCTACCAATCGCTGGGGCTCGTCGCCGCGCTATCGCGACCTGCAGCGCTACTTCATCGAGACTGAGCGCGCCGGCACAGCGGCGATGACCGCGATCTTGCGCGGCATGGGCTACATGGGCGTCATCAGCAACTACAACAACTGGCCGACGCTGCAAATCAGCCTCAGCCGTCGTGATCTCGATGTCACGACGATGAACACTTATTTCGACTGGGTGAGCGGCTATGCGCCGGGGACGCGCATCGAGCAGCAGAGCTCGATCGGGCGCGGGCTGGACTACATTCGCGGCGCCGCGGCGACGCGCTGGATGGGCAAGCCGTTCGTCCTCACCGAGTACGATCATCTCTTCTGGAACCGTTACCGCTACGAGGCCGGTCTCGCGGTTCCGGCGTATGCGGCGTTCCAGGGGTGGGACGGACTGTGTCGCCATGCTCACGGCCCCATCGCGCTGCGATACGGCGAAGACGCGCCGCACAAGCAGCAGATGCTGCCCTATGCGATCGCGCTCGACCCGGTGGCGCGCGCAGGCGAGACGCTGGCCGCGCTGCTGTTCCGCCGCGGCGATGTGGCGGCGTCGGGCGTGCGCATTCCGTTCGCCATCGACGGTGACAAGGGACTGACCGACGCCATCAATGCGCGCGAGCCGGAGGATTTGACCGGCTTGATGGCGCTAGGTGCCATTGGACTTGCGGAGGGCGTCACTCAGACCGCGAGCGTTCCCGCGGCTCGCTCTGAAACCAGCTTCTGGGACATGGTCGAACGCTTGCGCGCGGATGGGACCATCACACAGCCGGTGGCGAACGCTTTGGGCAAAGGCATCTACCGCAGCGACACCGGACAGCTCGAAGTGACGCCGGATCGACGCCTGCTCACTCTGGTGACTCCCCGGACTGTGGCGGCTGCATTCGAGACGCTAGACGGCAACCTCGAGCTTGGTCCGGCGACGTTGCGGTCTAGCACGGGAGCCGCGCTGTTCGCGCTGTCGGCACTGGACGGTGAAGATATCGCGAACAGCCACCGTATCCTCGTGGTCTTTGCGACCGATGCGCGGAACTCGGACATGAAGTTCGCTGACGCGGACGCGCGCGAGATCGTCGACTTCGGTCATCTGCCCGTGCTGATCAAGCAGACGAGCGTGGCCCTCAGTCTTGCCGGAAAGGGCAACTGGCGAATTGCGCCGGTGGGTCTCGATGGGGCCGTGAAGGCCGTCCTCGCGTCGGGCGCGGGAGACGTCGACATGCGTCTCGACAATGTCACGCCCGACGGGCCGACGACCTACTTCGTGATCGAGCGCGACTGAGGCGCGCGCATCGCGCTGGCGGCCGTCGCGCCTTCGGCACGCAGCAGATCAGCATAGAGTCGGCTCATCGAGTCCGCGACGTGATCCCAGCCGAACCGGTTGCGCACCATCTCGACCTGCGCCTTGCGCTCGGCTTCCGTCAGCTGATGCACCATGTGGTGGATGAGACTGCGGGCGAGGACCTGCTGGTCGCCCATCGGGAAGTAGCGATCGGGCGACATCGCGAGCGCGAGGTTGGCTGGAATGTCGCTCGCAAGGACCGGCAAGCCGTAGCTCAGAGCCTCGAGCAGCGCGATCGGCATGCCTTCGTGGCTGGAGGGCAGAATGAACAGGCCGGCGTGCCCGAACAATCCAGCCAGCACGGCGCCGCGCTGGAAGCCGGTCATCACGACGCCCGGCGTTGCCGCTGCGGCTTCGCGAACGGCGAGCTCGTAGGGATCGGCATGATCCGCGCCGCCGACCAGCACCAGTTTGAAGCCCGGATTGCCGAGCTTGGCGTATGCAGCGATGAGATCAAGCTGCCGCTTTTCTGGGACGATACGCGACACGTTGATCAGATAGCGCCGCGGTTCCAGACCGTACGCCGCGAGCATCGACGCGTCGGGTGTGTCGGCCGGCATCGTCACACCGTTAGGGAGGAACGTGACGTGGCGGCCGTAGCGGTTCGTCATATCCTTGGCGATGTTGTCGGAGACGGCGATGGCGGCGTTCGACCATTCCATGCCCAAGCGTTCGCCCATTCGCAGCATGGTGCGCGCGAGCCCGCCCCATTTGTCGCGGTCGTAGTCATAGCCGTGATGTGTAACGACAGTGCGCAGACCCGCAGCGCGGGCGCCCGGCGTCATCAGGGCAGGGCCGATGGCATGGATGTGGACAACGTCCGGTCGGCGGACAGAGGCGAGGGCAACACCCATCGCGGTGTGAACGAGCGCTTCGAGGCTCCGATGCTTCGGTGCCCAGACGGGCTCGATCTCGACGCCCTTCCAGACGCGTTTGCCCTGCGGCACATAGGGCGACCGTGCGAGCACGTTGATGTTCCAGCCTCGATCGACGAGCAGCGGCGCTAGAGCCTCGATGTGGGTCTCGATACCACCCTGCGGGCCATTGATGCCGCGGGAACCGAGCATCATGATTGACGAGCGTTTGCGACGACGTTCGATCATGCGGGCACCAGCTGACCATAAAGCTCGAGCATTCGATCGCGATACGCGGCGGCCGAGAAGTCGGCGCTGACCCAATCGCGGCCCGCAGCTCCCATTGTTGCTCGGCGATCGGGGCCGAGTGCGTCCATCCGGTTGAGAGCGTCTGCCAAACCGGCGGCATTGCCCGAGGGCGCGGTGAGGCCGGTATGTTCGGGGCGGATGAGCTCGGGGATACCGCCGATCTCGGCGCCGATAACGGGACGGCCGAGGCCATAGGCTTCGAGGATGCTCACCGGCGCGTTCTCGTACCACTCGGATGGCAGCACGAGTGCCTTGGCGCCTCCGATGAGATCGCGCAGCGGCTGGCCTGACACGTGACCGACGAACGTCACCGGAGCGTTCCGTTCGGTCGCGAGCTGCTTGAGCATCGCTTCGTCAGGTCCGCTGCCGGCGACGATCAGGCGCAGGCCCGTCATGGCCACGGCTTCGAGCAATGTCGCGATGCCCTTTTCCGGCGCCAGACGACCTGCGAAAAGGTAGTAGTCGCCCTCGTCGGAGGGTTGGCCGGTCAGCAGGTTCGGATTGACGAAGTTGGGAACGTAGGCGAGCTGTTCGGCGGGCCAGCCCCATTCGATTAGCTTCTCGCGGTAGAACTTGCTGGGGACGACGATCCGGTCGAGGTTCTTGCTGTAGAGCCCGAGCGCGCGATGCACGGCAGATTCAAGCAGCAGCAGTCCGCTCAGCGCCGTCGAGTCCTTGGAACAGCGATTCAGCAGGACTTGTGTGATGTTGCCGCCCTTGCACTTCTCGCAGACCTTGCCATGGGACAGCATCTTGTAGGCGGGGCAGGCGATCTTGAGGTCGTGCGCGGTCATGATCGTCGGCACGCCATGCGCCTTGAGTGTCTGGAAGATCGCAGGCGACAGGTGGTGATAGACGTTGTGCGCGTGCGCGAGATGCGGCCGGAAGCGCTCGATCAACTCGCCGATCTTTCGCTGCGCTTCGTGCGAGTAGATGATCTTGCCTGCGTGCTGCAGCTTGGTGAGCAGGCCGGGCTGGCGGCCGAACTCGATCTCGGTGGGGAAGTACGCCGACCAGTCGCTGGGCAGGTTTTCGGGCGTCTGCATGGCGAACGGCGCGACCTGCCAGCCGGCCTGCTCGAACATCTCGATGTGATCGAGGAAGACGGCTTCAGCACCGCCGCGGCGGTAGAAGTAGTTGTTGATCGCCAGGAGCCGGGGAAGTGGGGTCATCGCGTTCATGCATCGACTCCGAGGCGATTGAGGGCCGCATCCACGGTCAAGATCTCGCAGCCGGCTCCTTTCGCGTGAGCCACGAGCAGATCAAGGCTCGCCGGTGTGCAGCCGTACTGCGTCGGCGTCTCGCTGATGTCGTGCGCGTAGAAGATGAGCCAGCCGGGATTGCGCACCAGGTCGTCGATCACGCTGCGGAGGGCAGGCACGCTTGCCTCGGGCTGCTCCAACGGCACTCCATGGAGGTATGTGCGGTCGGCACGTCCCCGATTGACGCCGTTCAACCCTCCGCGCGCCGAGCGGAACTCGCTGGCGAGGAGGGGGCGGGCGCGGAATGAGCCGGAGGCATAGGGGTAAGCGAAGTTGCGCGGTCGACTGTCCGGATCGATCTCGCGGAAGAATTCGCGATTACGCGCGATGTCGCGTGCCAGATCGTCGCCGTAGAGGTGGCGCACGTTTGGGTGGGCGAAGGTGTGGCAGGCCAGCTCGTGTCCGCGTTCGCGCAGTTCAGCGCACCCCGCCGGGGTAATCAATCGATAGCCGGCCGTCTCACGACGATGAACGAGGCCGCCTGCGATGTAGAAGGTGCCGCGCACGCCATGCTTTTCGAGGATCGCAGCTCCCGCGGTCAACGCCGATTCCGGCACGTCGTCGAAGGTGAAGCTCACGATCGGCGTCGACGTCGAGATGTCGATCTGCGGCCCGGGGAGGCGTTCGATCAAGCGGTTGGTGACGCGCCCCGCAAGGTCGTCGATGCGGTTGAGCAGGCTAGGCATGGACGAGACTCGCATTGGGAACCGGGCGATGAGGTTGCGCGTCGGGTACGAGATGCGCGAGACCCTGGAGACGAAGACCAAAGATGGCGAACAGGAGGGTGAACCAGAGCGAGCCGCCGCCGCCGTAGAACACGCTTTCGACGCAGCCGGTGAAGATGACGTAGAGCCAGATGCGCAGGAACAGTCGGGTCATGCGCGGATCATTGTCGGCTCGCTGCGCGCGCGCGAGGTCGCGCATCGGCATGAACACGGCCCAGACGATGGTCAGCAGCAGCCCCGGGATTCCCATCGTGATGATGGAGTCGAGGTAACCGTTGTGTCCATTGTAGGCAGCGGCCGCCCACGTCTCGACGGTGTTGCCGCTATAGACGAGGTCCTCGGTCTGCCAGAAGGACTCGAGGCCATAGCCCGTCCACGGACGCTCGGCGATCGCAGAGAAGGCGAAGCGCCAGATGTCGGAACGGTTGGTGAACGTCGCATCGACGCCGAGCGCCGTGACGAACTCGCGGATCGGCTCCGACACGGCTGAGCCGACGGCAACCATGTTGAAGGCGATGAGGCCGCCGACGACGAGCGGGATGCGACTCCAGGGGAAACGCTCGACGATCCAGGCGACCACCAAGATCGCCGGCAGGATGAGCGTCGAGGCCTTGCCGCCGGTGTTCGAGAGGAAGTAGGCGGCCAGCACGACGATGCTGAAGCCCAGGATACGATGCTTCATCGAGGCGATGAACAGGCCGAAGAAGACGAGCAGCACCATCGAAGTCGCGGCGCTGTTCTTGTGCGTGAAGATGCCGCGCCAGAGGCCGGCGTTCATCGGCTCGCGGATCTCGTTCGCCTGATGGATGGCGAGCGTGGGCAGAAACGTGACGCCGTAGTAGCAGAGCCCAAGCACCGCGAGCGCACCGATTGCGGTCAACTTCGCGAAGTCGTCGGGCGAGCGGGGGAGCAGCAGCATCACCGCCGCGTTCACCGCGAGGATCGCGATGAGGATCGTGCGCTTGATCGCAAGGTCCGGATGCACCGCAACAAGCGACGTGATGGCGCACCAAGCGAGGATCGTCAGCAGGAGCCAGGTTGGCCCGAGGACCTGCAGACCTCGACCGCGCGCGAGGTAGAACGCCACCATAGCGCCGAACAAGGCGAGCGCCGTCAGCTGGTTGAGCGCATTGGAACTGCCCGCGACCGGATCGACAGCCGCGGCACCGCTGATGTCGACGAACGGGGTGATCGTGATCCAGTAGAAGGCAAAAGCGGCGAGAAACAACACGCTTCCTAGAATGGGGAGCAAGCTACTGTTGCGATCGCCCGCCTGCGTCATCGTCAGGCCGTCTTGCGGCGCGCCAGAGTGTGGAGGCCGAATCCGAGAAGCGCTGCCAAACTAAGCCCGAGTGCAAGCCCGCCGACGAGGCCACCAGCGATCAGAAGCACTGTGCGCGGCGGGTAGTTGCGGCTGATGGGGGCAATGGCGGGCGAGATGACGCGGACGTTCGTCGTGTCGATCTGGCTGCGCTGCGTGACCTCCTGCGCGCGGGTCAGGAATGACTCGTAGATCGCGACTTTCGACGCAGCGGCCCGTTCGAGCTGACGAAGCTCGACCTGTGCATCGTCGTCGGTGAAGACCTCGCCGAGCTGCTTGGAGGCGGCATCGGTCAGCTGTGCGAGCACGGCGCGTGCCGTTTCGACGCTGGTGCGCGCCGTCTGTACAACCCGGGCAATCTCGCGGTCGATCTCGCTCTGGAGCGAGGCGACCTCGGACTGAGCCGCCACGAGAGTGGGATGCAGCCGGCCGAGCGTGCTCGCCAGCGAGTCTGCCCGCTGCCGCGCCGTGGCATATTGCTGGCGCAGGTTGGCGAGCGTCGTCGATTCCTGCGCCGCCGCATTAAGGCGGCCCTCTGCGCTGCTCGTGGTCAAATTGCTGTAGAGCGCTTCGGCTGCGATGAGTGCTTCCCGCGCTGTTGCGACCTGCGTGTTGAGCTGAACCGCCGACTGCGTGCTGAGCTGCTCCGACGTCGGGTTCACGACGGGCAGACCATGCTGCCTGCGATATTCTGCAACCGCAGACTCGGCCGCTGCCGCGTCCGCCTGCAACTGACCGAGACGCTCATTGAGGGCTGCAGACGTGGCGAGTGCGCCATCCGCCTCGCCCTTGGCGAGTTCGGCGATGAAGGCCTGGACGAGTGCGTCGGTCAGGACGGCGGACTGTTCGGGCGTATGCGCCCACACGGACGCTGTTACAACGTAGGATCGCTCTTCTCGCCGAACCTTTACGCGCTCGCCCAAGGCGCGGATCGCTGCCGCGAATGTGTCCTGCTTACTGGCATCGTGGGTAAAGAGGTTCGCGAGGAAGGGGATTTCCGGTTCGAGGAGGTCGTCGCTGCTCTCGAGGTTCAGCGACTTCACAACACGGGTCAGAACGTTCGTCGACGACAACACACGCATCTTGCTCTCGACGTCGAGCAGTTGTGCGTCGCCCTGAGCGCTGTTTGTGTAGATGTCGTCGGCAAGCACCTGCAGGTTGCTCGGGTCGACCAGCACATCCGAGTAGCTGGTGAAGCGCGGCTTGATCAGTGTTCCAGCTGCAAGACCGGCGAGCGCCCCCAGCACAGCGAGGAGGGCGGCAACGTACCAGTAGCGGCGGAGCCAGGTGAGAACGAGAGTGAGGGTGATCGATGGCGCGGCGGGCTCTGTGACCTGACGCGCGACCGGAGTGCGCCGCTCGGGGCCATCGTATCCCATGATTGTCTCGACGCGGCGACGCGGCCGAGGCTGGGCAGGCGCCGTCTGCGGGTCTGTCGTCGTGGACTGATACATGAGCCGTTTTGCCTACGTCGAAGTTGTCCGGGTCTATACGGTAAGCAGAGCGAAAATTCGGCAGCTATTGGGCAATGTAGTTAAGGGCGACGGGTATTAACCGCACCGCAAGAATACACAATTCGGCCGCGTCTCGCGTGCTACGGGAAGCTCCGTTCGCTCCGGCGCGAAGGATGCGGTTGAAATTGGATTCTAATAAAATGCAAGACAAAATCTTAGCATCCGGTTTGCCATCTGTGTCGGGCCTGCGACCGATGACGCATGCCGACCTTCCTGCGATCGAAGAGATGTTCTTCAAGATCTTCCGGCCCAGGCGGAAGACGGCAGACCCGGCGTTCGTCGAATACTTCGAGCGCCTGTTCTTCACCGGCCCCGTCGGCGAGCTGGGCGGTGGGTTGGTCAGCCAGGACGGCGACGCCATCGGTGCCGCAATCGCGCTGATGCCGATCACCTATATCGTCAACGACCGTGAGCTGACCGCCCGCCTTGCTTGCGCCTTCATGTCCCGGGCCCCGCAGTCGAAGGCGGCGGCGCGCATCGTGCTGTCGCTTCGCGCGCGCGGGCAGGACATGCTCTATACCGACAGCGCGGCAACGCCTGCGGTTGGCCACTGGACCGGTGGCGGCAGCGTTGTCGTTCCGGTCAACAGCCTCGATTGGCAGTGCACCTTCCGCCCGGTTGCCGATGTGGCACGTTGGGCGAGACTTCCAAAGGTACTCGACGGGGTGTGGCATCCGATGGATAGAGCGATCGCTCGCCGCCGCAAGCACTTCGATATATCAGCGCCTGCCGATATCGAGATCAGCCTTTCGGCCTATGCGGCGCGCGCGCCCGAGATGATCGCCCACTTCTCGGTTCGTCCCAAGTGGGAGCGTGACGAGATAGAGTGGCAGCTCAAGATGGCCGCCGAGAACCGGCCATTGGGGACGCTCCGCTTCTTCACGGTGGGCGGTGAGAATGCGATCGGGCTCTTCGCGTACTTTACCAATGAACGCGGTATGGTGCGTGTCCTCGATGTGCTGGCACGCCCGGGCAAGGAGGCCGACGTGGTTCGCGCGCTCTATCGCCGTCTCGAATCCGAGGGGGTGGTCGAAGCTCGCGGATCGGTACATCCGCATCTTCTTGCCGCTCTCTCTCCACTCCCCGGCATGCGCTTCCGGCATCGCGCGTTTACCTGTGTGGCAACGCGCCACCAGGACATCCGCGACGCGATCGCGCGCAACGACATCTACATCGGCGGTCTTGCCGGCGAGAGCTGGAGCCGCCTCATGACGGACTTCTTCTAGCAATGAGCGCCGTACGTCCCCTCGAGCACGCCGACCTTCAGTCGGTTGCGAACCTGCTGGTCAAAACCTTTCAGGAGCGGGACGAACCCGCTACGCCTGAGATGGCGGATTATCTGGGCAAGCTGCTGCTTGAGCTGCCGGATCGCGATCCGGAGATCAACTCGCTTGTCCATGTCAGCGACGATGGCGCGATCAACGGCTTCATCGGCGTGTTCACGCAGCTGATGGAGGTCGATGGCCGGACGCTGCGTGCGGCGATGGGCAACTCATTTGCTGTCGATCCCGATGCGCGCGATCCGATGATTGGCGCGCGCCTGCTGCGAGCTTACTTCCGCGGACCGCAGGACATCACGATCAGTGACCGCTGCAATGCGGTGTCGGTCAATATGTGGCGCGGCATGGGTGGGGCTTCGCTGCCGACCTACAGCATGGAGTGGCGGCGTACACTGCGTCCGGTCAGTGCTGCGACATCGCGCGTTCGCAATCGACTGAAGCTTCGGCGGGCAACGGCGCCGCTGACTTCAGCCCTCGACGGACTGGTCCAGCGTTATGCCAAGCGCCGTGGCAAAGTCGAGTGGCAGACCCCGACCATGCCGCTTCGGCCGCCTGGCTTGAGCCGCCGCGACGCGACCGACGCCGATCTTTTGACGGGGATCCCGGAGCTCGCTTCGGCGTCCCGGCTGCATCCGGTGTGGTCGGAAGCCGGACTTCAGACGCTGCTGCAGCATTCGTCGCGGAAGAGCGAACTCGGCGAGACGATCCGGCAGGTCGTTCACGACCGTTCCGGCCGCCTTGTCGGTGCGTATATCTACTATCTCGAGGCACATGGCTTCGCGCAGGTGCTTCACGTCTTTTCGAGCAAAGGCATGGCTGAGCCGGTGCTCGACATCCTGCTCGCCGATGCGGCCGAACGTGGCGCCGTCGCGATCGGGGGCAGGGCGCAGGCGAACCTGCTCGAGCCACTGATGGACCGTCACGCGGTTCTTTCCGGCGAGTATCGTTGTGTGTTCGGATCTGCGGATGCAGCGGTGAAAGAAGCCATCGAGCGCGGTGACGCCGTGGTCGGCGGCATGGTGGGCGAGCTCTGGACACGGCTGAACGGGGACAGGCTCAATTGACCTATACCGACGTGTATCCGGCTCCCGCTCTGCCCGATCTTGCAACGACCTCGACGGTTGTGGATTACACCTTCGTTGTCGCCGTACATGATCGCATCGACCAGGTTTCGGCCGAGTGGCCGCGCGGAGGCGCTGATACGGAAGCGCGGTGCCACGCCTTCCAGACGGTCACCTTCCTCGAGACGTGGCAACCGACCTATGGCGTGACCTACGCGGCGAAGCTGTGCCTCGTGGAGGTCCGCGATGCGAGCGGTCGGCCAGTGCTCATGCTGCCGCTGATGATCAGCAGGCAGCGCGGCAGCCGCGTGCTGGCCTTCACCGACTTCGGTGTGTCAGACTACAACTCGCCTGTCCTGTTTCCCACCGACATCGTGTGGACGAAGCGATCGGCAGCCGCGCTATGGCAGTCGATCGTTGCGCGCCTGCCGGCGTTCGATCTGGTGCTGTTCGACAAGATGCCGGAGAAAGTCCGCGATCTCGTCAATCCGCTCTACCTGCTGTCGGACGAGGCGAACATCGAGTCTTGTCATCTCACCAGTCTGGAGCAACCCAAAGACGACATCGAGAAGGCTGTTCGCGGCGTCCGTACATTCAAGCGTCACTTCCGCGGGCTACAAAAGCTCGGCAAGTGCGAGGTCCTGGTCGCGGAGACACGCGAACAGCGGCAGCTCATTCTCGGCAAACTGCTGCAGCAGAAGCAGGCCCGCTTCGAAGAGACCAGAGTGCCAGGCTTCGAGAAGCATCCGGAGAAGCGCGACTTCTTTGCGCGGGGCACTGAGACGTTCGCGGCAATCGATGCGCTGCATCTGTCTGCGCTTGTCGTCAACGATCAGGTGCTGGCCACGACTTGGGGGCTGACGCAGGGCCGGCACTACTACGGCCTGTTCCTGAGCTTCGAGGGTGGCGAGTGGGCTAAGTATTCGCCCGGTCGGGTGCTTCACCATCAACTCTTGCTGCATTTGGCCGACCGCGGCTATGCCTGCTACGACCTCGGGATCGGCGATGAGGAGTGGAAGGTGTCGGTGTGCGACATCCATATTCCGCTCAAGCAGTGGCGACATCCGCGCACACCCCGGGGCCAGTTGACACTCGCTTCGATGACTACGCTCGAATGGCTGCGGAGTACGCGCATCTGGCAGCAGTTGCGCCCGCTCAAATGGGTGGTGCTTCGGAAGCTCCGCCCAAGTCAGCCGACACTCAACCAAGAAGACTGAACCGCGGCGCCCGCACATGTTTGAGCGCCGTCGCCCGCGTTAAGAATGTTCGATGAAATCCTCACTTCCAGCGCTCTGGGACAATGATGTTGCCCTTAAAGCGGGTCTATATAGACCTAGATCAGCAGTTCAGTGCTGCTGACGGAGCGTCTTATGTGCGGTCTCGTCGGATATACTGGAACAACGTTCGCGCCAGAGGCTGGTGAGCTCTTGCTCGCCAGCATGAACGGCACGATTGCGCATCGTGGTCCTGATGCCGACGGGCTGTGGAGCACGCCGGGCGTTGGGCTCGGCCATCGCCGTCTGTCGATCGTCGGGTTGCACGATGGACAGCAGCCGATGCTGTCCGACGATGGCAATCTCGTCATTGCCTACAATGGCGAGGTGTTCAACTTCGTCGAGCTGCGCGCGGACCTGATGCGGCGCGGGCATACCTTCCGCACAGGAAGCGATACCGAAGTCATCCTGCATCTTTATGCCGAGTACGGTGCCGACTGCGTGCAGTATCTCAACGGCGACTTCGCTTTCGCGATCTGGGACAAGGTCCGGCAGCGGATGATGCTGGCCCGTGACCGGATCGGCGTGCGTCCGCTATTTTACACCGAGCAGCAGGGCGGCCTCTACTTCGCGTCGGAGATCAAGGCACTACTCGAAGTACCGGCTGTGGTGGCGGAGATCGATCCGTTCGCGCTCGACGAGATCTTCACGCTGTGGGCGCCGATCGCGCCGCGCACCGGATTCAAGAATATCTCGGAGCTGCCGCCGGCCCACATCATGTTGATCGAGGGCGGGGCGCGTCGGATCGAGCGCTATTGGAGCCTCGAGTATCCGGATATGGGCGAGGCGAACGACACGCGGTCCGAGGACGCGATCGCCGAGGAGCTGCTTGCACTGCTGGACGACGCGACGCGCATCCGCATGCGCGCCGACGTTCCGGTAGGCGCCTATCTCTCGGGCGGCCTCGACTCTTCGATCACCACTGCGCTGGCGACGCGACACACGCCGCACCAGCTCTCCACCTTCTCGGTGTCGTTCGACAGCGCTGAGCATGACGAGAGCGAGTTTCAGCAGATCATGGCGTCCGCACTCGGGACGGCGCACGCCAACGTGCATTGCGGCACGCATGATATCGCCAGCGTGTTCCCGAAGGTCATCGCGCATGCGGAACGACCGTTGGTGCGGACCGCACCGGCGCCGCTGTATCTGCTCTCTGGTCTCGTACAGGAGCACGGCCTCAAAGTCGTGCTGACGGGTGAGGGAGCGGATGAAATCCTCGGCGGCTACGACATATTCAAAGAAGACAAAATCCGCCGCTTCGCCGCGCGCCAGCCCGCGTCGCGGTTCCGCCCGCTGCTCTACAAGCGGCTCTACCCCTATCTCCCTGGTCTGCAAGGACAATCGGCCGAGTATCTCGCCGCCTTCTTCGGTGCCGGCGCGGCTGCCGACGATTCCCTGGCATCGCATCGGTCGCGCTTCAAATCGACCTCGGCCGCCAAGCTCTTCTTTTCGGGCGATTTGCGCGCAACGCTTGGTGGCTACGACGCGGCTAAAACGCTGACGGATCAACTACCTGCGGAATTCGCACGCTGGCATCCACAGCACCGGGCACAGTATCTCGAAACCCGCTTCCTGCTGCCGGGCTACATCCTGTCGTCGCAGGGCGATCGCATGGCGATGGCCCACGGCATCGAAGGGCGGTTCCCGTTCCTCGATCACCGGGTGGTCGAGTTTGCCAACCGCGTTCCCCCGCATCTGACGCTGAAGGGGTTGACCGAGAAGTACATCCTCCGCAAAGCGACGAAGGATTTGCTGCCACCGGCAATCGGTACCCGGACCAAGCAACCCTATCGCGCGCCCGACAGCCAAGCCTTCGCGATAGCGAATGCACCCGCCTATGTGCACGATGCCCTCAGCCGCAAGGCCATCGAGCGCACGGGCCTGTTCAATCCCGCAGCCGTCGAAAAGCTTGTCGCCAAAGCCGGCACCACCGGCGTCGATGGCTTCCGGGATAATACCGCCTATGTGGGCATCCTCTCGACCCAGCTATGGGATCGCACCTTTGCCACTCGCGCGGGCAGCGTCGTTACCGCTGCCGCGTGATCGATACCTCAAGGAGACCAGCCATGACCGATGCCATCAAGGACAGCATCCGCACTTTCATCGTCGACAGCTTTCTGTTCGGCGATACCAGCCAGCCGATCGCCGACGACACGTCGCTGATCGCCAACAACATCGTCGACTCGACGGGTGTGCTCGAGCTCGTGTTCTTCCTCGAGAGTACCTTCGCGATCTCGGTTCGCGACAATGAAGTGGTGCCGGAGAATCTCGACTCGGTGGGCGCCATGGCGGCCTTCATCGAGGGCAAGCGTAAGGCCGAGGCGGCCTGAGCAGGAGCGAAAGCGATGCGCGTTGAGACATTCCTGACGGCCAGTGCGGCTCGGTTCAGCGACAAGACGGCGCTCGTCGCCGGCACGACGCGGCTGAGTTATGCGCAGCTCGACGAGATGTCAGACCGCTTCGCCGCTGGTCTCAAAGCACAGGGCGTTGGGAGCAACGACCGCGTGCTGGTCTTCCTCGACAATTGCTGGGAAGCCGCGGTCGTTATCTTCGCGACGCTCAAGGCGGGCGCAACGTTCAGTCCGATCAACGCATCAACGAAGGCTGACAAGCTGGCCTTCATCGCAGCCAACTGTGATGCCCGTGCCGTGATCACGCAGCCGCGCCTCGCGGGCGTAGTGGCGGAGGCAAAGGCCCTTGGTGCTGCGTTCCCGATCAACGTGCTCACCGATCCGAGCGACGCACTACCGGAGGCGGCGGACTTCGACGCCTTACTGCAAACTGAGGTGACGCACCCGCTCAACGCCGGGATCGATGTCGACCTCGCAATGCTCATCTACACCTCCGGCTCGACTGGCCGGCCCAAGGGCGTGATGATGACGCATCGCAACGTTGAGGCGGCAGCCACGTCGATCACGACCTATCTCGAGAATACGCCGGACGACATCATCCTCAACGTGCTGCCTCTCGCCTTCGACTACGGTCTCTATCAGCTGCTGATGGCGATCAAGGTCGGCGCGACGCTCGTTCTCGAGAAGTCGTTCGCATTCCCGCAGGCAATCTTCTCGATCATGCGCGCTGAGAAGGTCACCGGCTTTCCGCTGGTGCCGACCATGGCGGCGATGATCCTCAACATGAAGGACATGGCGCCGGGCAGCTTCCCGCATCTGCGGTACATCTCGAACACGGCGGCAGCTTTGCCACCGGCGCATATCGCGCGCCTTCGCGAACTCCTGCCGGGTACCACGATCTTTTCAATGTATGGGCTGACCGAGTGCAAGCGCTGCACCTACCTGCCGCCCGCGCATCTCGACGAAAAGTCGGGCTCAGTCGGCATAGCGATCCCGAACACGGAGGCTTTCGTCGTCGACGATGACGGCAAGCGCGTTGCGCCGGGCGAGGTGGGGCAGCTGGTTATCCGTGGCCCGCATGTGATGCAGGGCTATTGGGCCAACCCCGAGGCGACAGCCAAGGCGCTGCGTCCAGGGCCGAACCCGTGGGAGAAGGTGCTCTACACCGGCGATCTGTTCTACGCCGATGCCGATGGCTTTCTCTACTTCGTGGGTCGAACCGACGATATCATCAAGACGCGCGGTGAGAAGGTCGCGCCCAAGGAGGTCGAGGCCGTGCTCAGCGCGTGCCCTGGCGTCGTCGAAGCGGTCGTTGTCGGGCGCGCCGATCCGGTGCTCGGCCAGTCGATCCACGCGATTGTCGTTTCAAGCAACGCTGAGCTGACAGAGCGCGAGGTGATCCGCCACTGCGCGCGGTCGCTCGAAGAATTCATGGTGCCCAAGTCTGTCGAGTTCCGCGACAGCCTCCCCAAAACCGATACGGGCAAGGTGAGCCGCCGGCTTGCCGCCGAAAGTCTGGAGCCTGCCCTATGACCAAGTTCTCCGCCGACACTTTGGTGATCAACGCCGAAGCCGAGATCGAGCGTATCGTGAGTGCGATGCGCACTCAGCTGCGCACGCAACTGCGGCGGCGCGGTCTCGTGCTTGGCCTCTCAGGCGGTATCGACTCGAGCGTCTGCGCTGCACTGGCGGCGCGTGCCGTCGGCGCGGAGCGTGTCTTCGCGCTGTTTATGCCCGAGAACGACTCGGACCCCGAGAGCCTGTCGCTTGGGCGCCGCGTCGCCGAGACCTTCGGTATCGCGTCGACCGTGGAGGATATTGGCCCGTCTCTCGCGGCTATGGGCTGCTACGCGCGGCGCGATGAATTCATTCGCCAGCTTGTCCCCAAGTTTGGACCTGGCTGGACGTGCAAGGTCGTGATTGCCAACGCGCTCGCGGGCAAGGGCTACGCGGTGTCGTCTCTGGTCGTGCAGTCGCCTGATGGCGTGAAGCAGGAAGTGCGCATGTCGGCCGAGGCCTATCAGGGCATCATCGCGGCAACCAACATGAAGCAGCGCACGCGAAAGCAGATGGAATACTATCATGCGGACCGGCTCAACTATGCTGTGATCGGGACGCCGAACCTGCTCGAATACGACCAGGGCTTCTTCGTCAAGAACGGCGATGGCGCGGCGGACCTGAAGCCGATCGCGCATCTCTACAAATCGCAGGTTTATCAACTGGCAGCACACCTTGGTGTGCCCGAGGACATTCGGCGTCGTCCGCCGACCACCGACACCTGGTCGATGGCGCAGAGCCAGGAAGAATTTTATTTCTCGCTGCCCTACGATCGGATGGATCTGTGTATGTTTGGCCTCAACAACGGGCTCGACAAGACTGCCGTCGCGGCTGCCGCGAACCTCACGGTCGAACAGCTCGATGCGGTTTGGGGCGACATCACGCGCAAGCGCGTCGCGACCGCTTACCTTCACATGTCGCCGCTGACCATCGATGCTGCATCTCAGCAGCACTCGGCCGCTGCCTGAACCCACTATCCCCTCAACAAGCATAAGGGCTCTCCCGGATGATCGGGAGGGCCCTTATGCTTGCATGCGGATCAGTCGTCAGTGCGCGTTGCGGCGAGTGGCTGGTGAGAACACCGTGAGGACCAGCGTCCAGACGTCCAGGAAGATCGACCAGTTGTCGATGTAGTAGATATCGTGGGCGACGCGGCCTTCGAGCTGCGCCTGCGTGCTCGTTTCGCCCCGGAAGCCGTGTACCTGAGCCCAGCCCGTGATGCCCGGCTTGATGCGCTGGCGATGCGCATAGACTGCCAGCTGATGGCTTAGCTGCTCGTCATGCGACACGGCATGCGGGCGCGGCCCGACGAGGCTCATCTGGCCGATGAAGACGTTCACGAGTTGGGGCAGTTCGTCAATCGACGTGGCACGGATGAAGCGACCGACGCGTGTGACGCGCGGATCGTCCTTCTGCGCCTGCGTCATGGCGTAACCGCTCTCGGTGACGCGCATCGAACGGAACTTCCAGATCATGAAGGTTTCGCCGTTGAAGCCGCGACGCGCTTGTCTGTAGATCACCGGGCCACGGGACTCGACGATAATCGCGAGTGCGATGAGGGCGAGGAACGGGGACAGGACGAGCAGGCCGATACCGGAAAGAGCGACGTCGAACACACGCTTGAGCAGCACGGACGATTTGCTCATCGGGGTGCGCACAAAGCGCATGACATTGTTGGGGCCAATGGCGACCACGTCGAGGAACTTGAGTGTTCGACTTCGCGCTGCGGGTGCATAAAGCAGGTTGACCGCATAGCGCTTGAGCGCAGCAACGGTGCCGTCGAGCTCGTCGAGTTCAGCCAGCGAGCCGACGAAGACGACGTGATCGGTGCCTTGCCGCACGTTGCGAGCCACGAACTGAGATAGCGCCTCGGCATCGAGCTTGCCATTGTCGTCGCGTGCATCCTCGAAGTGCAGCGTGCTGACCACGCGATGACCCTGGCGCCAGGTCTCACCGCCAAGCATGAAATTGAGCACGTCGGCGCGATTGCCAACAACGGCGATGGTTTCGAAATGCAAAGCACCGGCGGTGATGCGGCTTTCAAGCCAGCTGCGCAGAAGGGCGCGGACACCGAACACGGCTGGAATGCCGATGACGTAGGCCGAGGTCAGCGTAACGCGAGATATGTCCCCCACCATGCCGAGCAGGAATGCGGTGAGGAGCGTCAGCGCGATCGCAGCGGTCCATGCGAAGAATGCCTGCTGCAGATCAAGCTGGCTCGGCAGCCGGCGCTCGAGGAACTGACTGCAGGCGAGAGCGGCGAAGGTCGCGTAGAACAGGCCGGTGAGACCGCCATAGGCAGCGTAGAATACCGCGAACTCACCCACGGTCTGCTGCAGGAACGTCAGGTGATAAGTGAGGGCGCTGCCGAACACTACGGCAAAGGCAACGGCCGCCTCGATGCTCGCGACGGAAAAGCAAAGCAGTAGGCGATGAACGACATCGCTGCGGGCAACATCGACGCCCGTTCGTGTGTCATAGATGAAGTGGTCCGCATCGGCCATGGACGAGTTTCCTCTAGCCCCCGCCGATGACTAATCACATTCCGCTGCCACCTTCCCGACGATGCTTAAGGAGTGGTTAAGCCTAGCATTTGATGAAAATGCTAAGAGTTGGCGCGCCGTCGGCGCAGCCAGGTGACGAGCCATCCCGCGCCAATGCCGAGACCGCCGCCGATGAGCTTGGCGATGACGTCGATCACCCGGCCATGCCGCGATGGCGAGACCAGCTGAAGCAGCTCGAGAAGGATCGTCGAGCCGAGCACGATGAGCGCGACAAGAAAAATGTGGCGCGGGTAGGCGAGGGCGAAAACAAGGCCGAGCACTGCGAGCGCGACGATGCGCTCCACTTGCGTTGGCGCAGGCGTGGTCGGCCGGAGGTTGATTGGCGCCAGAGTAACAAAAACGAGCCCTACCAGTAGCAGCCAGGCAAGGACGCGGAGGCCGTTTTGTAGAGTCACGATGCCTTCCGCAGCGACATGGGGTCTTCGACGATGACGACTTCAGGATCATCGTCCTCATCCCAGACCGTGGCATCTACCTGGGCAGGGTGTGGTCGACGTCGACGCACTGCGAGCAGAATCTGGAACAGCATTGCAGCGAAGACAGCAACGCCAACAACTGCAAGATTTGCAAGGCTCAGTGGCTGTGCGAGCCGAACTTCTTGCGTTGCCGTCACGACTGGCGGGACATTGAAGTATGCATCGACAAGACTGTCGAGTTCGGCTCGCTGAGCGGCCGCCTCGGCTTCAAGCGCACTGGTGTCGATCGGTGCTGCCGAAGGGGCTTCTGTCGGCAGCTGTGTCTCGAGAAGCTTGATCTGCGTGTCGTCAATCTTGGCTTCTGCCTCCAGCGCCGTGGCGATCGCTACGGCCTCTTTGCCGACCTGAGTGGCGAGGGCGGTCCGCTGCGCGTGCAGTGCCAGCATAGTGGGGTGGTTCGACTTGAGGCGAGCGCCCTCGACGGCGATCTGCGCGTCGAGCGCAGTTTGCTGGGTGAGCAGCTGGCCGATCACCACGCTGTCGCGGATTTCGGCAAGAGAAGAGGGGGCGATACCGGCTTCGATGGCCTGCCGGATAGCCGCTGCATGACGGAGCGAGAGGTCCCGCCGCTCCGTTGCCGCTGCGATCTGCGCTTCGTATTGCGCTCGCAAATTGGCGTTGGCAGGGAGGGTGGACGCGGGGGATGTGCTCTTTACGTTGTCGAGAGTGGCTTCTGTCTCGCGTAATGCGACGCGCGCGGACTCGATCCTACCCTGCAGCGCAGTGGCGGCCGGCGTGCCGACGACCGTGACAACAGGGGCGGGCACCGCTGCCTTTCCGAAGGGCTGAAAGACCGCGAGCGCACCGAAGGCCGCAGCGCCCGTGGCCGCCGCGATCAAAAGGACGCGGACCGATCCGCCTATGATACTGCGCATTGACATGCCAGCGACTATCCGCGCCGCAGGGTAAGCATTCGGTTAAGTCGTCTCGCAGTCCGCTTCGGCTTTCAGCGGATATTAACCATGACGGCGGACACTCTGAGCAGTTGCGTAGGTCGCGTTTGAGAGTGCCATGCGTTGGTCCATCCTGCTGATCCCCCTGCTCGTCCTTGTGCTGAGCGGCTGCGCAATGAACCGAGTTTCGACCTACACGGTCGACACGCCGAACGAGTATACGCTCGATACCGGCGACGTCGTCCGCATTACCGTCTACGGCGACGAGACGCTCACCAACACCTATACTGTCACCGACAAAGGCACGATCGCCTTTCCGCTCGCCGGGCAGGTCAGCGTTCGCGGCCATACGATCGTCACAGCCGAGCGCATGATCACGCAGCTCCTCGCTAATGGCTACATGATCAGCCCTAAGGTCGCGGTCGAGGTGTCGACCTACCGCCCATTTTTCATCGAAGGCGCGGTGGCGCACTCTGGCCAGTTCCCCTACGTCTACGGCATGACGGCGCGCGCGGCGATTGCCACCGCCGGCGGGTTCGCGGAGTACGCCGATCGTGGTCGCGTCAACGTCTATCGCCGCGTCGGGAAGTCCATGACAAGGCAGACGATCGCCCTCGACGAACCGATCAGACCCGGCGATACGGTGGTTGTCCTCGAGCGGTGGCTCTGACTTCTCCCGGGACGTGTCCCGGGGGAAAAAGCTGGCATCTGCCGTTGAATCGCCAAGATCGCTGCCCTAACATGTCAGCGACTCGGGCGTTTTTGGCGTCCGTCCATGCCTGTTTGGTCGCGGGCACCCTCAGACTTATCGGACGTTTCTCGTGTCCACCGAACGGGCGAGCGCCAAGGGGCGCGCCAATGCATTTTCCCATGTCGCCAAAGCGTCGTGGGGGAAGGGCGTGGGCACGTTGTGGCGTATTACGCGGCTCAATCTTCGTCATCCTTGGCAAGTCGCGATTGCCATCATCTCCACCTTCGTCGCGGCGACGCTGCAGCTGTTCATCCCACGGCTCCTTGGCCAGGCGGTGGACCAGGCGCAGGGGTTAGGCACCGCGGGCGCGGCCGCCACGCAGGCGCTGTGGACCACGGCGCTGCTGCTTCTCACCTTCTCGATCGCCCGCGGCATCTTCACGCTGCTGCAGAACTACTATTCGGAGAGCGTCGGCCATCACGCGGCCTACGAGCTGCGCCTCGCCACCTATGAGAAGCTGCAGCAACTGAGCTTTTCCTTCCACGACCGCGTGCACTCGGGCGACCTGATTACGCTGGGGATCCTCGATATCGATGGCGTGCGCATGTTCTTTGCCACGGCCACTGTCCGCTTCATCCTGCTCGCGGTTCTGATCGGCGTCGGCGCCTATCTGATGATTTCGACCGACTGGCTGCTCGGGCTGCTTGCGCTTAGCTTCGTGCCGTTCATCGGGTGGAGCTCGTCGAAGGCGCAGTTGAAGCTCCGCGCCACGTGGCTGGAGCTGCAGGAGCGCCTCACCGCGATGTCGCGTGTGATGGACGAGAACCTTGGCGGTATCCGTGTGGTTCGCGCGTTTGCCGCGCAGGACCATGAGATGGAAAAGTTCGAGGCGTCCAGCAAGCATGCGCTGGAACTCGCCCACGAGCGCACCCAGCTGCGCGTAACCAGCACGTCGCAGATGAATCTCAGCTTCTTTCTTGCGATGGGCCTGGTGCTGTGGGTGGGCGGCTACAAGGTGATCGGCGGCGAGATTACGGTGGGCACGCTGGCGCAGTTCCTCACCTTCATGACCATCCTCCAGATGCCGGTGCGGCAGCTTGGGCTTCTGGTCAACGCCATCGCGCGCGGCGCCACCTGCGGTATGCGGCTCTTCGGCCTGCTCGACCTCGAGCTGGCGGTCAAGGACAAGCCGAAAGCCCCGGAGCTCAAGATCACGGATGGGACGTTGGTTTTTGACCGCGTCAGCTTCCGGTACCCGGGCACGACGCGCGATGTGCTCAAGGACATCAGCTTCACGGCCAAGCGCGGCCAGACCGTTGCGCTGGTGGGACCGCCGGGAAGCGGTAAGTCGAGTCTCGTCCATCTGATCCCGCGCTACTACGACGTGGGCAGTGGTGTGATCAAGATCGACGGACAGAACGTGGCCGAGGTAACACTGGACTCGCTCCGCCGGCAGGTGGCTGTGGTGCAGCAGGACTCGTTCCTGTTCACAACCACGATCGAGAACAATATCGCCTACGGCAATCCGTGGGCCAAGGAGCGCCGCATCGAGCGCGCGGCCGAGTCTGCGCAGTTGCACAACTATGTGGCGGGTTTGCCCTCCGGCTACGACACGATCGTCGGCGAGCGCGGCGTGTCGCTGTCGGGCGGTCAGAGGCAGCGGCTGACCATCGCGCGCAGCCTCGTGCTGAAGCCGGCGATCATGGTGTTCGACGACTCGACCGCCGCGATCGATGCCGGTACCGAGCAGCGAATCCGCCTTGCGATGCGCCGCTACGCCAAGGACCGCGTGACGATCATCATTTCGCACCGCCTGTCGTCGCTGATGCATGCCGACCAGATCCTCTTCATCGAGGATGGGCAGATCGTCGAGCGTGGCAGCCACCTCGAACTGCTGGCGCGCAAGGGCAAGTACCGCTCGCTCTACGACCTGCAGGTCCGCCCTGAAACCGACACGCCCCTCTTGGCGGGAGAATGAGATGACGACCGCCGAGGATGTCGAACTCGACGAAGAAGACCGTAGCCGTCGGCCCTCAAAGGCAGTGGTTGGCTCACATCGCGAAGACGAAGAGGTCTTCGGCAAGGCGATCGATCCCAAGATCATCCGCCGCATCTGGGCGTTTGTTCACCCCTATCGCAACCAGATCCTGCTGAGCGTCGGCGCAGTGCTTGCCTTCACGCTGACTCAGCTCGCGATCCCGCTGATCATTCGCTTCGCGATCGACCGCGGCATGGCGGTGGGTGTCGACGGCACCGTGCTGACCTGGTGCATCGTCGCGTTTCTTGGCGTCGTGCTCGTCAATTACGGCGCGAGCTACCTGCAGGAGATGGTCGTCGGCCGCGTTGCCGAGAACGTGCTGTTCGACATGCGCCGCGCCATGATGCGCCGGTTGCAGCAGGTCTCGCTCGGCTGGATGGACAAGACCGAAGTCGGCCGGCTGATGTCGCGTCTCCAGGGCGACGTGAACTCGATGCAGGAGTTCCTCGAAACGTCGGTGATGTCGGTCGGCGACATCGTGCTGCTGTTCGGCATCGTCGGCGTGCTGCTCTATCTCGATCCATGGCTGGGGCTGCTGACTCTCGCCACGATGCCGACGCTGCTCCTTATCCGCTTCTTCTGGCTTCCGCCGGCCAAGCGCAGCTTCATGGCCGCGCATGAGACGAATTCCATCGCCAACGGCGCGTTGGCCGAGGGAATCCATGGCGTGCGCACGGTGCAAAGCCTCAATCGCCAGCGGGTCAACTTCGATCTTTATGACGAGAAGGCGCACAAGAACCTCAAGACGCACCTGACGGCGGCCAAGTACGCGCAGTTCACTGTGCCGGTGGTTGACACGCTCACCGGCATTTCGATGGCGACGGTCGTGGTCGTCGGCGGGCAACTGGTGCTGAACAAGACCATCGACGTGGGCGTGATGGTCGCGTTCCTGTTCTACATCCAGCGGTTCTTCGACCCGATCCGCTCGCTCACTATGCAGTACTCGGTGCTGCAGCGCGCCATGGCGTCCGGCCAGCGCATCACCGAGGTGCTCGACGTCCCAGTCGACATCAAGGACAAGCCCGACGCGAAGCCTTTGCCGCGCGACATGGACGGCTCGGTCGAGTTTAAGGACGTGACGTTCGGTTATCGACAGAACTTGCCGGTGCTCAAGAATGTCTCGTTCAAGGTGAAGCCGGGCGAGACGGTCGCGCTGGTTGGTCCGACAGGCTCCGGCAAGACGTCGTCGATGGCGCTGATCCACCGCTTCTACGATGTGTGGGACGGCCAGGTGCTCGTTGGCGGGCGGGACGTACGCGACGTGACGCAGGAGTCACTGGGCGAAGGCATTGCGATGGTGCTGCAGGAGCCGTTCCTGTTTACCGGCACGGTGCTGGAGAACATCCGCTACAACAAGAAGGATGCGCCACTCGACGATGTGATCAAGGCGGCAAAGGCCGTCGGTGCGCACGATTTCATCACGGAGTTGCCTGATGGCTATGACACTAAGCTCGAGCAGCGCGGCGGTAACCTGTCGCTGGGGCAAAGGCAGCTGCTGAGCTTTGCGCGTGCGCTGGTGGCCGATGCGAAGATCCTGGTGCTCGACGAAGCCACGGCCTCGATCGACTCCTACACTGAGTTGCAAATCCAGAAGGCACTTGCCGTGCTTCTCAAGGGCCGCACTGGTCTCGTCATCGCGCATCGTCTGGCGACCATCCGCAATGCCGATCGCATCATGGTGTTGCAGAACGGTGTTCTTATCGAGAGCGGCAACCACGACGAGCTCATGAAGCTCGGCGGTCTCTATGCCAAGCTCTACAACATGAACTATGCCAGCTTCGATGATATTCCCGAAGAGCTGATCCCGCAGGGCGCGGGAGTGGGTACGGCCACTTAGAGGCCGTACACGCGCTCGGCATTGTGATGGAACAGCGCAGACTGCTGGTCCGTACTGGCATCAGATACGATGGTCTTCACCGCGTTCACCCATTGCGTGAGCGTGCCGTTGAGGGTGAGCACTGGACGGTCCGAGCCCCAGACGACGCGATCCCAACCGAAGCTCTCGATCATATGCTCGACCACGGGGCGCAGGTCCTCGGCGGTCCAGTCGGGCTTGGCGTGGTTGACGATACCGGACACCTTGCCGACGACGTTGGGCAACTGGGCCAAGGCGGTGATATCGTTGCGCCAATCGGTAAGGTCGCCATGTGCGATCGGCGGATTGCCGCAATGATCGAGCACGAACTGCACGTCGGGGCAGGCCGCGACGAGCTCGCGGGCAACACCCAGTTGCGTCGGCTTCACGCAGATGTCGAAGGTCAGACCGTGCGGCGCCAGACGCCTGATATTGTCGCGGAACACGCTGCCGCGCGAGAGGTCGTCGGGGTCACCCTGGAGGAGGCGGCGAATGCCGCGGATGCGCGGTTCGGCGAGTAGGCGATCGAGGTGCCGGAGGAAATCGATCTCCTCGGGTCGGCCATTCGAGATCGCGCCGATCACGCGCCTATCTAGAGCGAGCACCAGCGCGTTCTCGTCATCGATCTGCTGCGGCGGTACGTCTACCTCCATGTGCAGGGCCGCCTCGATCCCCAGCGCCTCCGCTTCAGCCCAATAGGTCGGCGCGTCCCATTGCCGGTTGAGCGGCGGAACGCTCGCGAGCCACGCGTAGGTCAGTTTGTCGGGGTAGATGAGATGGAGGTGGGTATCGACGATGCGCATTGGTCTTCTCCGGGCCAGCTCGTGCGGGGCGGTGTCATAGCGCGGGTGGAGCCGGTGCGAAAGCTTGACAGTTCAGTCGGCTGCATCCCTTGTGCCCTGAACTTGGGAGGAAGAGATGAGCGTTCGGTTGGGTGGCCCGATCCCCTATGAAGGTGATCCCGAGGCCTATGCGCGAGCGCATGTCGCGTTCGGCTACCGCGCTGCGTATGTGCCCAACATCAAGCTCGATAGCCGCGTCGAGGTCGCGGAGCTCGTCAAGGCGATGGAGGCGGCAGATGTCGTCGTCGCCGAAGGCGGTGCGTGGAAGAATCTGATCGCGCAAGACGATGCAACGCGAAAGGCCAATCTCGACTATGCCGTGCACCAGCTGGCGCTGGCCGATGAAGTCGGAGCAAGAGCGTGCGTCGCGTATCACGGGACGATCGGCCATGCCGGCGACCCGTGGCAGCTCAGCGACAATTACGACTATGGTCCGCATCCAGATAACCAGAGCGAGGCGGGGTTCCAGCGTGCGGTGGACACGGCGCGGTATGTGATCGACATGGTCAAGCCGAAGCGGACCAAGTTCTCGCTCGAGATGGTGCCGTGGCTCGTGACCGACACGCCCGAGAACTATCTCAAGCTGCTCAAGGCGATCGACCGACCGCAGTTCGGGGCCCATATCGACGCGGCCAACATGATCATTTCGCCGCGACTCTATTTCAACACGGGCAAGATGATCCGTGATGGATTTGCGCTGCTTGCTCCTTGGATCGTGTCGTGTCACGCCAAGGATATCGTGATGCAGGGAGGTCCCGGTAACATCTCGTTCCACATGGATGAGGTTGTGCCGGGCGAGGGCAACCTCGACTATGCCGCGTATCTGAGCGAGATCGACAAGCTCGGGCGCGATTTGCCGCTTATGCTCGAGCACTTTGACATGGCCGGCTTCAAGCGAGGACTTGCGCACATCAAGAAGGTCGCGGCCGAGATTGGCGTAGTGACCTAGAGGCTGGCGAGGGTTGCGCGCAGCCGCTCGAAGTTGAGGTCGGCGTAGGCGATGTAGTCGACGTCGCGCTCGTGGATGTGCTGCGCCGACACCAGCGACCACAAGGCCTCGCGCAGCAGCGAGGCTGCTTCCATCGCGCGGTGGGCTTGTGTGTAGCCACTGGCGCCGAAGTAGGCGTGCAGCAGCGCTGCGGACTCTTCCGGAGAGAAGCCCGAGTTTGAGGTCAGGTTTGCGAGGTCGAACATCGCCGACCCCGGGCCCGAATACTCGAAGTCGATCAGCCACAGCCGCTTGCCATCGTCGAGGATGTTGCCCGCCAGCAGATCGTGGTGGGCGAACACTGGGGACTGGGGGAGCTGCATGGCTGCCAGCCGTTCGTTCAGGTCGACCCATTGGTGGTCGCCGAGCGCTCGCATGTAGCCCCGATTCACCTCGAACACATCTAACGCATAGTCGCCGATGGGCGCTGCCATCTGCCGGTGAAATCGCCGCAGCAGCTCGACGATGCGCTCGATATCGCCGCGCACCTCGGCCGGTGTGAGCGGCCTGGCGTCGAGGAACCGCGAGATCATCAAGCCCGGCTCCGCATACACAACTTCGGGCGCGAACCCGGCAGCGTGTGCGGTCCGCGCGACTGTCACTTCACGGTCGCGGAACACGTTGTGGAAGGGGAAATCCCTGGTCAGGCGCACGACATACTTTCCGGCGCCGTCGGTCGCGACGAAGCTCTCATTCGACAGACCGCCCGGCAGCGGCTCGAATGTCGGTTTGCCCTGCCAGAGGGGCAGTATGGCGACGTCGTCCACGGTCAACATGCGGCGGCTTGTCAGCGGAATCGCCTGTCCGGTCAATCCGCCCACGGCGAAGCCGGCTTTGCGCCACTGTCTTGTCACGCGCGGGCCGTTATGGTCGCCTACGCGCGGGAGTGCTGTGGAGGGCGCCGATGCGTTTGCTAGCCGGCCTGGTTGTAGCGTTGCTAATGCTGATCGTGCCCGCATTTGCGCAGGATAGGCCGCTGCGCGGCGTCGCGCTGGTCATCGGCCAGTCGGATTACCGCACTTTGCCGGCGCTGAAGAACCCTGCCAACGACGCCGCCGCGATGGAAGATTTGCTCCGCCGCCTCGGCTTTGAGGTTACCGCTGCGCTCGACAACGACCAGGCGGCGCTCACGGCAAGCGTTGCCGCTTTCGAGGCCACGGCCGCCAATGCCGATGTTGCGCTGGTGTATTACTCGGGGCACGGCATCGAGGCGGGTGGCCAGAACTATCTGGTGCCGGTCGATGCCGATCTGTCCACACCGGTCACGGCCGGGCAAACGCTCATGCCGGTCGAGCCGATCCTCGATGAGTTGGCCAGGGTCGTCCCTGTCACGATCCTGCTGCTCGACGCGTGCCGCTCGGATGCGTTTCCAGCGGGCACGATGATTCAGCCGCCGGGCATCGACGCGCCGATCGAGGCGCAGGTCGCGGGCCTGGGCGAGCTCCGTGGCCCTGCTGTCATCGCGAAGCCGGGCGTGCCCGCCGACAGCCTCGGGATGGTCATCGGCTTTGCGGCAGCGCCCGGCCAGCCCGCGCTCGACGGCGCACCGGGCGAGCCGAACTCGCCCTACGCGGCGGCGCTGCTCAAGCATCTCGGTGCCGGCGGTTACTCGTTCGGCGATGTGATGACGATGGTCAGCGAGGAGGTCTACCTCAAGACCAAGGCCAAACAGCTGCCGTGGGTGAACTCGTCGCTGCGGCGCATCCTGTCGTTTGGCGCGCCGTTGCCTGAGGGCGATGTGGATGAGGCATCCATCAAGACTGGTCGCCGCTCGCTCCTTCTCAGTATCGCATCGCTGCCGACGACCAACCGCAATCTCGTCGAGACCGTTGCGACGCAGGAGAAGGTGCCGCTCGACGCGCTCTATGGCATGCTCAATGCGCTCGGTGTCGACACGACAGATCCCACGCAGCTGGCCGAGCAACTCGAGGAGGGGGCACTTCGCGTCAAGAAGCTCAGCGAACAGCCAAAGCTCGAGGTCGATCTCGGCACTGACGTCGATCGGCTCGTTGCGCTTGCGGAGACAGCCGAGACGGAAGGCGCGTTTCGTCAAGCGCTGGATTTTCGCGTTCGCGCCGTCGACGCCGCGGGTGACGCGACCACCGACGCGCAGAAGCTGCAGCTCGCCGCGCTCAACGTGCGCGCAGGCGATGCATCGTGGACGCTGTTCGAACTGCAGCAGGCCGTCGACTACTATGGAGCTGCTGCCGTTCTCGCGGACGGCATCGATGCCGACCACCATTTCGAGTATCTGAAGTTCAAGGCCGATGCACTCGCGGCCATTGGCGAATACAAGGGCGAGAACTCTGCCTACGACGAGGCGATCACCATCTACGACGAGGTGATGACCTACCTCGACGGCCAGCCTGATGACGATGTCTGGGCCAATGCAGCCAACGATTTCGGCAACGCGCTCGCCCGCTACGGCCAGCGCCGCGAAGAGCTCGATTATCTCGAGGGTGCACAGTCGGCGTATAGCGAAGTGCTGGATATCTGGACGCGCGAAAGCAAGCCGATCGACTGGGCGCGCGTGCAGAACAACCTTGGCAACATCCTTGCCTCGCTGGCCGAGCGGCAGGGGCAGGAGCTCAATCTTTATTACCAAGCGCGTTCGTCGTTCCGTGCGGCGCTCGAAGAGTGGACGCAAGAGAACGAGCCGCTGAACTGGGCGCGCGCGCAAAACAATCTCGGCACGGTGTTGCGCGCTATCGGCACGGTCGAGAAGGACGAGGAGTCGCTCGCCGGCGCGGTCGACTCTTACAAGCTGGCACTGCAGGAATGGCGTCGCGATCGCGTGCCCAGCGACTGGGCCATGGTGCAGTCGAACCTGGGCAACGCACTCGGCGACCTCGGCCTCATGCGCAACGATTTCGCGATGGTCGATGAAGCCGCCGCGGCGTACCGCGCCGCGCTCGAGGAGTGGACGCGCGACCGCGTGCCGCTGCAATGGGCAACGGTGCAGAACAACATCGGCGCCAACTATGCCTCGCTGGGCCGTCGCCAGCAGGGCGACGAGGCGTTGACCTCGTTCAACAAGGCCGTCGAGGCTTACGGGCAGTGCCTGCTGGAGCGCACAAAGGAGCGCGACCCCTACAACTGGGCGCTCACCAACTACAACCTCGGGCTGGTCCTCACCGACCTCGCAGGCTTTCATCCCGAGAGCACCGACCAGCTCGAACGCGCCGTCGAGGTCTATCAGTCATCGCTCGAGGTTTACGACGAGGGCTCGACCGATTGGGCGGATGTGCAGGACGTGATGGGCTGGGCGATGGCTATGCTGGGCTATCGCAGCAAGGATGCCGATATGCTGCGACAGGCGCGCGAGCACATGGAGGCCGCCTACGACTACTACAGCAGCCAGGACGGAGCTCAGGCCTATTTCGAGGAACGATTGGGGCAGATTGATACGTGGCTGACCGCGGTTTCGTGACTTGGCGCTCCCGCCGCCGGCGGCTATGACCCAAGGTGCGGGCGCTCTCGGGCGTCTCCGTCGCAGCGTAACCTAGTCGAACCGGCCCCGATGCTTCGTCTTGCCGCCATCGCCACAGCCCTCCTGCTCAGCGTTCTAGCCTGGGCCGAAGAGCTCAAGGGCGTCGCGCTCGTCATCGGCGAGAGCAAGTACGAGACGCTGAGCACGCTGGTGAACCCGAACCAGGATGCGCGCGATATCGACGACCTGTTGGGCGATCTCGGCTTCGACGTCGACCGTGTGCTCAACGCCGATGCCGATGAGCTGCGCGAGGCGATCGATGAGTTCATCGAAGACGCGGCGGATGCGGACGTCGCGCTCGTCTACTATTCCGGTCACGGCATCGAAGTTGGCGGCCAGAATTACCTGGTGCCGGTCGATGCCACCTTCGCCGATCCGGCGGCGGCGGGCGAAGCGCTTGTCGCGGTGCAGCCGATGCTCGAGGCTTTGGCCAAAGCAGTGCCAGTCGCGATCGTGTTGCTGGATGCCTGCCGCTCCGATCCGTTCCCTGCCGGCACTATCATCGAGCTCCCCGATACTGGCCAGACAGTCGCGGTGACGGCCGAGCCGGGCCTGGCTGCCGTACGCGGTCCGACACCCGCGGCGCGCCCCGATCTGCCGCCCGAGTCGCTCGGCACCGTGATCGGATTCGCAGCCGAACCCGGGCAGCCGGCGCTTGACGGACCTGCCGGCGAGAACTCGCCTTACGCCGCGGCGCTCCTCAAGCATCTGAGCGCCGGCGGCTTCTCCTTTGGCGACGTGATGACGATGGTCACCGAGGAAGTTTACCTCAAGACCAAGGCGCGGCAGTTGCCCTGGACCAATTCGTCGCTACGGCGCGTGCTGACCTTTGCAGCGCCCGAAGAGCAGGATCCGGATTCGACGGCTATCGCCGGCGAGCGCCGCAAGCTGCTGCTCACCATCGCCGGAACGCCGGGCGAGACCCGCAAGTACGTTGAAGCGCTTGCCGGGCAGGAGGACGTCCCGCTCGATGCGCTCTACGGCATGCTCAATGTCCTTGGCGTCAAAGTCACCGACGCTGGGGGCGATCTCGAACAGCAGTTGCAGAAGGGCGCGGAGAAGCTCAAGGAGCTGATGAGCCAGAAGTCCGGCGCGGTGAAGGCCGACCCGGAGCTGGAACGGCTTTCTGCTCTTGCCACTTCAGCCGAGGCGGAAGGCGCCATGGCGCTTGCGCTCAAGTATCGCGACGAGGCAAGTGCGCACGCCGACGATCTGCTGACCGAGAAGCAGGAAGAAGCCGAGCAGCTCAAGCAGGACATGATCGACATCGCGCAGACCTACGCCGACAACGCGGCGACGGCTCTGCTCAACTTTGACCACCTGCGTGCGGCCGAACTCTACAGCAAGGCGGCCGAGGCGACGAAGAACTGGGACGACAAGCTGACGCTCGACTACACCATCAGGTACGCCGACGCGCTCACCGACTACGGCACCTATCAGGTCAACAACGACACGCTGAACCAGGCGCTAGCGATCTATACAGAGGCCCTCAAGATGGCCCCCCGCGAGAGTGCGCCGCTCGACTGGGCGAAGCTGCAGGGCCGCATCGGCCAGACCAAGCAGGGCCTTGGTTCGCGCCTAGGAGACGTCGCGATCATGCAGGCGTCGATCCAGGCGTTCGACGATGCGCTCGCCGTGCAGACGCGCGATGTTTCGGCGCGCGATTGGGCGGCCAACCAGAACAATCTCGGCAATGTGCTGTACAGCCTTGGCTACCGCACCGGCGACCAGGATGCGCTGAAGCGCTCGATCGAAGCCTTCGATCAAGCGCTACAGGTCTATACGCCCGAGGCGGAACCGGTCCGCTGGGCCACCGTGCTCAGCAATCAGGGTGGAGCGAAGATGGCGCTCGCCGACGCGATCTATGCCGCGACCGATACGCTGCAGGTTCAGGCTCTGCAGCGCGGTGACCCCAACGTGGACAGTCTGCCTGAGGTCGTCGCTGCCATCGACAATGCGGTTACGATCCTCGGCGAAGTCGTCACCTCCATGGACAAAGCCTTGCTCGCGCGCCCGAAGGCGGACAATCCGCTCGACTGGGCGATGATGCAGAATACCCGCGCCTCGGTGCTTGCCGACCGCGGCAAGCTGACAAGCTCTGCGCCCGACTTCGAAGCGGCCATTGTGGGGTATCGGGACATCCTGTCGGTCTACGACAAGACGCGCATGCCATCGCAATGGACGACGGCAGCCACAAATCTGGCGGGCACGCTGCGTCAGTACGCGGTGCTCACCAAGAGTCTGCCGTCGCTCGACGAAGCGGCTGATCTGCTCGACCAGAGCATCGAGCTCACGCCCAAGAATGTCTCGCCGCCGGACTGGGCGCTGATGCAGACCAAGCTCGGTAACGTCTATTCCGACAAGTTTTCCATTGATGGGGCGGCCGAGAGCGGAGAGGCGTCTATTGCCGCGTATACCGCCGCGGAAGAGGTGAGCACGCTTGAAGCGGATCCAGACGAATGGGAGCGGCTCCAGCTCTACAAGGTGCAGGTCCTGGTCGCGATGGGCGGGGCAACGATGGACCGTGGGCTGCTGCAGCGGGCTCGCGACATGGCCGTCGCCTCGAACGAGAAGATGGCGGGCAAGGGACTGCCAACTTCGGGCTATTTCGACGGAATGATACCGGTGCTGGACGACATCCTCGCCGCGTTGCCGCAGTAGGTTGCACGTTCAGACGCAACCGGTAATCTCCGCCGCGCAAGTGGAGGACGTTTCGTGCATATTCTCGTTATCGGCGCGGCCGGTATGGTCGGGCGCAAGCTCATCGAAGCTTTGGTCAAGGATGGTAGCGTTCTCGGCGGCAAGCCGATCGAGCGGTTCACACTGGCCGATGTGGTAGCGCCGGCGGCGTCCGCGGGTTTTGCCGGATCGACCGAGGCGGTTGCCGCCGACCTCTCCGCGCCGGGCGTCGCCGCAAGCCTGATAGCCAAGCGGCCCGATGTGATCTTCCATCTGGCAGCGATCGTTTCGGGCGAGGCGGAGGCCGACTTCGAGAAGGGCTACCGCATCAACCTCGACGGGACGCGTTATCTGCTCGAAGCGATCCGACTCGAGGGTCTCAAGGGACCCTACAAGCCGCGCCTCGTTTTTACATCGTCGATTGCCGTGTTCGGCGCACCGTTCCCCGAAGCCATCGGGGACGAATTCTTTTCGACGCCGCTTACCAGCTACGGCACGCAGAAGGCGATCGGCGAGCTTCTGCTCAACGATTACTCGCGCAAGGGTTTTGTCGACGGCATCGGCATCCGTCTGCCGACGATCGTCGTCCGGCCGGGCAAGCCCAATGCTGCTGCATCGGGCTTCTTCTCCAACATCCTCCGCGAGCCGCTGGCCGGGCAGGAGGCTGTGCTGCCGGTAAGTCGCGACGTCCGCCATTGGTTCGCGAGCCCGCGCGCGGCGGTCGGCTTCCTCAAACACGCCGCTACCATGGATTCGTCGGTGCTCGGCTGGCGCCGGTCCCTATCGGCACCTGGTCTTTCTGCCACAGTCGGCGAGGAGATCGAGGCGCTGCGCCGTATCGCGGGCGAGTCGGCGGTCAAGCTAATCCGCGAGGAGCCCAACGAGACCATCGTCAAGATCGTCGCAGGCTGGCCGCGCAACTTTGATGCGTCGCGCGCGCTTTCGGTGGGCTTCACCAGCGATGCGAGCTTCGACGATATCGTTCGCGCACACATCGAGGACGAGCTTGGCGGTCGCGTCGGCGCTTAGCGCGTTGGGGTCACCTTGCCGGCGGCTTCATAGGCGGCCTCGACGAGTGCGAATGTCCTGAGGTTGTCGGCAGCGCTGGTCTCCGCCGCGCGGCCTGCTTGCACGGCCTGCAACATGTGTCGGCAGGTCTGGAGCACGCTCTCCTGTGCGACGTGCCAGGGACGTGCCGCCCACGGCAGGACCTCGGGGTCCTCGTCGTACGCCGTCATCTTCCCGTCCACCGTCACCTCAATAATGCTGCCTATGCGCGAGACGATGGCACCGCGGTCGCCTTCGACCTCGATCAGCGTCTCGGGAAAGCTGTCGGGGATACGTCGTGAGCCGTAGGTACATTCGACCACGGACACGGCGCCGGTGTCGTGTCGCAACAGCATCGTCGCGGTGTCCTCGCCGATCGCGATTGGGTTACGCTTCTGCAGCTCTGCAGTCGAATGCGTGACCTCACCCAGCAAGGCGCGGGCAACGTCGAGCACATGCACGCCGACATCGATCAGCACGAAGCGCTCTTGTTTCGCGAGGTAGGGCTGACCCGTGTAGATATCGTAGCCCGTCCGGAAGCTGATACGAGCCCAGCTGGGTTTGCCGATGACGCCTGACTTGATCACATCAATGATCTTGCGCAGCGGCTTCTGGAACCGGAAGTTCTCATGCACGGCGAGGAAGACGCCGGCGCGCCCGGACGCTTCCACCATCTGGCGAACTTGAGCAATGTCGACGCCAAACGGCTTCTGCACGATCGTGGGGACGCGGTGACTGAGCGCAAGCAACACGAGCGGGAGATGGCTGCCCATCGTCGTCGCGATATCGACAAGTCCGAGCTGCTCGTTTGCGAACATCTCGTTGGCGTCGGCGTACCAATGCGGCACGTCGAACATCTCCGACGCTGCTTTCGCCCGCGCCGCGTCGGTGTCACAGACCGCGACGAGGTCGACGCCCTCCGGCTTTAGGTCCTGCCACGAATGCAGGTGGTTCTGCGCGAAGAAGCCGCAGCCGATGAGGCCCAGTCGTATCCGTTCGGTCATTTCGGCAACCACTGCTTGCTGAGGCGGCACGCGACTGTGTAGGCGGGGTCGTACACGTTGCCGATATCATAGCGCACTGCCTGGCCAAGCAGGTGGCTCGCGGCCAGCGTGTCGAGCCCCATTTCGGCAAGCCAACGGACCATTTCGGTGGTGGCATGCTGGAGCGCCTGATCGAGCGGTCGCGCATTGCCCACCGTGAAGATGTCGCGTTCGTTCTCACCGCGCGGCCAGATGATGGTCTTGCCCTTTTCGACCGTCAGGCGGACCGTAACATCATAGGACGTCTCGATGCCTGTGCCGACGATTTCGCCGTCACCCTGGATGGCGTGGCAATCGCCGAGGAAGAAAAGCGCGCCAGGCACTGCCACGGGGAACCAGACGGTCGCTCCCGGTCCAAAGCGGCGATAGTCCATGTTGCCGCCATGCTCGGCGCTGGTTGCGGTGGAGATTGCCTGCCCAATGGCAGGCGCGACGCCGAAGCAGCCGATCATCGGAGCGAGCGGGAGGACCATATCCTTGAGGATTTCCGGTGGGTCTTCGAGCTGCGCCGTGAGGGCGTTGCGGTCGATCCGCCAGGTAACGCGATCGCGATTTGGGAGAGACGCGACGAACGCGGGGTCAACGACATTCTGCGCCAGCGCGGCGCGGGTCCAGCCCGTCGCACGATTGGGTGTCATGTCGAGGATCTCGACCTTTAGGCTGTCGCCGGGCTCGGCGCCCGAAATGGTGATCGGCCCGTTCATCGGGTTGGGGCCGCTCGCGACCTTCTCACCGTTCTTGTCCCAGCCGTTGGCGTCGATCGTTTCGGTCACGATCGTATCGCCGCTCTCGACGGTCAGGGCCGAGGGCAGGGTGCCAAGCACATTGTGCCAAGTCGTCGGTATGAAACGGTGCGTGGTCATGTCCCCTCCAGGCTCGCCAGCCAGTCTGCATATTCTGCGCCGTGATCGCCAGTGGCGTTCGGCATGTCGGGTTTCGTCAGCCAGCCGCGGCGGGGCGGGATGTAGCTTCGGATACGCCGGCGTTGCCGGTCACCGTGGCAGTAGTTGAACGCGGCATATCTGGGGAAGAACTCGAGTTCGTCGTAGGGCAGGTGATCGTGGATCCACCATGCCACCGCTTCCCACCGACCGGTGCGGTCGTACCAGGGGATAAGCGCATGGACGATGATCGTTGCGCAGGCGCCCATCTCACCTTTGGCGGTTACTCGGTCCCAGATGTGGCCGGCGAAGTTGCTCTCGTTGTTCCCGCAGTTGAGGTCGTTCTCGTTGCCAAAGCGATTGACCGCAGGGCTGCGATAAGCGGAGCGGATGGAGATTTTGCCAAACCGCGCCCACAAGGGCTCCAGCGCTTCCTCGCAGAGTTTCGTGCCCGCCGCGATGGCGAGATCGGGATCATCGGGGATGTTCTGCATGCCGTAGAAGCCTGCGATCTCCGAATGGAGGAAGTCTCGCATGAAGAAGCTCTGGCTCAGCCTGACCCGCCCCAGTTCCTCCAGCGCCCGCATCGATTGAGGTTTGCGCATGTCGTCTCCTTGGCCGCCGCCGACTCGGCTAAGGATGGCGGATCATCGCCTCAGGTAACACCCGGAAAACCCCATGCTCAAAGCCATCGCTCTTGCTGCCACGCTTCTCGCCGCAGCGCCTGCCTACGCCCAGACTGCCGACGAGGTGGACGCCAAGATCGAGCAGTTGCTCGGCTCTCACGAGGTCTTCGGCACCGCCATCCAGGCGATCCAGGAAGGCCTTGTGAACCACGAGATCGAGAAGGTCGCGGGCTACATCCCTTTCGGCGAGCCGATCAAGGTCAACGGCGCCGATGTGGTCATCGCCGACGAGGCCGACCTCGCTGCCCGCTTCGACGAGCTGTTCAACGAAAAGGTCGTCAACGCCGTCGCCGACCAGCAGTACGAGAACCTCTTCGTCAATCAGGACGGTATCATGTTTGGAGACGGCGAGCTGTGGATCAGCGGCATCTGCGTCGATGAAGCGTGCAGCGACTTCTTCGTCAACATCACAGCGATCAACAACGAGTAAGCGCGCCATGCTGCATGTCATCTTCGTCGTCGCCATCGCCGCCGAAGCCATGACGGCAGCGCTCGCCGCGGGCCGGCGCCGGATGGATTGGTTCGGCGTCTGCGTGCTTGCCGTGGTGACCGCACTCGGTGGCGGCACGATGCGCGACACGCTGCTCGGCCATTATCCGCTCAGTTGGGTCGCCGACCCCAATCTGCTGCTGATCGCCGCGGGAGCAGCGCTCTTCACCATTGCCATTGCGCGGTTCATGGAAAGACTGCGCTGGCCGTTTCTCATCCTCGACGCGCTCGGCCTCGTCGTCTTTACCATCATCGGCTGCAACGTTGCGATGGAGATGGGGCAACACCCCATCATCGTGATCGTCGCCGGGATGATCACGGGGATCGCGGGCGGGATCATTCGCGACGTGCTCTGCAACGATATTCCGCTGATCTTTTCGGGCGAGCTCTATGCGACGGTCTCGATTGTCACGGGCGTGATCTACTTCTTCGGGCTGCAGTGGGGCGCGGCGCACGAGTTCGTCACCATCCTCGCCATGATCGTCGGCTTCTCGCTGCGCATCTTCGCGATCATGTTCAATTGGGGCATGCCCAAGTTCATCTATGACAAGGAACTGCGATGACGCCGCGACGCATACAGCTCAGTCGCAAAGCTGGCTTCGACCTGCAAGCGGTGTCGCTGGCGCTCAACGGATTGCCCGCTAAGCGCATCACGCGCCCAGGTCCCTGGGGCAACCCCTTCACGATCGAGGAGACCGCACGCGTGTACGACCTGGACGCCAATGCTGCGCAAGAGAAAGCGGTTGAACTCTGCGGCCTATGGCTCCGCGGCGAGCTTGAAGTATCGTTATCGCCTGGTGATCCGCCGAGCCGTGAGGTCATCCGCGCCAGGCTTGCGGGTCACAACCTTGCCTGCTGGTGCAAGCCAGGTACGCCGTGCCATGCCGATGTGCTGATCGAGCTGGCGAACGGCTAGCGCGCGACCGGTCCTGGGATTGCGCCCGAGATCGCCTTGGCGGTCGATATCGCGGCCAGCCGGATGTCCTCGACGCGATGCGGATCGGTGCCCGCTAGGAAGGGGATGGACAGCGCCGCCACCATCTCCTCGCGCGTATCGAACACCGGAGCCGCGAACGCGTGGATCGACAGAACCATCTCGCCGCGATCCTGCGACCATCCGATGCGGCGCAGTCGCGTGAGCTCGGTCATAAGGCGTCGGGGGTCGGTTATCGTCTTGGTCGTGTACGGCGCCAGCGGTTTGCCGAGGTAGGTCTCCAGACCGTCCTCGGGCAAGTAGGCGAGCAGCAGCTTGCTGGCCGCACCGGCGTGCGCCTCCATCCGCTGGCCGGCTGAAACGGTCAGCGCGTATTCGCGCTTGCCCTGTGCGGCCGCCAGAACCAGAACGCTGTTATTGTCGAGCACCGACAGCTTCACGCCCTCGCCGATCTCGTAGGCAAGCTTGTCGAGAAATGGCTGAGCCACTGCGGCGAGGTCGATTGCGCCGGAGCCGGTTGCTACGTGAGACGCGAGCGATAGCAGGCGACGGCCCAGCTGATACGCGCCGTCCTCGTCGCGGTGCACTATGTCGTGGATCTGCAACGTATTGAGGATGCGATAGATCGTGGTCCGCGGCAGATGCAGTGCTGTCACGAGTTCGCGAATTGTGGCACCGCCGTCGCGCCGCTCGAGCTGGGCGAGCACGTCCATCATTCGGTCGATGACCGGAATGCGGTGTTTGGCTGCGGCCCCGGTGCTGTTGATCAACGAGAGTTCCTTCCCAGTCGACTACCCTTAGCCGTTGTCACCATCACATTCTGAACAGACCAAGTTCAAGGATGAATTTGATTGGGTGCTCGCGCAGCAATAACTAACATGTTAGTAGCGTCGGCGAGAGGGAGCACCGCGCGCACATGACTCGTATCGCCTATCTGACCACCATCGATTTCGGCCCGGGAGTCCTTGCGACGCTGGCCGACGCGGTACGTGAACTGGGCCTCACGCGGCCGCTTCTGGTTGCCGATAAGGGTGTCGCCGCGGCGGGGCTTGTGATGAAGGCGGCGGCACTGCTCCCTTCGGGTTCGCCAACCTTCCTCGACACGCCGCCCAATCCTACTGAGTCCGCGGTAAAGGCAGCGCTCGCGCTCTACCGCGCGAACGGCTGCGACGGCATCGTCGCGCTTGGCGGAGGATCGCCCATAGACCTGGCCAAGGGCGTCGCGCTGCTCGCCACTCATGACGGTGAACTCGAGCAATATGCGCTGATCTATGGCGGGCTCGACCGTATCACGAGCAAAGTAGCCCCCATCATTGCGGTACCAACCACAGCCGGAACAGGGGCAGAGGTCGGGCGCGCCGCGCTGCTCACGCTCGACGACGGCCGTAAGCTCGGCATCATTTCGCCGCACCTCATCCCCAAGCGCGCTATCTGCGATCCGGAACTCACGCTCGGACTGCCGCCGATGCTCACGGCAGCGACGGGCCTCGACGCCCTCAGCCACTGCATCGAGACGTTCTGCTCGCCGCGCGACAATCCGCCGGCCGAGGCGATCGCGCTCGATGGGGCGGGGCGCATCTGGCGCAACATCGAGGCCGCTGCCTCGGGCAAAGCTGACCTGCCTGCGCGAACCGAGATGATGATGGGAGCGCTCATGGGCGGACTGAGTTTCCAGAAGGGACTCGGCGCTGTGCACTCGTTGAGCCACGCGCTCGGTGGGCTCAAGGATGTGTCGCTGCATCACGGCACGCTCAATGCTATCCTGATGCCCATTGTCGTACGCTTCAACACCCCGGAGTTAGGCGATAAGCTGACTCGACTGCAGAACGCGATGGGTCTGACGGGTTCGCTCGCCATCGAACTGGATCAGCTCAATCGGCGACTTGGCATTCCCAAGGGACTGCGCGGTCTCGGCGTGCGTGAGGATCACTTTGACTGGGTGATTGAGCGGGCCCTTGCCGATCACTCGCACGCCACCAATCCGCGCGTGCCGAGCGCCGCTGACTATCGCGCGATGCTCACCGAGGCCATGGACTGATCATCACCGCTCTGCGACCCCACTGGACGTTGCCGCGCTTTTACTGTTAGCGTGGCAATTGGTGGATGCGCCGCATGCCGGGGTAGTCGGGTCGCCGACCGTTTTCCACCACCGAACGAAAGTGCTCTTTCGTTCGGTGTTTTTTTGTCGCCCGAAATCCGGCGCTCGTGCCGGCGGCCACAGGGGAGGAAGCAGAATGGGTGCGGTCAGCATCAACAATGTGCGCAAGAGCTACGGCAACATGGAGGTGCTGCACGGCGTCTCCGTTGACATCGCCGATGGTGAGTTCGTGATCCTTGTTGGCCCGTCGGGTTGCGGCAAGTCCACGCTGCTGCGCATGATCGCAGGACTAGAGGAGATCACCGCGGGTGAGATCTCGATCGGTGGACGCGTGGTGAATAACCTCGCCCCCAAGGATCGGGATATCGCGATGGTGTTCCAGTCCTATGCTCTCTATCCGCACATGACGGTGGAGCAGAACATGGGCTTCTCGCTCAAGCTGCAGCGCGTCCCCAAGGAAGAGACGCAGAAGCGTGTCGCCGCGGCTGCTGCCATCCTCGGTCTCGAGCCCTACCTCAAGCGCTATCCGCGTCACCTCTCGGGCGGCCAGCGTCAGCGCGTCGCCATGGGCCGCGCTATTGTGCGCAACCCGGCGGTGTTCCTGTTCGACGAACCTCTGTCGAACCTCGATGCCAAGCTCCGCGTGCAGATGCGTTCGGAAATCAAGCAGAATCACATGCGCCTTAAGACCACGACGGTCTATGTGACGCACGATCAGATCGAAGCCATGACCATGGCTGACCGCATCGTCGTGATGCATGACGGCGTCATCGAGCAGATCGGCACGCCGCTCGAGCTCTACGACAGCCCGGCCAATCTTTTCGTCGCGACGTTTATCGGTTCTCCCGCGATGAACACCATCAAAGGCACCATGGACGGCAACACGTTCGTGTCGACCGATGGAACGCGGATCGAGCTTAGCCGCGGTGCCGGCGGCTCGTCGGGCCGCCCGGTGACGCTGGGTGTTCGTCCCGAGCATTTCCACCTCGACGACAACGGCGTTGGTGCGGAAATCCTGACGGTCGAGCCTACCGGCTCCGAAACGCAGGTCGTCGCCAAGTTTGCGGGCCAGGAGATCATGGGTGCGTTCCGCGAGCGCATCACCACGAAGCCGGGTGAACTGCTGAAGATTCGTCCCGAAGCCGGTGCCGCGCACCTGTTCGACACGGAAACCGGCAAGCGCATCGCAGCCGCGTAACGTCGAGAGCGACGGTCCCTCTCCCCACCGGGGAGAGGGTGCGAGGGCGGCGAGATGAGACAGACCTGGCGCTGGTTTGGGCCGGCCGACATCTGCAGCGTGGATGATATGCTGATGTCTGGCGTCGAGGGCGTCGTATCGGCCTTGCATCACGTGCCCAACGGCGTTGTATGGTCGCCCGAGGAAATCGCCAAACGGCAGCAGCAGATCGCCACGCGGAAGGACGGCTCGCCCTCCGGCATTGCGTGGGAAGTTATCGAGAGCCTGCCGGTTTCCGAAGACATCAAGAAGCAAAAGAATGACTGGCGGCAGCACGTCGCCAACTACAAGGTTTCGCTCGAGAACGTCGCGAAGGCCGGGCTCGAGGTCGTCTGCTACAATTTCATGCCGGTGCTCGATTGGACACGCACCGAACTCCGCTATCGCGTGCCGAGCGGCGGCAGCGCCATGCGCTTCGACATCAACGATTTCGCGGTGTTCGATATCCATATCCTGCAGCGAAAGGGTGCGGCGGATGACTTCGCGCCCGCAGTGGGCGACGAGGCAGCACGCCGCTTCCAGGGCTTAAGCGACGACCAGCGCAACGTGCTGGCGCGGAACGTGACAATGGGTCTGCCGGGTTCTACCGAAAGCCTCACCATTCCCGAGGTGCAGGCGCATCTCGACGAGTATGGCGACATCTCGCCGGATCAGCTGCGTAAGCACTTCGTCGATTTCCTCAGTGAGATCGTGCCGGTCGCCGAGAAGCTCGGGCTGCGCATGTGCTGCCACCCGGACGATCCACCGTTCCCGCTGCTGGGCCTGCCGCGCGTCATGTCGACCGAGGCGGACTACGTTTACATGACCGGTGCGGTGAACTCGCGGGCGAATGGAATCACGCTCTGCTCGGGATCGCTCGGCGCGCGTCCCGACAACGATCTGCCTGGCATGATGCGGCGGATGGGCGACAAGGTGCACTTTCTCCATTTGCGCAACGTCAAGAAAGATACGAGCGCGACGGTTGGGTCGTTTTTCGAAGCCGAACATTTGGGTGGTGATACCGACATGGTGGCGCTGATTGCGGCAATCATCAGCGAAGAGCACAAGCGTAAGGCGGCGGGTCGTGCGGATTGGCAGATTCCGATGCGCCCCGACCACGGGCAGGACATCCTCGACGATCTCGGCCGCCGCTCGCAGCCGGGCTATCCAACGATCGGTCGCATGAAGGGGCTGGCAGAACTGCGCGGCATTATGGCTGCGCTCGAGCACGCCGAGTTTGGCGTGGGTCGCTAGTCCTCGAGCAGGTATCCGCCCTTCCGCGCCGGTAGCGGTGTCGTGCCGACGATCTTGCAGATGCCCTCACCGCGCGTGACGTATTTGCGCAGCGACCGGGTCAGCACAAGGCCGTCTGTTCCAGCAAAGATGGGCGTGCGAGCCATAAAGGCTTCGGGTCCGTCCATTGCGATAAGGTCGGCGATCGGCTGGCCCTTGGCCACGCGTTGGCCGAGGTCGACGCGGTAGGCCACCAGGCCGGGGCGGTCGACGCGGATGATCTCTGTCGCTTCGAACGGCGTCGCCTCGCAGCTTTGCTCCGGTGCTGGACCAGGATCGGCGGCGATAAGGCCGCGGCCGCACAGGAAACCGAACAGACGCACTGCGTCCTGCTCGCCGAAGTGGTCGAACACATCGGGCTGGCCGCGATACTCGAGGGTCGCGGTCGCGCTCGCCATCGGGACAGGCTTGCCGGGATTGGAGGCGGCGATCTTGCGGTAAAGCTGGGGTAGTATTTCGTCGAACGAGCCGCCACCTGAGTCCGCCGCGGTCATCACCGCAGCCGCCCCCATCCAGTCGGCAAGGTCCTGAAGTTCCGGCATCAGTTCGGGCGAAGTGTAGATGTAGGGCAGGGCGTCGCTGTCGCAGTGAAGGTCGAGCACGAACTCGGCATCGTGCGCTTCCTTGAGCAGGAACAGCCGCAGTTGTTCTGCGGCGCTCCGTGGCTGCTGCGCCTCGATCCACAGCGCGACAGTCTTGCGAATCAAGTTGACGTTGAAGACGTCGCTGTCGCCAAGCCGCCCTGCGAGTTGCGGGCGTACCATTGCGAAAAGGTCCGGCCACTGGCGGTTGTAGTTGACGCCTGTATTGAGGTCGTAGCGGCCGATGTGCGTGCGGTGAAGCAGATTTGCCATCCCGATGGAGTTCGCCATCGGCATCACGACAAAGCGCGCGCGTAGCAGTTCCTGCTCGTCCGCCTGTTTCAGCATCGACAGCAGGTGGTGGAGCACCATCGTTCCCGGCTGTTCGTCGGCGTGCAACGCGGCTTGCAGATAGACTTTCTCGGGCGCCGTGCCAGGGCCAATCCTGTAGAACGGGAGTTCGATCGTGCTTCCCGGCGTATCGCCGCGCAACACCAGGCTTTCGCGTTTGAACGACATCAGCGCAGCATCCGCTTGAATGAGAATGCCATCGGTGCAGCCTCCGGCACGTGTTGCATTAAGCGGCGGTAGATGAGGCCAAAGAGCCAGAAGACGGCAAGCGAGATGGCGAGGAAGAACATCGCCGCGACCGAGTAGTGAAGGAATACATTGTAGTCGCGTTCGAACAGCTCGCCCGCCTTGTTCATCAGGTCCTTCTGATCGCCGATGACAGGCAGCGTGAAGTAGACGAGCGCGGTGGCGTGGAAGAGGAAGACTACTTCGTTTGTGTAAGCTGGCCAGGCAATGCGGATAAGGTGCGGCCAGATGATGCGGCGGAAGCGCTGCGTCCAACTCATGCCGTAGGCCCGCGCCGCCTCGACTTCACCACGCGGCACCGTGTTCAGTGCGCCGTAGAAGATCTCTCCCGTATACGCCGTGGTGTTGAGCGCGAGGATTGCCGGGCCGAGGAACAGCGGGTGCAGCGCCAGCCAGTCGATGCCGAGAGGCTTCCAGGTCGAGAGGTTGAAGCTCAGCATCAGGGAGTAGAAGGCGAACAGCTGGATGAAGAATGGTGAGCCACGGAAGAAGTAGATGTAGCCCCGGCTCAGGCGGCTGATGATCAAGTTGTTTGAGGCTTTCCCCAACGCAAGGAAGATCGCGAGGATGAAGCCGATCGGAATTGCCGCGGCCGCGAAGTAGATATTGAACAGCGCCGGGACGGCGAGCAGTTCGATGTCGCGCATGATGGGCTCAAGGAAGCTCACATCGAACTCCCGGCCACGATCGGCATACCGCGCTGCATGCGGCGAGTAATGGCGGCGAATGCCTTCTCAGACAGCCAGGTGACGGCGATGTAGAAGACTAGCAGCACGAGGTAGTATTGCCAGCGCCAGTCGGGGTGAACGAGGCCAGCGACGCGCGAAAAGTTCGCTGCACCGAGGCGCTGTGCCCAGCTCACGAAGTCGACGATCTGCAGCAGCGAGAGCAGGGACGTCGCCTTGATCAGCAATAGCCAGACGTTGGAAAGGCCGGGAAGTGCGTAGACCCACATCTGCCGGACATGAACACGCCAGAGGACCTGCGATTTGCTCATGCCGAAGGCACGTGCGGCTTCGAGTTGCCCCTTCGGTACGGCACGCAGCGCGCCGGCGATCACATTGGCTGTGAACGCCCCGTAGACGATGCCGAGCGATACGCTTGCCATTACGAGATATTCGACTGTGGTCAGCCGCCAGTTTGCTTCATCGCAAGGCGGCCATTGGCCCGTGTTGAGTGCAAGAGTTTCGGGCGTGCAGACCTGGCTTGACCAGATCCACTCGATGAGTTGCTCGAATGCCAGCGGGAAAAAAATGAAAAACAGTACGTCGGGCACGCCGCGCACGATGTTGATGTAGCCCGCCGCCAGCCAACGCAACGGTAACGGGCCGCTGTTGCGGAGCGCCGCGGCACCGAGGCCGAGCAGCAAAGCGAGGACGCCGCCGAGCACCGCTGCAAATAGCGTGTATTGCGCGCTCGCGTACCAAGCCAGATGCTTGCCGTTGGTGAGGTAGCCGATCCAGAACGCGATATCGTCACCGATGCCGTCGCGCAGCCACTGCGGCAGGAGATCGAGCATGAGCTGCTGGCCCCCAGTGAAGCGGGACGGAGCGCTTGCCCCGTCCCATCCGATCGGTCCTACTCAGTGTAGAACGGTCCGCCTTCGCGCTCCGGGAAGTAGAGCGTGATCAGCGCGTCGAGCGTGCCGTCCTTCTTCATGGCGGTGAGCGCTTCGTCGAACTTGCCGAGCAGTTCGGTGTCGGCCTGACGCACTCCAATGCCGACGCCACCACCGATGGCAATGTCGGGACCGGCGAGTTCGAGCGCGCCGTTGGAGCCGGCGACGGTCTCGGAGAGGTACGATTTGTCTGCGAGAATGGCGTCGAGGTTGCCGGCATTGAGATCGGCGAGAGCCTGATCGGGGGTCTCGTAGCTCAGCACCGTGTTGTTCGCCTTAGCGTTTTGCTCCAGCCACATGGCCTGGATCGTTGCGCCCTGTGCCCCGAGGCGGAGGCCCGATGGCGTCTCCAGATTCAGGTTCTTGCCGATCGGCGCGATGAAGGTGGACGGGTCGGCCGGGAAGTAGTCCTGGGTGAAGGCGATGGTCTTCTTGCGCTCATCGGTGATCGACATGCCCGCGATGATGGCGTCGTAGTTGCCGGCGATCAGGTTGGGGATGATGGTATCCCACTCATTGACCACCCAGACGCATTCGAGGCCGGCGCGCTTGCAGATCTCATTGCCCACGTCGATGTCGAAGCCACCCAGCTTGCCGCTCTCGTCGACGTAGTTGTAGGGCGGGTAGGCACCTTCCGACCCAAGGCGGGTCTGCGCGTTGGCACCGGCCGTGAGAGCCAGCAGCGCGGCAGCCGCGAGGATGAGGTGTTTCATGGGGTTCGTCTCCAATGTTTGTCGCCACGGGGCCGCGTTTTCCGCGGCTCTGTCGGTACCGTACTGCAAATGACGTATGCGTCAATTCAAGCGTGTGTCGCAGCGTTCAGGAATTGCTTGAGCCGGCTCGATTTGGTGGCGCCGAAGACGGCTTCGACTGGCCCTTCCTCTTCCACGCGGCCTTCGTGAAGAAAGATTGCGCGGTGAGCCACGGTGCGGGCGAACTCCATGTCATGGGTGACGAGGATCATCGTGCGCCCCTCGTCGGCGAGGAGCCTGATGACGCGCAGAACCTCGACTTCGAGCTCAGGGTCCAGCGCCGAGGTCGGTTCGTCGAACAACATGACGCGTGGATTGATGCAGAGCGCGCGGGCTATGGCGGCACGCTGCTGCTGACCGCCGCTCAGCTGCGCAGGATAGCTCTGCGCCTTGTTGGCGATTCCGACCTTGCCCAGCATCTCCATCGCTTCGAGCAGGACTTCGCTGCGCTCGCGCTTTTGCACGAGCAGCGGAGCCTCCATGACGTTCTCAAGCACGGTCATGTGGCTCCAAAGGTTGAACTGCTGGAACACCATGCCGAGCTCCGAGCGAATGCGACGGATCTGCACCTCGTCGGAGACGTGGCGGTCGTAACCCTTGCCGGTGAGCGCGATGGTCTCGCCGGCAACCTTCACGGTGCCGTCGTTGGGAACCTCGAGCATGTTGATGCAGCGTAGCAGCGTCGACTTGCCGGAGCCGGACGAACCGATCAGGGCGACAACCTCACCCTCATGCGCCGTCATCGAGATCCCCTTGAGCACCTCCACGTCACCGAACGATTTGTGGATGTTGTCGAGCTCGATGATGGGGAGGCGGCTTGGGGCATCTGTCATCGCGCACAGGTGCGGCAAAACCCATGCGTGGCGCAAGCGCAAAAACAAGAGGCGGTCCCAAGGGACCGCCAGTTGGTGCAAGGAAGAAGAACAGGTGCCGATCTTACGCGGCGGCGCGCGATCCCTCGTCGAAGAACAGTGCCTGGCTGATCAGGGCCTTCACCATGTCCGGATTGAAAGGCTTGGTGACGAGGAATGTGGGTTCCGGACGCTCGCCAGTCAGCAGGCGCTCGGGGAAGGCCGTGATGAAGATCACCGGCAGGGCTTCGGTGGACAGAATGTCGTTCACCGCGTCGATGCCCGAAGAGCCGTCCGCGAGCTGAATGTCCGCCAGGATCATCTTGGGCATGGTCTTGCCGTAGAGCGAGACCGCCTCTTTGTGCGTGCGCGCGATGCCGACGACCTTATGACCGAGGGACTCGACCATCTGTTCAATATCCATCGCAATGAGCGGCTCATCTTCGATGATCATGATTTCGGTTGCCACCTGCCGCGAGATTTCACGCGAAGCGTCGCCAAGCAGCCGGTCGAACTCGTCCTTGTCGACGTCAAGGATTTCTGCCGCCTGCTCGTGCGTAAAACCTTCCACCGAGACCAGGAGGAAGGCCTGGCGCTGGCGTGGAGCGAGGTTTGCCAGATTGCGAGCGGCGCGCTGCTCCCAAACGAAATGGGGCTGCGGCGTCGGGATGTTTACCGCCGAAGACGAGAACAACTTCGAAAACAGCTTGTAGAGCGAAATGCGGTCGCTGGAGGCTTCCGGGAAAATCGACACGTCGGCGATGAGAGCCTCGAGCGTAGCTGTCACGTAAGCGTCGCCCGATGTCTGGGACCCCGTGGCCGCGCGCGAAAAACGCCGCAGATACGGCAGGTGCGGAGCGATCCGCATCGACAAGGTCATTATGTGCTCCTGTTTGACGCTTTTGTAACCCACCCGTGGAGCAAACGACGCAGAGTCGTTTTCGTTCCCGTGGGCCGGAACTTTCCGGTCCGGCGACCATTTATGCTACCACGTCAGAGCTTAGCGTCACTCTGGTTCACAGGTCCGGGTAGTGAAAGACAAGTCGCAAATGAATGAAATGAGTGTACCGCGACCGCGGCGCACGGATGAAAGCCTTGGCGCAAACTCCGACATCGGCGCCAAGCTTCGTGCGTTTTATGGCGCGGTCCAGGACCAGCCGATCCCGGACAAGTTCCTGGATTTGCTCGAGAAACTGGACCAGGTCGAGCAAGCCAGCAAGCGGAAGGGCGGCTGAGCCGTGGAGGAAACCCCCTCGTTCAAGCGGGAGCTCCTTGCGACGCTCCCTTCGCTTCGAGCCTTTGCGGTCTCGCTGAGCGGTCGGCACGACAAGGCCGACGACCTTGTGCAGGACACGATGATGAAGGCCTGGGCGAAGCAAGACAGCTTCCAGATGGGCACGAACATCAAGGCATGGCTGTTCACGATCCTCCGCAACGAGTTCTATAGCCAGATGCGCAAGCGAGGCCGTGAGGTGCAGGACACTGACGGCGCGTTCACGGAGCGCATGTCCGTGCATCCGAGCCAATATGGCATCCTCGATATGGCGGACTTCAAAAAAGCTCTCGACGGGCTTCCGCCGGATCAGCGTGAAGCGATCGTGCTGATCGGGGCGTCAGGGTTCTCCTACGAAGAGGCCGCCGACATCTGCAATTGCGCCGTCGGCACGATGAAGAGCCGCGTCAGCCGTGCGCGCACGCGCCTACAGGACGTGCTGGGCGTTGCAGGCGAGGCGGACTACGGTCCGGACGCCGTGTCCACCCAGGTGACGACCCACAGCTTCTAGCCGGCTTTCTTGGCGAGAGCTCTCTGGCAGGCGGCGAGTAGATCGTCGTCTGCAAAAGGCTTGCGCACGATCTCTGCGTCCGACAGCGCCGTGCCGCTGAGCCCCACCGGTGCGGCTGTGCAGACGACGATGGCCGGTCCGGCCGCGGCTAGCCTGGCGGCCAGGGCGCTCTCATGACTCCCCTGAAGCGGGGGATTGATGATCGCCAGATCGAAGTCGCCGAATTGTCCAACGATCGTGGCTGCCTCTCGGAAATCGCGAACGAAAACAGTGCTTGAGGCGTTCGCATCGCCCAGGATTCGCTGGATTTCCAGCGCGATCAGAAACTCATCCTCGATGATCAGCAGCCGTTGGCTCGACAGCATTCATGTCCTCGTTTTGAGCGAGGAATGGGTCGCGGGGGGCTGACTCGTCATTTAACAAAGACATGCACGCTCCGGTGCAACCGCCATATCCTGGCTCGCGTTTTCGGCTGAGATGGCAGATGGTACAAGGGTCAACTTAAGCCGTGAGCGTCGTCCTGCCTGTATCGACCCGCCGAGTGCTATGTGAGCACTGTCCGTTGCGTGCCATGACCCAGTTCCGGGCCTTCGCTCCGGAAGAGTTGAAGTTCGTCTCTTCGTTCAAGCGTGGTGAACTAGTCGCCGAGACCGGCGCGATGATCCTTGCCGAGGGCGCGCATAGTGCGCAGCTGTTTACGCTGCTCAGCGGCTGGGCTTTCAGGTTCAAGACGCTCGAGGACGGACGCCGGCAGATCCTGAATTATGCGCTGCCAGGCGACCTTATCGGGCTACAGGGTACTGTCATCGGGGCCATGGACCATTCGGTCGAGGCCCTCTCGCCGGTGGTACTGTGCGTCTTCCAGCGCGACGGTCTTACGGAGCTCTACAAGAAGCAGCCGGGTCTCAGTTTCGACGTGACCTGGCTCGCGGCGCGCGAGGAGCGCATGCTCGACGAGCATCTGCTGAGCATCGGGCGTCGATCGGCGACCGAGAGGGCCGCTTACCTGTTGGCATTTCTCTACAAGCGGGCAGCCGCCGTCGGCCTCACGGACAACAAGCCGCTCCTCATTCCAATCACACAGCAGCATGTCGCCGACACGCTCGGCCTCTCCATTGTCCACACCAACAAGACCCTCCGCAAACTTGCCGAGAAGAAGCTCATCCGTTGGCATGACCGCGCTTGCGAAGTGCTCAACGTCGACGGGCTCATGGAGCTGTCCGGCTGGGAAGGTCCCGTCGAGAGAAAGCGTCCGCTGATCTGAACAACGCAAGCGAAAGCCCCGCCCGGGTTTTACGGACGGGGCTCCAATTGTTTCGGCGCTGTTGTCTGGACTCTAGAGGCTTGCGGCGCCGGCTTCCACCGGCTGCTGGCCCATCTTGCGAAGAGCCTGCTCGATGGCCTTCAGGTCCTCGCCGTCGTCGCCGTCGACAGGGGTCATCCCCTCTGTTGCGCTCCGCTCCTTGGAGAGCGAGTCGGCTTCGAGCTGGCGCAGAACTTCCACCTTTTCAGCTTGGTCCAGATGGTCGTCCTTAAGGATAGTCACGATCCGCCGTTTGATATGAGACATGGCTAGATCCTCTCGGTTTCCACCCTCGTAAATCGGGGCTTCCTATCAACGAGGACCACCGAACTGTGGTTCCCTCAGTCGCGCCGGAATGCCTTTGACCGCATAAGCGAATAAGTGGCCGCGGCAACACCACCCAGCGGCACGCCCACTTTCTTAAGCGTGGGTACAATGAGCGGAATGGCGGTAATGGCTGCTGTGGTGATCAGGGCTGTCATCTCCGCCTGACGTTTCTTCTCGGCCTCGTTGTGAGCTTCCATAGTCTCTCGAAAATGGAAGATCAGAAATATCACGATGCCGACAAGGAGCGCCGCTCCGGCGACGATCAGAGGCGCAACAACCGGCCCCACGGCGTAGGTAAGAGCCGTGTTGGTGGCGACAAGAATGAAGGTGAGAGCTATCAAACCAAGGACGCCAAGCGTTCCCCATAGGATCGCCTGGCGTTTGAGTTTATCCTTGATCGACGCGGCTTCAATACCGAGCAGTGCGCCCAGCGGCCCCAGCAGCGCGAGCATGGTATTACCGCGTGATGACGGCGAGGATGAAACCCAATGCAACCGCCCCGGCTACGGCCGTCAGCGGCTTCTCGCGGATCGTATCCTTGATCTGCTTTTCAAAGGCGCTGAACTCGTCCTGAGCAGACTCGATCAGTTCCTCGCCCTTACCGCGAATCTCGGCTGCCCGGTTCTTGGCGATGCCGCGAACTTCGTCGACCTTGCTCTCACCCATCTTGCCGATTGTTTGCGTGATGGCCTTGAGGTCTCCCTGGAGTTTGGCGATCTGCGCTTCCAGATCGTCGGTCTTGGCGCGCGTAGTCCGGCGCGAACGAGCAGGACCGGCGGCGCCATTAGCAGCTGCGCGACGGGTGGTGGTGGCCCGAGCCGGGGCCATTTCTTCTGTATCAGCCATATTTGAAGCTCCTGGGTGCTACTGGCCGGAACAACGCTCCACCATTAGGGCGGGTTCCGAAAAGAAACGCCCCGGTTCGCGGGGGGAGCGAACCGGGGCGGTTGAGCGGGCCGAAAGGGGGGCGACCTTGGACCCGCTAGGCTCAGATGCGTCCCATCAACACAAGGATGATGACGATCACGAGCACGACGCCCAAAATTCCGGATGGGAAGTATCCCCAGGAGCGGGAGTACCCCCAGTTCGGAATGGCGCCGATCAGTAATAGGATGAGAACGATGATGAGGACGGTGCTGAGCATTTCCTGGCTCCTTGGTGACGCTTCGCGATTTTAGGTTGCGATGAACAGAACGATTGCTGCAGCAACGAGTATGCCGATCGCGGGGAGGATCGCGCTCAGCACCGCGCCGATGTGGATACGGCCGTCATAACCTTCGGGCGACCACGCCATTGCGGCGCGTCCGGCATGCTCGAGGGCATTGATCTCCATCTGTGTCATCGCTTCGATCCTCTTGTGTTTTGACCGGAAGGGAGGACCGGTCCATGCAGGGATTTGAGCGCGTTGACTTGCGCTGGCCCAACAACGGGCCTCGCGTTAACTTGGTTCCGCGATGTGAAATGCAAATCGTCGCTTACGCGGCTGTACCGCTATTCGACACGGATGACGTCCACCGACTGCTTGGTCTCGTGGCGACCGGATGTGCGCAAAACCCCGACGATGGGAGAGATATCGGCGTAGTCGCGACCGTGGCCGATCGTGATGTGGTCGGCACCAGCCAGCATCGCGTTGGTAGGGTCGAACTCGAGCCAACCGTCATGTTGCCCACACCATACGCGCACCCAGGCATGCATGGCGTCGGCGCCTTCGAGCCGCGGCTTCCCCTTGGGTGGGATGGTCCGCAGAAAGCCCGATACGTATGCGGCAGGAATGCCCACGCCACGAAGGCCGGCGATCATGACGTGCACGAAATCCTGGCAGACGCCTTTCTTCAAATTGAAGGCGTCGAGCGGCGCGGTGTTCACGTCGGTCGAGTCCTTCTCGTACTTGAAGTCGCGATGGATCGAGAGGCAGAAGTCCATTGCAGCCGCTCGCACCGAGGTTGTCCGCTTCACGCTTTCGCGCGCGTAGTCCGTGATGGGCTTACTGATCGCGATGCGCGGGGAGGGAGCTAGGAAATGGTGCGGGGAGTTTGCGTCCAGCGTCCAGAGCATCGCCAGTTCGCGTTGTAGCCCGGGCAGGTCCGGCGATAAATCCGCCGGCGCATGTTCGTCCTCGACCCCAACCCGCGCGCTCAGCCGCACATCAAGGCGGTCATGATAGCCAGCGTAGGAGATGGTCGTCACGAGGTTGCCGAAGAAGTCGACGAAGTTCGTCTCAGTGTCAGGTCGCGGATCGAACGAGACCGATGATGCAATCACGCGCTGTACGCCGGGGATAGACTGAGGCGCGACGCGAACGAGGTGCCGGTCGCCGTGGACAAAGCCCTCGTAATCGTAGTGCAGTTCCAGTCGCACATCGTACAGCATGGCGGCTACACGAAGTAGGCGTCGGCGATGAGGCCAGCGACACGCCCGATCTCGGCGCCAAGCTCGGCAAGCCGCTCGGGGGTCATGTCCTCAGGCTCGGCGACACGCAGTTGAGTATGCAGTTCGAGCACAGCCTTGGCGGCTACCGACAACTGGCCGTCCTCGACCCCGCCGGGCAGCTTCTCGATCTGCTCGCGGAGCTCGGCGACCTGGAATAGAACCGAGCGCGGGTTGAGTGGATCGAGAACAAGCAGGTCGAGGTAGGAGTTTGCGCCCGCGGCAACATTGTAGCGGCGACGGTGCGTCATTACGCTGTCGCCGATTTCCAACAGCATGTCGAGTGCACCGTCGGGCGCTTCCTTGCGGGTCAACCAGCGCGTGATGCCAGCGATCTGGATGCCGCGTTCCAGGCGGCGGCCGATCTCGAGGAAGCGCCAACCGGCGAACCGGTACATGTTTTCGTGCACAAGGCCAGAGAAGCCCGCGAGCTTGCGGAGCAACACGGTCATCGCACGCGTGGCGTCGTCGCCGAGTTCTACGCGTGCGGAGAAGTTGCGGGTGGTTTTGCGCAGGTCGGCGAGCGCGAGCCAGCCATCTGGGGAGAAACGGTCGCGGATTTGGCCCGCTGAGTGAACGGCGCTGTCGATGGCGCCGAGGAGACCCTGCGGTACGGCTTCGCTGGCATCGACGTCGATAGTTTCGAGATAGGTCCGCGTATCCTTGAGGATGGCGAGGTCGGGGTTCGACATCTCGGCGAGGCGCGCGTTGTAGGCGCGAAGGATGCGGACTGTGGCCTCGCAGCGCTCGGCGTAGCGGCCGAGCCAGATCAGGTTGTCGGCGGCGCGGCTGGGGAGCGAGCCGGCAGAGTTGCGGACGAGCTTTTCGCCTTCCTTCGGCAGCAGCGTGATGCGCTCGACAGGCTTGGACGACACGACCCACACGTCGGCGGCCTGACCGCCGCGCTGCATGGCGATCGCTGCGGTGTCGAGCGTCGAGCCGACGCGGGCAAAGCCGCCGGGCATGATGGTCCAACCCTTAGCCGTGCGTGCCGCGTAGACACGCAGGGTGATCGGCCGCGGCTGCAGCTTGCCGTCGACATAGACGGGCGCTGTCGACAGCGTCACCGGTTCCTGCCCGACGAACATGCCGCCTTCAGCCGAGAGCCGCTTCTTCAGCGCCTCGCGCTGCGCGGCCTCGAGCGTCGAGCCGAGCATCGTGTATTCGCGGTCCTCGATGGCAAGGGTGGTCGAGAAGGCGGGGCCGACCATCATGCGATCGAAGTTCTCGACCACATGCTGCCGCTCCTTGTCCTGGCCGCACCACCAGGTCGCGATCGTCGGCAGATCAAGCGCCGTGCCAAGCAGGGCCTGGCTGAGCTTGGGCATGAAGGCGGAGAAGGCGCGGGTCTCGAGGATGCCCGAGCCGATGGCGTTGACCATCGAGATCGAGCCCTGACGCAACGCTTCCACCATGCCGGGCGTACCGATGCGGCTATCGACCCGAAGCTCGAGCGGATCGGTGAAGCTCGCGTCCATGCGGCGCCAGAGGACGCTCACGGGTTTCAACCCTGCGACGGTGCGAACCATGACGTCGCCCTGGTCGACCACGAGGTCCTCGCCCTCGAGCAGCATGAAGCCGAGGTAGCGCGCAATGTAGGCGTGCTCGAAATAGGTCTCGTTGTGCTGGCCGGGCGTCAGGATGCCGACGCGGCCGTCGTTCCGGCGTGCTTCGCCGTTGAGCGCGTCGCGGAAGTCGCGGAAAAACCCGGCGAGCCGATGCACATGCATCTTGGAGTAGATGTCGCTGAGCGCGCGCGTCGTCGCCACGCGGTTCTCGAGAGCGAAGCCTGCGCCAGATGGCGCCTGGGTGCGATCGCCGAGCACCCACCAGCCGCCGTCCGGTCCGCGACCCAGTTCGAATGCACAGAAATGGAGGTGATGCCCGCTGGCGGGCTTGATGCCGACCACCGGCCGCAGGAACTCGGGATTCCGCGCAATCAGCTCTGGAGGCAGCACGCCGCGCGCCACGAGTTGGTTGTCGCCATAGATATCGGCGAGCAGCCGCTCGAGCACTTCGGCGCGCTGCACGAGGCCACGCGTGATCTGCGCCCATTCGTTCTCGTCGATGATCAGCGGCACATGCGCTAGCGGCCACGCCCGCTCCTTGCCGGCCGCCCCGTCGTATTTGCGGTAGAAGACGCCGGCGTCGCGCAGATACTGGTCGGCGCGCTCGAACCGGTCGGTCAGTCCTTGGGGGCCGAGTTCATCGAAACCGGCGAGCAGATCGGTCCAGCCGGGGCGAATGTTTCCCGCAGCATCCTTCATCTCGTCCGGGATGCCGGGTAGCAGCGAATAGTCCGCCGCGATCCCGGGGCGTGCTGCCTTCTTCGGAGTCTGACGCTGATTCCGCTTGTCCATCGGGGTTAGAGCGCTACCGGTTATGCCTCGGAACGGGAAGGGGTTTTAGACCGAATGGTCAAGATTCCTAAGGATGAGGCTGGCGCAAGTCCAGCGTCAGCGGGAACTCTGCGTTGATCTCTTCCGGCGGTGGGACAAAGCCTCCCGGCGTGTGGCCGTCGGCGACGAACCGCGCGAGGCGGCGGGCTTCGGCTTCGTTGCCGTTGACCGGGAAGGTATCGTAATTGCGCCCGCCCGGATGGGCGATGTGATAGACGCAGCCGCCGATCGAACGTTTGGTCCAGGTGTCGTAGATGTCGAAGGTGAGCGGCGAATTGACCGGCAGCACCGGGTGCATGCCGCTCGCCGGGTGCCACGCCTTGAACCGCACGCCGGCAACAGACGCACCTGCGATGCCCGTCGGCGTCAGCGGCACGCGGCGCTGGTTACAGGTCACGACGTAGCGCTCGGGGTCGGGGCCTTCGAGCTTCACCTGCAGCCGTTCGACCGAGGAGTCGACAAAGCGCACGGTGCCACCAAGGGCGCCGGTTTCGCCCATCACGTGCCAGGGTTCGAGCGCCTGGTTGAGGGTGAGCTTCATACCTTCGTATTCGGCCTCGCCGCAGAAGGGGAAACGGAACTCGAGCTGTGCCGCGAACCATTCCGGATCAAGGTCGAAGCCGTGGTATCTGAGGTCGGCGAGCACGTCGAGGAAGTCGGCCCACACGAAATGTGGGAGCATGAACCGGTCGTGCAGCGTCGTGCCCCAGCGCACCAGCTTGCCCTCAATGGGGTTGGTCCAGAACCGCGCAATCAAGGCACGCACCAGCAACTGCTGGGCGAGGTTCATGCGCGCGTTAGGCGGCATCTCGAAGCCGCGGAACTCGACGAGGCCGAGCCGGCCCGTGGGCCCGTCGGGCGAGTAGAGCTTGTCGATACAGATCTCGCTGCGATGCGTGTTGCCCGTCACGTCCACAAGCAGATTGCGGAACAGGCGGTCGACCAGCCAGGGCGGGGGCGGCAGCAATCCGGAACGCGGGTCGGGCACCTGCTTGAGCGCGATTTCGAGTTCGTAGAGTGCGTCATGTCGCGCCTCGTCAATGCGCGGGGCCTGCGAGGTGGGGCCGATGAACATCCCCGAGAAGAGGTAGCTCAGCGACGGATGATGCTGCCAATGGAGCACCAGCGATTTCAGCAGGTCCGGACGTCTGAGGAACGGCGAGTCCGAGGGCGTCGCGCCGCCAATCACCACGTGGTTGCCGCCACCGGTGCCGACATGCTTGCCGTCGATCATGAACTTGTCGGCGCCGAGCCGGCTTTGCCGCGCTTCTTCGTAGATGATCTCGGTCGTGGCGACCGCTTCATCCCAGTTCGCGGCGGGGTGAATGTTAACCTCGATGACGCCCGGATCGGGCGCGACGCGGATCACATTGAGGCGTGGGTCGAAGGGCGGCGCATAGCCCTCGATCTGCACCGGAAGGCCGATTTCCTTGGCCGCGGCCTCTGCCGCGGCGACAAGCTCGAGATAGTCGTCAAGCGACGACACCGGCGGCAGGAACACGCTGAGGTGACCTTCGCGATGTTCCACTGTGATTGCAGTGCGCACCGTCGAGTCGATCTCGTCTAGGATTTGCTCGTTGATCTGCTGCGTGTCGGTCGTGTCGGCCTTGAAGCCCGTGGTCGGCTGGATGCGGTCGGGCAGGGTGCCCGCGGGGGGTAACGGCGCGACTGGCTGCAGCGGATCGACCGGCACGACGTGCGGATAGCTCGTCGCATTCACGAAGCGCAGCGAGTTGAGCGGCAAGCGATAGCCCATGGAGCTGTCGCCGGCGGTGAGGAAGAGCTTGCCGCGCCGCGTGCGCCACTTCTCGGTGATCCAGCGGCGGCCGGTCGCGAGCGCGTTCCAGCGCTGTACCGGCAGGACGTAGCCGGTCGGCGTCGTCAGGCCACGCTCGAACACCTTGGCCATGCGCGCGCGCGCTTCGGCGTCCTTGAGCTCGTTGTTGGTCGGATCGACATTGTCGGGAAGTTTGGCTTCCTTCAGCACCCAGTCGCCGGGGTCCTCATAAGCCGGCGCCATGGTATCGCCTTCGAGGCCGAGATTGTTGGCGATGGCGACGAGTAGCTTTTCGGCATCGCCCGGCTTGATGGCCGACCGCTCACCTTCCCTGGCCACCAGCGACTGGTCCTGCCAGACGGGCTGCCCGTCGCGCCGCCAGTAGAGCGAAAATGTCCAGCGCGGCAGCGTTTCGCCGGGGTACCATTTGCCTTGACCGTAGTGGATGAAGCCGCCGGGCGCGAATTTCTCGCGCAACCGCCGGATGAGGGCGTCGGCCTTGTGGCGTTTGGTTGGGCCGACGGCATCGGTGTTCCACTCACCGCTCTCGAAATCGTCGATCGACACGAAGGTCGGCTCGCCGCCCATCGTCAGTCGAACGTCGTTCTGCTTAAGCACCGCATCGACCTTGTGTCCAAGATCGTTCAGCCGAGCCCAGCTCTCATCGGAGAAGGGTTTGGTGATGCGCGGATGCTCAGCGACACGCGTCACCTTCATGTCGAAGGCGAAGTTGGTGTTCACCTGGCCGATCGCCGAGAATGCCCCGGAAATCGGCGCGGCATTGCGGTAGTGCGGGGTGGCGGCGAGAGGGATGTGGCTCTCGCCCGTCAGCAGGCCGGAGGTCGGATCGAGGCCGATCCAGCCGGCGCCCGGGATGTAAACCTCGCACCAAGCGTGGAGGTCGGTGAAATCGTGGTCGGTGCCCGCAGGGCCATCGAGCGAAATCAGGTCTGGCTTCAGCTGGATCAGGTAGCCGGAGACAAACCTGGCCGCGAGCCCGAGGTGGCGCAGGGCCTGGACCAGTAGCCAGCCGGAGTCACGGCAGCTGCCGACGGCTTTCTGCAGCGTCTCTTCGGGCTCGAACACACCGGTCTCGAGCCGGACGATGTAGCCGACCGTCTGCTGCACCCGGGTGTTGAGCTCGGTAACGAAGTTCACCGTATTGCGCGGCGTCTTGTCGAAGCCCTTGAGGAACTCGGTCAGCAGTGGTCCTGCCGGCTCGGGCTTCATGTAGATCGAAAGGTCGTCCTTGAGCGCCGCGGGGTACTCGAACGGCCATTTCTCCGCCTCTTCCTCCACGAAGAAGTCGAAGGGGTTGTAGACCGTCATGTCGGCCACGAGGTCGACTTCGATCTTGAGTTCGGTCACCGGCTCCGGAAAGACATGCCGGCTCAGCCAGTTGCCGTACGGGTCCTGTTGCAGGTTCACGAAATGGGGGAGCGGCGAGACCTTGAGCGAATGGCTCAGCACTTTGGTCTTGGAATGCGGCGCCGGTTTCAGCCGGATGATCTGAGGTGCCAGCACCACCGGCTTGTCGTAGGTGTAGTGGGTGAGGTGATAGATCGCGGCTTTGATAGACAAAGTCGTCGTTACCCTGAGTTCGCCAAGCCGCTTCCCGATCCGAACCTTAGCCGCCCGCTCACCCCCCGTCGACCCTTCCAAATGCGCGCGGCCAATGCATTATCGGCACATGGCCTTCACCCTCCGGCAGCTCCAGTATTTCATCGCGGTTGCGGAGGAGGGCACCGTTTCAGGGGCGGCACAGAGCCTGTCGATCAGCCAGTCGGCGGTGACGGAGGCCATCAAGGAGCTCGAATCCGATCTAGGTGTGACGCTGTTCGAGCGGCACCGGCGTGGCCTCACGATCACCCACAAGGGCCATCAGTTTTATCGACACGCCAACCGGATCCTCGCAGACGTGCAGGACGCCCGCCGGTCGTTCCTGCGCGAGGATGCCGCGCCGCCCAGCCACCTGTCGCTGGGTGTCACGTCGATGGTGGCGGGCTATGTGCTGTCCGACCTGCTTGCGCGCTTCCGGCGGGCTTATCCGGGCGTTGACGTGTCGGCCATCGAGGACAATGGCGACTATCTCGAGCATCTGCTGATCGGGGGCGAACTCGATGTGGCTGTGATGGTCATTTCCAACCTCCGCGACCGCAACGCGCTGCAGGCGGAGATTTTCGAGACCTCGCCCTATCGGTTGTGGTTGCCGCTGGGGCATCGCCTTGCGGCGGCAGAGAGCATCGCGCTTTCGGATTTGTCGTCCGAGCCGTTGATCATGCTGACTGTCGACGAAACCGAGGAGAATACGGGCAAGCTGCTGTCGGCGCTGGGCGCCAAGCCGCACGTCGCTTTCCGGACGCGGTCGGTGGAGGCGGTGCGCAGTCTTGTTGCGACGGGGGCTGGGATCGCGCTGCTGCCGGACCTGGTCTATCGGCCCTGGTCGCTGGAAGGCGACAGGATAGAGAGCCGGGACATCTCCGGGACGTTGCCGGTGGTACAGGTGGGCATGGTTTGGCGCCGCGGGTCATCGCCGCCTCAGGCCGCGCGGGACTTTATCGGGATTGCGCAGGCGCAGGTGGCGGCGCGGCAGCGGCAGTAAGATATCGGATTTTCCGAATTCACCCATCGCTCGAATGAATTTGCGATTGTTAACCAGCCGGATACCGTCCCAATCAAGGGAATGCCGCGGCGCGACAGCCCGGCTCCCTCAGCAGGGAGACTCATCAATGAAATCCATTCTGAAGGCAGGCGTTGCCATCACCGCCATGCTGGCGATGAGCAGCGCGTCTTTTGCGCAGAACGCCGGTGAGGGCGAGGTCTCGATCATCGCCTGGGTTGCCTATATCGAACGCGGCGAAACCGATCCGACCATCGACTGGGTCACCCAGTTCGAGAAAGACACGGGCTGCAAGGTCAATGTGAAGACCGCCGCCACGTCCGACGAAATGGTCACGCTGATGAACGGCGGGGGCTTCGATCTCGTGACCGCATCGGGCGACGCCTCGCTCCGCCTCGTCGCCGGCGGCACCGTCCAGCCGATCGACGTGTCGCGCATCCCGAGCTTTGCCAATGTCGACGAGCGCCTCAAGGGCGCGCCCTGGTACAATGTCGACGGCAAGCAATACGGCGTCCCCTACCAGTGGGGCCCGAACGTCCTCATGTACAACACCAAGGTGTTCCCGGAGGCGCCGACCAGCTGGAACGTCGTGTTCGAGGAGCAGAATCTCCCCGACGGCAAGTCCAATGCCGGCCGCGTCCAGGCCTATGACGGCGCCATCTACGTCGCCGACGCCGCGCTCTACTTGATGACCAAGGACCCGAGCCTCGGCATCAAGGACCCCTATGAGCTCAACGATACGCAGTACGCCGCGGTGATCGACCTGCTCAAGGCGCAGCGCAAGCTCGTCGGCCGCTACTGGCACGACGCCGCGGTCCAGATCGACGACTTCAACACCGAAGGCGTGGTCGCCTCGGGGTCGTGGCCGTATCAGGTCGGCGCGCTGCTCTACCAGGATCCCCCGGCCCCGGTCGGCTCGACGATCCCCAAGGAAGGCGCGACGGGTTGGGCCGATACCACCATGCTCGCCGCCAACGCGCCGCACCCAAACTGCGCGTACATGTGGATGGAGCACTCGCTCGACGCCAAGGTCCAAGGCGATGTCGCCTACTGGTTCGGCTCGGTCCCGGTCGTTCCGGCGGCCTGCAAGGGCAATGAGCTCCTGACCGACGGGGGTTGCGCGGCCAATGGCTTCGACAACTTCGACAAGATCCACTTCTGGCGGACCCCGACGGCCAAGTGCGCCACCCAGGCCGACGCCTGCGTCCCGTACTCGCGCTGGGTCTCCGACTATATCGGCGTGATGGGCGGCTGATAGAAGTAACGGAACGGGGGCGGCGCTGAGTCGTCCCCGATCCCTCCCATTCGGGCACCAGCTAATGACAGCTGCCGTTTCCCTCCAGAAGGTGTCGCGCCATTTCGGTCTCGTCCGCGCCATGGACGAAGTCGATCTCGAGGTCGCGCAAGGTGAGTTTTTCGCCATGCTCGGCCCCTCGGGCTCGGGCAAGACGACCTGCCTTCGCCTCATCGCAGGCTTCGAGCAGCCGACCTCCGGACACATCGAAATCTTCGGCGAGACCGCCGAGGGCGTTCCGCCCTATCGGCGCAACGTCAACACGGTGTTCCAGGACTACGCGCTGTTCCCGCACCTCAACGTACTCGACAACGTCGCCTTCTCGCTGATGCTGAAGAAGGTGCCCGGCGTGCTCCGCCGCGAGCAGGCCGAGAAGGCCCTCGAGATGGTGCGGCTCGGCGGCTACGGCAACCGCAAGCCCGGCCAGCTCTCGGGCGGTCAGCGGCAACGCGTTGCGCTCGCCCGCGCGATCGTCAACAAGCCGAAAGTCCTGCTGCTCGACGAACCGCTCGGCGCGCTCGATTTGAAACTCCGCGAGTCGATGCAGGAAGAGCTCAAAGCCCTGCAGAAGTCGCTCGGCATCACCTTCATTTTCGTGACCCACGATCAAGGCGAAGCGCTCTCGATGGCCGACCGTGTCGCCGTGTTCAACGACGGCAAGGTGCAGCAGATCGGCACGCCTGAGGAAATCTACAAGCGGCCGCAGTCGCGCTTCGTCGCGGACTTCGTCGGCTCGTCCAACGTCCTCAATCCCGAGTTCGTCTATTGGATCGTCGGCGAGCGTCGCTGGGCGAGCCTCCGCCCCGAAGCCATCCACGTCATGGCTGCCGGCAACAGCGCCTCGCGCATGACCGGCACGATCCTCTCGCGCTCGTACCTGGGCCCGGTCGTGCGCCTCCTCATCGACCTCAACGGCACAAAGCTCCACGCCGCCGTGCCATCCAGCGAGACCGTGCCCGCCGAAGGCGAGAAGGTCACGCTCGGCTTCGCGAAGGACGCCCTCCATCTCTTGGAGCACGCATGAGCCAGGACGCCGCAATCCTTCCCGGACGCGGCGGCCTGTTCGGCGGGCTGAGCGATCTGTTCTGGCGCCGGCCGAAGCTCTTCATCTTCCTGCTGTTGACGCCAGCCGCACTCTGGCTCGGCATCGTCTATCTGGGCTCGCTGTTCACACTCCTGCTCCAGAGTTTTTTCCGGCTCGACGACTTCTCGGGCAAGGTCGTCCACGAGTTCACGCTCGCGACCTATGCCGAGCTGTTCAAGGCGCAGAACCTCGACATCATCATCCGTACGGTGACCATGTCGGTGCTGGTGACTATCGCTTCGGCGATTGTCGCATTCCCCATCGCCTACTATGCCGCGCGCTATGCCAAGGGCCGCTGGAAAGCGGCGTTCTATCTGGCTGTCATGCTGCCGCTCTGGTCGAGCTATCTGGTCAAGGTCTATGCGTGGAAGCTGATCCTTGCCAAGGAAGGCATCGTCACCTGGATTTTCGAGCAGCTCCACATTTCGCCGGCGCTCGATGCACTGCTCTCGATCCCTGTCATCGGCGGCAACTCGCTGAGCTTTTCCTACATCGGCACGTTCTTCGTCTTCCTCTACATCTGGCTGCCCTACATGATCCTGCCGATCCAAGCGTCGGTGGAGCGTGTGCCCGCTAGCCTCATCGATGCCGCCGCCGATCTCGGCGCGCCGCCGCTGACGACGTTCAGGCATGTCATCTTCCCGCTGGCGCTGCCGGGCATCGTCGCGGGATCGATCTTCACCTTCTCGCTGACGCTTGGCGATTATATCATCCCGCAGATCGTCGGGAACGGCCGCCTCTTCATCGGCCAGGCGGTCTATTCGCACCAGGGCACTGCGGGCAACATCCCGCTCGCCGCCGCCTTCACCGTCGTCCCCATCGTCATCATGGGCCTTTATCTCTGGGGCGCCCGCAAGGCAGGAGCCTTCGATGCGCTCTGACACTGGCGGACAGCGACCACCGTGGGCGCTCACCCTCGCTGCGGGCCTCGGCCTCGCCTTCCTGCTGCTGCCGCTGCTTCTGATCTTTGTCTATGCGTTCACGACCGAGGAGAAGAGCTTCCAGTGGCCACCGCCGGGGCTCACACTCAAATGGTTCGAGGTCGCGTGGAACCGCGTCGACGTGTGGCAGGCGCTGACGCTCTCGGTGCAGGTCGCGTCGATCTCGACACTTATCGCGCTCATCCTCGGCACGCTCTGCGCTGCGGCTGTATCGGGCAGCAAGTTCTTCGGCCGCGAGGTCATCTCGCTGCTGGTCATCCTGCCGATCGCGCTCCCCGGCATCATCACGGGCATTTCGCTTCGTTCCGCCTTCAGCCTGTTCGACATTCCGTTCTCGACGTGGACCATCGTCCTCGGTCACGCGACCTTCTGCATCGTCGTCGTCTACAACAACGCCGTGGCCCGCTTCCGCCGCACGTCGCAATCGCTGGTCGAGGCGTCGATGGATCTTGGCGCCGACGGCTTCCAGACCTTCCGTCATGTGATCCTGCCCAACATCGGCACGGCGCTGCTCGCAGGCGGTATGCTTGCCTTCGCGCTGAGCTTTGACGAGGTGATCGTCACCACCTTCACCGCCGGCCAGCAGCAGACGCTGCCGCTCTGGATGCTCGAAGAGCTGATCCGCCCGCGCCAGCGCCCCGTCACCAACGTCGTCGCGATGTTCGTCGTGCTCGTGACGTTCTTACCCATTCTCGCCGCCTATTACCTGACCAAAGACGGGGACAATGTCTCCGGCATGGGCAAATAAGAGGAGAACCCCATGGATACACAAATGCTCATCGGCTCGCGCTTCGAAGCGGGGACGGAAACGCCGGAGCAGGTCCTCAACCCACGAACCGGCAAGCTCATCGAGGCGATCCCGGAGGCGTCGAGCGGGCAGATCGATGCGGCCGTCGCCGCCGCCGAGTCCGCGTTCAAGACGTGGTCGCGCACCACGCCCGGCCAGCGCTCGGCCTATCTCCTCAAGATCGCCGCCGCCATCGAAGCCGATGCGCAGAGTTTCGCGACACTCGAAGCACTCAACTGCGGTAAGCCGATCAACGCAGTGCTGAACGACGAGATCCCGGCCATCGCCGATTGCTGGCGCTTCTTCGCCGGCGCGATCCGCAACATGACGGCGACGGTCTCGGGCGAGTACCTGCCGGGCCACACCTCGATGATCCGCCGCGACCCCATCGGGGTTGTTGGGTCCATCGCGCCGTGGAACTACCCGCTGATGATGATGGCGTGGAAGCTCGCGCCGGCCATTGCTGGAGGCAACACGGTTGTGTTCAAGCCCTCCGAGCAGACGCCGCTCACTGCGCTGAAGCTCGCCAAGGTCATGGCCGATATTCTGCCCGAGGGCGTGGTCAATGTGATCCTCGGGCGCGGCGCTTCGGTCGGCAATGCGCTGATCAATCATCCAAAGATCAACATGATCTCAATCACTGGCGATGTGTCGACCGGCAAGAAGGTGCTCGAGGCCGCCGCCAAGTCGGTCAAGCGCACGCATCTGGAGCTTGGCGGCAAGGCGCCGGTGATCGTCTATGACGACGCGGACCTCGAGGCTGTGGTCAACGGTCTTCGCGCCTTCGGCTACTACAATGCGGGGCAGGACTGCACCGCTGCGTGCCGTATCTATGCCGGTCCCAAGATCCACGACAAGCTCGTGGCCGATCTCAGTGCCGCGGTGTCGACCATCAAGTACAACCAGCAGGACGACACGCAGAACGAAATCGGGCCGCTGATTTCGAGGCGCCAGCGCGACCGCGTCGCGAGCTTTGTGGAGCGCGCCGCCGAGTTGCCGCATATCAAGATCGCGACGGGTGGGCACACGGCGGGAGACGGCGGCTTCTACTACGAGCCGACGGTCGTTGCAGGGGCTCTGCAGTCCGACGAGATCGTCCGTCGAGAAGTGTTCGGGCCGGTGGTGTCGGTGACGCGATTCACGGAACCCGAGGATGCGATCGCGTGGGCCAATGATTCCGACTATGGCCTCGCTTCATCGGTATGGACCAAGGACGTCAGCAAGGCGATGCAGACCGCAGCGCGGCTGCAGTATGGGTGCACCTGGATCAACACGCATTTCATGCTGGTCAACGAGATGCCGCATGGCGGCCTAAAGCAATCCGGCTACGGCAAGGACATGTCAGTCTATGCGCTCGAGGACTACACGGCCGTCCGGCACGTGATGATCAATCACGGCTAGAGCGATGTTTTGATCGTATCGTTGCCGGGCGGTCCCCAGGACATGGCGCTGCCCGGCCGAGAGTTGAGCGCCATACGGATATCGCGCTCGGTGTCCTCAAGATGGGCCCGCATCGCGGCGCCCGCGGCTTTCGAGTTGCCCTCTCGGATCGCGTCGAGAATCGCCACGTGCGCAGCGATCGTGTCGTCGACGGTGTGCCCGCGCGCGCTATGGCCGCGTCGCGTCAGGTAGAAGGTGCGGCGCAGCGGCTGGGCCATGGCCTCGAACAGATAGGAGATCAGCCGGTTGCCGCTCGCCAGCGCCACCGCTTCATGGAAGCCGACGTCGTTCTGATGGAAACGCAGTTCGGAGCCATCGGTGTCGTGCCCCCGCTTGCCGTCCTCGGCCGCGTCGCGCATGCCCTGGATTGCATTCTCCAATGCGGTGAGGCCCGCGCGCGTTGTCCGTCGCGCAGCGAGCGTAGCGGCCTGAACCTCGAGCGTGAGGCGCAGCTCGATGAGGTCGAATAGAGCCTTTGGGTCGTGCTGGATCATCGTTGAGAGGAAGTCTGAGAACGCGACGCCGCTCGGTTCGATCACCACCGCGCGCCGACCACGACCGACGTCGAGGAGTCCGCGGCCCGCGAGCATCTTTACGGCCTCGCGCACCGTAAGGCGGCTGACCTCGAAGCGTTCGGCAAGGTCGCCCTCGCTCGGCAGGCTCTGGCCAGGTGACATCTCGCCGAGGATGACCTGAGCGAGCGACTCGGCGACGGAAGCCGTTGCCGTCGGCAAACTTGCGCCGCCCGCGGAAGCGGTCTTAGTAGTGCTTGCCATATCCCCTCAGATATCTGACAACTCATTTAGCGTAATCGGTTTGGTATAGCCTTGGAAAGGGGCTGGCAACAATCATACTAATGAACTGGCGTTGATGAAAGCGCTTGCATTCAGGCTGCTCTGGCGATCTCGCCAGTCAGACACCGTTACGTTGTGGCGTGCTGCGGTCTCCACCTGCTTTACAAGAGTGTCTGACTACTCTAAGGCTCCGCGCCGTGCAGTATTAGCACAAAGAGGCCGTTAAGGCTGGCACCGGGAGGCCAAGTCGGACGAGTCCATTGAGGAACGCGGGGCCCAACGCTCGCGGTCTTGTGGACGTTCCGTATGCGACGCGAAGGTCGCGCCAATCCTCCCATGACCGGTCCTGGCGGCTGCTTCAATGCCCGGCTGCAGCACGCAGCCATAACCGTACCCGTTCCCGGGAGGACGCACGTGAAGTCACTGAAAGTTCTACTCTCGGCCGTAGCCCTCGGCGCCGTCGCGCTGACCAGCTCGGCTTTCGCCCAGGACAAGGGCCTGATCGGCATCGCAATGCCGACCCAGTCGTCCCTGCGCTGGATTTCTGACGGCAACGAGCTCAAGGCTGCGCTCGAAGCCAAGGGTTACACCGTCGACCTGCAGTACGCAGAAGACGATATCGCCAACCAGCTCGCCCAGCTCGAGAACATGCTGACCAAGGGGCCCAAGGCTCTGGTTATCGCTTCGATCGACGGCACCACGCTGTCGGCCGTCCTGCAGTCGGCCGCTGACGCCGGCACCAAGGTCATCGCTTACGACCGCCTCATCCGTCAGAGCCCGAATGTCGACTACTACACCACCTTCGACAATTTCGGCGTCGGTGTGCTCCAGGCCAACTCTCTGATCCAGGGCCTGAAAGAACGCTTTCCGGATGTGAAGCCGTGGAACGTCGAACTGTTCGGCGGTTCGCCGGACGACAACAACGCCTTCTTCTTCTACGATGGCGCCATGTCGGTCCTGCAGCCGATGATCGACTCCGGCGAGATCGTGATCAAGTCGGGTCAGATGGGCATGGACCAGGTTGGTACGCTCCGTTGGGACGGCGCCGTTGCGCAGGCCCGCATGGACAACATCCTGTCGGCCAACTATTCGGACGGCAGCGTCGTGCACGGCGTTCTCGCACCGTATGATGGTCTCTCGCGCGGTATCATCTCGTCGCTGCGCGGCGTGGGCTACGGCACGGCCGACCAGCCCTGGCCGATCATCACCGGCCAGGACGCGGAAGCTCCGTCGGTCAAGGCGATCATCGCCGGTGAGCAATACTCGACCGTCTACAAGGACACCCGTGAGCTGGCCAAGACCACTGCGGATCTGGTCGACACCGTCCTGAGCGGTGGCACTCCGGAAGGTCTCGACACCAAGACCTACGACAACGGCAACAAGGTCGTTCCCTCGATCCTGCTGACGCCGTACTCGGTTGACCTGACGAACTATCAGAAGCTCGTGATCGACTCTGGCTACCTGAAGCCGGAAGACATCCAGTAAGACTGGACTGACAGTGAGGGTCCCGCGTCCAAGCGCGGGACCCTTTTCGTAAGGGGCCCGCAGCGGTAGATTGCAGGGCCACAAGGGGCGGGTTCAGGACCAGGCAATGACCGATACCATCCTGGAGATGCGCAACATCACCAAGACGTTCCCCGGCGTGAAAGCGCTCGAGAATGTCAGCTTCGATGTGCGTCGCGGCGAGATCCACGCCATCGTCGGCGAAAATGGCGCCGGCAAATCAACACTTATGAAGGTGCTGTCGGGTGTCTACCCCTACGGTAGTTACGAAGGCACCATCGTCTTCGAGGGCCAGGAGTGCCAGTTCAAGGGCATTCATGACAGCGAGAAGCGCGGCCTGGTGATCATCCACCAGGAGCTTGCACTGGTGCCGCTGCTCTCGATCACGGAGAACATGTTCCTCGGCAACGAGCACGACAGTTTTGGCCTCATCGACTGGAACGCCAACGAGAAGCGTACGCGTGAGCTGCTGAAGAAAGTCGGGCTCACCGAAGACCCCAACACCAAGATCACCAATATCGGCACCGGCAAGCAACAGCTGGTGGAGATTGCCAAGGCGCTGTCGAAGGATGTGAAGTTGCTCATCCTCGATGAGCCCACTGCATCGCTGTCGGAGAAAGACAGCCAGACGTTGCTGCAACTGCTGCGCGATTTCCGCGCGCAGGGGATTTCGTGCATCCTCATTTCGCACAAGCTCAACGAGGTGCGCGCCGTTGCGGACCGCGTGACGGTCATTCGCGATGGTCATACGATCGAGACGTTGAATACCGAAGAGATCACCGAAGACCGCATCATCGCATCGATGGTGGGCCGGTCGCTTGAGAACCGCTTTCCGCCGCGAAATCCCAAGATCGGCGATGTGCTGTTCGAGGTGAAGAACTGGAGCGTCTATCATCCGCTTCACACCGACCGTCAGGTGATCAAGGGCATCGACATCAACGTGCGCCGTGGCGAAGTGGTCGGGATTGCGGGCCTGATGGGCTCGGGCCGTACTGAGTTCGCCATGAGCATCTTCGGTCGCTCTTACGGCCGTCGCATCACGGGCGAGCTGCTGCTCAACGGTAAGCCCGTCGATACGCGGAGCGTGTCACGCGTCGTGCGCCAGGGCATTGCCTATGTCACCGAGGACCGAAAGACTTACGGCCTCAACCTCATCGATCACATCAAGAACAACACCACGCTCGCCAATCTACCGGCTGTTGCCAATGTCGGCGTCATTGACGATATGCGCGAGATGAAGGTCGCGAACGACTATCGCAGCCGCACCAACATCCGTTCGTCGAGCATCTACCAGCTCACCGGCAATCTTTCGGGCGGAAACCAGCAGAAGGTCGTGCTGAGCAAGTGGCTGTTTGCAGACCCCGACGTGCTCATCCTCGACGAGCCGACGCGCGGCATCGACGTCGGCGCCAAGTACGAAATCTATACGATCATCAACGAGCTCGCCGCCGAAGGTAAGGCGATCCTGGTGATTTCCTCGGAGATGCCCGAACTGCTTGGCGTCTCCGACCGCATCTATGTGATGAACGAAGGGCGTATAGTAGGCGAAATGGCCGCCTCCGACGCCTCGCAGGAAAAGATCATGCGCGCCATCGTGCGCGGAGAAGGACGAACGGCATGACCACGCAAACCTCTTCCGACATTTCGGCCGTTCCGGTTGCTCCTGGCGTGCCGGGCGAGAAGAGCCTCGGCCGGTCGCTGGTTTCGAACCTGCGCGACTACGGGCTGCTGCTGACGCTCATCGCGCTGATGATTTTCTTCCAGTTCATGACCAACGGCGTGCTGTTCAAGCCGGTCAACCTGACGAACATCATCCTGCAGCAGAGCTACATCATCGTGATGGCGCTCGGCATGTTGCTGGTAATTGTCGCTGGCCATATCGACCTCAGCGTGGGCTCGGTCTCGGGTTTCATCGGCGCGCTGGCGGCGATGCTGATGGTGGGGTGGAAGTTCCCGCCGGAGTTTCTGTGGTTGGCCAACCCGATCACGGCATTCGTCATCTGTATGGTTGTCGGCGCCATCGTTGGGGCGGCGCAGGGCTTCATCATCGCCTATCTCGGCATTCCGTCGTTCATCGTGACGTTGGCGGGCATGCTCATCTTCAAGGGATTGTCGCTCGCGATCCTTTCAGGTCGCTCGATAGGGCCGTTTCCCGCGGAATTTCAGCTGCTTAGCGCCGGGTTTATTCCCGACTGGACCGGGCCGATCAACCTCGGGATGGGGGCGGTTCATTCGACCACGCTCATTATCGGCGTGCTGATCGTCCTCGGCATGATCGTAATGCAGCTGCGTGGCCGGGCGTCGCGCATGCAGCACGGCTATGACACCGAGCCGTTTGCGCTTTTCGCCATCAAGACGCTTGTCGTCTCGGCGCTGGTGCTGTTCTTCGTTTACATGCTCGCGTCGTACAAGGGCCTGCCGAACGTGCTGATCGTGATGGGGCTGCTGACGGCGCTCTTTGTTTTCATTACGAAAAAGCTCACTTTCGGCCGCCGGATCTACGCGATGGGCGGTAACCAGAAGGCGGCGAAGCTTTCGGGTATCAACACCGAGCGGCTGACGTTCTACGTGTTCGCGATCATGGGCGCGCTGGCGGCGCTGGCCGGCATGATCTATGCGGCGCGACTGAACTCGGCGACGCCTAAGGCCGGGCAGGGGCTCGAGCTCGATGTTATCGCGGCAGTCTTTATTGGCGGCGCGTCAATGGCGGGCGGCGCGGGGCAAGTTGCCGGCGCCGTGGTTGGCGCGTTCATCATGGGTGTGATGAATAATGGCATGTCGATCATGGGCGTCAACATCGACTGGCAGCAGATGATCAAGGGCGTTGTTCTGCTCGGCGCCGTGATCTTCGACGTCTACAACAAGAACAAGGGCTGAGGTCGTCCTCAGTCCTTGACGACAACTGCATCGTCGCGCGCGCCCCATTCGGCCCACGAACCGTCGTAGAGAGCGACGTCCTTCGCGCCAGCGAGCTTGAGCGCCAGTAGTACCGTCGCGGCGGTCGCGCCGGAGCCGCAGCTGGTGATGATAGGCTTGTCGAGATCGACGCCCGCCTCGTCAATTATTGCTTTGATTTCATTGAGTGATTTCAGGATGCCGTTGGCGACCAGTTCCATGGCTGGGAGGTTGGCGGCGCCGGGCATGTGGCCGGATTTGAGGCCGGGGCGGGGTTCGGGGTCGCGGCCGGCGAAACGGCCACGGGGGCGGGCATCGGCGATCTGGCCATTGGCGGCGATCGTTGCCTTTACGTCGTTGAAATTGCGGACCAATTCGGGGTGGAAGGTCGCGGTGAAGCTGGCTGGTGGGCGCTTGGTCAACCCTGCTTCCAGCGGTCGTCCTTCGGCGCGCCATTTGGGACCGCCGCCCTCTAGAATTCGGACGTCATTTGCGCCCATCGCATTGAATTCCCACCAGATTCTGGGGGCGGAGAAGAGGCCGGACTCGTCGTAGATGACGATTGTCATGCCGTCGCCGATGCCGAGCGCGCCGACTTCGCGGGCGAAGACCTCGGGAGAGGGCAGCATGTGGGGCAAACCCGTTGATTTATCAGCGATTTCGTCCATGTCGAAGTAGACGGCGCCGGGGATATGGCCGGCTAAGTACTCTTCGTAGGGCTTGCGGTTGGCGGTGGGGAGGAACCAGCTGCCGTCGATGATTACTACCGATAGATCAGCGGTGCGGCTGGCGAGCCAATCGGTCGAGACGAATGGGTTTTGCATGCGCCGATTCTAGCGCAGCGACGGGCGGGTGACCACGCCTCTCGGGGTCAGTTCCTTGAGGGCGAGAGTCTGGTCGAGGTGGCGGGCGCGCCAGCTCAACAGCTTCTCGGCCATTGTGAGCTGGATCGACGCGTATTCGGGTCGGCCGGCGAGGTTGACGAGGTTGTCGGGGTCAGCTTCGAGGTCGAAGAGGAGTGGGGGCAGGGCGGCGAAGTGGACGTACTTCCACTTGTCGGTGCGGATGGCCGTCATGTTGAGACCGGTGGAGTCGATGCCAAGGGCCGCCTCGGCGGTCTGGCCGGCGACGTCGCGGAAGTCGAACTCCCAATGGGCGGCGTCGCGCCAGGTCGAAGGGGTGCCGGTCAGCCAGGGCAGGAGGGACGAGCCGTCGGCGACGTGACCGGGCTCGACGTCCATGGCGGCGAGCAGGGTCGGGTAGATGTCGACCGCTTCGGTGAAGGCGGAGACGGTCTTGCCGCGGTCGCTGTCGTGCGGATCGTAGATGACGAGCGGTGTGTGCTGGCTCTGGTCGTGATAGCCGCCCTTGCCGAGGAGGTAGTGGTCGCCCATGAGCTCGGCGTGGTCAGAGGTGAAGATCACCAAAGTGTCGTTCCACTGACCGGCGGTCTTGATCGCTTCGAACACGCGGCCGAGCTGTGCGTCGACTTCGGTGATCATGCCGAAGTAGGTGGCCTTGAGCTGGCGGAACTCGGCGTCACTCAGGTCGGCGACTGATCCGCTGCCACGCATGACGAAGTGCTCGAGGCCGGTGGAGGCATGGGCGAGGGCGACCAGCGGATGCACGGCGGCATCGTGCTCGGGTTCGGCGGCGCGGCGGAAGTCTCCCATGTCATCGGGCGAATACATGGTGTTGTACGGCGCGGGAACGACGAAGGGCGGGTGCGGGCGGAGGAAGCTTAGGTGAGCGAACCACTTGCCGTCTTGCTCGCTCAGCCAGCGGATGAATTCGTTGGTGAGGAAGGCGGTCTGCGTCTGATCGGCAGAGTAGGCCGGCGGCGCATTGCTGATGCGGTCGCTCGAGCCAACTGGCCGGTGCACGCTGCGATCGGGGGCGTCGACGCCCTGTGCGCGCAGCCAACTGAGCCAGGGTTTTTCGTCCTCGGGCAGCTTCACGCGGACATCGAAGCCGGGCAGCACGCCTTCGTAGGTCAGGAGGCGGGGATCACCGGGGGGGACGATCGTGGGGTCGGCAGACTGGTCCGAATAGCCGAACTGGGTCGGGGTGTAGCCCGCGCGCCGCGCGGCCAAGGCGACGTTGTCGAAGCGGTGCGCATGCGGCGTGCCGTTGCGGACGACGCGGTTGGTCATCTGGTAGAGGCCCGTATAGAGGCAGGCGCGCGCCGGCGAGCAGGGCGCGGCGTTGGCGTAGTGATTGAGGAAGGTCACGCCCTCGGCCGCGAGCGCATCTATGTTGGGCGTATTCACCACGGGATGGCCGGCGATGCCGAGGCACTCGCCACGCCATTGGTCGGCGGTGATGAAGAGGATGTTCAGGACTAGTCCCCGAGGACGAGGATGTCGTTTGCGCCGATGGTGATCTTCACCGGCTGGCCGTAGCCGGGCGGGGGCGAGCGCTGGTCGTTGAACAGGTCGAGCGCCAGCTCGTTGGTTCCGGTCTTGACCTTGAGGCGGATCACCGAGCCGAGGAAGGCGACCTCGCTGACGGTCGCATCGAGGACAATCTCGCGGTTGACGCCATTGGCGAGCGACACGGCCTCGGGGCGCGTCGTCAACGCTATGGAGTCGCCGGCCCTGGCCGTTGCCGGCAGCGCGCCAATGGTGGCGACCTGACCGTCGATGCTAACGGTCTTGGCAGCTGGATCGACGACCTTGGCATCGATGGTGTTGAGCGTGCCGACGAAGGTTGCGGCGAAGCGCGTTTGCGGGCGGTTGTAGATTTCGAATGGCGTGCCGAACTGTTCGACCTTGCCGGCATTCATGACGACGATGCGGTCGGAGATCGAGAGGGCTTCTTCCTGGTCGTGGGTGACGAACACAGTGGTGATGCCCAGCTCGCGCTGAATGGCGCGGATTTCTTCGCGGAGGCGCACGCGCACCTTAGCGTCGAGCGCCGACAGCGGCTCGTCAAGGAGCAGCATCGAGGGGCGCGGTGCGATGGCGCGGGCGAGGGCGACGCGTTGCTGCTGGCCGCCCGACAGCTCGAACGGAAAGCGCTTGCCGTAACCGGCGAGGCCGATGAGCTTGAGCATTTCTTCGACACGCGCGTCGCGCTCGGCGCGCGGCATGCCGGCGATCTTGAGGCCGAAACCGATGTTGTCGCCAACATTCATGTTCGGGAACAGAGCGTAGGCCTGGAACACCATTCCGATCTTGCGCCGGTTCGGCGGCAGCTCGGTAATGTCCTTGCCGTCGACGACGATCGAGCCGGTGGTTGGCGCCTCGAAGCCGGCGATCATGCGCAGGATCGTGGTCTTGCCGCAGCCGGATGGGCCGAGCAGCGAGACGAACTCGCCCTTGTCGAAGGCGAGGTCCACACCCTTGACCACCTGGGTATCCTTGAAGCTCTTGGTGATCTTCTCGATCTTGAGGAATGACTCGGCCATATCAGGAATTCCGTGGGGCGGTCTTGGGGGCGAAGCGCGACAGCAGCTGGATCATGCCCATCGCACCCCAGGTGATGGCGAAGGAGATCACGGCGAGCGCGGCGGGTTCGTAGGATTTGCTGATGCCGATGCGCTGGAGATAGACGCCGAAGGCCGGGCGCCCCAAGAGGCTCGCCATCGTGAACTCGCCAATGACGATGGCGAAGGTAAGGAAGGCGCCGGAGAGCACCGCGATGGTGATGTTGGGCAGGATTATCCGCGTGAGGATCGTCGTTTGCCGCGCTCCCATGATGGTGGCGGCTTCGGTCAGAGTCTGAACGTCGATGGTGCGCATGCCCGTATCGACGGCGCGATACATGTAGGGCAGGCCGAGCGCCACGTAGCTGAGGATCAGCAGAATGTCGGTGCCGATCGCCGAGCCGGTGAGCGGCAAGATGGAACTCGTATTGTACATCTTGATGTAGCCGTAGACCAAGATGATGGGCGGAATGATCAGCGGCAGCAGCGTCACGAACTCGACGAATGGCCGCAGTTGCGGCAGGCGCAGGCGCACGAGATAGGCGGCGGGTACGGTAATGATCAAGCCGACCACCACGGTGAACAGGCTGATCAGCACCGAATAGCCGAAAGTCGCGTGGAACTGCTTGTCGAACAGCACGGAAAGATAGGCATCCACCGAGAGATAGTCGCGCCGCATGCGCAGCGAGAACACCACGGTCGCAAGCAGAGGAATGATGAAATAGGCGGCACCGACGATGAAGACGATCCAGGCCCAGGCGCGGTTCTGCTTCATTTGAGCCATCGCTCGGCGCGGGTGCGGACCACAAGATAGATAATGTTGGCCGCGCCGGTGATCAGGATCATGCCCAGCGCCAGCGCCGCGCCCAGACCCGGGTTGTGCAGCACATCGCCGCTGATCTGCGTGTAGAGCAGGATGGGGACGATATTGAGCGAGGAACCAGTGAGTGCGTAGGCCGTGGCAATCGCGCCGAAAGCATTGGCAAAGAGCAGCGACAAGGTGCCGAGCAGGTTGGGCCACAGCACGGGCAGACCGACGAAGCGCCAGAACTGGAACGGCGATGCACCGAGCGTCTGGGCGGCCTCGCTCCACTCCTTGCGGAGGCCGTCGACGGCCGGCGCGATGATCAGGATCATCAGCGGAATCTGGAAATAGAGGTAGGTGACCGTGAGGCCCCAGAAGCTCAGGAGGTTGAAGCCGGTCTTGTAGAGGTCGAGGCCGAAGAACTTGAGGACGACGGTGACCATGCCGAGGCGGCCGAGGCTCGCGACGAAGGCGAAGGCCAGCGGCACGCCGGCGAAGTTGGAGGCAACGCCGGAGAAGGTCATCACCGACGAGCGTAGCCAGCCGGGGAGATTGCCGCGGATGACCGCCAGCGCGATCACGAGGCCGATCAATGCGCCGAGGCCCGCAGATGCCGCGGAGACGCGGATCGAAATCCAGTAGGCGTCGATGATGTTCTGGCGCTTCAACTCGATGATGTTGTCGAGAGTGAAGTTGCCGTCGATATCGCGAAACGCGCTGATCGCGAGGTTCAGCGTCGGAATGATGAGGAAGAGCAGGGCGAAGATCAGGAACGGCGCGACGCCCAGATACTGGGTGAATTGCGTCGTGGCGCGACCACGTCGCGGAGTGGGTAAAGCCGTGGCCGGCCCGGTTTTACCCGGGTCGGCCATCGGAGCCATTTCACTGGCGGTGGTCAGACTATTGGACATTCGCCCCGACGACGGTGTCCCAGCCTTCGCTGATGGTCTTCTTGGCGGCGTCCTGCGTGGCGACCGACGGGAAGATCGCCTTGGCGTAGAGGGCCGCATCAGGCAGCTTGGCGACGAGGTCGGCCGGAAGCGCATTGCGCGAGGCCATGTCGTTGAACAGGATCGGGTGGCAGTAACCGGCGAGCCACTGGTTCTGGCCTTCGTCGGAGTAGATGAACTCCATCCAGAGCTTGGCGGCGTTCGGATGCGGCGCGAAGGCGCTGATGGCCTGGACGTACACGCCCGCGACGACGCTGTCGCTCGGGACCACGACATGCGACTTCGGGTTGCCCTGGAAGCCATCCTGCCAGGTGAGCAGGTTGTAGTCCCAGGCTGCGATCACCCCGGCCTGACCGGCGACGAGCGCGGCCTGACGGGCATTGATCGGCACGAAGAGGCTCTTGGAGTTGAGGTCCTTGAAGAAGTTGAGACCTGCTTCGGCGGCAGTCGCCTGATCGCCGCCATTGACGGCGAGACCGGCGGCCCACACCGACTGGATGGCGCGGTTGTCCTTGCGCGGATCGCCGGTGAGGGCGAACAGCGGAGCGCCGTCCTTGTTGAGGTCCGCCCAGCTGGTCGGGGCGTTCTCGGTGACGATGTCATCGTTCACGAGGAAGGCGAGCACGCCGTAGTAGCCGGCATACCAGTGGCCATCGGGGTCCTTGACCTCGGCCGGGATCTTGTCGAACGCGGCGACCTTGTACGGCTGGATGAGGCCGTCGGCGAGCGCCTGCGGGCCGAAGCCGAGGCCGACGTCGATGGTATCAGGCGCCTGCGGGCCGGTGTTGCCCTTGTTGGCTTTGATCGCTTCGAGTTCGTCGGCCGAGCCGGCTTCCTCGTTGATCGAGTTCACGGTGATGCCCGGATACTTGGCCATGAAAGCGTCGTAGAGGCCACCGTAGTTGCACCAGTCGCGCGGCGACGCGATCACGGTGAGCATGCCCTCGGCCTTGGCGGCTTCATAGAGGGCGGTGAGGTCCTGTGCCGTCGAGGCAAAGGTCGAGCCGAGCAGGGCAGCAACCGAAACGGTCGCAGCGAGCGCGCTTCTAAAGATCATATGCGTCTCCCTAGGATTATTGGCGTTCGTGGATCGAGGAGGAGATCGGAAAGCCGCGCGCTCACCTAGGGACCACGCATGACAGCTGCATGACAGCTGGCCGCAATCCCTCGCGAACTCGCGGATTTTGCAGTCGTGGCCGGTGTCACATGCAGCCGGCGCCCCGGTGCCTCCCAGTCCAATTGTGACAATTGTGACAGTGGCAGATTTGTGGGGGCGGAGTCGATGGGGGACAGTCGGACCAGGCCGAGGAGCGCGAGTGGTGCAGTTGAGTTAGGTCGCGTCCGCGAGGTTGGAGACGACCGCCTCGAGTTTGGTGAGATAGCCGGGCCAGGCCATCTGCGCGCCGCGGAAGGCTTGATGCGAGTCCATGGGGAAGCCGTGCTGCTCAACGCGGAGCAGCGTGCCGGTGCCAGCTTGCTCGAGCGTGAAGGTGACGACGCTGTCGAGGCCGAAGGCGGCCCATTTGTACGAGAGAGTCTTGCCGGGCTCGACCTCGACGACTTCGCAATCGATGCTGCCCCAGTCTTCGGTGAAGCTAAACTTCTGGCCGACGGTGGGGGTCTTGAAGTCGTTCTTCATCAGCCACTCTTCCATCAGGTGGGGCTGAGTGAGGGCGCGCCAGATTTTCTCGGCCGAGTAGGGGATGGTCCGTTCGACGGTGACGGTGCGGGTTTCGGCCATTGGTCCACCTCCTCGGGCTGCGCTGGCATAACGCATAGCCGGTGAGATATGTGTGGTCAAACGGGCGGCCAGTTTAGACCCGTTCCAGCCTTGGTCGATATTTCTTGAACAGCACACTCCGCTTTGTTACGGCGCGGCGTCATACTGGAGATGAGGGCCATGAACCTGCTGCGACTGAGCCTGCTGCTTGGCACCTGCGCGCTGGCGCTGCCGGCTGCTGCGGCCGAGCCGACGCCTGGCGAGATACTCGACACCTACGCGAACATTGCGCTCGCCGGTTATGAGGACGCGCTGACCAGTGCGAAGGCCCTCGATGTCGCGATCGATGCGTTGATCGCCAACCCGACCGACGAGACGCTGGCGACGGCGCGCGATTTCTGGCGTGCGGCGCGGCCGTGGTACCAGGAGACGGAGGCGTTCCGCTTCGGCAACCCGATCGTCGACGATTGGGAGGGGCGCGTGAATTCGTGGCCGCTCGATGAGGGGCTGATCGACTATGTCGACGCGTCGTACGGCACCGAAAGCGACGAGAACGGGCTCTACACCGCCAATGTGATCGCCAATCCCAAGATCACCATCGATGGCGAGGAGATGGAGTTCGACGAGCTGACCCCCGAGGTCCTGCGCGATCACCTGCAGGAAGCCGGTGGGGTCGAGGCGAACGTGGCGACCGGCTACCATGCGATCGAGTTCCTGCTGTGGGGGCAGGACCTCAATGGTACGGGACCGGGTGCGGGCAATCGTCCGCCGACCGACTACTCCACAGAGCCCCATGCCGCGCGCCGCGCGCAGTTCCTCGCCTCGGCCAGCGACCTGCTGGTTTCCGATCTCGAAGAGATGGTTGCGAACTGGAAGGCCGATGGCGCTGCCCGCGCGGCGCTCGCCGACCAGGGGATCTCGACGATCCTCACCGGCATGGGTTCGCTGTCTTACGGCGAAGTCGCCGGCGAGCGCATGAAGCTCGGCCTGCTGCTGCACGATCCGGAGGAGGAGCACGATTGCTTCTCCGACAACACGCATATCAGCCACCTGCACGATGCGATCGGTGTGCGTAACGTCTATCTGGGCAAGTACACGCGACTGGATGGCAGCGTGGTCGAGGGACCGTCGCTGAGCCAGCTCGTGGCTGCCAAGGATTCGGCGCTCGACACCGAGCTCCGTGGGCTGCTGGACGACACCGTGACCAAGATGGACGCGATGAAGACCCGCGCTGAGACGGTCGAGGCTTACGACCAGATGATCGGCGAGGGGAACACCGAAGGGAATGCCGTCGTACAGGCGGCGATCGACGGCCTGATTGCCCAAACCCGCGGGATCGAACGCGTCGTGGCGCTGCTGGCGCTCGACGATGTGACGGTTGAGGGCAGTGACTCGCTCGACAACCCCGATGTAGTTTTCCAGTAGTATTTTCCTTCGGGGGGTTGCGGTAATCACACCGCAGCCCTCACATGCGCGTGACCGGGACGTGCTAGAAGTGCGAGACATGCACAAGTACTTCACCGCACTCCTGGTCGTCACGCTCCTTGCGGGCCTGAGCGTCGCAGACGACACGCCTGTTCGTTCGGACCTGACGCCCGAAGATCTGGAGCGTGTCCGCGCCATCACGGCGCCGACCGACGATTTCACCAAGCCCGAACAATATGAGTCGCTGCCCGCGGGGGCCGCGACGACCAAGAAGCTCGTCAACCGCGATTCGTTTTCGCACAGCTCGGCCAATCTCACCTTTGAGCAGGAAGGCGACTTCAAGCTCGGCAATGCGCTGTTCCGCAAAGTCTGGGTCAGCTCGCCGTCCTCGACGCTCGCCTCCGATGGACTCGGACCGCTGCCAGAAACGCCGGAAGAGAACGCCGTTTCAATGTTCCTTCGCCTGTCGGTGCCGCCGCAGGATGCGGAGCAGCAGACACTGCTCGACAGTCGTGGCGTGTTGCTGTTCCCGGAGCCGACCTATGGCGAGCAGCTGCAAGTGTTTGCGGTGCCCGGCCTTCCTGCCGAGGGCAAGATGGTGATCAACTATGCCGACCTGCCGGTGACGCTGGGCGACGGGACTGTGGTGACGCTGCGCCAGCCGTCTTACTCGATCTCCGACCTCGCTTATGGCCCGATGAGCGACCATGTGATGCTTTCGCCGCGCGTCGCGCCGCCGATGATCGGCCTCGGGCTGCTGGAAGCGATCCCTGAGGAGGATATCCTCGCGCTCGCCGACCCCGACGACCTCGATGGCGACGGCATTTCGGGCAAGCCCAACTGGGTGACCGATATCGCGGACGGGGCGCTCAAGCTTGGCCGTTTCGGCTGGAAGGCTGGTGCGCCCAGCATCCGCGTGCAGTCGGCCAGCGCGTTCTCGGGGGACATCGGCATCTCGACGCCCCTGGTCAACCGCCCCCATGGCGATTGCACGCCGGCGGAGCCTGCGTGCCTCGCTATGCCTACAGGCGAGCAGGCGGTTCGCGGCCCGACGGAGGGACCCGATCCGGTGCTGGACCTCGTCACGTTCTACTCGCAGAATCTCGGTGTGCCGCGTCGCCGCGATGTCGACGACCCTGCGGTGCTGCGCGGCAAGCAGCAGTTCTACGGCCTCGGCTGCATCGCGTGCCACACACCGAAATTTGTGACGTCGCGCGATGCGGAAGGCGATGCGCAGAAGTTCCAGCTGATCTGGCCCTATACCGATATGCTGCTGCACGACATGGGCGAAGGTCTTGCGGACCATCGCCCGGAGGGCGCGGCGGATGGCTACGAATGGCGGACGCCGCCGCTGTGGGGGATCGGCTTCACGAAAGTCGTTTCGGGCCACACGCTGTTCCTGCATGATGGCCGCGCGCGCAATCTCACCGAAGCCATCCTCTGGCACGGCGGCGAAGCGGAGACGTCCAAGGACGCCTTCGCAAATCTGCCGACATCGGCGCGTAACGATCTCATCGCCTTCCTGGAGTCCCTGTGATGCGCCTCCTTCTCGCCGCTGCGATTGCTCTCGCTGCGTTGCCCGCCTTCGCACAGTCGGCGATCCCCACGCGGGACATCGTCGCCAGCGCCATCGACGGATACATCCGGCCGGCGTTCGCGCAGTTCGCCGAAGAGGCGGGCTCGCTCGAGATGAATGTCGCGGCGTTGTGCGACACGCCCTCGGCGGATGCGCTGACGACGGCGCAGGGCCAGTTTCGCTCGACGGTGGCGGCGTTCTCGCGGGTCGAGTTCGTGCGTATCGGACCGCTCGGTGTGGGCGACCGGCTCGAGCGCCTGCTGTTCTGGCCCGATCGCAAAGGCATTGCTCTCAAGCAGGTGCAGGCGGCACTGGTCGAGCAGGACGCGACGGCGGCGTCGCCCGATATGCTTGCCGGCAAGAGCGTTGCGATGCAGGGGCTCGTCGCGCTCGAGTATCTGCTGTTCGGCACCGGCAGCGACGACCTCGCGACCTCGGCGGCCGCGTATCGCTGCAGCTACGCGAACGCGTCGGCCGCGCTGATCCACGGCCTTGCCGAGACGATCACGGCGGAGTGGCATGACAAGAGCGCGGCTGGGGCGGCCGAAGCTCTGCTCAACCCCAAGGCCGATGCCGCCGACTACCGCACTGAGACCGAGGTGTTGGAGAAGCTGGCGGCCACGTTGATCCACGGCACCGAGGCGATCCGCGACCAGCGAATCACGCCGATCCTCGGGGAAGCGACGGGGTCGCCGAAGCCGCGATCGGCGCTGTTCTGGCGCTCGGGCATGACGGTGCCTGCGCTGGCCGCGAACTTCGAGGGGCTGCACGAGTTCTTCCTGGCGGCCAAGTTCCCGGAAGCGATGGGTGCCGGCAATTCGTGGATCACCGATGGAGCGGCGTTCGAGTATGCGAACGCGGCACGCGGTCTCGCGGCGATCGTCGATCCGATGGAGAAGGCGGTCGCCGACGCGCATCAGCTGCAGGCGTTCAAATATCTCGTCGTGGTGACGCGCTCGCTCGACACGCTGCTCGGCCAGAACATTGCCGCGGCCCTCGACCTCTCCGTTGGCTTCTCGACCCTGGACGGCGACTGAAATGTGGCAGCGTCGCGCGTTCCTCAAGGCAGCCGGCGCGGGGTTTGTCGCGTCGCTGTTGCCGCAGCGGGCGGCCGCGCTCGCCACGTCTGAGCTGGTGTTCGCGTCGTCGACGATCCTGCCGTCGGGCAGTTTTGGCGCGGCGTTGATCACCGAAACGGGCAAGCTGATCGCCAATGTCGATCTGCCTGATCGCGGGCATGATGTAACGTACTCGCCGGTTAGCGGTCGCGCGGTGGTTTTCGCGCGTCAGCCGGGGACGTTCGCTGTGGTGTTCGATCCGGCGGGCAGCGCGGCGCCGCTGACGATCCCCAGCATCGAGGGGCGGCACTTCTTCGGCCATGGCGTGTTCTCGCCAGATGGCAAGCTGCTCTACGCGACCGAGAACGATTTTGACAACGTGCGCGGTGTGATCGGCATCTACGATGTGTCGGGCGGGTACACGCGCGTCGGCGAGTTCGACACGTATGGCGTGGGGCCGCACGAGATCCTGCTGATGCCCGATGGCATGACGTTCGCGATCGCCAATGGCGGGATCGAGACGCATCCGGACTATGGGCGCGCCGAACTCAACATCGAGACGATGGAGCCGTCACTGGTGTTCGTCGATCGTCGCGATGGGTCGCAGATCGGTAAGCTCGCGCTGAGTGCGGAACTGCATCAGCTGTCGATCCGGCATATGGCGGTCGATGCGCGTAATCGCGTTTGGTTCGGCTGCCAGTTCCGTGGCGACGAGGGCAGTCCGCAGCTTGTGGGTTACGCGACGCTCGATGGCGATATCCGGCTGATCGAATTGCCGGACGATGCGCTGCGCAATCTGCGGAACTATGTGGGGTCGGTGGCGCGGTCTGCGTCGGGCGACATGATCGCGGTGTCGTCGCCGGAGGGGGACACGATCCTCGCGATCGATGCGGCGACGGCACGGCCGGTGTTTACGGCGCCGCTGCGGGATGGGTGCGGCATTGCGCCGGATGGCGCCGGATTCCTCGTGTCGAGCGGCCAGGGCGATGTGGAGGGGATTGCGGGGTCAATGGCGGCGGCGCGGAAGTTCGACTTCGGGTTCGACAATCATTTGCGGTTGCTGAGTTTGTAGAAGGTCGTTCTTACCGGGGTATGTTGATACGCTGCCTCCAAGCGAAAGCTGGGGCCATTTTTCGCGGTTCGCGGTGGGGAGAGTTGGGTCCCAGCTTTCGCTGGGAAGGCACCGGGGGTGGGGAGGGCCTGAGTTTAGGCCCGGCCTATTTCGGTGCCGGGCCGGTCGATTGCCGCAGCACCATTTCCACCGCCCAGAGCTCGTGGATTTCGCTGGCGGGCTTGCCGCCCAGCATCTGGCTCAGCAATTCGCCCACGCGCGCGCCGGCGGCGCGGATGGAGGAGCGGGTGGTGGACACCGAGGGGACCATGGTGTCGGCGTTGAGGTAGGGGAAGACGTCGTCGTGAGCGATCATCGAGACGTCCTTGCCGAGCACAAGGCCGGCCGAGCGGATGGCGCGGAAGATGCCGAGGGCGGTCATCATCGAGCCGGCGAGAAAGGCCGTGGGGCGTGGCTGACGCTCGAGCATGGCCTGCGCCAGGCGGAAGCCGACTTCGTCGGTGAACTGGCCGTTGGCCATGAGCGCCGGCGTGGGCGACAGACCGTGCTTGTTGAGGCCGAGCCGATAGCCGGCCTCGCGGTGCATGGTGAAGGTCAGGCCCTTGGGGCCGTTGAGGAAGGCGATGTCGCGGTGGCCGATCTGGACCAGGTGGTCGGTGGCGCGCTCGGTGGCGGCGGTGTTGTCGATGTCGAGCCAGGCGAGGCCTCCCTCCGACTGCGTCCGGCCGTGGAGGATGAACGGGAAGCCGAGGTCGTTGAGCAGTGCGACGCGCGCGTCGTCGGGCCGGGGCGAGTGGAGGACGATGGCGTCCACCTTCTTGCTCGCGATGGCGCGCCGGTAGGCGGCGAGTTCTTCTTCGGCCGTGTCGACCGTCGAGACGAGGACGTCGATTTCGTCCTCGGCGAGGCGCGAGCCCAGACCGCCCAGGAATTCGCTGGTGTGGGGGCCGTAGCCCTCCGAGGTGGAGTAGACGATGCCGACGGCGCCGACGCGCCCGGTGGCGAGCCTGCGGGCGCTGGCGTTGGGACGATAGCCCAGCCGCAGCGCGGCTTCGGCCACGCGCGTGCGGGTCGCCTCGTTGACCTCGGGGTAGCCGTTCAGCGCCCGGCTCACCGTGGTCTGCGAGAGCCCGAGGTTGCTCGCCAACTCCTTGAGATTCATGCCCGCCCGCCCGATTCCGGGTGGTTGCCCGGTGCTCCCCGACGTCTTCTACGCGAGGTGTAGCAGTTCCCAAAGCGATTTGAAATTCTCCTCCGTGACTGCGGAAGGGAGGTCAGGTTGGGCGGTTGGGCAGCGACTGACGCGTGGCAACAGGCGATTCTTCGGTGAATATGCGCCGCAGTCTTGCGTTTCGCGCCGGGCCGGTGCAGGAAGCGCCGCCGTCAAAAACGTTTTGGTGCCGAGCCCACAGCGCTTTGACACCGACCTGCCCAGAGGAGACCAGCATGCCGATCCGAGCCACAGTTTGGGGCGAGAATGTCCACGAGCAAAAAAGCAAAGCCGTGGCCGAGAACTATCCCAAGGGTATGCATGGCCAGATCGCCGCGCTCCTGTCTGAGGACAAGAACATCGTCGCCTCGACCGTGACGCTGCAGGATGCTGAGCACGGGCTGACCGAAAAGAAGCTCGACGAAACGGACGTGCTGCTCTGGTGGGGCCATGCGGCGCACGACAAGGTCGACGACGCCATCGTCGAGCGCGTCGCCGCGCGGGTTTGGCAGGGCATGGGGCTGATCGTGCTCCACTCCGGGCATCACTCGAAGGTGTTCAAGCGGCTGATGGGGGCCCCGGCGAACCTCCACTGGCGTGAGGCCGGCGAGCGCGAGCGCCTGTGGGTCGTGAACCCGGGCCACCCGATCGCCAAGGGCCTGCCGGCCTATTTCGAGCTCGAGACCGAAGAGATGTATGGCGAGCCGTTCACCGTGCCCGAGCCGCTCGAGACTGTGTTCGTTTCGTGGTTCCAGGGCGGCGAAGTGTTCCGTTCCGGGCTGACCTACCGCCGTGGCGCTGGAAACATCTTCTACTTCCGCCCGGGTCACGAGACCTATCCCACCTATCACGACGCGACGGTCGGCAAGGTATTGCGCAATGCGGTGAACTGGGCGTTCAACGCCGAGCGTCACGCCGAGCTGATGACTGCGCCGAATACCCCGGTTGACAAGGCGATCGAAAAGATCGTCGAGCGCGGCGCCAAGCTGTCCTCGAGCCAGCACGCCGGCAAGGTCGAAAAGGCCTAAGCGGCCAAACGTCACTCAGGAAGTCACGACATGCGTCTCTTGATCCTCGGCACTGGCGGCATGGCCAACCAGCACGCCAAGCACTTCGCTGCGATTGATGGCGTCACCCTTGTGGGTGGCGTCGACGTCGATCCGGCGCGGCTCGAAAAGTTCAACACCACGCACAACATCCCCAACGGCTTTGCATCGCTCGATGCGGCGATTGCCTGGGGCCAGTTCGACGCGGTGGCGAACGTCACGCCGGATTCGATCCATCACCCCACCTCGATCGCAGCATTGCGCGCCGGCAAGCACGTGTTCTGCGAGAAGCCGCTCGCGACGGACGCGACCAAGGCGTTCGAGATGGTCGACGTGGCCGAGAAGTCGGGCCTCATCAACATGGTGAACCTCACCTATCGCAACGTCGCGCAGCTGCAGAAGGCGCGCGAGATCGTGCAGTCCGGCCAGATCGGCGCTGTCAAGCATGTCGAGGCGAGCTACCTTCAGTCGTGGCTCGTGTCGAAGGCCTGGGGCGACTGGCGCACCGAGAGCCAGTGGCTCTGGCGTCTCAGCAAGAAGCACGGCTCGAACGGCGTTCTGGGCGACATCGGCGTCCATATTCTCGATTTCGCGTCGTACGGTTCGGGTCTCGACATCGACCACGTGTTCGCACGGCTCAAGACCTTCGACAAGGCGCCGGGCAACAAGATCGGCGAGTACGATCTCGATGCCAATGACAGCTTCACCATGGCGGTCGACTTTTCGAATGGCGCACTGGGCGTGATCCACGCCACGCGCTGGGCGACGGGCCACTTCAACGAGCTGCGCCTCCGCGTCTATGGCGAGCGGGGTGGGGTCGAGGTGCAGCACAGGCACGACTGGTCCAAGCTCCTCGTGTGCCTCGGCGAAGACGCCGACAAGGGCATCTGGAAGGAGATGGAGGTCGAGCCCGTCCTGACCAACTACCAGCGCTTTGCGGGTGCGGTGCGTGCCGGCAAGAACCAGGAGCCGACCTTCCGCCACGCAGCGAACCTGCAGAAGGTCCTCGATCTCGCCATGGTTTCGGACACAGAGCGCAAGGAACTTGCGGCCCACTGACCTTGCATGACGGCTCGGGTGCGCCCATCTATCGGGCGCACCATTGGAGGGTTCGATCATGGATTGGCTCTGGGCCATTGTCGTCGGCTTCCTCGCCGGCGTTCTCGCGAAGCTCATCACGCCGGGCGGTCCCAACCCGCGAGGTTTTATCCTGACGACGGTGCTCGGCATCGTCGGTGCGCTGCTCGCCACCTGGCTGGGTCAGGCCATTCATCTCTATCAACCGGGCGAAACCGCCAATTTCCTTGGACAGATCATCGGCGCCATCATCATCCTGCTGATCTGGCGGCAGGTCGCACGGCCCCGCTAACTTCACACAATCTCAATCCGGCGGGCGCTTAGTGCGGGAATGAGCGCTTCGTTGCAGAGCCTGGTGCGGGACCAGCGGCCGGCGGCGACCGGTACGCCGGTCCTCGCGCAGCTGTTCGCATTCCTGTTCATCGGTGGCGCCACGGCCGTCGCGTTCATTGGCGCGTCGACAGCAGCAGTCGTGGTCTTCAACACTGCGCCGGCCTGGCTCGTCTCGTCGCTCTGCTACGCGGCCTTCATCGTTCCCGTTTACCTACTGCACCGGCGGTTCTCGTTTCAGTCGGTCGCCGCGCATGGGCGCGCGCTGCCGCGTTATGTGGCCGTGCAGCTGGGGAATTTGACGCTGGCGACGCTGTTCTCGTACATCGCCTACGGCATCGTCGGCATGCCGACGCTGGCGGCGGCGGTGGTCGTGACGGTGCTTACCGCCGGGATCAGCTTTCTCGTCCTCCGCCGCTGGGCGTTCGGGCCGGCCTGAACGATGGGCAACTGGCTGCAGAAACTCGACCCGCAGTCGCGGTTGCTCTCTGAGGTTCATTCCCCGTTTTACAATCGGCGGGTGTGGGTGCTCTCGCGGCAGCTGGCGCAAGCCATCCCCGGCCGTGGGACGGTGCTCGATATCGGCTGCGGGGACGGGCAGGTCGCTATTGCGCTCATGCGCCTCCGGCCCGACCTCAAGGTCGAGGGCGTCGATGTCGTGCCGCGCCCGCGCACGCTGATCCCGGTGCTGCAGTATGACGGCACGACGCTGCCGCTGCCGGATCGCTGCGTCGATTTCGTCACCATCGTCGACGTACTGCACCATACGGAGGACCCGTCGGTCGTGCTGCGCGAGGCAGCGCGGGTCGCCCGTCACGGCGTGGTGATCAAGGATCATCTGCGTGAAGGCGTTCTTGCGCAGCAGACGCTGGCCTTCATGGACTGGTTCGGCAATCTCGGCGACGGCATCCCGATGCCGTACAATTTCCTCAGCCGCCAAGAATGGCAGCAAGTGTTCTTCAAGACGCGGCTTGAGCTGGTGACGATGGAGGAGAAGCTCGATCTCTATCTGCCGCCCGCCCGCTGGGTGTTCGACAGGGGATTGCACTTCGTGGCGTATTTGACGCCGAAGGTGGGGTGACTTCCCAGCGAAAGCTGGGATCCAACTCACCTCCCGCGCTTGCTGATGTTTGGATCCCTGCTTTCGCAGGGAAGGCACCGTGGTGGACAACTGCGGTGCCAGACACACACGCTGGCACGTGGGTGGGCGGCTGTGGCGCCGGACATAGGCACTGGTCTTGAGGGACGTACCTTAATGGGGCTGGTGTGTTTGGTTCAAATGAGTAAGCTCCGGCCGCTTTGAGGGAGTTACCTATGCGCAGTGCATTGATCGTTTGGGGTGGTTGGGATGGGCATGATCCGGAGGAGTGCGCTGCCATCTATCGCCGCTGGCTGCACGAGGACGGCTTTTCGGTGCGCGTCGAGACCGACCCCGCCGTGTTCGGCGATCCCTCGATCCACGATCTGTCATTGATCGTGCCGATCTACACTATGAGCAAGATCGAGCGCGATCATGCGGTCAACTTTGCCAAGGCGGTCGAAGGCGGCGTTGGCGTCGGTGGCCACCATGGCGGCATGAGCGACGCGTTCCGCGAATCAGTCGACTATCAGTTCGTGATCGGCGGGCAGTGGGTGGCGCACCCGGGCAACATCATCGACTACACCGTCGATGTCGCCAAGCCCGAGGATCCGATCATGGCTGGTATCGCTGCATCATTCCCGTACACGTCCGAGCAGTACTATATGCATATGGACCCCTCGGTCGATGTGCTGGCGACGACGACCTTCTCGGGCGAGCATGCAGCATGGACCAAGGGCGTGAAAATGCCAGTGGTTTGGAAGCGCCGATATGGTGCGGGCAAGGTTTTCCATTGCACGCTCGGCCACCGCGCGAGCGAGTTCGAGGTGCCGGAAATGGCGACGATCGTTCGCCGCGGGATCAACTGGGCGGCACGTGAGTGACGGCTTCGATCACGCAGGTGTGCCGCCGCGTGATTTGAAACTTGGCCAGAGTCGGCGCCGTTTCTCAGCCATCGCGCAGCTTGCGGGGGGGGACAAAATGGCAGTCGTTGACGGCTCGATGCCGCTGGGCGCCGCACCGGGCGCAAAGCTGTCCGCGGCGGCGCTTTGCCTGATCGGCGCGGTAACCGGTGGCGCCTTCCTCCTGTTTCTCCTCGTTGCGCCGGACTTGCTGAAGACGCTCGGCATCATTCGCCAGTCCGATGCGATGGTGGTGTCGCTCTATGCGGCCGCGGTGGTGTTCATAGCGCTGGGTGGGATCGTCGCATTTGCGCGGCTCGGCCTTGGCGGCGCCATCGCGCTGATCGGCGCGCTGTTCTGGATGGCGGCGTGCATAGTGTTCAAGAGTTTCGGCTGGCTGCTGGCGGTGCCTGTCGCCTTCGCGTTTCTCGGGGCGCTGACCGGCATGATCAGCAACGATCGCGTGGTGAGCGCGACGGACGCCCGACTGATCTATCGGCAGGACGTGATGACGCGCATCACCCACTGGGTGTGGGCAGTAGCGATGTTCTTCCTGCTGCTGTCGGGGCTGCAGATTTTCAACGCGCGCCCGAACCTCTATATCGGCCAGCAGTCCGGCTTCGCATTCGAGAACTCCATTCTAGATATCTATGCGCTGCGGCGCGATGGCGGACCGGTAGGGCAGACCAAGATCCTTGGCTACACGTTTGACACGACAGGCGTGCTGGGCGTCAGCGGGAGCGCGGAGCGGCCGTCGTTCGTCGCATTCCCGGGTTGGGCGACGATCCCGTCGAACCGTGATCTCGCGACGGGTCGCGTGGTCCATTTCTTCTTTGCGTGGATACTCGTGGGCACGCTTGCGATGTGGCTCGTCAACGCGATCTCGACGGGGCATCTGTGGCGCGACATCATCCTCAAGCCGCGCGATATCCGTGAGCTGCCCAAGGACATCTGGGACCACGTCAGGCTAAAGTTCACCCATGGCAAGTCGTACACGCCGCTGCAGAAGCTCGCTTACTTCGGGGTGTTCGTCGTCGCGTTCCCGCTGATTATTCTCACCGGCCTCACGATGTCGCCGGGGATGGATGCGGCATGGCCGTGGCTGCTCGATGTGTTCGGCGGACGGCAGACGGCGCGCACGATCCATTTCTTCGCGATGCTGGCGTTCGTGCTGTTTTTCATCGTGCACATCGCGATGGTGGTGCTCGCGGGGCCGTTCAACGAACTGCGCTCGATGATCACGGGCTACTACAAGACCAACACGCACGCGGAGGAGAAGTAAGATGAGCAAGCTCATCGTCTCGCGCCGCTCCTTCCTCACCGCGTCGGCTGCGGGTGCCTCGAGCCTGATCCTTTCGGGCTGCGACCAGTTCGATTTTCTCGGCCAGCGCGATCACCCGACGCGGGACTTTCTCGAGCGCGCCAACACGCTGACCTATCAGGTGCAGCGCATGCTGGGCGGCGAGCAGTCGCTGGCGCGGACATATGCCGAGACGGAGATCCGGCAGCCGCAGCGGCCGAACGGGTCGACCGATCCGCAGACCGACGAGTACATCGCGCTGCGCGATGGGGGCTTTGCCGACTATCGGCTGAAGGTGACCGGCCTCGTCGACCGCGAGCTGAGCTTCACGCTCGACGAGCTGCGCAACATGCCGTCGCAGAGCCAAATCACGCGGCACGATTGCGTGGAGGGCTGGAGCTGCATTGCGAAATGGACCGGCACGCGGCTTGGCCCGATCCTCGATCAGGCCGGAGTGAAGCCGACGGCGCGGTTCTGCGTCTATCACTGCTACGACGTGATGGGCGGGGGATTGTCGGGCGCGGAGCCGTACTACGAGAGCTCGGATCTGATCGACGCGTACCATCCGCAGACGATCCTGTCCTATGGACTCAACAACGACGTGCTGCCGGTGAGCAACGGCGCGCCGGTGCGGCTCAGGATCGAGCGGGCGCTCGGCTACAAGCAGCCGAAGTATCTGCACACGATCGAACTGGTCGACAGCTTCGCAGGCTTCGGCAGCGGGCAGGGCGGATACTGGGAAGATCACGGGTACGACTGGTACGGCGGGATATAAGGCCGCGGGCGCTGCTGGTGCAGTTTTTGAATTTGCTCTGGACCGATCGATCCGAAGTCGGCTCGATCGGCCAACCGCAGGCGGTCGTTAACCTTTGATTAACTTTGTCGGCATCGGCGGCTGACGATCTGCTACTGTCCTCGCGTCTGTCTTGGCGGGGGGCGAAAATGGCGACAACTCGAATCTGGGCTCTGAAGCGCGTCGTCGCGTGGTTCGCGCTCATCGTGGCACTGGTGTTGCCGCTCAGCGTTCTCGCACAAGACATCACGCTTACGCTCAACGCGCAGCCGGGGACGTTCGCCGGCAAGTGGGTCTATCGCAGCTTCGGCATCAGCTCGAAGCCCGGCGATACGCTGGCCAAGCTTGCGCTCGGCCTCAACGAGCTCGAGCTTTCGGAGCAGGGCGGGCGCATCGTCGGCAAGCGCACCGGCTCGGGCGTCAGTTACGATCTGACGGGTGTTGCCTACTACGTGGCCAAGCAAGGGGCGAGCATCCGGCTCACGGGCCAGGCCACCGTCAGCGGCAAGCTCTACAACTACGACTACTACGGCTACCTGATCCCGGCCTGGAGTGTTAACGGCGCGGTTCAGCCCGACACCATCATGGGTACGGTGCTGCGCAGCGATCCGGCCAACCCCTCGAACGCGCCGCTCATCGCGTCGTTTGCCGCGACCCGCCAGTAGAACCCCGTTAAAGTTCCGCATACCACGCCGAGAGGCTTAACGAGCCTCGCGGTGCCGCCTCTGTTACAACTCAGGCTACCAGAGGTGGCCTATGAGCTTGCAGATTTTCCTTCACCGGAAGCGGAAGATGCTGACTCGTCTTGTGGCGTTGCTTGCCCTCGGATTGGGCGGCATGTTCGCCCTGCTTCCGCGTGCAGACGCGCATGTGCCAGAAGTGACGGGCGATCCCGCCAAGAGCTTCCTGCTCTCCCCCGAGCGCCTGTCGGGCGAGCGTTTCGCGGCCTTCTACGTGGTCGCGCATCGCTGACCTGCGCGGAATAACCTTGCATTCGGGCCATCGTTGGCCCATATGCCGCCCTATCGACCGGGATAGAGCCCGGCGAACAGCTTCTCTTCTTATCGATTGTTAGCGGTGAGCGGCGAAGTGACCTGGAGACCATCCCAGGTTTGAACGCACCCGCGCGATCCTTCTCAGCATCGCCCGATTGCATATCTGTTGTCCGCCCGCGACTGCCGGCGGCGCGCGCCGCAAGGTCCGGTGCGCCAAAGAAATTATTGTTTTTAACCACACCACATTCACCACCCTCGGCCTGCCGGCGCACATTCTGAGCGCGCTCGACAAGGCCGGTTTCCAGACCCCCACTGCGATCCAGGCCAAAGCGATCCCGCCGCAGATGGAGCGGCGCGACATTCTGGGCATCGCGCAGACGGGTTCGGGCAAGACCGCCGCGTTCGGCCTGCCGATCCTTGCGGGGATTGCCGACCTCAACGGCCGTCCCAACCCGATGACGACGCGCGCGCTGATCCTTGCGCCCACCCGCGAACTCGCGGTGCAGATCGACGAAGTGCTGCACAAGCTGGCGGCCAACATTCGCCTGAGCACGGTCCTCGTGCTCGGCGGCACGTCGCGCAACGCGCAAATCCAGAAGATCGCGCGCGGCGTCGATGTCGTGATCGCAACGCCGGGCCGGCTCGTCGACCTGATGCAGGACAAGAAGATCCGGCTCAACGAAACGCGCTGGCTGGTGCTCGACGAGGCCGACCGGATGCTCGACATGGGCTTTATCGCGCCCGTCCGGCAGATCGCTGCCGCCATCGGGCCGCGCCGGCAGACGGCGCTGTTCTCGGCCACGATGGCCAAGGAGGTCGCCGAACTGGCCAAGGGTCTGCTGAACGACCCCGTGCGCGTCGAAGCGCAGCCGCCGGCGACGACGGTCGGCACAATCGACCAGCGCGTGATCCTCTCCGGCTCCAAGCAGAAGCGCGTCGAGCTCAACAAGCTGCTCGCCGATCCGGCGCTGGCGCGCGTGATCATCTTCTCGCGCACCAAGCATGGTGCCGACCGCGTGGCCAAGAACCTCGCGATCGATGGGCATGAGGCTGCGGCGATCCACGGCAACAAGAGCCAGAATGCGCGGCAGGCTGCGCTCAAGGGTTTTGCATCTGGCGCGGTGCGTATCCTCGTTGCGACCGACATTGCTGCGCGTGGCATCGACGTGCCGAACATCACGCATGTGATCAACTACGAGCTGCCCGACGATGCGGAGAACTATGTCCACCGTATCGGCCGCACGGCGCGCAACGGCGCTTCAGGCGTCGCGATTACTCTCTGCGACGGGACCGAGCGCGGCAAGCTGCGCGATGTCGAGCGGCTGATCCGCCGCACGCTGCCGACGACGGGCGAAATCAAGGAGCCGGTCGCGACGGAGCCGAAGGTCAGGGTGCCGCATCGTGGCCAGGGGCCGCGCCCGGACGGCGCGCGTCCGGAAGGCGCTCGCCCCGAGGGCCAGCGCAAGCAGCGGAACGCTGGGCGTCATTTCTCGGGCGCCAAGAAAGCGGCGATTGCCGATACGCGTCGCGGCGGCAAGCCCAAACAGGGGCAGCGCCCTAAGCAGCGCGCTTCGGCGTAAGATCGAGCGGCCGACCTTCGGGGCGGCCGTTTGCTATGTGGCTGTCGCTGCGAGCAGCGCCGCGACGGCCCGGTCGGCGATGTCGTTGACGTCCTCGTCCGACAGGGTGGTGGCGGAGTAGGCGACCAGCAGGTCGATCGCGCCATGCTGCTCGAAGGTTCCGATGAACAGCGAGGGGCCGAAGACGTGGAGGGCGATGGCTTCACCCGCGTCGCCTGAGCCTTCGACCCTGAACCTGCCCGTGTCGGGCCGGAAGTTGACCGACCCTGCAGTGGTGATGGCGATGCCGTCGATGCGACCTTTGCTGCGAATCGTCGGGATGGCTTCCTTGCCGATGATCTCCCAGGTCGCCGTCTTCAGGATCGAGGCCGCCTGGCGGTCGCGGGCGATGGCGGCGATGAGCTTGAAGCTCAAATCGCCCGCCATGGCCCAGAAGTCGTCGCTGACCTTATGGTGCGTGCGTAGAATGTCGATATAGCAGCCGAACGCGGTGATCGGCAGCGGCGGTTTCATCATCCGGCGCAGCTCGACGGTTGAGAGAACAGTCATCTCGTCGATCGCGAATTTGTCGCGCGCGGCGACGAGAAATGCGGCACCGACCGCGCCGTGCATCGTCGCCTTGTGAACCTTGAGCGCGTCGCGCAGCGCGGTGGCAGCCTCCGAGCCAATGTGTCGGCTAACGGACCGGCTCTCCTTGGCGGGATTGGGGACATTCGTCGCTGGAAAGCGGATCGCCGGAACATACTTCCGCGTCTGCCCGGATGAGCGCGGCAGACCCGTTTCTAGCGCAGGGGGCAGTCCCATCTGCACCAGAGGCTGCTTTTCCATCTCCTCGGGATTTTCGAAGTAGCGGAAGAGCTGATCGTTGAGCATGCTCCCGGCCTGCGCGTCGGCGATGGCGTGATCCATCGTCATCACGAGGTGATGGAGTTCGGCGCCCTCGTGGGTGCTGACGATGGTTATGCGCATCCGTGGATGCTTGCCCTTACCGATAGGCTTCTTGTTTTCGACCGAGAGGAGCGCCTTCCAGGCGTCGCGGGATCGAGATGCGGCCGTAGCCTTCGTAGCGGATGTGGGCGTTGAGGATCGGGTGCTGACGCTGCAGCCAGGCATAGGCCCTGCGTACGAGGTCAGGAGTCAGGGGGCCATGGACATGCATCGCGCCCGAAGCGACGAGAGCGCCGACCTGATGGAGCTGGTGGAAAAGCCGCTCCTGCTCGCCAAGCGGCCGAGTTTCGACGATTTCGCTCAGCATCCTGCCTCCCTCGTGCCTCCCACACACCAGTTGAGGTCTACACCGTACTGGCTAGTATGCGAGGACGTTTTGAGCTGGGAGGTCAACAAATGTCCGATGTTCAGGAAGCGATCCTGTCCCATATCCGGGGCGTCGCGGCCGGTTCTGACGTGGTTGTGACCGCGGAGACGGGACTTCTGGAGACGGGGCTGCTCGATTCGATCAATCTGGTTGGCCTGCTGCAGTTTCTCGAGGAACGCTTCTCGGTCAGCGTTCCCGACAGCGATATCGGCGCCGAACTCTTTACTTCACCGGCCTCGCTCGCGGCCTATGTCGAGCGCCGGCTGGGGATCACGCCAGCGGGCAGCGCGGCGAGCGCCAAGGTGATCGCCTAGTCCGCTTCCATCAGACGGCCGCGGAGCGGCTTGCCGGCGGCGCCCTTTGGGATTTCGTCGCGGAACTCTACGAGCGCCGGGACCTTCTGCGAGGCCAGCCGCTCGCGGCAGTAGCGGATGAACGTGTCGGCGTCGCCGTCGGCCGACTTCACAATAACCGCCTTGATGCGTTGTTCGCCCGTGCGCGGATCGGGCACGCCGATGACGACGGCTTCGGCGACGGCGGGGTGCTGCGCCAGCACTTCCTCGACCTCGAACGGATCGACCTTATGGCCCGCGACCTCGATGAGCAGCTTCGTGCGGCCCTTCACATAGACCTGTCCGTCGACCACCATGCCAAGGTCGCCGGTGTAGAACTTGCCTTCGCGGAGCGTGAGCCTGTTGGTCTCGGGCGCGTCGAGATAGCCTTTCGTGATGGCCTCGGACTGGACGACGATCTCGCCGCACGCGTCGCCGAACGGGTTCTCGGCAGGGGCGAGCTCGAGCATGACGCCTGGCATGGGCGTGCCGGTTGAGTCCCATATGATATCGGCCTCCGGCGCCTCGTTGCTGGTGATGCCGCCGCATTCGGTCGAGCCGTAGGCCTGGCGCAGGCGCCGACCAAAACGCTGTTCGAATCGGTCGAAGGTTTCCTTCCGCATCGGGACAGCGCCAGCGAGGAAGCGGCGGACGCGGCTGAAATCGAGGTCGTCGGTGACGCTGGCCAGTGCGTCGTACATGAACGGCACGCCGATCATCTGGGTGATCTTGTTGTCGGCAATGGCGTGGGCGAAGCGTGCTTTCGACAGCATCAGCGGCTGCGGGTCACTCCAGTACACGGTCGAGGCGCCCCAGTTGGCCATCCCGATCGAGGTCATGAAGCCGCCGATGTGATTGCCGGGCAGCATGTTGATAAGGATGTCGTCGTGCTCGTAGCGCTTGAAGCCATCGCCGTGGCGAAGCTCGACGGTGAGCTCACCGTAGGTGTGCGGCACGACCTTGGGGATGCCGGTAGAACCGGACGAGAACATATAGAGCGCCATGTCGTCGGGACCGAGCCGTGGCAGCTGGCCGATGGGCGACTTCGCGAGTGCCTCGATGCTGTTGAGTCCATCGCCGCCGATGACGAAAAGACGGTCGGCGGCGATACCGAGGTCCTCGGCCAGATTAGTCGCGGACTGCAGATTGGCGATCGCGGGGATGACCGCCGCGACGTGGGCCTTCCTCGCCGTGGCGGCAAGTTCGTTGCGCGGCGCGTGGGCGCTGAGTGGGACCGGAATGGCGCCGGCCGCGAAGATGGCATAGGTCATGGTCAGCAGGTCGGGGCCGTTGACCATCAGGATGCCGACGGGTGTGCCCTTTTCGATGCCGCGGTCGATGAGGCCGCTGGCGATGTGCGCTGCGCGTTCGGCGATTGCGGAGTAGGGCGTGAACTTGCCGGCCTGGCTGACGCCGGAGTTCGGCGCGTCCTTCGCCGCTGCAACGAGATAGTCGTAGAGCATCGTCTCACCCCGCTTTCGTCGTTTTGTGCCAGCTTAGGGGAAACGCTCGTCCATCGACAAGCGGTCCGCCGTTCAGGCGAGCGGGATGCCGGCGTTGCCTTTGCTGGCCTGGTAGATGGCGCTGAGGTCGGCGTAGAGCGCGTTGAGGTCGTCGATGCGCGCGGTGAGCTGTTCCTTGTTGCCGCGATCGAGACCCGCGATCATGCGCGAGATGTCGTGGCTCACGAAGTAAGGGTTCGCGCGGTTGTAGAGATCGCGGCCTGTTGCGGGCGCCGTGCGGTCGGGATCGGGAACTGCGTAGACGGCCTTGAGGATATGGATGTCGTAGGGGATGGCGAAGCTGTCCGCGGAGTCCTGATGCGAGAACAGATAGTAGAAGTTGTCGAAGCCCGACCAGGTGATGCCGCTGAGGCATAGCGAGCAGGGTTCATGTGTGGCGAGGAACAGGCAGTCCTTGGGCGCCGGGTGGTCGCTCAGTTCATAGAAGCGCTTGATGGCGTGCATTTCGCCATGCCAGAGCGGGTTCTCGATCTCGTTGTTGGTCTCGGCGACGACGAGCGAGAGGTCCGACTTGCGGAGGATGGCGGCGCCGAACAGTTTGTTGCCAGCCTCGACGCCACGGCGCGTCCTGGGTGCGATGTCGTTTTCGATAACGTCGAGAAGGCGGGTGAGAAGGGTCGGAGTATCCATCAGCGCTCGAAGGTCACGGCGGGTTTGCCGGTCCTATCAAGCAGAGTGAGGGTATCGCCGTCCACCCTCCAGGTGACAGCGGCCTTCAGAGCGTCGAAGTAGCTCTGCTCGAGCATGTTGCGCTCGTAGAGACAGGAACGCTGCGTGCGCGCGACTTCGCCGATGGCGAAAGTGTCGGCTGTGACGGTGGACTGCGAGAAGAAGGAGTTGCAGCCGCCGACGCCGCCCGCGCGCATGTCGTCTTCGATGAGCAGCGTGACCTCGACGCCCGGTGGCACGGGGGTTTCGCCGATGAATGTCGCCTCCCAGGTGACGCCGAGCAGCGGGAGCTCCACCGTCTGCGGAAGCGGCTCGCTGGAGGCCGCGGGCTGCGTCTGCGCAACCAGGTTGGTGACGATCACCACGGGCTCGAGCTGCGCCAGCGGTGCGACGCGGAATGGCTCGACGTTGCGGAAGCGGATGTCGCCGGCCTTGATCTCGGCGTTGAGGGCGTATTCGTGCTGCGGCAGGATCATGCTGTCTTCGAACGTCAGGGTGAAGGCGAGCGGGACCTGGCCCGCACCGGTCGGCGCCGAGATGCTCAGGCGGGGCCGGTCGGGCAAAGCGAGGTCGATGAGCTCGATGCTGAGCGTCGCGGTGTCGGGCAGGGCCATGCGTTCGCGGTAGGTGACCTCGCCGCTGAGATTGACCTTCGCTGCCGTCGCGGGGGAGGCGACAAGCAACAGCGCCAGGGGCAACATGATCTTCAGCATGACACTCTCCGCATTATCGCGCGCACAGTCGTCGGCGATTGTGGAGGAATTGGTACGCTACATCTCAGGCGGCTTCGACGGTCCAAGGCGCTGCGAAGAAATGCTCCTCGAGGTTGTTGCCCTCGCCGCCACGATCGACGCACAGGAAATCTGCATCAATGTTGAGCGGGGTCAGCACGCCATGCCAGGTGTTCATGGCGATGTTTACGCCCTGGCCCGGCGATGTCAGGAAAGCACGCGGTGTGCCGGGCGTGCCCGACTCGTCGGGGGCCACGACCACGAGGAAAGGGTTGGGCGAGAGCGGGTAGAAGGCCTGACTGCCAAGTGGATGACGCTCCACCATCTTCAAGGTCAGCGGCAGGGTGAAGTGCTTGGAGCGCATGAGCGAAATGAGCGGGCGAGCGTGGACGCCGCCAAGCTCGACGCGGGCGAGGTCGTGGTAGCGTTCGCAGTTGCCGGAGTTGATCGGATAGTGGTGCGCGCCCTCTGTTTCGATCACCTGACCGAAGGGCGCGAAGGCGTCGCGTGTCAGAGGCTCGGCGTGAAGAGTTCGCTCAGCCATGACTAGAACCGCAGTTTAGCGTGGCGGTTGACGTCTTTATAGAGCAGGTAGCGAAACCGCTCCGGTCCGGCGTAGCAGGCCTGCGGGCAGAAGGCGCGGAGCCACATGAAATCGCCGGCTTCGACTTCGACCCAGTCGCGATTGAGCCGGTAGACGGCCTTGCCTTCGAGCACGTAAAGGCCATGCTCCATCACGTGCGTTTCCTCGAACGGGATGACGGCGCCGGGCTCGAGCGTGACGATGTTGACGTGCATGTCGTGCGACACGTCGGTAGGGTCGACGAAGCGCGTGGTGCCCCAGCGGCGTTCGGTGTCCGGCATCCAGACGATGGGTTCATCCTGTTCGTTGGCGACGAAGGCTTTGGGGACAGCAATACCGTCCGCGACCTCGTAAGCTTTGCGCACCCAATGGAAGCGGATGGGGGTCTTGGTCTTATTGAGCAGCTTCCATTTGCAGCCCGGTGGCAGATAGGCGTAAGCGCCGGCGCGCACGGTGTGAGCCTGGCCCTCGACGGTGAGAGTCGCCTGGCCAGAGACGACGAAGAGCACGCCTTCGGCTTCGGGGTTGGGCTCGGGGTTGGTGCTGCCGCCGCCGGGGAAGACTTCCATGATGTATTGCGAGAACGTCTCGGCAAAGCCGCTCATCGGGCGAGCGATGACCCACGCGCGCGTTTCCGACCAGTGCGGCAGGTAGCTCGTCACGATGTCGCGCATGACCCCACGCGGGATCAGTGCATAGGCCTCGGTGAACACGGCGCGCTGCGTATGGAGCGCAGTCTGGGGCGGCAGTCCGGCGATCGGGCTGGCGTAGGGTGTGGTGGCCATTGCTCGCGACAGTTGGTTGGTGTCGCTCATGTCTAGAGCAGAAGTCGGCCGGCACAAAGGGGCAGCAGCCGAGCTGGTCGCGGTTTGAGGCGCCGCCTGGAGCTGGCGCCGAGGCGGCTATCGGACATTTGAAGCCAAGAAGGGCGGTCAGATTAGGGTTTTGGTTACGTCGCGAGCCTAGTTCGATGGGTATGAGTTCGATCATGTCCATCGGTATCGGCGGGATGCGTGCCGCCGAAGCGCGTTTCCAGACGGCTGCGAACAACATCGTGCGCAGCGGAACGACCGCCGCAGCTGGCGATGCGGCGCCCGGGCAGGACGATCTCGCGAGCTCGATGGTGGCGCTGCAACTGGCGTCCTACGACTTCAAGGCGTCGGCCAAGATCGTCGAAGCGGGACGCGACATGACGCGCTCGCTGCTCGATATCCTCGCCTGAGGCGTCTTCGCATTCCGGTAATAAATCGGGCGCAATCTGGGCAGCATGAGCCTGTCTGTGCCCCATAACACCGCCGGCCCCGTGGCCGATTTCATCGAGCGGCACGAGACGCTCAAGATGATCATGGAATGGATCGCCGACCGCTTCGCCGACACCCCCGAAGTCGATGACACCATCGACTGGGAGGACGGCGAGGAACATGACGAGCCGCACGGCCCGGCGACGCTTTAGGTTTTCAGACTTTCTCTGGCGTGCGGAAGTCGTCGGTGATGGTGCCGACGGCGCGGGCTTCGGCGTCGTGGGGGTGGTCGCGGAAATCCTCGGCGAGAGCGCCCCTGGTCCATTCTTCCATCGCGGGGAGCGCGAGGAGGCGCTTGGCGTAAGCGCGGGCTTCGTCGCCGACGGGCACGTCGTAGGTCTGGAAGCGGTAGGCGACGGGGCAGAAGAAGGCGTCGACGGCCGTGAATTTGTCGCCGGCGAGGAAAGGTCCGCCGAAGCGCGCGAGGCCGTCGTGCCAGAGGGCTTCCATGCGCTTGACGTTGTCGCGGAGGCCCGGCGCCACCTCGTTCAGCTTGACGCGGATGCCGACATTCATGCCGCAGATATTGCGGAGGTCGGAGAAGCCGCCATGCATTTCGGCGGCCGCGGCGCGCGCCCACGCACGGGCCTTCGCGTCGGTGGGCCAGACGCCGGGATGGCGCTCGGCGAGGTATTCGACGATGGCGATCGACTCCCAGACGGCGAGGTCGCCATCGATCAGGGTCGGCACCTTGCCAGAGGGCGAGAAGTCGAGGAAGCCGCGGCCGCCAGAGTTCGGGATAAACGGATGGACGATTTCCTGGAACGGAATTCCAAGTTGCTTCATCAGCACCCAGGGGCGCAGCGACCAGCTGGAGTAGTTCTTGTTGGCGATGTGGAGGGTGTAGGACATCTGAGACTCAAAGCTCCGGAAGAATGGCACGCAGGCGGAGGAGCGCGATGCGCTCGACCTGACCGCAGGCGGTGTTGAACTCGGTGTGACGGTCGTTGCCGACGCGGGTGTGCATGGCCGACAGGATCATCGCCTTGGTGTTGTCGCGCACGGCGATGATGAAGGGGAAGCCGAACTTTGCGACATAGGCGGCGTTCAACTCCTCGAACTGGCCGCGCTCGTGGTCGGTCAGCGCGTCGAGGCCGGCGCTCGCCTGCTCGGCGGTGGAGGCGTCCGTGAGGCGTTTGGCCTGCGCGAGTTTTCCGGCGAGGTCGGGGTGGGCGGCGAGGACGCCGAGGCGCTCGTGCTCGCTGGCCATGCGGAACTGGTTGCGCAGAGCGAAGTGGAGGCCCGTCGCGGTGTCGTTGACGGGCGACAGCTCGCCGTCAAAGGCGCGTTCGGCGATCCACGGCGAGTGCTCGAAGATCGAGCCGAAATGGCCGACAAACTGGGTTCGGTCCATTTGCGAGGGCACGAGGTTGGGCGCCTTGTAGGGATGGTGTTGCGCCCAGTGGCGAGCGATGTCGATGCGCCTGGCGACCCAGACCTTCTGCTTGGACTGCACGTAGTCGAGGAACTTCCTGAGGCCGGCAAAGCGGCCCGGCATGCCGACGAGGCGGCAATGGAGGCCGAGCGACATCATCTTGGGTGAGCCGAGGCGGCCCTCCTCGTAGAGGACGTCAAAGCTGTCTTTGAGGAAGGTGTAGTACTCCTCGCCATTGTCGAAGCCGGGGGCCGTGACGAAGCGCATGTCGTTGTTGGCGAGGCTGTAGGGGATGATGAGCTGGGCGCGGCCTTTGTGCGGGCGCCAGTAGGGCAGGTCGTCGTCGTAGGTGTCGGAGACGTAATCGAAGCCGCCGGCCTCCGAGACGAGGTCGACCGTGTTGAGCGATGAGCGGCCCGTGTACCAGCCGTAGGGACGCTCGCCGGTTGCGATGGTGTGAAGCCTGATGGCTTCGGCAATGGCCTCGCGCTCCTCGGCCTCGGGCATGTCCTTGTGCTGGATCCACTTGTAGCCGTGGGAGGCGATCTCCCAATCGGCCTCCTGCATTGCGGCGACCTGCTGAGGGGCGCGCATGAGGGCTGTGGCGACTCCGTACACGGTGACCGGCAGTTTGTTGGCGGTGAAATACTTCCAGAGCCGCCAGAAGCCGGCGCGGGCGCCGTATTCGTACATCGACTCCATGTTGGCGTGACGCTGGCCGGGCCAGGGCGCTGCGCCGATGACGTCGGAGAGGAAGGCCTCGGACGCAGCATCGCCGTGGAGCACGTTGTTTTCGCCGCCCTCCTCGTAGTTGAGGACGATCTGCACCGCGACATAGGCGCCGCCCGGCCACTTCGGGTCCGGAGGCGTGCGGCCGTAGCCAAGCATGTTGCGAGGATATCTCATCGCTACGCGATCTTTCCTTTGCGCTCTGGAACCGAACGATCCCGAGAGGGCTCGTTCGGCCAACCGAAGCTTATCTGCCCTCTGGACCGAACGATCCTAAGAAGGCTCGTTTAGCCAACCGCAGCGCGGTTCGGTGCTTGTTAACAAGGCAAAGTCTGCCCGCAAATGGGGCGAGGTGGGCAAATCTGGACCAAACGGTAAAATTTCGGCGCTGGCCCTCTTGGATTGTGACAGATTTTTCCGGATAGTCGGCTGAACAGAACAGGAATGACCCCATGGTCGGGCGCCTGACGACGCATGTCCTCGATACGATGCACGGCAAGCCGGCCGCCGGTTTGCGCTTCGATCTGCTGATGCTGCATGGCGATCACAGCCATCACCTTCTCTCCGGCCTGACCAACGATGACGGGCGTGCGCCCGGGCCGCTGCTCGAAGGCGATCACTTTCACCTCGGCGGGTATGAGCTGATCTTTCATGTGGGTGCGTATTTTCAGTCGAAGGGCGTCGATCTCGAGACGCCGTTCCTCGACCTGGTGCCGGTGCGGTTCACGATGACAGAGATGGCGCACTACCACGTGCCACTGCTGGTCTCGCCCTATGGCTATTCGACGTATCGGGGCAGTTGATGGGGGCACTCCGGTTCATCCTCAATGATGAGGACGTCGAGATCGGGGAGATCAGGGCGACGGAGACGTTGCTGGATTATCTCAGGCTGACGAAGCGGTTGCGGGGCAGCAAGGAAGGCTGCGCGGAGGGGGATTGCGGGGCGTGCACGGTGCTGGTGGGCCGGATGAGCGGCCCGGAGCTGGTGTACGAGACCGTCAACGCCTGCATCTGCTTTGTCGGCATGCTGCATGGCGCGCATGTAGTGACGATCGAGCATCTGTCGCCGGTGGGCGGGCCGCTCCATCCGGTGCAGCAGGCGATGGTGGATTTCCACGGGTCGCAGTGCGGGTTCTGCACGCCCGGGATCGTGATGTCGCTTTATGGGCTGTGGATGAGCAATGCGCATCCCACGGTGCCCGAGATCGAGACGGCGCTGCAAGGCAATCTCTGCCGCTGCACGGGCTATGCGCCGATCGTCAAAGCCGGGCTCGCGATGTCGAGCTATGGCAGTGTCGAGGCCGATCCGCTGGTGGTGCATCGCGAGGCGATGAAAGCACGCGTGAAGGCGCTGAACGACGGGGTGACCGTCGATATCGGCGAGGGCAAGAACCGGATCATCGTGCCGGGCTCAGTCGACGAGCTGGCGCGGATCTATACCGAAAACCCTGGCGGTACGCTGGTGAACGGGGCCACGGATGTGGGGCTCTGGGTCACCAAGTTCATGCGTGACATCGGGCCGATGATCTATATCGGTCATCTAGAAGAACTGCATTCTATCGAGGAGGGTGAAGGCGAACTGGTGCTTGGCGCCGGTGTGACCTACACGATGGCGACGGGGGTGATCGCGCGGCATTTCCCGCAGCTGAATGAACTCTGGATGCGGATCGGCGGCGGGCAGGTACGCAATGCCGGGACGATCGGCGCCAATATCGCGAATGGCTCGCCGATCGGCGACACGCCGCCGCCATTCATCGCGCTGGGGGCGCACGTCATTCTGCGCAAGGGCAATGAACGGCGCGAGGTCCGGCTGCGGGATTACTTCGTCGCCTATGGCAAGCAGGACCGTCAGCCGGGCGAGTTTGTGGAGTCGATCAAGATTCCGTATTTGCCGGCGGGCGAGCAGCTCGCCTGCTACAAGATTACCAAGCGCAAGGACGAAGACATCTCGGCGCTGTGCGGGGCGTTCCGTGTGTTCATCAACGATGACGGCAATGTGGGCATGGTGCGCATTGCCTTCGGCGGGATGGCAGCGACGCCGAAGCGCGCGGTGGCGGTGGAAGAGGCGCTGATCGGCAGGCCGTGGACGACGGCGACGATCGAGGCGGCGATCCCTGCGTTCGCAACGGACTACCAGCCGCTCACCGACATGCGGGCGAGCGCCGAGTACCGGCTGCTGGCAGCGCAGAATCTGCTGCGGCGCTTCCATCTCGAAACCACCGGCTCGGTCGAGCGGCTGAGCAAGGCGGTGGCATGAACAAGATGGAAGTGAAGGCCCCCGCGGGCCGGCTGCATGAATCGACGCCGCACGACTCGGCCATCAAGCAGGTGGCCGGGCGCGCCGAGTATGTCGACGATCTGGTCGAGCCGGAGGGGACGCTTCACGCCTATCTGGGGCTCTCCACCAAGGCACACGCCGAGATCGCGTCGATCGATCTCGAGGCGGTGCGCAAGGCGCCGGGCGTTGTCGGCGTGCTGACGGCCGAGGATGTGCCGGGCGAGAACGACATCAGCAGCGTGCACAAGCACGACGAGCCGGTGTTCGCCGAGACGGTGGTCAAATACTGGGGGCAGCCGATCTTCTGTGTGGTCGGCGAGACGCGTGACGACGCGCGACGAGCGGCCAAGCTCGCCAAGATCGAGTATCGCGATCTGCCGCACGTCACCGATGTTGCAGCATCGCTGAAGGATGGCGGCAAGCTGGTGACAGAACCGCTGAAGCTCGAGCGCGGCGATGTGGAGACGGGGCTGGCCAAGTCGAAGCGCCGTGCCAAAGGTACGATCACAATCGGCGGGCAGGAGCATTTCTACCTCGAGTCGCAGATCGCCTTTGCGATCCCGGGCGAGGACGACGAGATCTATCTGCACATGTCGACACAGCACCCGACCGAGATTCAGGTGATGGTGGCGCAGGTGCTGGGCGTGCCGCATGCGGCCATCACCGTGAACATGCGCCGCATGGGCGGCGGGTTCGGCGGCAAGGAAACGCAGGGCAATCTGTTCGGCGCCGTGGCTGCGCTTGCGGCGACGAAGTATCGGCGCGCGGTGAAGATCAGGCCGGATCGCGACGACGATTTCCAGATCACGGGCAAGCGCCACGACTTCGTGGTGAGCTACGATGTCGGTTACGACGACGAGGGACGCATCGAGGCGGTGGCGGCGACATTCGCGGCGCGGGCCGGGTACTCCGCCGACCTCTCGGGACCCGTGACGGATAGAGCGCTGTTCCATTGCGACAACGCCTATTACTATCCGCATGTGCGCGTGAACTCGCTCCCGCTGTTCACCAACACGGTGTCGAACACGGCGTTTCGCGGCTTCGGCGGACCGCAGGGCGTGATCGCCTGCGAGCGCTGGATCGAGCACATCGCGTTCGAGCTGGGGAAGGACCCGCTCGAGGTGCGCAAGGCGAATTTCTACGGGACGGACGACCGTAATGTCACGCCCTATCACCAGACGGTCGAGGACAACATCATCCACCGCGTGGTGGAAGAGCTCGAGACAAAGTCGGAGTATCAGAAGCGGCGCGCGGCGGTGCTGGACTTCAACCGTAAGCACTCGGTGCTGAAGAAGGGCATCGCGCTTTCGCCCGTGAAGTTCGGCATCTCGTTCACGGCGACCTGGCACAACCAGGCGGGTGCGCTGGTGCATGTCTATCGCGATGGGTCGATCCATCTGAGCCATGGCGGTACCGAGATGGGGCAGGGGCTGCATATCAAGGTGGCGCAGGTTGTCGCCGACGCGTTTGGCGTGACCGTCGACCATGTGAAGATCGCCGCGACGAATACGGGCAAGGTGCCCAATACGTCGGCAACGGCGGCGTCGTCGGGAACGGACCTCAACGGCATGGCGGCGCTCGATGCGGCCAACCAGATCAAGGCCCGCATGGAAGCCCACGCTGCGCGCATCTACGAGGTCGAGCCGAAGGATGTGCGCTGGGAATTCGGCGGGATCCGCGCCGGGCAGCAGTTCGTGCCGTTCGCCGAGCTCGCGACGTCGTGCTGGATGAACCGCGTCCAGCTATCCGCGGCGGGCTTTTACGCGACGCCGAAGATTCACTGGAACCGCGCGACGGGCATCGGACGGCCGTTCTACTACTTCGCCTACGGCGCCGCCTGTGCGGAAGTGACGATCGATACGCTGACCGGCGAGTATCAGTTCGACCGGGCGGATGTGATCGAGGATCTAGGCCGATCGCTGAATCCGGCGATCGATATTGGGCAGGTCGAGGGCGGCTTCATCCAGGGCGTCGGCTGGCTGACGACGGAAGAATTGTGGTGGGATGGCAAAGGGCAGCTGCGGACACATGCGCCGTCGACCTACAAGATTCCGCTGGCTTCAGATGTGCCGCGCGACTTCAACGTGTGGCTCGCCGACTGGTCGGTGAACAAGGAGCCGACCGTCGGACGCAGCAAGGCCGTGGGCGAGCCGCCGCTGTGTCTCGGCTACGCCGTGGTCGAGGCGCTGTCGATGGCCGTGGCCTCCGTCGCCGACTACAAGGTGCACCCCAACCTCGACATGCCCGTCACGCCCGAACGGGTGCTGATGGGCGTGCAGAAGATGAGGGGCGCCTAATGCGGAGCGCCGATCTCGACGCATTTCTGTCGGATCACCCGCGCGCCATCGTCGCTGAGCTTACTTCCGTCCGCGGGTCGTCGCCGCGCGAGCAGGGCGCGTTTATGGTGGTGGCGGCGGATGCGATGGTGGGGACGATCGGGGGCGGGGCGCTGGAGTATATGGTGATTACGCGGGCGCGGCAGGCGCTGCGCGATGGGTTGCCGCCGGACGTGATGGATGTGCCACTGGGGCCAGAGATCGGGCAATGCTGCGGCGGGCATGTGGTAGTTTCACTGCGCGTGATGGGGCCGGTGGATGCCGAGCGTTTGGCGGCGCGGCTGCAGACGAGCGAGGCGCAGGTACCGCATGTGTTCATGTTTGGCTCGGGGCATGTGGGGAAGGCACTGGCGCGAGCGCTCGCGGCGCTGCCGCTGCAGGTGCATGTGATCGATACGCGGCCGGATGAGCTGCACGATCTTCCTGCCGGCATCGAGGCGCGTGCGGTGCCGATGCCCGAAGCGGTGGTTCGATCGGCGCCCGTGGGCTCAGCGTTCGTGATCCTCACGCATGACCACGCGCTCGATTTCATGATCGCCGCAGAGGCGCTGAAGCGCGCCGATTCGCCCTATATCGGCATGGTGGGCAGCAAAACGAAGCGCGCGAAATTCGCGAGCTGGTATCGCGGCGAGGGCGGGCGTGATGACGACCTGCTGCGACTTGTCCTGCCGATTGGTGACTTCGGGCTCGTGGATAAGCGTCCGGAAGTTATCGCGGCTCTGGCGGCGGCGGAAATAATGGTCCACATTGGCCGTGGGGAAGCGCTGGGGGCACGGCCGGTCACGACAATGTCGGGAGCCGCTGTTGACTGATATTG
>JBGAKM010000038.1:0-4071 GCA_044224395.1 Devosia sp.
TGCTCAATGCCGCCGACGCCAAGGCGATCGCGCCCGCGGTCAAGCGGGCGCAGGCGGCGGGGATCGTGGTGGTTGCGGTCGATGTCGCCGCGGCCGGAGCCGACGCCACCGTGCAGACCGACAATGTCCAGGCCGGCGAGATCGCCTGCCAGTACATCGTCGAGAAACTGGACGGCAAGGGCGACGTGATCATCCAGAACTCCAACCAGGTCTCGTCCATCATCGATCGGGTCAACGGCTGTAAAGCCGTGCTCGCGAAGAACCCTGGCATCAACGTCCTGTCGGACGACCAGAACGGCAAGGGCGACCGCGAGGGCGGCATGAACGTCATGCAGGGCCACCTTACCCGCTTCCCGCACATCGACGCGGTGTTCACGATCAACGACCCGCAGGCAATCGGCAGCGACCTCGCCGCCAAGCAGATGGGCCGCAGCGAGTTCTTCATCACCTCGGTCGACGGTGCCCCGGACATCGAGACGGCGCTCAAGGGCAACACCCTGGTTCAGGCCTCGGCCAGCCAGGACCCCTACAAGATCGCGCAGACCGGGGTCGAGATCGGCTATGACATCATGAACGGCAAAAAGCCCGCCGAGCCCATGATTCTGCTGCCCTCGGAGCTCATCACCCGCGACAACATCGCCGACTACAAAGGCTGGTCCGCCCCGCGCTGACCAACGCCCGCGGCCGCCCGGTTCAGCCGGGCGGCACGCATCGTATCTGCGTTCGCAACCGGGCGAGAACTCGGGCACGGCCGCGGATCATTCCTGTGGGCGAGCTTGAGCCGCCCGAAAAGGAGCCCGATACATGAAGTCGATGCTGTCCCTCGGTGCATCCGTCGCCGCCTTGGTCGCGGCAGTCTGCCCAATGACCTCGACCGCTTTCGCCGCCGAAAAGCCGAAGGCGCTGATGCTGTTCTCCTACCTCGGCGACCAGGCCTATGTGCGCCAGTACAATGTCGCCAAAGGCCGTGCGGCCAAGATCGATGACGTCCAGATCGACGTCAAGTCGGGGACGACGCGCGGCGACGTCAATTTCTTCATTCAGGAGATCGTCAACGCGCCGGCCGAAGGCTACAAGGTCATCGCCGTCAACACGGGAGCCACCTCGAAAGAACTGGTCAGCGCCCTCAACGAGGCGACCAAGCAAGGCATCCAGGTGATGTCCTTCGACGGCGCGCCGCCGCCGATCGATGATCTCACAGCCCAGGTCAATTACGATCCGGTTGGCGCGGAACAAGAGGTTGTTCAGGAGTTCGTCAAGCTGTTGCCCGAGGGCGGCGAGATCGGCGTCATTCGCTGCATCGCCGGTCTTACGGACACCGATGCCTTCATCAACGCTTTCAAAGAAGCTGTTAAGGATACCAAGCTCAAGATTGTCAGTGAAGGCGATGCGCGCTGTGATCCCGAGAAGTCACGCACGATCGCCGAAGGCATGCTGAACGCGCATCCCGACCTCGTCGCCCTCTACGATATCTTCGACGTCTCGGCGCAGGGCTCGCTGCAGGCGCTCGCGGCGGCCGACTCGGGCGTCGTCCTCGGTTCCGTCGGGGGCCAGGAGTACGCGCTCAAGGCAATCGCGGGGGGCAACAAGAACTGGAAGTTCACGGTACCCTATCCATTCGAGGTGATCGCCAGGACGGCGACGGACACGGCCGCCGACCTGGCGCGCGGCAGGAGTGTCGAGAAGCTGGTGGTCGTGCCGGCCCAGCCCGTGCAGACCTCGGAGAATGCCGGCGGCATGTTGAAGATGGTCTCCGACGTCGTGGCCGGCAACGTCGATGCGGTCGTGAAGTAGGTGAAGCCAATGAATGCGCGCCCCACCGAGGTTGGCGCTGCGGCGAAAACCACGACAGGGGGACGGCCCGACAGTCTGTCCCTCCTGTTGTGGCTTCTGCAGGCCGGCCCGATCATCATTCTCATGACCCTGGCGGCAGTGTTTGGGCTCTTGGCCCCAAACTTCATCTCGGTGCGCAATCTCCAGAACCTGCTGGCCCAGAGCGCGATCGTCTGCGCCCTGGGCCTGGGGGAATTTCTGGTGATCCTGGTTCGGGGGATCGATGTCTCCGTGGGTAGCGTCATCGCCCTGAGCGTGGTTGCGGTGGCCACGCTCACCGGTGTGGATCAGCCCGCTTCCGCGGCCCAGATCGTCCTCTACCCGCTCATTGGCCTTGCCGTCGGGCTGATCAACGGCTCGCTCATCGTGAAGGGCGGGATACCACAGCCTTTGGTCGTGACCGTGGCGATGCTCGGCATCGCCGCTGGCGTCGCACTCCTGATCAGCGGTGGCAACACGCTGGTCGGCGTCTCGTCGGCTGTCCATTGGCTGGCCAATGGCAAAGTACTTGGCGTGCCTGCCGGCGCGCTGCTCGTCTTGGTGCTGGCGGCCTTGTTCTGGCTCATGCTGCGGCGCACGCAGTGGGGCCGCTGGCTCTATGCCGTGGGTGGGAATCCGGACGTCGCGCAGTGGGTCGGTCTGCCACGCGACCGTCTGATCATGAGCGCCTACGCCATCTGTGGCGCGACCGCTGGCCTCGCAGGCATGCTCTATCACGGGCGGACCGGATCGGCGTCGCCACTTTCCGGTGTCGGCTACGAGCTCGACGCCATCACCGCGGTGGTTGTCGGCGGCGCAAGCCTGTTCGGCGGCCGGGGCAGCATCACCAACGTGCTGTTCGGCGCGCTGATCATCGCCACCATCCGCAGCGGCCTGCAGCAGCTCGATGTGTCGCCGTTCTGGTCGCCGGTGGCGATCGGAGTCGGGATCCTGCTGGCGCTCGAGCTCGACGTGCTTCGTAAGCGGATCGAGATGCGCATCCGGGTCATACGGGCAAGGCAGATCAATCAATGAGCACGATCTCGGAACGGCACGGACCCGCGGCCGTAAGCGATACGCGCCCACTGGTCCTCTCGGTGCGGGAAGCGCGCAAGGCTTATGGCTTCGTGACGGCATTGGCGGGCGGGTCGCTCGATCTGCACGAAGGCGAGATCGTCGCTTTGCTGGGCGACAACGGCGCCGGCAAGTCGACCCTGATCAAGGCCATCAGCGGTATCGTGACGCTCGATTCAGGCGAGATCAGTCTCGACGGGCGGCCGCTCCGCCTACGTTCGCCGGCCGACGCGCGCGCCTCCGGCATCGAGACCGTGTTCCAGGATCTCGCGGTGTTCGACAACCTGACCGTGTCGGACAATTTTCTGATCGGCCGCGAGCAGACCTGGCCACGCTGGCTGGGGCCACTCGGCTTCCTGTCGGCCAAGGACGAGCAAAGGCAGTGGCGCGAGCATGCGAGCGCGCTCAGCGTCAGCCATGTCTCGCCCTCACACGAGATCGGCCTGATGTCGGGCGGGCAGCGCCAGGCGGTGGCGGTTGCCAGGGCCGTGGCGTTCGCTCGCCGGGTGATCATCCTGGACGAGCCCACGGCCGCGCTCGGCGTTCGCGAATCGGACGAGATCCTCACCATGGTCAAGCGCCTGCCCGAACAGGGCCTGTCGGTCATCATCGTGAGCCACAATATGGATCAAGTCGTGCGTGTGGCGGATCGCGCCGTCGTCATGCGGCGAGGCCGAACCGTCGGCGAGATGGCAGTCCGTGAAGGAGTTCAGAAGGATCTCGTCGCCATGATCATGGGTGCGGCCTGAAAGCATCTAACCGAAGTGGAACGTCCCATGCCCAGCAAGCTCGAGCAATAGAGCGCCATGAGCATTATCGTCGCCAATACCGGCGACCTCGATGCCGTCCGCGCTGCAATCGGTCGACTGCGCGGGTTTAACAGAGCGTTGACGAAGTCGGGTTCGGCTGATTCGCTGCAGAGCCATGATGATGCGGGGATGAGCATGGCGCTGGGCCGCCAGGGCGGGCGACAAGCGGAGCTGATGGTGGGCTGGGCCGAGCTGCCACGCTCGCCGGGGCACGCGTTTTACGATCGCTTGCAGGCGATCTTAATCGAGGCCGAGTTCGACCGTTTTGCCGAGCACGCGTGTGCGCCCTACTATGCGGGTCGGCGTGGGCGGCCGTCGCTGCCGCCGGGCCGGTACTTTCGCATGGTCGACGCGACGCGTCGACGGTCGGCTACTT
>JBGAKM010000025.1:0-29621 GCA_044224395.1 Devosia sp.
GCACGTTGATGAACCTCGACCAGGCGGTGCGTGCCGCCGGCGGGACGCTGGCCGACGTCGTCGACCTGCGCGTCTTCCTGATCGACCGCACCGATGCCAAGGGCATGAACATCGTCTATCGCGAATTCTTCGCCGCGCCATATCCGGTCCGTGCCACGGTGGTCGTCAAGGAGCTGCTGGCTGACGGACTGCGGATCGAGATCACGGCGACGGCAGTGCTCGGCGCCGCGCGATAGTTTGGATCAAATACCAGCTATTCCGGGCAATTCGATCCATCGGATAGTTCCATAATATATCTTATGCGAATCACGGAGACAGGGAAATGATCAGCGAAACCGAGCTCGTCGGGCTTCTCGCCGAGGCGCAGCGCAGCGGTGCGCGGACCATCGATGCAGCGACCCTGACCAGCCTCGACACAGCCGCCGCCTATCGCATCCAGGCTGCCGTCCGCGCGCAGCTCGGCGAGCCGATCGGCATGCTGAAGACGGCCCTGCAACCGCAGGCCGGCGTCGCCGCGCCCATCTACGCCTCGCGCGTCGTGCGCGCCCCCAATGCCCGGCTGCCCGCCAAGACCGTCATCGGCCTCGAGGTCGAGGTTGGCCTGGTCCTGGCGCGCGATATCCCGACCAGCCCTGACGTCGATGAGGCGACGGTCGCGGCGGCGATCGATCACTACTTCACCGGCATCGAAGTCGTCGCCACGCGCTATGCGAGCCGCGAGGCCGCCTCGCCGACTGTGGGCCTTGCCGACAACATGTCTGCTTTCGGCTACGTCATCGGCGGCCGCCGCACGCGCGGCACGGAGATCGATGGCGCCACCGTCGTGCTCGAGTTCGGCGGTCACGAGATTTGCCGACAGCCGGCAGAGCACGGGTTCGGCACAGTGCTCGCGTCCCTGGTCGCTTATGCCCGAGAGCAGAACCCTGAGCTGGCGCTCAAAGCCGGAACGATCGTCACCACGGGCTCGCTCTGTGGCCTTGTGCCCTGCTCTGGCGCGGGCCATGCCGTCGCTCGGCTCGACGATGACGTGGTGGAGGTCGATCTTGTCTGACGCTGTGATGAAACCGTCGCGCGACATCTCGCGCCTGATCGAGATCATGGCCGCGCTGCGCAACCCCGATGGCGGCTGCCCCTGGGACCTCGAACAGGACTTCATGTCGATCCGCAACTACACGATCGAGGAAGCCTATGAGGTCGCGGACGCGATCGAGCGCAAGAACTTCGACGACCTGCGCGAAGAGCTCGGCGATCTGCTGCTGCAGCCGGTGTTCCACGCCCAGATGGCGACCGAGGAAGGTCGCTTCGATTTCGGCGACGTGGTCGAGGCCATCACCGAAAAGCTGATCCGGCGGCACCCGCATGTCTTCGGCGAGCAGGCCGCCCGTGACGCTGGCGGCGCCAAGGCGCGCTGGGACGACGTGAAGGAGGACGAGCGCAAGGCCAAGGCGGCCAAGCGTGAGGGCGAAGCGTCGGTGATCGACGACGTGCCGATGGTGCTCCCGTCCCTCGCCCGCGCCGAAAAGCTCACCAAGCGCGCCGCAAAGGTCGGCTTCGACTGGCCGGACATCCCGGCGGTGATGGCCAAAGTCACCGAAGAGCTCGACGAGCTGCAGGCTGCGGCCAGCGACAAACAGCGCCACGAAGAAATGGGCGACCTGCTGTTCGCCATCGCCAATCTGGCCCGGCACATGAACATCGACCCCGAGGCCGCGCTGCGCGATGCCAACGCCAAATTCACCCGCCGCTTTCACTACGTCGAGGACCGTGCGAAGGCCGATGGTATCGAGATGAAGGACGCCGGTCTCGACCGGCTCGACGGCTACTGGAACGAGATCCGCGCGAGGGACAAGCAAAGCTGAGCGGCTTCCGCCCTACCTTTCGACCATCTCCGCCAGCTTCGAGATCGTCGCCCAGTTCCGCACGGTCATTGACGCGTACCCGGGCGACCCCATCATTTTGTTGAGCCGCGTCTTCGTCCGCTGCGCGCTCAGCCGCTGATGATAGATCACGCCCTTGCCCGTCCACATCGTGTCCACGCCCTCGCGCGGATCGAACGCGGCGACCGCGTCCTTCATCGACAGTCCATCCATCAGGAAGATCGCGTCGCTGTGGTATGTTCCGGGCTCGTCGCCAAAGCCCTCGGGCCGCTTGCTGACGACGGCCTTGAACGCCGCCTTGGTGATCACCAGCACCTTGATCAGCGCGCTGTCGAGCTTGAACTTGCGCGGCAAGAGCCGCTCGATCTCCGCCGCTAGCGCCGATGCGCTCTTGCTCGAGTCCAGCACCACATTGCCGCTTTGGATGTACGTCTCGACAGTCTCGCAGCCGAGCTCTTCGAGGCACTCCCTGAGCGCCATCATCGAAAGCTTGTTCTTGCCGCCAACATTGATGCCGCGCAGGAGGAGCACATACCTCGCCACGACGGTTAGCGCCTACGCGCCGGCGCGGGCGTCTGCGAGCGCCTTGAGGTCGGCCGGCTTCAGCATCACGCTCTCGCCGCAGCCGCATTCGCCGGTCTGGTTGGGGTTCTTGAACGTGAAGCCGGACTTCAGCATGTCTTCCTCGAAGTCCATCACCGTACCCAAGAGGAACAGCGTCGCCTTGGGCTCGATATAGACGTCGACGCCCTTGTCGTTGACATGGTCGTCCCCAGCCACCGGCGCCGCCAGATAGTCGAGTGTATAGGCCTGCCCCGCGCAGCCCGCATTCTTGATGCCGACGCGCACCCCCACCACGGGCGTCTCGCTGTCGTCCATGATCTCGCGCACCCGCTCCGCGGCCGCATCGGTGAGGCTCATGATCTTCAAAGGCATCGATCAGACTCTATCGTAAGTTGACGATATAATAAACCCGGAGCGTGGCCAGCGAAGGTGGGCACCGGTTTCGCGCTTCGGCCACGCGACCAACCAAAGCTACCACCAGTTCAGCGCAACCTGCGCTTCCTCGGACATGCGGCTCTGGTCCCACGGGGGATCGTAGACCATGTTCACCGTCACGCCCTGGATCCCCTCAACGCCCATCGCCGCGTTTTCGACCCATCCGGGCATCTCGCCCGCCACCGGGCAGCCCGGCGCCGTCAGCGTCATGTCGATCGTGAGGTTGCGGTTGTCGTCGAGGTCGACCTTGTAGATCAGCCCAAGTTCATAGATGTCGACCGGGATCTCGGGGTCGTAGACCGTCTTCAGCGCGCCGATGAGGTCGGTCGTTATCCGCGCCACTTCCTCGGCCGGCAGCGATTCCGGCACGTTGGGCACAATCCGGTTGCCCTCGGTGCGCTCAGCCTCGGGGGCGACAGCGGGCATCGGTTCCGCAGCGATTTCAGCCGGTTCGTCGGTCATTGGAAGAATTCTCGTGCTTTCTCGATGCCCTCGACCAGGGCATCGATGTCGTCCTTGCCCGAATATAGGGCGAGCGAGGCCCGGCAGGTAGAGGTGACGCCAAATCGCTGGAGCAGCGGCATGGCGCAATGCGTCCCGGCGCGCACGGCAATGCCGTAGCGGTCGAGGATCGTCGACACGTCGTGGGCATGCGCGCCCTTGAGCTCGAACGAGAAAATCCCACCCTTCCCCGGCGCATCTCCGATCAGCCGCAGCGAATTGATCCGCTTGAGCCGTTCGGCCGCATAGTCCGCGACCTCGCGTTCATGCGCAGCAATCTGCTCGCGCCCGATCGCCTCGATATAGTCGATCGCCGCCCCCAGCCCGATCGCCTGGACGATCGGCGGCGTCCCCGCCTCGAACCGGTGCGGCGGCTCGTTGTAGGTGATGGCGTCCATCGTGACGGTATCGATCATCTCGCCGCCACCCTGATAGGGCTGCATCGCCGCCAGCAGCTCGTACTTGCCATAGAGCACGCCGATCCCGGTCGGCCCATAGAGCTTGTGGCCCGTGAAGACGTAGAAGTCCGCGTCCAGCGCCTGCACGTCCACCGTCTCGTGCACCGCGCCCTGCGACCCATCGATCAGCACCGGCACGCCCTTGGCATGCGCGATCTCGATGATCCGTGCGATCGGGTTCACCGTCCCCAGCACGTTCGACATATGCGTAACCGCGACCATCTTGGTCTTGGGCCCGATCGCCGCCTCGAACGCGTCCATGTCGAGCGATCCGTCGTCCCTGACGTCGATCCACTTCAGCACCGCACCCTTGCGTTCGCGATGGAAGTGCCACGGCACGATGTTGGAATGGTGCTCCATGATCGTCAGCACGATCTCGTCGCCCGCCTCGATCCGCGGCCCCGCAAACGACGACGCCACGAGGTTGATCGCTTCGGTCGCCGAGCGCGTGAAGATGATCTCCTCGACCCGCTTCGCGTTCAGGAACCGCGCCACTGCCTTGCGACCGTCCTCGTAAGCCTCTGTCGCCCGGTTCGCGAGCGTATGCAGCCCGCGGTGGACGTTCGCGTAAGCGTGACGATGTGCCCAGTCCATCTTGTCGAGCACCGCATTCGGCTTCTGCGCCGACGCCCCGCTGTCGAGATAACCCAGCCGGTGCCCGAAGATCTTCTCTTCGAGGATGGGGAAGTCTTCGCGGATCGTCTCGAGGTTGAAGGTCACGACAGCAGCCACTGCTCCACAACGCCTTCGAGCACCTCGTGCAGCTCCTCGTCCTCGATCGGATCGAGCACCTCATCGAGGAATCCACGCACCAGCATGCTCTCGGCCTGCGCCCGCGGGATGCCGCGGCTCATCAGATAGAACAGATGGTCTTCGTCGAGCGCGCCGACGGTCGAACCATGCCCGCACACGACATCGTCGGCGAAAATCTCGAGCTCGGGCTTGGACAGAATCTGCGCCTCGTCCGACAGCATCAGTCCCTGCATCATCAGCTTGGCGTCGGTCTTCTGCGCATCGCGCTCGACAATGATCTTGCCCTGGAACGCGCCGACCGACCGCCCGCGCGCAATCTGCTTGTAGAGCGGCTTGGACGAGCACTTCGGCACCGCGTGCCGCAGCTCCAGCGTGATGTCTGAATGCTGTCCGTCGCTCACCAGATTGAGCCCGGTGAAGTCGCCATGCGCATTCGGCCCGTCGAACCGTGCATAAAGGTTGATCCGGCTCAGCACCGAACCGGCATGGATCGTGATCGTCCTCAGCCGTCCACCCTCCGCGATATGATACTCGGCGACGGCAAAGTTGGTCGCCTTGGCCGGCGACAGGTCGAGCAGGATGTGCGTCAGTTCCGCCCCCTGCCCCACCGCGACGTAGCTCGCGTGATTGGACACATGCGCCTCGTCCGTGCCCGAGAATGTCTCGATCACCGTTGCCTTCGCGCCATCGGCCACGAACACATGCACGCTGTCGTTGACGTGCGCTGCGCCGCCCTCGGTGCGCCGATCGATATGCAGCACTTCGGCCAGCGTGCCTTCGATCTCGAGCTTCAGCGTCTTGCCCGCAAGCGCCATGTTGAGGCGCACCAGCACATCGTCGCGCTCGCTCAGCGCGCTGCCCGGCACGATGGCCGAGCGCACGCCCTGCGGCTCGCGACCATCGATATCGGCCACGCCGTTGGTCATCGGAATACGATGCGCGCCCGGAATGCGCAGCGCCGGCTCGCTCGTCGCCTTCTGCGCCCCTGCCAGCTCCGGCACCGCGCGCAGCAGCATCTTGAGGTCGGTGTAGTGGTAGCTCTCGACCTTGCGCGTCGGCAGGCCGATCACGCTCAGCCGCTCGGCGGCGGCCGTCGCGCCGACGCTGCCCAGCTGTTCGATCAGCTTGGCCTCGGCAGCGCCGATCCTGACGGGTGTATGGATGCTCAAGCCATAGCTCCGCTGTGCGGAGCGTTCTTCCCGGACGACTCTCCGTCGAACCCGGCATAGCCCTTGGCCTCGAGCTGCAACGCCAGATCCTTGTCGCCGCTCTCGACCACGCGGCCGTCCGAGAATACGTGCACCACGTCGGGGACGATGTGGTTAAGCAAACGTTGATAGTGCGTGATGACCAGCATCGAGCGGTCCGCCGCGCGCAGCGCATTCACGCCATCCGACACCACCTTCAGCGCGTCGATATCGAGCCCGGAATCCGTCTCGTCGAGCACGCACATTTTCGGCTTCAGCAGCGCCATCTGCAAAATCTCGGCGCGCTTCTTCTCGCCGCCCGAGAACCCGACATTGAGCGCGCGTTTCAGCATATCGCTGTCGATCTGCAGATCGCGCCCCGCATCCTTCACGGCGCGCATAAAATCCGGCGTCGTCATCTCGCCTTCGCCACGCGCCTTGCGCTGCGCATTCATCGCCGCCTTAAGGAACGTCATCGTCGCAACGCCCGGGATCTCGATCGGATACTGGAACGCGAGGAACATCCCTGCTGCAGCGCGCTCGGCCGGGTCCATCTCGAGGATGTTCTCGCCATCGAGCAGCACTTCACCCTCGGTGACCTCGTAGTCTTCCTTGCCCGCCAGCACATAGCTCAGCGTCGACTTGCCCGAGCCATTGCGGCCCATCACGGCATGCACTTCACCGGCGGGAACGATCAGGTTCACGCCCTTCAAAATCTCACGGTCCTCGATCCGCGCGTGCAGATTGCGGATTTCGAGCATCGGCTTGGTCATTTCGTACTGCTTTCTTCAGAACCCGGTTCGCCCTCCCAGTAGTCGATCCCTTTGTGATCGAGCCGCTGGATGTGGCGGATATTCGTGTGGTCGTAAGGGTTTCGTGTGTGCCGGCTGAATACGCCGAACTTGCCGGAGTCCGGATACTCGCAGACATCGGCCAGCGACATCGTGGAGATGGCGTAATAGCGCAGCGGTCCGGTGCCCGTATTGATGATCTGGTGCGCCGTGTCCCGCCCGCCTGCGGGCGCGCCGAGCACACTGCCGGCCTTGATTGGATACGTCTTGTCGCCGAACCGGTAGATGCCCTCGCCTTCGAGCACGATGAACATCTCGTCCTCGACGTGATGGTTGTGGAACGGACACCCCGACTTGCCGGGCGGCACTTCCGAATACGAAATGCCGAGGTCCTTGACCCCGATCATCGGCCCGATCCGCACGTCGGCGCCGCTGTAAAGCGTGCCGCGCTCCCAGCTCGCGAGCTCGAGTTCGTTGATGTTGACAACCGGCCCCGTCATCGTAGCAGCCCATCCCTCTGATAGTCGGCAACGGTGCGCACCGGATCGGATTTCGTCACACCCGCCCAGATGAAGAATGCACCGGCCACAATCGCGCAGACGGCGAACAGGATCACACCCAGCACGAAATACGGGGTAAGCAAGGCGAGCAGCAGGAACACCGCGCCCCCGATCAGAAGGAGCGCGATAAACGCGGCAATCGCCAGCACGCCACTGCTATTCAGCGGACGGATGCCACGGCCCCGATTGGGCACCAGCGTGTAGCGCGCAAACCAGAATTCGGTATCAGCCATGGGACACGTCCTCGCCCATGTCCTCGCCTTCCCAGTAACCACCCGCGGGCCTGAGATAACCTTCGACATCAAGCACCGACATCGGCTCCCGCTCGTTGCCATGCGCAATGATCACGGCCATCTTGCCGCTGTCGGGATAGTCGATGACATCGGCCCGGCCGTGATTGGCAAACGCGATATAGCGCAGCTCGCCGCCGCTCGTGTTGATGATCTGATGCGCCTCACCACCTGCCGGCGCCCCGATCAAGTCGCCCGCCTTGATCGACAGCCGCCGCTCGCCAACCCGGTACGTGCCCTCGCCGGCCACGACATAGAACAGTTCGTCATTGCCGTGATGTCGATGGAACGGCCACGCGGTCTTACCCGCGGGCACCACATGCAGCGTCGCCCCGATCTGCGTCGTACCCAGCGCCCCGTCGATATCGCCCAGCGCAGCCTCGAACCGCGGCCCGGAGTGGAACGTCCGGGTCGGGATATCGGCAACGTTTAGGATCTCGCGGCGCTCGTTCATCAGCCCACCGAGCCTTCGAGCGAGATCGAGATAAGCTTCTGCGTCTCGACCATGAACTCCATCGGCAGATGCTGCAGCACGTCGCGTACGAAGCCGTTGACGATCAGCGCCACCGCCTCTTCTTCGGACAGCCCGCGCTGCTGCGCATAGAACATCTGGTCATCCGAAATCTTCGATGTCGTCGCCTCATGCTCGAACACTGCCGAAGAGTTTCGGCTCTCAATGTAGGGAACGGTGTGCGCCCCGCACCTGTCGCCGATCAGCAGGCTGTCGCACTGCGTAAAATTGCGCGCACCCTTCGCCTTGGCATGCGCCGAAACCTGCCCGCGATAGGTATTGTCGGAGAAGCCGGCGGCAATGCCCTTCGAGATGATCCGCGAAGTGGTGTTCTTGCCCAGGTGTAGCATCTTGGTGCCGCTGTCGACCTGCTGGTGCCCGTTCGAAATGGCGATCGAATAGAACTCGCCGCGCGAATTGTCGCCGCGCAGGATGCAGCTCGGATACTTCCAGGTGATCGCCGAGCCGGTCTCCACCTGCGTCCAGCTGATCTTGGAGTTGTCACCTCGGCAATCGCCGCGCTTGGTGACGAAGTTGTAAACGCCGCCCTTGCCGTCCTTGTCGCCCGGGAACCAGTTCTGGACCGTCGAGTACTTGATCTCCGCGTCCTTCATGGCCACCAGCTCGACCACCGCTGCATGCAGCTGATGCTCATTGCGCGCCGGCGCCGTGCAGCCTTCGAGATAGGAAACGTAAGCGCCTTCGTCGGCGATCAGCAGCGTCCGCTCGAACTGGCCGGTCTTGGCCTCGTTGATGCGGAAATAGGTCGAGAGCTCCATGGGGCAGCGCACGCCCTTGGGGATGTAGCAGAACGACCCGTCCGTGAAGACCGCCGAGTTCAGCGTCGCATAGTAGTTGTCGGACGGGGGAACCACCGAACCGAGATACTGCTTCACCAGGTCCGGATATTCGCGGATCGCCTCGCTGATCGAGCAGAAGATGATGCCCATCTTGTTGAGCTCGTCGCGGAACGTCGTTGCAACCGACACGGAGTCGATCACCGCATCCACCGCCACGCGCGTCTGCGGCTGCTCGACGCCGGCCAGCAGCTCGCGCTCCTTCAGCGGCACGCCCAGCTTCTCGTACATTTCGAGCAGCGCCGGATCGACTTCGTCCAGCGACTTCGGCCGGCCCGAGCCCTTGGGCGCGGCGTAGTAGTACATGTCCTGGAAGTCGATCTTGGGATAATGCACGCGCGCCCAGTTGGGCTCGTCCATCGTCAGCCAGCGGCGGTAGGCGTCGAGCCGCCACTCGAGCATCCACTCCGGCTCTTCCTTCTTGGCGGAGATGAACCGGATCGTGTCCTCGTCGAGGCCCTTGGGCGCCTTCTCGGACTCGATCGCCGTCTCGAAGCCGTACTTGTACTTGTCGACGTCGAGCGCCAGCACCGACTCCACGGTCGCGTGCTCGATCTCGTCCTTCAGCGTTGGAATGGCGTCCTTGTAGTTCGTATCGGCCATAGTCTTCGTCCTAAGCCGCCTTCGTGCGGCGTTCGCGGTGCCGCGAGAGCACCTCACCTAATGCGTCGATGAAGGCGTCGATATCCGCCGCCGTCGTATTCCAGCCCAAGCTCAAACGCATGGCACACTCGCTGAGCTCGGCCGGCACGCCCATCGCTTTGAGCACATGGCTCGGCCCGACCTTGCCCGACGAACACGCCGATCCCGACGAGACCGAGACCCCCTTGAGATCGAGCCCCATCATCGCGACCGAGTTCTTGAGCCCGGGGATCGCGAAATCGAGCGTGTTGCCGATCCGCGTCGCCGCCTCGCCGAAGATCACCGCGTGTGGCGCGAGCGTCCGCAGCTTTGCTTCTGCGATCGCCAATATCTCATTTGGCTTGGCCGCCTGATACCGCGCCCGGAACGCTTCGGCCGCCGCCCCAAACCCGGCGATCAGCGCCGCCGCTTCCGTTCCGCCCCGACGCCCTGTTTCCTGCCCGCCGCCCGGGATCAGCCGCACCTGGTCGGCATGCCCCTTCATCAGCAGCGCACCCACGCCCTGCGGCCCTCCGATCTTGTGCGCGCTGATCGCCATCATGTCCGGCGCCCGCGTCGCGAAATCGAGGTCGAGCTTCCCCAGTGCCTGAACCGCATCGACAAACAGGAAATGCGGCGACGCGCCCACCAGCACCTCGATCCGCTCGATCGGCTGCACCACGCCGGTCTCGTTGTTCACCAGATGCACCGCCACGAGCTGCGGACCAGCCGCAGACTCCAGCAGAGACGCCAGCTCTTCGACCCGGATCACGCCATTCCCGTCGAGCCCCGCAATCGTTACTGGCAGCCCCGTCGCCTCGGCGGCCTTGTTCACCGCCGCATGCTCGCCGGCCGAAACCACGATCCCGGCCACACCGAGCGCCCTGGCCCCACCGACAATCGCCTGCGTGATCGCTTCCGTGGCTGACCCAGTAAACACCACCTGCTCGCGCGTCGCACCGGCGAGGCGCGAAACTTTTGCCCGCGACTCATCCACCAATGCCCGAAGCGCCCGTCCATGTGCGTGCACCGACGACGGATTCCCCACCAATTCCAATGCCTTGAGCACGGCCTCTCGCGCCTCTGGCAGAAGCGGCGCCGAGGCGTTGTGGTCGAGATATGTAGTGCTCGCGTTCATCCGAATGGTTTCGGGCGCATCCACCGCGCCATCCCGCTTCAAACTTCTTGAATTTCCGAGAGCGCTTTCTGTAGAAGGAGCGCTCGCCGAACCCGGCTGCCGGGCACTTTCCGCCCGTCCGCCACTCGCGAAGTCAGTTTCGAACTATTCTAATCTGACTTTTCGGGCCTTGTTTTAGGGAGCGGCAGCCCCTTCGTCAAGCCGGACACCCGGCTCCGGGCAAGCGCTCCCGGCTATTGGAACCGATACATGCCAGAAGTCATCTTCAACGGGCCGGAAGGTCGCCTCGAGGGCCGCTACCAGCCGGGTAACGGGCCAAATGCGCCGATCGCCATCGTGCTGCACCCGCACCCCGAATTCGGCGGCACGATGAACAACCAGATCGTTTACAATCTCTTCTACATGTTCGCGAAGCGCGGCTTCTCGGTCCTGCGCTTCAATTCGCGCGGCGTCGGCCGGTCGCAGGGTCTGTTCGATCACGGCATCGGCGAGCTTTCGGATGCCGCCTCCGCGCTCGATTGGCTGCAGTCGCTCAATCGCGAGTCGCGCGGCTGCTGGATCGCCGGCTTCTCGTTCGGCGCCTGGATCGGCATGCAGCTCCTGATGCGCCGTCCCGAGGTTGAGGGCTTCATCTCCGTTAGCCCGCCCGAAAATCTCTACGACTTCTCGTTCCTCGCCCCCTGCCCGTCCTCGGGGCTGATCATCCACGGCGACAAGGACCGCGTTGCCCCGCCCTCGTCTGTCCAGAAGCTCGTCGACAAGCTCAAGACCCAGAAGGGCATCACCATCGAGCAGCAGATCGTCGATGGCGCCAACCATTTCTACGAGGGCAAGATCGACGAACTCACCGAGCGCTGCGCCGAATATCTCGACCGCCGCCGCGCGGATATCGCGGCGGGCAAGGGGCGCTAGCCACACGCCCCGGACCTCGTCTCCCCAAGGCTCGGGACGGGGTCCTCATGAGGGCCGGGCGCCCTCATGACGAGCCGGTCGAACCAAGGGGCGCGTGCCATGGCCGCCAAATTCAAGTCTGACTTCCTCAACGTCCTCGATCAGCGAGGCTTCATCCACCAGATTTCCGATCCCGAGGGCCTCGACGCTCTCGCGGCGAAGGGTCCGATCACCGGCTATGTCGGCTACGACGCCACGGCCACCAGCATCCACATCGGCAATCTGATCAGCGTCACGATGCTCTACTGGCTGCAGGAAACCGGCCACAAAGCGATCAGCCTCATGGGCGGTGGCACCTCCATGGTGGGCGATCCGAGCTTCCGCGACGATCAGCGCAGCCTGCTGACGCCGGAAAAGATCAACACCAACATCGAGAGCATCAAGCGCGTTTACAGCCGTATCCTGCGCTACGACGGCGCCAACCCGGCCATCATGGTCAACAATGCCGACTGGCTGATGGAGCTCAAATACGTCGAGTTCCTGCGCGATGTCGGCCGCTTCTTCTCGGTAAACCGTATGCTGTCGTTCGACAGCGTGAAGCTGCGCCTCGACCGCGAGCAGTCGCTGAGCTTCCTCGAGTTCAACTACATGATCATGCAGGGCTACGACTTCGTCGAGCTCAACCGCCGCTATGGTTGCGTGCTGCAGATGGGCGGCTCGGACCAGTGGGGCAACATCATCAACGGCGTCGATTTGAGCCACCGCATGGAGGGCCCCCAGCTCTACGCGCTCACCACGCCGCTGCTGACCAAGTCGTCCGGCGAGAAGATGGGCAAGTCGGCGTCCGGCGCCGTCTGGCTCAACGGCGATCTCTTCAGCCCCTACGACTTCTGGCAGTACTTCCGGAACGCCGAAGACGCCGACGTCGGCAAGTGGCTCAAGATTTTCACCCGCCTGCCGCTCGACGAAATCGCCAGGCTCGCGGCGCTTCAAGGCAACGAGCTGAACGAGGCCAAAAAAATCCTCGCAACGGAGGTTACGGCGATCGTCCACGGTCGTGAGGCCGCCGACGCATCCGCCGCCACCGCCGCTGCCACCTTCGAGCAAGGCGCCCTCGACCTGTCGTTGCCGACCATCGAGATCTCCAGGTCCGAGCTTGCCGCCGGCGTCGGCCTCCTCGCCGCCCTCGTCCGCGCCAATCTCGCTGCCTCCAACGGCGATGCCCGCCGCTCCATCCAGGGTGGCGCTGTCCGCGTCAACGATCAGCCGGCAACCGACGAGCGCATGTCGCTATCGACCGAGACACTCCTCTCGGAGGGCGTCATCAAGCTGTCTGTGGGTAAGAAGAAGCACGCCCTGCTGAAGGCGGTTTAGTCTTTGAGGCGGCCGGCCTTCGCTTGCCGCCTCAAGAGTTCGGCCCAATCCTGCGAGGCGTGAAACACGCGGACGACCGTAGCGACAGTATCCCGAACTCGGATCGCGAGAACGACCGACTCGAACGGGACACTGCGAAGACCGGCGATCTCATCGCTGGCGTGCCCCTTTCTGGCGGCCATATCCAGTGACGCGGCGAAGTCCCGAATCCGTTTGATGTAGGCAGTTGCCGTGCGCGGTGACGCGCTGAGCTTGATCCACCCGTGCAGTGTTCGCAGGTCGTCGGTTGCGTCGGGATCGATCTTGACCCGCCGCGTCTTCATCCTCGTGCAGTCTTTCGCGGAGCAACCTGATCTTGAGCCTCCAGCTCTTCAATCAGTTCATCGAAGACTTCGTCGAGCGGCCGAGCTCGAGAAGGGTCCGCGTCGAGCTTCTTGAGCGTAGGAACGACCTCTTCCTCCAGCCATCGCCGGATTGCCGCATCGTGCTCTTGCATGCCGCGAAGGCCGTCGCGCACAACCTCGCTCCCAGTGGCAAAACCGCCTGATTCCACCTTGCTATCGATAAACTTCGCCTGCTCTTCGGTCAGGCTGAATGTGCGTTTGACGACTTTGGGCATGGCTGGCTCCTTCGCGGGCACCCTACCACCTGGTATGACAAATTCATACCGTCAATCCACGCGCGGGGCTTCTTTCGCCTTGTACTCGAACAGGCTGCGGAACGCCCCCGGCGCCAGCAGCGACAGCGGGTTCACCTTGAACTCCGGCTTGTCGAGTGGCCCCTTCACCGCAAACGTGATGCCCCACATGCCGTTGTCGCCACCGCCGAACAGCTTTCCGAACGCGTTGTTGATGCCGAACATCGGCACGAACGTGCCCACGATGTCGTAGGTCTTGCTGTCGGTATAGATGAAGCCTTCGCCGGTCCCGCCGATACTGTCGCCCGCCACAGCCGCCTCCACGATCTGGATGCGATCCTTGCGCCGGACGAAGTCTGCCTTGGCGCTCTCGAACACCATCGCGCCGCTCCGCAGCAGACGCCGCGAATCCGGGTGCCCTTCGACAAGCGCCTCGAGGTTCTTTTCGTCGACGATGACGAAATCCTTGAGGCTGATCGCGCCGGTGTCCACCTTAGTATCGGTGTTCTGCGACAGCACGAAGCTGCCCTTGCCGCCCTGCAGTTGCGGATAGACCCCGACAAATCGGAGCACCGAGCCGAGGTCGTTGAACACCACCGTCATGGCCCGGCCATTGTCGATCGGGTTTGTCGCCACGGACACCTGGCCCTGGCCGCCGATCTGCGCCTGCATGCTGACGTTGCGCAGATCTGTGCCCCTCAGCGCCAGGTCGAGGTTCACGTTGAAAGCGTTGGTCTTGTACATGCCCAGCGCCCGGTCGAGCTGGACGTCGAGCGCAATGGTCTGGGTCAGGCTCGTCGCCTGCACGCCCCCGGCACCGGAATTGAGGTCGAACGCCCGCTTGAGGATTGGCCTGAGGTCAAGCTGCGAGCCGCGAATGCGAACATTATAGCCGTCCTTGATCGGCGTCAGCGATAGCTGCGCCGCATCCCCTGTGTTCAGTGCGAAATTGCTGAACTCAGCCGACTGCAGCCCCTTCTTGGCGTCGAGCTGCAGGCTGCCCTTGAGCTTTACGGTCCCGAAGCCGAGATCGAGATTGGTGATGTCCGTCGTATCGCCCGTCTGGCGAACCGTCGCCTTAACCATCCCGGCTTCGCCCGCCGGCTTGCTGATCCCAAGGTCCTTGATCGTCAGCGACGCGGATTTGAGGTCCGCTGTGACGTCGATCGCGCCATCGGGCCGCGGCTTGGCGGTCAACCGGACTTTGCCCTTGCCGAACTCGCTGGTATCGAACCCCAGCTTGGACAGATCGTCGAGGTTCGCCACCGCGCTGATCGTCATCGGCGGCACGTCGGAGCCCGTGCTGAGATCGCCCTCGATCTCGACGTCCGCGCCCATGCCGTTGACCTCGCCCGAACCGCCGACGCGGAAACCTGCCTGGGTTGCCATGAACGATAGTTGCCCGTTGCCGAGCTTGTAGCCCTGGACCGGCGACGACGTCCCGAAGTCCTGAACGTTGCCGTTGATGGAAAAGTCCTGGTCGGTGGTCGCGCCACTCGCGTCGAGCGTCGTCGTCGACAGCAATCTGACGCTCAGCGTTCCTGTCAGCGCGTTGAGGTCGACCGGCAGGCTCTCCTGGCGGATCGCCTCAGGCTGCAGTTGCTTGGCGATCGCGGCAATCGCCGGGATGCCCCCCATCATGTCGCCAGAGACTTCGACGATGCTCTGGCCCGGCGTTTCCGACGTCATCACCAGCGCCGCGTTGGCCACCGAGATGTCGCCGTTCGGCGTCTGGATAACCCCTCCGTCCGCGGCCATCGTGAAGTCCGTGTCGTGCATCTGGAGGCGCGTCTTGCCCTGCACGGCGATCGGCGGCATGCCCTCGATCGCATTGATCTGCACGTCGTCTGCCACCAGCTCCATGAACACCGCATTCTGCGGCATCGGCTTGGCCTCCGGGCCGCCCGTTGGCAACGTCCCGACGGGGAACGCGACCTTGGCGGTGAACGAATCGATCTTGCCGGCCTGCACGTTCTTGACGAACCAGTCGCGGATCGTCGGATCGCCCACCGCGGGCCACATGCGCTTGATGTCGGCCGCGGTGAAGCCTGTCCCCGCGACGCTCACATCGACGCCGATACCCTTTCGCACCATATCGATGCGACCTCGGCTCTCGATGCGCGCGCCGTCCGCCCGCGCGATCACCACCTGGTCGATGCCCACTGCGCCGTAGAGAGGCGCCGACCAGCCGCTGAAGCTGGCGGTATCGAACAGGTTCGACGCCTTCCCCGAAGCGTCCGGCACCGCAATGTCGCGCGCTCGCATCGAGAGGCCGACTGTCGGACCGTAAAGATCGTCGTATCCCATCACGAACACGCCGCCGACTGTCAGCGTCGTGCCCCCGATATTGAGCGCCGCATCCTCCATGGTGAACGTGCCCGTATCCGGCTTCCAGTCGACCTCGACGATCGATCCGGCGATCGGCAGCAACTGGTCGCCAAAGCGCAGTTCGGTGCCGGTCAGGTCGGCACTGAAGTGTCCGTCCTTGATCTTGTTGGTCGCGGCATCGAAACCGACGTCCATCGAGATGGCCGTCGCTCCCACGATCCCGCCCATCGAGGAGCTGTCGTTGACGATCGAGGCAAACGCTGCCGGCTCGAAATTGTTGAGCGATATCTTCAGCCGGGCGTCGCCCGCATCGTCGATCACGCGCTCGAAGATGCCCTGCATCGTCGTGCCGTTGAAATTGGCGGCGAAGTTGCCCTCGACGTCCTTGCCGTTCGGAGTGGGCGCGATGTCGAGCGTGATGCCGGTAAACGTCCGCATCGTCGCATACACGGCGTCGTTCATGTCGACGACACCGTCGCGAATGATCAGCCGCGAGAAGCGTCCAAGCTCGGCCTGTTGGATGACGCTGGCGATCCCAACCTGCGCCGCCTCCAGATTGAGGACGATCCAATCATTGTCGGAGCGCACATGCGTCAGCTCCGTCGTTTCGCCCGTAACCGAGATGCCGTCCTTGCCGAACCCCGCTTCGGGGAACGCGTTCGCCCCTTCGATCACGCGCACAGTGTCCGGTTCGCCGTTTTCCCCCGGCACGACATCGAACTCGGCGAGCCGCGGCCCAAACAGATCCTGGTTGATCTGGATGTGAGGCCCCACGATCGTCACCGTCGCGCCCGGCTGCCCGATCAGCGCGCGGATGGGCGAGAACCCGACCTCGAGCGCATCCATAGCGACTTTGCCGCCATTGGCTTTGTCACGGTACGTCACCGGACTGAACTGAATCACCGGCCATGCATACCCTTCGAGCGCCAGCGCCATGTCACCGAGCTCGAGCTCGGTGTTGGGCGCCATGTTCGAAACGACGAGGTTGCGCACCTGCTGCGAGATGAAGGGCAGCGGGATCGGCTGGAACAGCAGCACGACATAAAGCGCCGCCACAAGCAGGATCGGAATGCCGAACAGCCAGGCGGCGATGAGGCCAATGGTACGGGCGGCGGAGCGCTTGCGGACCCGTTGTCCTGGTCGAGGCGTTGGCTTCAATTCTTATCCGCAAGGAACTCGGCGACGATCCCAAGAGCCCCCGGGAATCAATGCGCCAATGGCTTTGTCTTGCCCGATGATACCGGCTGCAATAAGGCACTAACACCCTGAAATGCCGCACCTGCGGCGCCGGATACCATCCCGCCATGCTCGAGATCGGCCAGACCGCCCCCGACTTCACCCTCCCCGACGACCGCGGCGGCAGCTTCAAGCTGAGCGCGCATCGCGGCAAACCCGTTGTCGTGCAGTTCTACTGCGAGGATGGCACCGAGGGCTGCGAGGTCGAGAACCGTGAGTTCTCAGCCCTTTCCGCGGACTTCACAAAGCTCGGCGTTCCGGTTGTCGCGATCTCCCCGCAGGACGTTGAAAGTCATAAGAAATTCAGCGCCAGGAACAACTTCGCGCACCCCCTACTCGCGGACACTGACCTCAAGACCAACAAGGCCTACGATGTCTGGCAGCAGAAAAAGCTCTGGGGCCGCGAATACATGGGCACCATCCGCGTCACTTACCTTGTCGACGCGAAGGGCAAGATCGCCGGCGTCTATCCGGCACGGCGCATCAAGGGTCACGCCCAGGCGGTTCTCGACGCCACAAAGGAGCATGTCTCCGCCGCCCGTTAAGCCTTGATTCAGGCTTCTTTGGCGCTCCATTAACCTTAACAGACCATGATTGCCCCGGTGTGTAAGACTCGGGAGTTCGTGGCGTTGCGTAAGAGCGTTCCGTCAAAACCCTTCGCGAAACCGGCCGCTCAGCCGGCCCCCGCCCCTCAGCCCCGCCTCGCCATCAGACCTGTGGTCTTCTACGGCAGCTTCGCGGCGCTGTTCGCGACCAACATCTTCACGCTTGTCGCCTTCCTGATGGCGCCCGATATCTCAAAGCTCTTCGCCGGCCAGAACGACACTGTCCTCGTGGCCTATGAGGATCGCATCTCCCAGCTCCGCCTCGAGGTTGACCGCCTGCAGTCCCGTCACTACGTGCAGGCCGGCGACATCAACCTCCAGTTGCAGGATCTCGCCCAGACGCAGGAGCTGCTGATGGAGCAGCACCAGTACGTCAAACAGCTCGCCGACAAGGCCGCGGACCTCGGCATCGATACGACGGTCGCCGAGGCCCCTGCCGCAGACCCCCTGCAGGTCAGCGCCCTCACCACCTCGGTCGATGCCTCGAGCATCGCCGCCGCCACGCAGTCCGTAAATCGCATGATGGAAGAGTCGCGCGTCGCCCTCGCGACCATCACCGACGAAGCCACCACGCGCACCGACGAGATCATGGACACGCTGGCCGGCATCGGCATCAAGCCGAAACTTCCCGAACTCGACGGCGTCGGCGGTCCGCTCCTTCCCGCAGTCGATGGTGCCGACACCTCGACGCTCATCGACGACGCCAACGAGGTCGCCTCCGCCCTCGCCCGCTACAAGGCCGCTCGCGGCGCCGTCGACCTGGCTCCTGTCCACCGGCCGCTCGCGACGGCAGCGCGCACCAGCTCCACCTTCGGCAACCGCAAGGACCCCTTCACCGGTCGCCTCGCCTTTCACTCAGGTCTCGACTACGCCGCGCCGCAGGGCTCGAACGTCCTGAGCGCCGGCGCCGGCACCGTGACCTTCGTCGGCACCATGTCGGGGTACGGCAACGTCGTCGAAGTCACGCACGCCAGCGGTCTCGTCACCCGCTACGGCCATTTGAGCTCCTTCCTCGCCAAGGAAGGCCAGAAGGTCACCACCGGCACCCCGATCGCCCGCGTGGGCTCGACCGGACGCTCGACCGGCCCTCATCTGCACTTCGAAGTGCGCCGCAGCGATAACGCCGTCGATCCGGCCCGCTACCTCAATGCGGGGCGCGAACTGGCCAAAATCCTCGCCAGCTGAGGCAATTAAATGAGGTTTCCGCATGGTTCATTTGCATCATGCGGTGGTCATCGTCGCCGTCGATACTGTGCACGTTAGTCAGGTTCGTTCGTGCCGCGAAAGCGGCCAACTACCTACTGTAGCGCGACATTCGGTCTCCGAATTTGGGCTTTGGCCGGCAGCTTGCTGCCGGCCCTTTTCTTATTCCGCCTTGTCGGCGTAGCCTTGGACGCGTGACGCCAGCGAAGCTTCCATGAACCCGTCGAGATCGCCGTCCAGCACCGCCCCCGTGTTGGAAGTCTCGTGGCTGGTCCGCAGGTCCTTCACCATCTGGTACGGCTGCAGCACGTAACTGCGGATTTGGTGCCCCCAGCCGATCTCGGTCTTGGCGGCGGCTTCCGCATTGGCTGCCGCCTCGCGCTTTTCGAGCTCCTGCTCGTAGAGCCGCGACTTGAGCATCGCCATGGCCGTGGCCCGGTTCTTGTGCTGGCTGCGCTCGGCCTGGCACGCGACGATAATCCCGCTCGGCACGTGCGTGATGCGGATCGCCGAATCCGTCGTGTTCACGTGCTGGCCGCCGGCGCCGGAGGACCGGTACGTATCCACCTTGAGGTCGGATTCGTTGATCTCGATGTTGATCGTGTCGTCGACCACCGGATAGACCCAGGCCGACGAGAAGCTCGTGTGCCGCCGCGCCGCGCTGTCATAGGGCGAGATGCGTACCAGCCGGTGCACGCCGGACTCGGTCTTGAGCCAGCCATAGGCATTGTGGCCGGTGATCTGGATCGTCGCCGACTTGATCCCGGCTTCTTCGCCCGGATGCAGCTCCAGCGTTTCTACCTTGAACTTCCGCCGCTCCGCCCAGCGCGTGTACATGCGCAGCAGCATCGACGCCCAGTCCTGGCTCTCGGTCCCGCCGGCGCCCGCATGGATTTCGAGATAGCAGTCGTTGTGATCGGCCTCGCCGTTGAGCAGCGTCTCGATCTGCACGCGCCGCGCCGTCTCGACCAGACCCTCGATGGCCTCCTCGGCCTCCTTGACGATGGCCGCGTCGCCCTCGGCTTCGCCCATTTCGATCAGCTCGAGATTGTCTTTGACCTGCTGGCCGAAGTCGCGAACCGCTCGCACCTGTACGTCGAGCTCGTCGCGCTGGCGCATGATGTCGCGCGCCTTCTCAGGATCGCTCCAGAAGTCGGGCGATTCCGTGCGGTTGTTCAGGTCGTCGAGGCGGGCTTCTGCTGTATCCCAGTCAAAGATGCCTCCTCAGCAGGTTCAGCACCTGCTCGATTTCGGCCACGTTCTTTTCGATCTCTGCGCGCATCGGCAACTCTCAAATCCGTTGCCGCCCATGTAGTTGACCCGCGCCGGCCGATCAACCCGACAGTTTCTTCGCCTTCTTGAGCACCATTTCGCGCTTCAATCGCGAAAGCTTGTGCAGGAAGAAGACGCCGTTCATCTGCTCAATCTCGTGCAGCGCCACGCGCGCCGCAAAGCGCTCGAACCGCGCTGTCTGCGGCTTCTCCTCGCGATCCATGAAGCTGACCTCGGCCCACACCGGCCGCTCGATCGACACTCGAACACCGGGCAACGAAACCGAGCCTTCCTCGCCCGCCTCCGTCTCCGGCGCGACAGCCGTAACAACCGGGTTGAACAGCAACAGATAATCGCGGCCCTCGGGATCGCCGCTGATCACCACCACCGGCGCGACCTCGCCGATATGCGCTGCAGCCAGCCCGTAGGCCTTGGCATCCTCGGCGGCCGCCCAGAGCCGCTGGCCAACAGCCCGCAACGCATCGTCGACCGATCCCGTCGGCTCGGCCGCCCGGGCCAGCCGCGGATCGGGATAGAGAACGAAGCTCAGAACAGCCCGCCGCGACCGAAGAAGTCGTCGAACAGCCCACCGCCGCTGTCGTCGCCATTGTCGGTGTCGTCCTGCTGCTGGTCGAGGCGGTTCATCACGCCGTCGCCCAGGCCGGAGCCGCTGTTGTCCTGCTGTTGCTGCTGCAGGCGGTCGAACGCCGCATTGTCGACGCCGATCACCGACGTCACGAGGTTCGGCCCCGTGCCCGGCTTGAACGCCTCGGCGATCGCCCGCTCGCCGGCATTGGCCTTCACGCCCGTCGCCGGATCGATCCACACCTGCGTCATGCCGGTGGGCATGTTGAACGGCGTCGGCGGCTTGCCTTTCAGCGCGTTCTCCATGAACTCGGTGAAGATCGGCACCGCCATCTCGCCGCCGGTCGCCGCATTGCCCATGCTGCGCGGTTGGTCGAAGCCCACATAGACGCCCACCGCCAGTTCCGGCGTAAAGCCGATGAACCAGGCGTCCTTGTAGTCGTTCGACGTGCCGGTCTTACCGGCAACGGGGCGATTGAGCCGCTTGGCGTAGGTACCGGTGCCACGCTGCACCACGCCTTCCATCATCGAGGTGATCTGATAGGCCGTCATCGGATCGAGCACCTGCTCGCGATTGTCGATGATCAGCGGCTCCGGCTGGTTCTCCCAGTCGGTGGCCGTGCACCCGTCGCAGATGCGGTCGTCGTGGCGGTAGATCGTCTTGCCGTAGCGGTCCTGGATGCGGTCGATCAGCGTCGGCACGATCTTGCGGCCACCATTGGCGATCGTCGCATAGGCCGCCGTCATGCGCATGTCGGTCGTCTCGCCGGCGCCCAGCGCCATCGCCAGCACCGGGTTCAGCTTGTCGTAGATGCCGAACATCTTGGCGTATTCGCTCACGAGCGGCATGCCGAGGTCCTGCGCCAGCCGCACCGTCATCACGTTACGCGAATTCTCGATGCCCTTCCGCAGCGTCTGCGGGCCGTAAAAGCTCTGCGCGTAGTTCTCGGGCCGCCACACCGAGCCGTCCGAGTTCACCACCTCGATCGGCGCGTCGAGCACCACCGAGGCCGGCGTGTAGCCATTGTCCAGCGCCGCCGAATAGACGATCGGCTTGAATGACGAGCCCGGCTGCCGCAGCGCCTGCGTCGCACGGTTGAATTCCGACGAGGCATAGGAGAAGCCGCCCACCATCGCCAGCACGCGGCCGGTCCGCGGGTCCATCGCAACGAGCGCGCCCTCGATCTCGGGCACCTGCTCGAGCGTGTAGTGACCCGGCTTGTCGGCCACAGGCGAGACGTAGATCACGTCGCCGACCTTGAGCACCTGGTCGAGCTTCTTGCTCACCCACTTGATGTCGGGGCCAGAGAGCGTCCCGACCACACGATCCTTGAGCAGCTTGCCCTCGATATCGGTGCCCGGGCGAATGCCGATCTGCGCCTCGTTGGTGTCCATAGAGGTCACCACCGCCAGCGTCCACTCCGGCACGTCGCGCAACGGCTTCACCGTGGCGACCGCCGTCCCCCAGTCGTCGCCGAGGTCGACGCTCGCCACCGGGCCGCGGAAGCCCTTGCCGTGGTCGTACTGGATCAGTCCATCCATCAGCGCCTTGCGCGCGAACTCCTGCAGCTTCGGCTCGAGCGTCGTCCGCACGCTGAGCCCGCCGCCATAGAGCTGGTCCTCGCCGTACAGCGTATTGAGATTGCGGCGCACTTCCTCGGTGAAATACTCCGCCGAGTAGAGCTGGCTGCCCGACTGCCGCGGCACCACGTTGAGCGAATCCGCCTTGGCTTTGTCGCGCTCCTCGGCGGTGATGTACCCATCCTCGGCCATGCGATCGAGCACGTAGTTCCTGCGCTCGATGGCTGCTTCCGGATGACGGAACGGATGGTAGTTATTGGGCCCCTTCGGCAGTCCGGCGATGTACGCCATCTCGCTCAGCGACAGCTGGTACAGCGCCTTGTCGAAGTAGTTGAGCGCCGCCGCGGCGACGCCATACGAATTGAGCCCGAGGAAGATCTCGTTGACGTAGAGCTCGAGGATCTTGTCCTTGCTGAACGTGCCCTCGATGCGGACCGACAGGATCGCTTCCTGGATTTTGCGGTCCCAGGTCTGCTCCGACGTCAGCAGGAAGTTCTTGGCCACCTGCTGCGTGATCGTCGAACCGCCGCCCTGAATGGCGCTGTTGCCGTCGATGCGCGCCATGATGTTGTCGCGCAGCGCGCGGATCACGCCATCCACGGCGATGCCGCTGTGATGGTAGAAGTCCTTGTCTTCGGCCGAGATAAACGCCTGCAGCAGCTTGGGCGGGATCGTCTCGATCGGCTGGAACAGCCGGCGCTCATGCGCATACTCGGCCAGCAGCGTACCGTCCGCCCGCATGGATACGCGTCGTCACCGGCGGCTGGTAGTCCTTGAGGACCGTGTAGTCCGGCAGATTGGCCGACACCTGCTGCAGGTACACGAACCCAACAGCCACGCCGGCGAGCGCACAGAACACGCCGAAGCCGAACAGCCACCCCAATATTCGGAACATTACGTCCTTACCGAAGAATCGCCACCAGCGCGGGAAACGCGCCGAATATGCCGTGAATCATAGCAGACAAGGGCGGAAGTAAGGAGGATCACTGCGCCGCTGCCCGGTTGCGGCGCGCTTACCGCAAAAGTGGCGCGGATGTCACTATTGGGCCAGGCGGAGCGCAGCGAAATAGCCCTCGACCCCTTTGGCAATCGCCCCCACCACCTTGTCGCGCCACTGCTGGTTCTCGAGGTTCTGGATGTCGGCGGCGTTGCTCATGAACCCCAGTTCGATCAGCATCGACGGAATATCCGGGGCCTGGAGGACGAAGAAATCCCCCTGCCGCACCGGGAAGCGCCGCAGCGTCACCGACGGCTCCATCGCCTTCACGATATCGCCCGCCGCAAGATACGCCTGCTGCCGCACCTGTCGCCGCATCAGGTCGACCAGGATGTTGACCACCGCCGGCTGCGCTCCGTCGGCCACGTAACCGGCCACCACGTCCGCCCGCGTCTCGCCAGCCGACAACACCTTGTCGAGAATGTCCGCCGCCCGCTCGTCCCGCGTATAGATGCTCGCGCCGCGGATGTCGGCCTCCTGGAACGTATCGGCATGGAGGCTGATCAGCAGGTCCGCCCGGTTCTGCCTCGCCACCTCCACGCGTTCGTTGAGCGTCAGATATGTGTCGTCGTCGCGCGTCAGCGCCACGTCGAACTTCCCCGACGCCACCAGCAGGTCGCGCAGCTGCAGCGCAAAGGCGAGCGTGATGTCCTTCTCGTGGATGCCGCTCGGCGCGCTGGCGCCGTTGTCGACCCCGCCATGGCCCGGATCGAGCACAATCAGCGGCCGGCTCTCCGTCGCGGCAAACGTATCGCGCAGCGGCGGCATTTCGATCGCCGCCGTTGCTGCCGGCTCTTCCGACGATGGCGGAGGCTCGACCGACGCAGTGATCGAATCGGGCACCGCATTGCCGATCGAGTTCGCGAGATCGGCCGTTGCGCGCGCCGCGAAATCCTCAGGCGTCGTCGTCACGAGATCGACCACCAGCCGCGCCGGCTGGTCGCCCACCGCGTCGAGCAGATAGGCCTGCTGTACCATCGCGGGCGTCGTCAGCATCAGCTCGACGCGCACGCGATCGGCCGCCGCGATGCTGGTGGTGAAGCTGGCCACGATTCCCTGCCCGGCCACCGGCTGCGTCGCGATCGTCGGCACGCTCCCGGCCTTCACGTCGACCGCGATGCGGTCCGGTCCCGTGACCGATGCGATGGCAAATTCGGTGACCGCCGACAGGTCGAGGATCAGACGCGCCCGCTCCGCGGTCGTGCTCACTCGCGCCGCCGAAACGTCCGGCAGTTCGTCCTGCGCGATAGCCGGCAGGGTCGCCGACGCGATCGAAAACACAGCAAAAGCAAGGGCAAGTGCTGCGCGGGCCGTCCGCGCGGACACCAGTAAGTTGAACAAGTAGAAGGCGCTCCCCAAATGGGCTGACGCGATGAGACCTCAGTCTTTAGGCGATTCTGCGGCGTTCGGGACGGCAAGCGCGCTGAAACCGCTGCCAATTCTGCGCCTTAACGCCCCGGTTTCCTTGCTTCAGGACTTTTTGGTTGCCAATTCGCAACAACAGACATACACGCTAACTCCGAGGCGGACTGTCTTCTCGCCCGGTGCAAGATCGGCTTGGCCGTTCCCGGAAATCGAAGACGACAGAGGGACTTGCGCTCAATCTTGCGAGTCTCGGATGCGGCACATTTCACCGCCTCGACGAGTTTTCGGCCCCGTTTACCGGGCCGAGCGGCGCGCCGGTCACGGACGCCACATAGGAAGAGGTCGGATGACCACTGGGTCGACAAAGCCTGACGCAAAGCACGACGTCGCTTGCGCATTTGTCATTGCTCGCCCGCCGGTTGACCGCCTCGTATCGACCCGATGCGCCTTTGGCGCACTCTCTCTCAACCCATTGGCCGCGCATGGCGCTGCACTGAGGAGCCCGGTTCGCCGGGTCCGGAGTGTTGGCGCGCGACGGCCCGGAGCACACTTTAATGGCTACCAAAAGAATGCTGGTGGATGGCACCCACCCGGAAGAAACACGGATCGTTGTCAGCAACGGTAACAAGCTCGAAGAATTCGATTTTGAATCCCAGAGCCGCCGCCAGCTGCGCGGCAACATCTACCTCGCCAAAGTCACGCGCGTAGAGCCGTCCCTCCAGGCGGCCTTCGTCGAGTATGGCGGCAACCGCCACGGCTTCCTGGCCTTCAGCGAAATCCATCCCGATTACTACCAGATCCCGGTCGCCGACCGCGAAGCGCTGATGCGCGCCGTCGAGGAAGACGACGAGGACGATCACGGCGATCACGAAAGTGCCGCCGCCGAGGCGCCTGAAGCCGACTCCGTCAGCGAGCCCGCCGTCGAAGGCGCCGAGGACGATACGGCCGAGCAGACCGAAAACGCTCCGACCGAGGCGGCCGCCGAGGCCGATCCGCAGTCTCCGGCCCACGCCGATGACGACGGCGACGATGCCAGCCACATCGAAGAAGCGCCCACCAGCAACGAGCCCGTTGAATCGCTCGGCGGCAGCGGCGACGTCCTCGAAGAGAACCGTGAGCGCCGCCAGCGTCAGCCGCGTCGCCACCAGTACAAGATCCAGGAAGTGATCAAGCGCCGGCAGGTCATGCTGGTGCAGGTCGTCAAGGAAGAGCGCGGCAACAAGGGCGCAGCCCTCACCACCTACCTCTCGCTCGCCGGCCGCTACTCGGTCCTGATGCCCAACACCGCCCGTGGCGGCGGCATCTCGCGCAAGATCACCAACGCCGCCGACCGCAAGCGCCTCAAGGACATCGTGGGCGACCTCGAGGTCCCGCAGGGCCAGGGCATTATCCTCCGCACCGCTGGTGCCTCCCGCACCAAGGCCGAGGTCAAGCGCGACTTCGAATATCTGCAGCGCCTGTGGGAAAGCGTGCGCACCCTTACCCTCAAATCGACCGCGCCCTGCCTCGTCTACGAGGAAGGCTCGCTCATCAAGCGCACCATCCGCGACCTCTACTCAAAGGATATCGACGAGTTGTTCGTCGCCGGCGAGGACGCCTACCGCGAGGCCAAGGACTTCATGCGGATGATCATGCCGAGCCACGCGAAAAACGTGACGCTCTATAAGGACGATCAGCCGCTGTTCTCGAAGTTCAACGTCGAGGGCCAACTCGACCAGATGTTCTCGCCGCAGGTCACCCTGCCCTCCGGCGGCTATCTGGTGATCAACCCGACCGAAGCGCTCGTCTCGATCGACGTGAACTCGGGCCGCGCCACGCGCGAACACAACATCGAGGACACCGCCCTCCAGACCAACCTTGAGGCCGCCGAAGAAGTCGCCCGCCAGCTCCGCCTGCGCGACCTCGCCGGCCTGATCGTGATCGACTTCATCGACATGATCGAGAACCGCTCCAACAGGGCGGTCGAGCGCAAGCTCAAGGACGCGCTCAAGAACGACCGCGCGCGCATCCAGGTCGGCCGCATCAGCCATTTCGGCCTGATGGAAATGAGCCGCCAGCGCATCCGCTTCGGCGTCGTCGAAAGCTCCACCCACAAGTGCCCGACCTGCAACGGCACCGGCCTCGTCCGTTCAGTCGAGTCCGTCGCGCTCATGGTCATGCGCAATGTCGAGGACCACGTCCTCAAGCGCCCCGGCCAGTCGATCAACGTCCGCGTCCCGGTCGACGTCGCGTTGTACATCCTCAACACCAAGCGCGGCACGCTCGCCACGCTCGAGATGAAGCACGGCCTGTCGATCACGCTCGTTGCCGACGACCACGTTGGTCCGCAGCACTACGCCATCGAGAAGGGCGAAGCCCGCATCTCGACCGGCGACCTGCCGCCTCCGGCCCATATCCGCGTCGACACGCAGTCGATCGATGAACTCGATGCCGCCGACGAGGCGATTGAGGACGAGGAGGAGGAAGAAACCTCATCCGAATCCGGCGAAACCCGCGAAGCCCGTTCCGACGATGGCGAGCGCGGTGGCCGTCGTCGCCGCCGCCGTCGTGGCGGTCGCGATCGCGACGAGCGCGGTGACCGCCCGCCCCGCCCGCAGCAGCAACCCGCCGAGGCTGGCGCTGAGGGCGCTGAAGCCGCCGATGGCGAAGGCTCCGACGCGGAAGGCGAGGACCGGTCCGCCAATGCCGATGGTGAACCGCGTGGAGACGGCGAACGCCGCCGTCGTCGCCGCGGCCGTCGTGGTGGCCGCCGCAATCGCCGCGAGAATGGCGAGCAGGTGACCGGCGACGCCCCGGTCGAAGCCGAGGCCGCGCCGATCAGCAACGAAGGCGCCGAGCGCGTCGTTGCCGCCGTGCTCGCCCAGGATGCGATCGCCGACGAAGCGGGCATCGAAGCGCCGGTCAGCGTTGTTGCCGACGAGACCGAAGCGGCCGAAAAGCCGCGCCGTGGCCGCCGCAGCCGCAAATCCGCCGACGCCGATGGCGAAGCGCAGGACGCCGTGGCCACCGATGGTGAAGCCGAGGCGCGCCCCAAGGGCCGCTCGCGCCGCGCCAAGGCCGCGCCGCCCACCGAGGAGCAGGCCGTCGCCGCCGCCGAGTCCATCGCTGTGGCCACCCCGGCTCCCGAGCCCGTCGCGACCGTCGCCGAGCCGGCATCATCAGTCGAAGAGCCGGCGCGTCGCCCCAAGAAGGAACTGCCCGCCGAAGGCATCGTCGTCAGTTCGACCAGCACCTCCACCGAGGAAGCAAAGCCCAAGAAGGGCGGCTGGTGGCAGCGCGGCTTCTTCGGGGGCTGAACGATCAAGGGCCGCCTCCGGGCGGCCCTTCTGTTTCTCAGGGGCCGGCACCACCTCGCCCTTGCTCCTGCCCGCGGTTGCGCTAGCCTCGCGCCATGTCCCGCACCGAACGCCTGCTCGAACTGTTGCAGATCCTGCGCCGTCACCGTGCGCCGGTCGCCGGCTCGACGCTCGCCGCCGACCTCAACATCTCGCTGCGCACGCTCTACCGCGATATCGCCACGCTCCAGGGCCAGGGCGCCGAGATCGAAGGCGAGCCCGGACTCGGCTATGTCCTCCGCCCCGGCTTCATGCTGCCGCCGCTGATGTTCTCGATCGATGAGCTCGAAGCGCTCATCCTCGGTGCCGGCTGGGTCGGCAAGCAGCACGACGACCAGCGGCTCAGCAAAGCCGCCGGCAACGCCCTCACCAAGATCGCCGCCGTCCTCCCCTCCGACCTCCGCCAGGAGCTCGACAGCGGCTCGCTTTACGTCGTTCCCTACCGGCAGGCACCGACGCAGGTCGACCCGTCCCTGCTCCGCGACGCCATCCGCAAGGAGCAGAAACTCCGCATCTCCTACCGCGACGACGGCGGCGCCGAGACCGAGCGCATCATCTGGCCCTTCGTCATCGGCTTTTTCGAGCAGCACAAGACCGTCGGCGCCTGGTGCGAACTGCGCCAGGACTTCCGCCATTTCCGCATCGACCGCATCGCCGGCCTTGCCGCCACTGGCGAGCGCGCCCCAAGGCGCCGGCACGCGCTGGTCAGGGAATGGCGCGAGAAAATGGCCGCCGACGCCGAGGCCTATCGCACCAATCCTGCTGCCAGAAACTGACAGGACCAGGGCCTAGCTGGGAGCATCGAAACCCCGGAGGCCCAAATGGCCAGCCCCAACTTCATCCTCGCCTACGTCGCCGACGCGCCCAAGAGCGCCGCGCTCTACGCCAAGCTGCTCGACGCCCAGCCCGTCGAGTCCTCGCCCAATTTTGCCATGTTCGCTCTCCCCAACGGCCTCGCCCTCGGCCTTTGGGCCCGCAATGACGTGGAGCCGCGCGCAACCTTGCCGGGCGGCAGCGAGATCGGCTTCCCCGTCGCCGACGACAACGCCGTTCTGCTGACCCGCGACGCGTGGGCGAAGCTCGGCCTCAAGATCATCCAGGAGCCCGTCCGCATGGATTTCGGCTTCACCTTCACTGCCGCCGACCCCGACGGCCACCGCCTGCGCGTGTTCAGCCCGAGCTAGCACGTGCCGGGCTGGACCTTGCGATAGAAGCCCGAGAGGCCAAGGTTGAAGCAGGCGCCGCTGGCCCACAGCCCCAGCGAGTCGCCGATCGGAATGTCGACATTCACCTTTGGCCCCTCCATGCATTCGACGCAGTAAGGCTGCGTCGCTGCGCCGAAGGCCTTGTCGGTGGATTCCGAGATGCCCAGGAGCGGCTTCAGCGCAGCCATCTCAGCATTGGTGGTGATGATTGTAACAACCACGTGGCCGTCGCCACGGTCTTTGACCAGAATGTCGGTCATCTTGTTCTCCAAGTAATGCTTCAAGTAATGCAGTAAATATGACCACTATATTTTTGGATGCTTTGGGCCGCAAGTCCCCGATGCGACAAGTTAGTCCGAGCTGAGCCCGTCGAGTTTGTCCTTCAGCCGCTGCACGGTCTTCTCGAGCCGCTTGTTGTCCGCCTGCAGCTGCCGGATGCGCGACTCGGCGGCCTCGAGATAGTC
>JBGAKM010000008.1:0-132044 GCA_044224395.1 Devosia sp.
GGAGCGGTTCGATCCGTTGATCTCGACCTCGAGGTTCCCCTCGGCCAACGCCTTCATCGTCCCCGTCAGCGAGCTGATCGGCTTGGTCACACTCCGCGAGAACAGCAGACCCAGCGCCGCCGCAACCAGCAGCAGACCACTGCCTACCGCAAGCATCGTGTTGCGGAGCGTGTCGATCGAGGCAAACGCCTCGCTCTTGGCCATCAGAGCAGCCACTGCCCAGCCGCCAGACTCTTTGACCGGCGCCGCGGCAACCAGCATCTCGGCACCGCGGTAAGTGTCCATGAAACCGCTCGCCGACGTGCCACTAAGGGCCGCGTCGACCGCCGGCGCGTCGAGCGTCGTCGCCAGCACATTGTTGGCGTTGTCGAACACGGAATCGACCCGCAACAGCTTGTCCGCGCCGACCACCAGCACCTCGCCCGTCTCGCCCAGCCCGGTGCGGTCGCCGACCACACCGGCCAAGAGCTGCGGCAGGAAGCGGAAGGCGATGATGCCGGTCATACGGCCGGTTGCCTGATTGAAGATCGGCAGTCCGACGAACGCCGAAATCGAGTTGTCGGCCGCATAGGGAGCGAAGTCGGCAAAGACCACGGCGCCACCCGGCGCGGTTTGCGCGGTTGCTTCCGCGAATAGCTTGGCCAGCCCGGAGCCGGCGAGCGGGCTCGCTTCGTCCTTCACATTGGCCGTGAAGTCGGCGCCCTTGGTCACCGAGTAATAGACGTTGCCGTCGGCACCGATCAGGTAAATGTCGGCGTAGCCGCGCGCCAGCAGCTGCTGGCGGTAGCCCGGATTGTACTTAAGGTGGCTTGGCGAATAGTTGTTTCCCGCCGGCCCCTCGTCGAGCAGCATGCGCTGGTCCGCCGGGTTCGGGTTGTCAGTGATGAACGCCTTCTGCAGTACCGCGGCCTTGTCGCCCTGGATCTGCAGCCAGGCGTTGCCGAAATCGCGGATGGCCTGGTTGGTCGCCTGCGAGTTTGCGGTCGTCGCAAGATCGCCCTCCACCGTGGCGACGAAATCCTGCACCTGTTTGGCACGCTCATAGGCCAGCGAACTCAGATTGTCCTGCGTCAGCTCGCCCACCATCTGGGAACCGATCAGGTAGCTGCCCACGCCCACACCAAGACTGACCGCAGCGGCCGTCGCGACGAGCATCAGCGGCAGTTTCCGGGCTATGGCGTTGAGTCCGAGCATCAAATCCCCAAAGGCGGCTACCCCCGAGCGGGGCTCACGGATGCTAGGGGGAGTCCGCTAAGTCGCCGTTAACGGCTGATTGACCAGTTGTCTGACTAGTGGAAAATCGGCGTCTGTAATGCTAGAACACGAGTCCAGCTGGATCGATCTCGACTCCTGTGGATGCTGGCCGCTAAACTCGCGCCATTGCGCAGGATTGCTCCATGACCGACCAGGATTTCCGTCCCCGCCGCCGTCCCGACATCCGCACCGAGCCTGTCGGCGGCGAACTGGTGCTTTACGACGCGGCGGGCGGCCGCGCGGGCTACCTCAACTCGAGCGCCGCAGCGATCTGGGCTCTCTGCGACGGTGAGCGCTCGGTCGCGCAGATCGCCGAATATCTCACCCGCGAAGTCGGCGGTGACCGCGTCGCGAGCGACGTCATCGCCACGATCGAGCGGTTCAAGTCCAACGACATTCTGGCTTAAGTGGTCGCTGTCGCCTTGGCGGGCGCGAAGCCCAGCTGCTGCTGAATCCGCGCGAAGTTCTCCGCTCCCAGATGCTTGGAGAAGTGCGCTTCCATCTCGCCCGTATCGAGACCGAGTTCGCGGTGCCCGACATAGTAGTTGTGGATGCGGTCGTCCCAAGCGTTGGGATAGGGCGTACCGCCCGGCCGGCCGAACCGGTGTAGCCAGCGCAGGAACGGCAGGCACAGGGTTCGGTGCCCGGCCTGGCGGAACTTCTCGTGGATATACCCCTCTTCGCCGCCGAAGCCGCGGAACGCCAGATTGAAGTGCTGCCAAGCATCCTTCCGGCAGGCGAAGACGCCAAGCCCCATCATAGGAATCTCGAATGGCCAGGCATTGATGTCCTGTGCGCGCTTGTCGGTCTCCCACGTGCCGAACATGCCCTCGCGCCACGCCGGTACCCAGTGAGTCGAGATCGATTTCTGGTCGTCGTAGAGCAGCGGCCCCTGCAGCAGATCGCCGGTCATGGGATTATCGCGCATATACGACATGAGGCGGCTGAGCGCCTGCGGCACGAAGAACACGTGGCAATCCATGCACAACACGAACTCGCCCGCCGCCTCTGCGAACAGATGTTCCCGCCCGGCCGCCGTGCCGGATTTCTCGGTGTAAGGGATGTACCGGTAGTTGGGCGCTTCTGTATCGATCTTCTTGAGGAGCGGCGCTACCTCCCCCTCAGGGTGGTTGTCGATGACGATGATCTCGGTCTCGGCCATCACCTCGGGATGATACATGCGCAGCGCCTGCACGGTGAAATAGACGCCGTGATAATCGTCGTAGGTCGCCATGCCGATGGTGAGGCGCGGCTTCATATCTCGCCGCGGTGTTGCGGAGGGGCGCGGCAGTCCCGTCGTTGTGGGCGCTACCTCGACGACAGCGGTGGTTTCTGTCGCAACAGAAGCAGCATTGCGGCGCGCCAGTAGAATTCCGTTCGCCTTGGCGATTGCCTCTGCCAACCCGGCACTTCCCGACTCGATTGCCCGATCGAGCACGGGCTGCAACACACCGTCGATCTCGTCGTAGCTGCCATAGGTCAGGCGCAGCGCGACGGCGCCTCTCGCCGCGGCGACCGCAATGCCGAGACCGTTGTTCTCGACCCCGCGTGCGCTGTGGTTTTGCCCCATCAACGCCATTGCCGCACGCGCTGGCGGCAACAGTTCGATGTTCGGCGACTTGCTGCGGCTGAAGGCCGGCAGCAGGATCAATTTCAGCGGAAGCGGACCGGACGGTGTGTCGGCCTTGGCCTGCGGCTGCAGCAGTCGCCCGCCACCCTCGAGATCCAGATGCTGGCCCGGCAGGTCGAGGCTTGATACGAGCGGCCACACGTCGGGGCGGATAAACAGAGGACCATAAATTGCAGTCAGCCGACCGTCGGGCAGCAGCGCCGCCACGTCATCTGAGAGATGCAAATAGCCCTGCTTCATCAGCCAGGCGGTCAGGCTCGATTTGCCCCGTCCGCTCCGGCCCGGCACAAGAATGCCAACACCGTTGCGTGCAAGCGACGCGGCATGAAGAACGATGGAAGGCCGCGGCAGAGCGTCCGCCAATGCGACCACGCCATGACGCCACGCCGTCATGATGGCGTCGCCGGCAAGCAGGTCGCCGCCAAGGATGCTGTCGCCGTCGCGGACAATGTAACGCCCGGGACTTGCCGCAACCATAGCAACCGTAGCCAAGGGTGACACGTCGCTCCGATGAGCGCTCTCAAGGCCCATCATCGAAACGATGGCATCCCCGAGCTCATGCGGATGGTCTATGGCGAGGACGCTCCCGCCATATGCAAGATACGAGTGCGCCATCTATGTCCGGTCGCCCTACGAACCTAGTCCGGTGGCAGCGGTGGCAGCGTTGGCGACGTCGCCGGCGCGCTCGTCGTTGGTGCGCTTGTGGTCGGTGCGCTTGTGGCACTCGTCGTCGGCGCGCTTGTTGCGGTTGTCGTGGGCGCGCTCGTCGCAGTCGTCGTGGGCGCGCTCGTGCTTGTCGTCGGCGCACTCGTCGCGGTCGTTGTGGGCGCGGTCGTCGTTGTCGGCGTTGCCGTCGTGGTCGGCAAGCCGCAAACTGCTCAGCGAACAAAGTCTTCATCTGTTCCCGCAAGATCGAGCAGGTTCCGCCACAAGTTGGGCCGCGATCAAGCCGCAGTATTCACCTAGTTGTCATTGGCAGTGTCCGACCATGCGGATAACCTGACCTTCCTACGCTGAGCGGACAGCGCGGGAGCAAGGAGCAGTCGCACGTGAAGAGGCGGCCACTCTATAGCCGGTCTGGTCGGCTCCGGCGCACCGATGAGGCAACGCTGCTTGCGCCCCTCGCCCCGATTATTGCCGATGAGTCGTCGTCAAAGCCCGCTCCTCCATCGATCGGCGAACGCAGTCGACGTTACTGGAAGCGGGCCTATCGCCGTCACCAGGGCAAGATCCTCGTTCTCGGTAGTGTCGCGATGACGCTCGTGGTCCTCGGCTCCTACGACGCCATCAAGGGCCCTAGCCTCGGTCTCACGCCCGACGAGTTCGTGGACGTCGTCAACGACATCGTCGTCAACCAGCCGGCGCCGCGCGCGCCCACTGCCGTTGCGTACGAAGCCATCATCCCCTCGGTCGTCGCCATCTCGGGCTATGACCCGGAGGCGTATAAGGAACTCGGCCCGCTGCCGCCCGACGAGCGCCCCGGGATCACATACAACGTCATGGGCACCGGCGTCGTGGTCGAGGCGGACGGCACTATCCTCACCAACCTCCATGTCGCCACGGGTACGCCGCGGCTGCGCGTCACCTTTATGGATGGCACGGTCGCCGAGGCGCGGCTGATCGGGTCGCAGCCGGAGAACGATCTCGCGGTGCTGCAACCGAGCACTGTGCCCATGGACCTCAAGCCCGCGACGCTCGCCTCCGCTGCGACGCTCAGCCCGGGCGACCAGGTGGTGTCCGTCGGCTTCCCGTTCGGCGTCGGGCCATCGGCCTCAGCGGGCGTGGTCTCTGGCCTCGGCCGCGAGTTCCAGGATCGGGGCAAGCCGACGCTGCGCAATCTGATCCAGTTCGATGCGTCGACGAACCCTGGAAATTCGGGCGGACCGCTCGTCAATACCAACGGCGAAGTCGTCGGCATCACGACCGCGCTGATGAACCCTTCGGGCGTGCGCACTTTCGCCGGCATCGCCTTCGCCATCACCATCGACGCCGCGGCTTCGGCACTTGGCGAGAACCCGCTCTGACCATGGAGGAACAACTGGAGACGCAGCAGGCGAATGCCTCGATGATGGAGCAGGTTCTCTACGAGGTGAAGAAAGTCATCGTCGGGCAGGACCGCTTTCTCGAGCGCGTGCTGATTGCGCTGCTTTCAGGCGGCCATCTTCTGGTCGAGGGCGTCCCGGGGCTCGCCAAGACGCGCACGGTCAACACGCTGGCCGAAGTGATCGGCGGCCAGTTCAAGCGCATCCAGTTCACGCCGGACCTCGTGCCGGCCGATCTCGTGGGCACGCGCCTCTACAACCAGAAGACCGGCGACTTCTCGACGCTGCTCGGCCCGGTGTTCTGCAACCTGCTCCTCGCCGACGAAATCAACCGAGCGCCGGCCAAGGTGCAGAGCGCCCTGCTCGAAGTGATGCAAGAGCGACAGGTCACTATCGCGGGCGAAAGTCACAAGGTGCCGTCGCCCTTCGTCGTGATGGCGACGCAGAACCCGATCGAGACCGAGGGCACCTATGCGCTGCCCGAGGCGCAGGTCGACCGCTTTATGATGAAGGTGCTGATCGGCTACCCGACCGAAGAGGAAGAGCTGGTGATCGTCTCCCGCGTCACGAGCCCGATGGCGCCGGTCAATCGCATCGCATCGTCCGACGAGTTGATCGAGCTCCAGGCCAGGGTGAAGCAGGTCTATGTCGACCCCACGCTCATGCAGTTCGCGGTCCGCGTCGTGGGCGCGACCCGCACGCCGGACAAAGCCGGGCTCAAGGATACCGGCCGGCTGATCCTTTACGGCGCGAGCCCGCGTGCAACGATTGCGATGATCGAAGCGAGCCGCGCGCTCGCGTTCCTCCGCGGCCGCGACTATGTGCTGCCCGAGGACGTGCTCGACATCGCGGCCGACGTGCTGCGCCACCGCATCATCCTCTCCTACGAGGCGCTGAGCGAGGGCGTCACGGCGGACGATATCGTCCGCCAGATCCTCAAGGTCATCCCTGCCCCAGAAAAAATGCTGGAGGCGCATGTCCGAGTCGCGTGAAAGTTCTGACGCGCTGCTCAAGCGCCTCGAGTGGACGGTGATCCGTAAGCTCGACGGCGTGCTGCAGGGCGACTATCGGACACTGTTCCGCGGCTTCGGCCTCGACCTCGCGGATCTGCGCGAATACCAGGCACATGACGACGTCCGGCATATCGACTGGAACGTCACCGCGCGCACGCAGGTGCCGCATGTGCGGGTTTACAACGAGGACCGTGAGGTCACCGCGTGGTTCCTGCTCGACCTGTCGCCGTCGGTCGATTTCGGCTCGGGCGACACCAACAAACGGCAGGTGCTGAGCGAGTTCACGGGCATCATGGCCCGGCTGCTGACGCGGCAGGGCAACAAGGTGGGAGCGGTGCTGTTCGATGGCATCAACAGCTTCGTCGTGCCCCCACGTGGCGGGCGGCAGCAGGTGCTGCATATGCTCGACCGCATCCGTCTCAATCCGCGACTGCTGCATACGCCGCGCACCGACATCAGCCAGTTCATCGCGGGCGCTTTCGGTGCGCTAAAACGCCGTTCGCTGATCTTTGTCGTCTCCGACTTCATCTCCAACCCTGGCTGGGACCGCGCGCTGCTCGCGCTGACGCAGCGGCACGAAGTTCTCGCCGTCCGGCTGGTTGATCCGGTGGATGGCGATATCCCCGACGTCGGCATGCTGCAGTTCGAGGATGCGGAGACGGGCGAGACCGTGTTCGTCGACACCAGCGATGACGGCTTTCGCCGGCGTTACGCCGCAGTGGCCGAGCAGAACGAGCAGATGCTGCTCGAGGCGTTCACGGCGGCCGGCTCCGATGTTCTGGAGCTCTCGACGGAGGATGACCTCGTCGATGCGATCCGGCGCTTCGCCGACCTCCGCCGGATGCAGCGCTCGATCAATACGGGTCCCGCGATGCCGGCGCATCTGGCGACCGAGGAGGTGCGGCAATGATCTTTCTGTGGCCGTTCATGCTGTGGCTCCTGGCGCTGCTGCCAGTGCTGGTTGCGCTCTACATTCTCGTGCTGCGCCGCAAGAAGCGCGGCGCTGTCCGCTTCGCCAATCTGAGCATGGTCAAAGCGGCGATGGGCAAGTCGGTCGGCTGGCGCCGCCATGTGCCGCCGGCGCTGTTCCTGCTGGCGCTCGCCGTTCTGATCGTCGCCACGGCTCGCCCGGCGGCGGTCGTCACGCTCAACGCGGCACGCTCCACCGTCATCCTGGCGATGGATATTTCGGGCTCGATGGGCGCCGAGGACGTGGCGCCCAACCGGCTGGTCGCCTCGCAGGACGCGGCCAAGAAGTTCATCGCTGACCAGCCGAGCTCGGTCGAGATTGGCATTGTCGCCTTCGCCTCGGTGGCGCTGCTGGTCCAGTCGCCGACCAATGAGCGCGATGCGCTTTACGCGGCGATCGACAATTTCGAACTGCGGCGCGGCACGGCCGTCGGCTCGGGGATCCTCACCTCGCTCCGGACCATTTTCCCCGAGGTCAATTTCTATCGCGGCATCGCGGGCGGCTCGGGCGAGCCAATGATCGGCGGCCTCACGGGTCGCGCCTCCGATCCGACCGACAGCAGCGATCCCTTCCTCGTCAAAGACGACACCAACCGCCTGCAATACACCCCGGTCGAGCCCGGCTCGTACGACAGCGCCATCATCGTGCTCTTGACCGATGGCGCAACCACGGCCGGACCCGACCCGCTCGTCGCTGGTCAGCTCGCCGCCGATTTCGGCGTCCGCGTCTTCACGGTGGCCTTCGGCTCAAAGGAGGGGACGGTGGTCAACTTCGCCGGCCGCTCGATGCGCGCCGCCATGGATGGCCCGACGCTGCAGGAAATCTCCAAGCGCACCGGCGGCCAGTATTTCGAGGCCACCACGTCGGACGAACTCGCGCGCGTCTATTCGACGCTCACCACCAAGTTCGTGGGCGAAAAGAAAGAGACCGAAATCGCCTTCATCTTCGCGGGCATCGGCGCGCTCATCGCAATGTTCGCCGCGTTCCTGTCGCTGTGGTGGTTTGGGCGGGTGGCGTAGGAAGGCCGCGCTTGCGGCAAGGCCCCCTCATCCGCCCTATCGGGCACCTTCTCCCCCATGGGGAGAAGGCCGTTACACAGACATCGGGGCCCTGGACCTTCTCCCCATGGGGGAGAAGGTGGCCGAAGGCCGGATGAGGGGGCCTTTTCGGCCCCACCCACCTACTGCGCCACACCCGTCTTCGCCGCCTTCGCTTGGTCGTACCACCAGACCTGCGGGAAACCGACGGAGAATTCGGGCAGCGGGTCGGGGTGGCTGAAGCGGTCCCAGCGGGCGACGCGTTCGTTGCGGAGCGTGTAGCTGGGGATGACGAAGTAGTTGAACAGCAGGGCCCGATCGAGCGCGGCGCTGGCGGCGAGCAGCTCGTCGCGATCCTTGGCGAAGATCACCTTCTGGATCAGCGCGTCGATGCCCGGATCGGCGATGCCGGCATAGTTCGAGCTGTTGGCGTCGTCGGCGGATGACGAACCCCAGAAGAAGTTCTGTTCGTTGCCCGGCGACATCGACTGGCTCCAGCCCGAGTAGATCATCTCGAAATCGCGTGAGCGGACGCGGTTGATGTATTCCGCCGAGTCCACGGGCCGGATCGTCGCCTCGATGCCGATAGAGCGCAGGTTCGTCTGCCACGCCGTCGCCACCGGCTCGATGGTCGGTCCGTTGAGCAGGATTTCGAACGTCAACTGCTTGCCCGACGCATCGACCAGCTGGTTGCCGTTGAGCGTGTAGCCCGCCGCAGTCAACAGCTCGAGCGCCTGCCGCAGATTCTCGCGCAGCTTTGCCGGATCGCCCGCGACGGGGCTCTTGTACTCGGTGGTGAACACCTCTGGCGGCAGCTTGTCCTTAACGGAATCGAGGATCTCGAGTTCCTTGCCCGTCGGCAGGCCTTTGGACGCGAAGGGCAGACCATAAAAGTAGGAGTTGATCCGTTCGTACTGACCGTAGAACAGCGTTTTGTTGAGGCTCTCGAAATCGAATGCCAGCATCAGGGCATGCCGGACGCGCGGGTCCTTGAACTTGTCGATGCGCAGGTTCGGTACGAACCCAACCATCAGGCCGGAGTCGCGGTAGGAGTTGGGGAACAGTTCCTTGATCACGCGGCCATCCTGCGCCGCCGGGAAGTCGTAGGAGTTCGCCCAGCGCGCGGCGCGGTTCTCAAGCCAGTAATCGAATTGGTCGCCCTTGAAGCCTTCGAACGCCACATCGAGGTCGCGGAAATACTCGTAGCGGATGGTGTCGAAATTGTACTGGCCGATGCCGACCGGCTCGGTGGCGCCCCACCAGTTGGGATCGCGCTCATAGGTGATCGACGAGCCCGCGACATAGGCCTTCATCTTGTAGGGCCCAGAGCCCATCGGCAGTTCGAGCGTCGAGGCGGAGACGTCGCGCTGCTTGCCGTTGGCGTCCTTGCCTTCCCACCAATGCTTGGGCAGCACCAGCATCTGGCCGAGGATGGTCGGCAGCTCGCGGTTGTTGGTGGTTGAGAAGAAGAACGTCACCTCGCCCGGCGCGGTCTCTTCGACCTTGGTCACGTCGGCGTAATACTGCGCCATGTTTGGGTTGAGCTTGATCGAGGTGTCGAACGACCAGATCACGTCCTCGGCGGTGATCGCCTGGCCGTCCTGCCACTTGGCTTTGGGGTTGAGGCGGAAGGTGGTCGAGGAGTAATCGGGCGGGAAGGCCCAGGCCTCGGCGATATGGCCGTAGGAGGCATTGGTGTCGTCGAGCGGCGTTTCGGTCAGCGTCTCGTAAACGAGCCCGAGGCCGGTCGCCGGTTCGCCCTCGGGGAGGATCGGGTTGAACGTATCGAAGCTGCCCTGCTCATCGAGGCGCACGAGGCCGCCCTTGGGCGCGTCGACGTTCACATAGTCGAAATGCGCGAAGCCCTCGGGGTATTTCGGCTCGCCCAAGAGCGACGTTGCATGGTGCCAGGGTCCGTTCTGCGCCGGATCGGCGAGCGCGGGGGCGGCAGCAAACAGCAAGGCGGCGGAGATCAGGGATGCACGGAGGATCGGGGTCATTGCGGGCCTCTCTGGGCAGTGAGTTCGGGCGAAGCTAGCACGTCATTTGCGGCGGGCGGAACCAACACATCGGTGAGGGCCGCCGACATCAGCTGCCGCGTATAGGGCGATTGCGGATTGGCGAAGATTTCGGCCGCGGGGCCGGCCTCGACCACCTTGCCGTCCTTCATCACGATGAGGTCGTTGGCGAGGGCCTTGATGACGCGCAGATCGTGCGAGATGAAGAGGTAAGTCAGCCGGTGGCGGCTCTGCAGCATGCGCAGCAGATCGACCACCTGCGCCTGAACGCTCATGTCGAGCGCCGAGGTTGGCTCGTCGAGCACCACAAGCTTGGGTTCGAGGACGAGGGCGCGCGCGATGGCGACGCGCTGGCGCTGGCCACCCGAGAATTCGTGCGGGTAACGATACATCATCGCCGGATCGAGCCCGACTTCGATCAGCGCGCGCGTCACCTTGCGCTCGCGTTCTTCGTCGGTAAGCGCGGGGAAGTGCACGTTGAGACCCTCGGCGATGATCTCGGCGATGGTCATGCGCGGCGAGAGCGAGCCGAAAGGGTCCTGGAAGACGATCTGCATGTCCTTGCGGATCGGCCGCATCTCGCTCCAACCATAGGTCTCCAGCTCCCTGCCGAGGAACACGATGCGACCTTCCGACGGCAGCAGTCGCAGCAGCGCGCGGCCGAGCGTGGTCTTGCCGCTGCCGCTCTCGCCGACGATGCCGAGGGTCTGGCCGGTGCGGACCGACATGCTCACATCGTCCACGGCCTTGATGTGGCCGACGGTGTGCCGCAGCAGGCCGCGCTTGATCGGGAACCAGACGCGAAGATCCTTGGTCGCCGCGATCTCGGCGGCATCGGGATCGACCGCCGGTGGTTCGCCCTTGGGTTCGGCCGCGAGCAGGTGGCGCGTGTAGCTGTGTTTGGGACTGCCGAAGACGTCGGCGACATCGCCGCGTTCAACGATCTCGCCATTGGTCATCACGCACACGGTGTCGGCGAGATGGCGGACGATGCCGAGATCGTGGGTGATGAACAGCATCGCCATGCCGAGGCGGCGCTGCAGGTCCTGCAGCAGCGCGAGGATCTGCGCCTGCACCGTGACATCGAGCGAGGTGGTGGGCTCGTCGGCGATCAGCAGCTCTGGCTCGTTGGCGAGCGCCATCGCAATCATCACGCGCTGGCGCTGACCGCCCGACAGCTGATGCGGATAGTCGTCGAGGCGCGTCTCGGCATTGGGCAGGCCGACGAGTTCGAGCAGCCGCAGCGTCTCGGCGCGCGCCGCCGCTTTGCGCAGCCCACGATGCGTGATGATGGCCTCGCTCACCTGCTGCTCGACGGTGTGGAGCGGGTTGAGCGAACTCATCGGCTCCTGGAAGATCATAGAGATGTCGCTGCCGCGGATGGCGCGCAGATCGCGCTCGCTCATCGTCAGCAATTCCTCGCCCTTGAACCTGATCGAGCCGTTGACTTCGGCAGAGGGCGGCAGGAGGCGGAGGATCGAATTGGCGCTCACCGACTTGCCCGAGCCGCTTTCGCCGACGAGCGCGAGCGTCTTGCCGGCATCGAGCGAGAACGAGATTCCACGTACGGCGTGAATCGTCGACTTGTCCATATGGAAGTCGATCGTGAGGTTCTCGATCTCAAGCAGCTTGGTCACTGGAACACCTTCCGCGGATCGAACGCGTCACGCACCGCTTCGCCGACGAACACCAACAGCGACAGCATGACGGAGATGGTGACAAAGCCGGTGATCGACAGCCACGGCGCTTGCAGGTTCTCCTTGCCCTGGCTCAGCAGCTCGCCGAGCGAGGGCGAGCCGGGCGGCAGGCCGAAGCCGAGGAAATCGAGCGAGGTCAGCGTCACAATGGAGCCGCCGAGAATGAAGGGCAGAAAGGTCAGCGTCGCGACCATCGCGTTGGGCAACAGATGCCGCCACATGATCGCGGTGTTGGAGACGCCGAGCGCCCGCGCCGCGGCGACATACTCGAAGTTGCGTCCTCGGAGGAACTCGGCGCGCACGAGGGCCACGAGCGTCGTCCAGCCGAAGATCAGGAGGATCGCGAGCAGCGTCCAGAAGCTCGGCGCGATGAAGCTCGACATGATCAGCAGCAGATAGAGCGACGGGATCGACGACCAGATTTCGATGAAACGCTGGGTCAGCAAATCCGTCCAGCCGCCGAAATAGCCGGAGACCGCGCCGACCACGATGCCCACGATCGATGTGGTGATGGTCAGCGCGAGGCCGAACAGGACCGAGATGCGGAAGCCATAGAGCAGCCGTGCGAGCACGTCGCGGCCCTGGTCGTCGGTACCGAGCCAGTGCCAGTTGCCGATGACGCAATCGGGATCGGCGTCGCCGAGCGCATAACCGGCACATCGCTCATCCGCCGCGACGGCCCAAGTGGGAGGCGTCGGCGCGGCACGGTGGAGATTGTTGTCGACGGTGCCGTAGGAGAAGCGGATCGGCGGCCACAGCATCCAGCCATTGGCTTCGATCTCCGCCTTGTTGAGCGGATCGCGGAAGTTGGTCGTCGCAAGGAAGCCGCCGAACTTGCTCTCGGGGTAGTTGACGACGATCGGAAACAGCAGCTCGCCCTTGTACACGGCGACGATCGGCCGGTCCGACGCGATGAACTCGGAGACCATCGACAGGCCGAAGAGCACGAGGAAAATCCACAGCGACCACACGCCCCGCTTGCTCGCCGCAAAGTTGCGGATGCGGCGCTGCGTGATGGGCGACAGGCGCGGCCGCGCCACGGCCGGCGGCGAGGCAGCGACATCGGCAGGCGCCCATACGGGGCCGGCGAAAGCGAGCGCGCGGATCATACGGCGCGGCTCTCGAAATCGATGCGCGGATCGACCCACGCATAGACGAGATCGGAGATGAGCCCGATGACCATGCCGACCAGCGAGAAGATGTAGAGCGTGGCGAACACCACCGAATAGTCGCGCGCGATGACCGACTGGAAACCGAGATAGCCGAGCCCATCGAGCGAGAAGATCGTCTCGATCAGCAGCGAGCCGCCGAAGAAGCTCGCGATGAACGCGCCGGGGAACGTCGCGATGACGATCAGCATCGCGTTGCGGAACACATGGCCGTAGAGGATGCGGCGCTCACCGAGCCCCTTCGCGCGCGCCGTCGTCACATACTGCTTCGATATCTCCTCCATGAAGGAGTTCTTGGTCAGCAGCGTCGCGGTCGCGAACGCACCGAGCGCCATCGCGAAAATCGGCAGCGCGATGTGCCAGAGGTAGTCGAGGATCTGCTGCCACCAGGGCATGCTCGCCCAGTTGGACGAGACGAGCCCCTTAAGCGGAAAGATCGACCAGAAGCTGCCGCCGGCGAACAAGACGATCAGCATTATGGCGATGAGGAAGCCCGGCACGGCGTAGCCGACGACGATGATCGAAGACGTCCACACGTCGAAGCGCGACCCGTCCTTCACCGCCTTGCGAATGCCGAGCGGGATCGAGATGCCGTAGCTGAGGATGGTCATCCACACGCCCAGCGTGATCGACACCGGCAGCTTCTCCTTGATCAAATCGATGACCGAGATGTCGCGGAAGAACGAGTTCCCGAAGTCGAAGCGCATGTAGCTCCACAGCATGGAGAAGAAGCGCTCGACCGGCGGCTTATCGAAGCCGAAGCGCTGTTCGATGGCGGCGATGACTTTTGGGCTGAGGCCGCGCGAGCCCCTATAGAGCGAGTTGTTGCCGCTGCCCTGCGTGCCGGCGCTCTGCGACGTGCTCTGCGTGCCGCCACCGGGCGACACGAGATCGCCCGCACCGCCGGTGACCGTCGACATCACCGAGCCGCCCTGCCCGCTCATCCGCGCAATGGCCTGCTCGACGGGACCGCCGGGCGCGAACTGGATGATCACGAACGAAATCAGCATGATCCCGAACAGAGTGGGGATCATCAGCAATATCCGTCGCAGGATGTAAGCGCCCATTCAGGGTCTCGGTTGGACGGGGAAGGTTCGCGAACCGTCTTGGTCGATTTGTGACATAGCAACGACACGAGATCACGTGTCGTTTCAGTAAGGTTGCACGATTGTGTGAGGGGCTGTCAGCTGATAGTTGACGGTCTATCTGTAAGCGAATAACTTACAAATGTGATCCGAAACTTCAGAAGCAAGGCGCTTGCGGAGCTCTGGAACACCGGCCGTTCCGGCAAGATCGACGCAAAGCTGCACAAGCGCATCTTGGTCCGCCTCGACCGCATGGACGCCGCTGGAACGCTTGCCGATATCGACCAGCCGGGATTCGACTTTCATACCCTGCGTGGCTTCAAGCCGACCCGCTACACTATCCATGTCAATGGTCCGTGGACCCTCACATTCAGCTTCGACTGCACCGACGTGGATGCTGTTGACCTCGAGCAATATCACTAAGGAGCGCGCTATGAACCATCCCGCCGCCCATCCAACGAAGCGCCCGCCTACTCACCCAGGAGCGCTGCTCGACGAGTTGATCGAGAACGTCGGTAAGTCGAAGGCCGAGATTGCCCGGCTTCTCGGCATTTCTCGGCAGCACCTCTACGACATCATCGGCGAGAAGAAGCCGGTGTCGCCGGAGGTGGCTGTCCGGCTGGGCAAGCTCTTCGGCGGCGGCGCCGGTGCCTGGGTACGGATGCAGGGTGCCTATGACACCTGGCACGCCGAGCAGGCGGTGGACGTCTCGGAAATTCCCACGCTCACCGCGGCGTAGGCCGAAAAGCTCTCAGTCCAAAAACACCTTCACCTGGTCCGATCGGCCCTTCGCGTCCACCACCGATACCGTCACGTAGCCCGGCCCGTCCGGATGCCAGGTGCCCTGCCGTGTGAAGGCGGCCTGCTCGAACGGGGCGCCGTTGGCGAAGAAGGTGAAGGGCGGCGCGCCATTCCTGACCTTCACGACGAGCGGCATGCCGTCGCCAGCGGCGACGCCGAGGTCGAGGTCGGAACCGTCTTCGGGGAACGAGATTTCGGGGGCCGGGTCGCGGGCGGTGCGGTTGTCGTTGGGGTGGCGGAAGCGGCGGAGCGGCTCGGGCAGGTCCGGATTGGCGGCGAGGATCACGCCCGGCGGCGGTGCGGCGAACGGCGCCGTCGGGCCGAGGCGGTCGAAGGCTTCGAACAGGATCGGCGCGGCGGCCTTGATGCCGGAGATGCCCGGCACGGGGACGCCGTCGGGGCGTCCGACCCAGACGCCGATGACCGTCTTGCCGTCGTAGCCGATGGCCCAGGCGTCGCGGTAGCCGTAGGAGGTGCCCGTCTTGAACGCGATGCGGTTGGCGAGCCCGTTCACTGGCGGCGGCACGTCGCGGAGGATCGACGACACGTACCACGCAGCAACCGGATCGAGCACCTGCGCCTCGTTGCCGGGCGTGTCGATGTGCGGCCCAACGCCGTCGTTGAGATGGACCGGCGTGCCGCCACGCGCGATCGCCGCGTACATCGAGACGAGATCGCGCAGCGTCACGCCGACGCCGCCGAGGCCGACCGCGAGGCCGGGCAGCGTTTCGTCCGGCAACTTCGGATCGGCATGCGCGCGCTTCATGCGGGCGACGAGCCGCGCCGTACCTACCGCGTCGAGCACGATGACGGCGGGGATGTTGAGCGACTCGATCAGCGCCTGATGGATCGTCACCGTGCCGCGCGTGAAGTTGTCGAAATTGACCGGGACATACGCTCCGAACGCCGTCGTGCGGTCCTCGATCAGCGATTCCGGATGCGCGAGGCCGAGTTCGAAGCCGAGCCCATAGATCAGCGGCTTCAGCGTCGAGCCGGGCGAGCGCACGGCCTTGGTCATATCGACGAAGCCATCGGCACTGGATTTGAACAGGCCCGCGGACCCCACGGAGGCGAGAATGTCGCCGCTCTGCTGATCCGCGACGAGAATCGCGACCGACACTTCGTCGCCGAGCGGCGCGGCCCGCGTCGTGCCAAGCTTTTCGAGCGCCTGCTGCAGCTTGCGGTCGATGGTGAGCGGAATGGTCCGCGCGTTCGGATCGAGCGCCACGGCTTCCTGCGCGAGATGCGCGGCGAGCATGGGGAACTCGCGGCGCGCCGTGGGCATCGGCTCGCTCTTGGCGGCGTCCGCTTCCTCCTGGATCATCAGGCCCGCCGTGACCATGCGGTCGAGCACGGTGTCGCGCGCTTCTTTGGCGATGACGGGGTTCACGTCGGGGCGACGGGCTTCCGGCGATTGCGGCAAGGCCACGAGCAGCGCGGCCTCGGCTGTCGTGAGGCGCGTCGGTTCCTTGCCGAAATAGGCGAGTGATGCCGCGCGCACACCCTCGATATTGCCGCCATAGGGCGCAAGCGTCAGGTAGAGCGTGAGGATCTGGTCCTTGGTCAGGTCCGTCTCGAGCTTTTCGGCATGCACCATCTGCCGGATCTTGCCGTCGAGGCTGCGGGTCGAGCCGGTCTCGAGCAGCCGCGCCACCTGCATGGTGAGGGTCGAGCCGCCCGAGACGATCTTGCCGCCGGCCAGGGTGAACTGCACGGCGGCGCGAGCCATGCCGCTCCAGTCGATGCCGTGGTGGGACTCGAAGCGCTGATCCTCATAGGCGATCAGCATGTCGATAAAACGCCGATCTACATCGCCGAGCGCAACCGGGAGGCGCCAGCGGCCACCGGTGGTGAAGGGGCGGAGCAGCAGGCCGTTACGGTCGACCACTTCGGTCGAGACCGCAATCGTTGCCGGGTCCGGCGTCGCGGGCAGCGCTGCGGCAATCTGCTCGATCGTGCCGCGCACGTAGGCGACGCCACCGACGGCGAGGCCGGCCACGGCGATCAGCCCGATCGCCGCCAGTTGCGGGAGGCGCACCTTGGGGGCGCGCCTCTTGCGGGTGGGCGTGGTCATCTCACTCGGCCGGAGCCGTGTCCGCCTTGGTCGGGGTCATCGCACCGTCGGCGCTGATGGTCAGGGTCGGAACGGACCGGGTCGACAGCAGGCCCTTCACCTCGATCTTGCCGCCATCCGTGTTGCCGCGGAACTCGGGCCGGTACATGTCCTCGACCGTCGCACCGCCGAGCACGAAGCTGCCGGGCTGGGTCGCGCGGACCATGTATGCGGTCACGAAGTTCGTGACGTCGGAGGTGTAGCGGAAGGCCGCCACATACTGGTCGGTGCGCGACTCGACATGGATCGGCGTGCTGGCGCTGACCCACGAGAAGTCATCCACGCCGCCACCCTGCGAGAGATCGGGATTTTCGATCTCGAAGCCGGCCGGCAACGGGTCCACCACCAGGTACTGGCCCGAGCCGAGCTGCGACGGCGTCATCGACAGGACGACCACGAAGCGGTCGTTCTGCGAGACGTCGGTCATATCGGCTTCGGTGCCGTCGAGGTTGTAGAAGGTCCGCTCGATGTCGAAGCCTTCGTCGCTTGCGGGCGGCACGACCTTGGGGATGCCGGTCACGGTCACCTTGGCCTCGGTAGCCTTGTTGCCGTTGTTGACGATGGTCACCGGACCCTTTTCGAACTCCTCCTGGAAGAAGCGGAGGTTGACGACACCACCGAGATCCACGCCGTCGACGCTGATCTTGCCATCGCCGGTATCCTTGGCGAGGGCCGCGGCGGCGATGAGCGTCCAGCCGTCTTCCTGCGTCGAGGTCCAGCGGGCTGCGTCACGCAGATCGCTGAGCCGGCTGGCGAGCGCCGGGATATCGACGCCAGAGGGCTGGAACTCGGCGGCAAGGGCGAGCACCGCAGCGGTGTCGCGCAGCTGGCTGCCATAGTCGATGCGCCAGACCTTGGGATCGTCCTTGACCGCGAGCATTTCGACCGCCGCCTGGAAGGCCTGGCTGGCGCGGGTGCGATCGCCATAGAGGGCGAGCGCGGCGCCGAGCTGGGCCTTGGCGAGCGGCGAGCCGAAGCGATCGAGCCGGGCTTCGAAGTAGTAGCGGAGGTCGCCGATGGCGGCACGGCCGGCGCGAGCCAGGTCGTACAGCGCATAGGCGATGTCTTCGCCACCCTTCTCGAAGTCGGTCGCGTAGCTCAGCTGGTTGCCGATCGAGTCGAGCGCCATGCTCATGGCCTGATCGGGCACCGCGTAGCCCTTGTCCTTGGAGCGGAGCAGGAACTCCGTGACGAAGGAGTCGAGCCACAGGTCGGTCCAGCTGTAGGCGTCCCACAGGCCGAACGAGCCCGAGGAGTTCTGCTTGCTGAGCACCGAGGCGATCGCTTCCTTGATGCGGCCGTCGATCTCCTCGTCGGTGCCGAGACCCATGCTGGTCGCGACATCGTTGAGATAGAGCAGCGGCATTGCGCGGCTACTGGTCTGCTCGGCGCATCCGTACGGATAACGGTCGAGGCTGAGCAGCAGTTCGGGCACATCGAGGCGTGCAATCGGACCCACCGCGAGGGTGAGTGTGCCCGAATGCGCAACGATGGTGTCGAACTTCACCGCGCTGAGCTCGACGGTCTCGCCAGGGGCGATGTCGATGAGCTCGGTCGTGGTCTGTTCGACGGCCGCGGCGCGGACGCCGAGCGTCAGCTCCTTGACCATCGTGACGCCGTCGGGCTGCGTGACGATGAGCTTCAGATCGTTGTTGCCGATCTGTGTGCCCGTGAGCCCGAGGTTGAGCGACTTCCGGCCGCCCGCGTCGAGATCGAAACTGGTCTCGGCCGCATCGGTCGACAGTCCGGCTCCGGTGATCAGCTCGACCTTGTAGGTGCCGGCCGGACCCGAGACGTTGTTGACCTCGACGAGCAGGCGCGATGCGTCGTCGAGACGGAGGAACCGCGGCGGGCTCATCGTCACGACCACCGGATCGCGCACAAACACATCGGCCTGGGCCGAACCGACAGCCGTGTCGGTCCATGCCATCGCCATCAGCCGGGCGGTGCCGGTGAAGTCGGGCAGGTCGAAGGTCACGGTCGCGGTGCCGTCCTCGCCCACTTCGACGATGCCGGAGTGGAGCGCGAGCAGCACCGACGTGGCCGGCGGCGTGGACAGACGGCCGAACTCGCCGTCGCCACCCACATTGAGGCCACCCGGATCGCCCTGCGTGGGGTCGATCAGGCTGCCATAGAGGTCGCGGAACTCGACGCCGAGCTGCCGCTGGCCGAAGTACCAAGCCGCCGGATCTGGCGTCTGGTAGCGCGTGATGTTGAGGATGCCCAGATCCACCGCGGCGACGGCCACATAGGCTTTGTCGCCCGGCTTGACGTTGGCGATGTTCACCTTGGCGGTGAAGCTCTGCCGCGGCAGCGTCTCCTTGGGCACATCGAAGCTCACATCGAGCTTGCGATCACCCGGATCGACGTCGGCGAAGGCAAGGCCAAGCGCACGCGCCGGCATCCGCTTCTCGGCCGCATCAGACGGACGATAGAGGATCGCCGTGACGTAGGCGCCCGGCCCCCAGTTCTCGCTGACGGTGAGCGGGAAGGTGGTGCCACCCTCCGGCACGTCGACGGCGTGCATCTCGATGATGCGGTCGTCGACCACCATTACGAGCGCGGTGCCCGCGAATTGCGGATCGAGCTTGAGGTTGGCCGTGTCGCCGATTTTGTAGGACGGCTTGTCGAGGACGACCTTGAGCGTGTCGGGAGTGTCGGAGCCGGCCTGCGGATAGTAGTAGCCGGCATAGAAGCTGTAGCTCGACGAGGTTGCGCCCTCGCCGGTGCTTTCGACTTCGAGCAGGTACTCACCCCAGGTGACCGGAGCCGCAATGGTCACCGGACCCGACGCCGTGGCGTCGACCGTGCCGTCGCCGACCTGGCGCTTGGTGGTGATGGCTTCCCACTTCCACGTGCCGTCGTTGCGGTACCACTGGTAGTTGGTCTCGATGCGCGACAGCGTCCACTTGATATCGGACTTGTCGATCTGCGCGCCTTCTGGCGAGACCGCGATGATGTCGAAGCCGGCCGTGGTGTTTTCGCCGAGCCCGTCCTCTTCCGAATATTGCGGACGGATGCCGATGCGATCGACATCGGCCAGCACCGGACGACTGAGCGAGCGCTCGATGGTGCGGCCATTGGTGTCGATGAGGCGCATCAGGATCGTCGCCTCGAGCGGCTTGGTCGACGGCATCGGCGCCGGCAGCGTCACCTCGGCGGTCGCCTTGCCCTCATCGTCGGTGGTGCCGACGATGCCGAGCGGCTGGCGATCGGAGCTGATGGTGTCGTCGAGACGGCCGAAGCTGTAGCCCGGGAAATCGGGCAGCGACATCACCGGGCGGACGATGGTGTCCGCCTCGATGCCGAGGCCCGGCGCGGTGGCGCCGTAGAGATAGGCGGCTGTCACGTCGACAGGCGTCACCTCGTCTGGCACGATCTGCTTGACGTCAGCCTTGACCTCGAACGCCAGCCGTTCGGGCTCGAAGTCCTCGACGAGGAAGCTGACATTGGTGATCGGCGCTGCCTTGGTGTCGGCATAGAGCTTGAACCGCCACGAGCCGCGCATTGCGCCATCGTCGAGCGCATAGGCGAGGTGGTAGCCACCGGCGCCCTGATCGTTCAGCACTTCGCGGTCGGCAATCACGCCGTCGGGACGCTCCACTTCCACCGTGATCGGCAGGTCGTGCAGCGCATTGGCCTGGATGTCGCGAACGAGCGCGGTGAGGAACACCGTTTCAGTCGGACGATAGACGCCGCGTTCGGTCGACGCGAAGATATCGATCGGACCCGGAGTCGGACGGCCCTCGACGCCGCGATCGGTGAGATCGAAGGCGGTCTTGCTGAGATCGAGGAAGGCATAGTCGTCGGTTGTCTCGGCAACCAGCAGCTGCGGCGCGCGGCCACCTTCGCCGCGGCCAAGGCCGGGGGCGAAATCGGCACGGCCGTTCGCGTCGGTCACGGCTTCGCCGAGAATTTCGTTGTTGCGGGCGACGAGCTTGACCGGCGCATTGGCGACCGGCTGCGCCGAGGTCAGCGAACGAACGAAGGCATGGATGCCGTCGTCACCCGAAACCGTGGTGAGGCCGAGATCGGTGACCACGAACCACTGCGTGGCGAGGTTGCTCCAGTAGTCCGCCTGCTTGGTGCTCGTCACCTTGGCCGTGACGACATAAGCGCCCGGCTGCAGTTCGCCGATGGCATCGGTCACCGGAATGGCGGTGGTCACCATGGCGTTGGGCTCGCCCTTGGCGAGCGTGACTTTGCCCTCATAGGTGAGCTCGCCATAATCGTTGGCGATGTCCTCGGCCGAATAGCTCTGGAGCTCGGACTGGAAGATGCCGTTGCGGATGGCGGTCGCGATCGAGCGGTCGCCGATGCGGTAGATCATGATGTCGGCCGACTCGGCGTTGACCGAGGTGATCGGCAGGCCGCCGCCGAGACCGGCGGGCATGACGTAGGCATTGCTGTCGAACGCCACGAACGGCTTGCGATCGGGCACGAAGATGTTGAGCTCGACGTCGGACTTGAGCACGTCGCCATCGGCGGACGGCAGGCCGGCGCGCACCTTCACATTGTAGCGCTTGCCGTGCTCGAGGCCGGTGACGCAGAGCTGGCTTCCATCGGTTTCGACCGCGAGCTGGTTGTTGCCCTCGACCGTGATGTAGCTTGAGAGGTCCGTGGTCGCCGGCGGCAGCGGGTAGGCAAAGACCACGCAGATGCGCGGCGTCGCCGATTCGGAGTCGACGTTGTTGTCGACCACGCGGAAGCCATGCGTCTCGATCGCATTGTCGAGGCGGGCCTGCAGCTGCTCGTCGTCGACGAGGGCGAGCGAGGCGCGATAGGACGCGATCGACTCGCGCCACATTTCGCGGCGCTCGAGGCCGTGGGCGAGCGCGCCGAGACCGGTGGCGCGGTCCTTGACCGAGTCCGACTGCAGGAAGCCATTGAGCGCGGCGTTCACCGCGACGACGCCGTAGTCGTAGGCTTCCGAGGAATTGCCGTTCTCGGACGCGGCATCGGCACCGGCGAGCGCGGTCAGCGCCAGCTTGTACCAGATGGCCGGGTCGTTATCGTTGGTCGCCAGCGCATAGCGGTAGGAGAGCGCGGCGCTGCCCCAATCCTCAATGTCGACCGCGGCGTCGCCGTTGGCGATGAAGTCGGGGTATTCGAGGCCCTTGGGCGGGGTGTCGGTGGTGGGCAGCTGCTGCGCGAAATAGCGGGCCGACCCGATGAGATCGGATGCGGGGAACGGGATTTCGCCTTCGCGCGCTGCGGCCAGCTCATCGGGCGTGGGCGACGAGGTGATGGTGCCGGAGGTCGCGCCGTCGAACGGCGTGCTCTGCGGGATTTCGCCCTTGAGGAAGCACCAGCCGGCCGTTTCGTTGAAGGTGAACGCCTTGCAGATCTTGTCGTCGGTGCACGCCTTCGAGCACGCGTCGAGATCGGTGTCCTTGACCGTCGAATAGTCGAGACCGGGGAGGTCGGTGCTCTCCAGCAGCGTTACGCTGCGGTCGGCGGCAAAGCTGCCGGTGAGGCTAGCCAGAACAATGAAAAGTGCCGCGACAAACGGCACGGCAAAGCGATGCAGCTGATGCATTTCCCCAATCCCTCTGGCCCCTTAGGCAATAGAGCCATCTTATGTTTGCGGCTTTTTCGGGTAAAGCGCGCGGCAGACCGGGGATTCTTTGAAATTGCAGAAAAGGCCCCAGACCGCCTTCCCGCGCGCACAATGCGCAGCGGGGATGAACGGCAGATGACTGGGGTGGGTGTGGTGAGGTGTGATTGGGGCTAAGGCCCCCTCATCCGGGCTTCGCCCACCTTCTCCCCCAAAGGGAGAAGGCCATTGAGCCGCGATGTCAGTGTGTCGGCAGAGCCGCGGTGCTGGTGTGTCGGCCTTCTCCCTATGGGGGAGAAGGTGCCTGAAAGGCGGATGAGGGGGCCTTGCGGCGTTAACTAATGCCTACTCCGCTGCGATCTTGTTCGGCACGCGTGCCCAATCCGGCAGCCACTGGTCGTGCGCCGCGAGCAGATCGTCCACCAGCGACCAAATCTGGTCGAGGTCGAGTTCGGCCGCCGTGTGCGGGTCGAGCATGGCCGCGTGGTAGATGTGCTCGCGGTTCTCGGTCAGCAGCGCCTGCACCGTCAGTTCCTGCACGTTGATGTTGGTGCGGATCAGCGCCGTCAGCTGCGGCGGCAGGGCGCCGACGTAAGTCGGCTGGATGCCGTTGTGGTCGACGAGGCACGGCACTTCCACCGCGCAGCCATCCGGCAGCGACGTGATGTGGCCGTTGTTGCGCACGTTGCCGTAGATCACCGAGGTCTCGCCGGTCCACCGCGAGTTCATGATCTCGGAGGCGTATTCGTGGCTCTCCTTGATCTCGACGGTGTTGGCCGTCTTGTAGCGCTCGGCCTCGGCCTTCCAGCGCGCGATCTGCTCGACGCAACGCTTGGGGTATTCGTCGAGCGGGATGCCGAACTTCTCGATCAGGTCCTCGCGGCCCTCCTTGATGAAGTACGGCGTGTACTCGGCGAAGTGCTCGCTGCTTTCTGTGACGAAGTAGCCCAGCCGCGTCAGCATCTCGTAGCGCACTTTGTTGGGGCAGCGCGGGTTCCAGTGGCTCGGCTTGGGGAAGCGCCCCTCACGATAGCCGCGCACCAGATCGGGATAGAGGTTCTTGTAGGTGCCGTCGGGCTGGCGCTGTTCGAAGTTGAGGTAGAACGCCATGTGGTTGATACCCGCCGCGCGATAGCGCAGCGTCGCCGGATCGATCTCGAGATCGCGGCTCAGCTCATAGGCCGTCCCTTGCACCGAGTGGCAGAGGCCGACCTGCTTGATGGTGGGGTACTTCGCGGCGATGGCCCAGGTGTTGATGGCCATCGGGTTGACGTATTGCAGCATGATCGCCTCGGGGGCGACCTCCAGCATGTCCTCGCAGATCGACCACAGATGCGGCACCGTGCGAATGCCGCGCATGATGCCGCCGATGCCGAGCGTGTCGGCGATGGTCTGGCGCAGGCCGAATTTCTTCGGAATCTCGAAATCGGTGATCGTGCATGGGTCGTAGCCGCCGATCTGGAAGCACACGACGACGAAGTCGGCGCCCGCAAGAGCCTTGCGCTGATCCGAGAAGGTCTCGATCGTCGCCTTGGTGCCGAGCGTCTGGACCAGCTTGCCGGCAATCACGGCGCTCTCTTCGAGCCGCTGGGGGTTGATGTCCATCAGGGCGATCTTGGCGTCCGCCAGCGCCTTGCGCTGCAACACGTCGCCGACGATGTTCTTCATGAACACAGTCGAGCCGGCGCCGATGAATGTGATTTTTGGATTGGGCATGCCGTTTGGCGCCGTCTGGGCGCCCTCCTCCGAAGCTGAGGCGAGGCTAGCCAGTTCACTTTGCAATACAAGCACGGCTGACCAACCACACTTCCGGTTTTTACAGATCGCGCGAGCTATCTGACAGCCGCACTCGCCCTTTTAAATGACACCTGTTTCGTCTTAAGTGCCGCCGCCAAAAGTGGAGGTTGTGCCTTGGCCAAACAGAAGATCGCCGTCATCGGCGTAGGCAAGATTGCCGTCGACCAGCATCTGCCGGTGATCGACAAGTCCAAGGATTTCGAGGTGGCCGCCACCGTGTCGGGCCGCGGCGTCCAGCACCGCAATCTGCCGGTGTTCAAGACCGCCGCCGAGCTCTACGCCGCAATGCCCGAGGTCAAGCTCGTCGCCATCTGCACGCCGCCCGGCGTCCGCCACGCCTATGTGCGCGAGGCGATCGATGCGGGCAAGCACGTGCTGATGGAAAAGCCGCCGACCCCGACGATCAGCGAGCTCGACGACCTCGTCGCCTACGCCAAGAAGAAGAAGCGAATCCTGTTCCAGACCTGGCACAGCCGCTACAATGAAGCGGTCGATGCCACCAAGAAAATCCTTAAGAAGGACGGCCTCAAGTTTGCCCGCATCGACTGGCGCGAGAGCGTGCGCAAATGGCACCCTGGTCAGGACTGGGTGTGGGAGCCCGGTGGCTTCGGCGTCTGCGATCCCGGCATCAATGCGCTCTCGATCTTCACCAAGGTCGTGCCCTTCCCCGTCTTCGTCGAGAAGGCGCACCTCAAGTTCCCCTCGAACCGTCAGACCCCGGTCGACGTCGAGATCACGTTCAAGTCAGGCGAAGCGCACAAGCCTGAGATGAGCGCCGGCTTCAACTGGCTCGAAGAATCCGGCGAGATCTGGACCATCCGCTTCGAGACCCAGAAGGGCGACGAGCTGAAGCTCGAGCGCGGCGGCAGCGTGCTCCGCGTCAACGGCAACGTGACGATCGAGAACAAGGGCGAAGAATACGAGCAGATCTACGAGCACTTCGCCAAGCTGCTCAAGAAGGGCAAGAGCGACGTGAGCGACGCCCCCCTCCGCATCGTCGCCGACACGTTCCTGCTCGGCGCGCGGGAGAATGTGGAGGAGTTTTACTGGTAGGGCGGCTCACCATCGGCCCCTCACCCGGCGCTGCGCGCCACCCTCTCCCCAAAGGGGAGAGGGGACAGCGACTGCGGCTTCGGTTCTAACGTCCCTTCGCCCCTCCGGGGAGAGGGTGCCTCGCGTGAGCGAGGCGGGTGAGGGGCCGTCAGATCACCGGTCTCACCCCTCCAGCCACTTAACCTGTTCCTTGCTCAACTCGATCGACGTCGCTTGGATCGAATTCTCGAGCTCGCCGATCGACCGCGGACCAACCAGCGGCACGACCTCGAGGGCCTGGTTGAGCACGTAAGCCAGCGCCACCTGGATCGGTGATTTGCCGATCTCCGCCGCAAGCTTGATCGCGCGGTCGCGCCGCTTGAAGTTCTTGGGGCTGTACCAGGAGTTGACGATCTCGGGGTTGTCGAACTTGTCGCGACCTGCCGCGTCGGTGAAGAAGCCGCGCGCCTGGCTCGACCACGAGAACACCGGAATCTTCTTGCGCTTGAGCCACGCCTTCCACTCGTCGTCGGACGCGGCGACGCAGCCGGCCCACACCGGATTGACCATTTCGGCCAGCGCGAAGTTGTTGCTGAGCGCGCCCGGCCCCTGGAGGCCATTCTTGCTGGCGTAGCGCATCGCCGCGTCCATGCGCGCGCGGCTCCAGTTCGAGCCGCCATAGATGTTCTTGATGCGCCCGGCCTTGAGCTCGCGGTTGAGCGCGTCGACGAACTCGCCGACCGGCACGTCCTCGTTGTCGCGGTGCATGAAATACACATCGACATGGTCCATCTGCATGCGATCGAGCGACTGCGCCAGCTGCTTGCCGATGCGGTCCGGGTAGTTGTCGGGCGTGTGGATGCCCTTGCCGATCATCACATAGGAATCGCGTTTCAGTCCGCGGCTCTTCTGCCACTCGCCGAAGAAGCGCTCGCTCCGGCCCGCGCCATATTGCCAGGCCGTGTCGAACAGATTGCCGCCGCGTTCGTAGAAGGCATCGAGCAGGATCGAGGCGGCCGAGAAGCTCGGGAAGTACTCGAAGCCCATTGCGATCTTCGATACCGGCTGGCTGACGCCGGTGATCTCGCGCTTGCCGAGCGAACCGGCCTTGGGCGCCTTGAGCTTGGCTTTGGTGATCGTCAGGCCGCCCTTTTTGGGTGCCTTCTCGATGTTGAACTCGATCCCCGCATCGGCGCGCCACTTGTCAAGCACTCGGAGATTGCCCAGCGTGTCCGCCCAGCTCATTCCTGGCGAGTCGAACTGCTGCTTGCCGGCATGGATCGCCGCAGCGGCCGCGTCGGCCTCGTAGGCATAGAGCGGCTTCCCCTTCTTGCCGCCATGCGTCTTCGTCGTTCCATCACGCAGGATCGTCGTGAACGTGCCGGGATCGCCGTCGCGCGGACCGCTCGCGAACCAGAAGTCCTTGACCTCGATGCGGCCCAGCGTGCCGATAACGCGCAGCACGTTCTCCTGCTGCACCGACACGGAGCAGCTGATCTCGGCGATGATCTCGTTGGGGAACTTTAGCACCGCCGAGGCCCACTCGTCGGTGCCCTCGAGGCCGAGATGCGCAACGCCCAGCGTCTTCACCGGGTCGAGGAACGGCTTTCCAGCCGCCGCGCCCGCGACCAGCCGCGAGATCGACGCGACGTAGCAGCCGACATCGAGAATGCCGCCGCCGGCGAGGTCGTTCTTATAGAGCCGGTGCTCGGGCATGAACTTCGGCATGGCGAAGCCGAAGCTCGTCTTGATCATCCGGACCTCGCCGATCTCGCCGGCCTTGATCAGATCGACCAGCATCTGCGTCTGCGGATGCAGGCGATACATGAACGCCTCGCCCATGAAGGTGCCGTGCTTTTTAGCCGCATCGAACATCGCTTCGGCTTCGAACGCGGTCAGCCCCATCGGCTTTTCGATCAGCGCGTGCTTGCCGGCCTGTGCCGCCTTGATCGCCCATTCGGCATGGCCGGGGTGCGGCGTTGCGATGTAGACCGCATCCACTTCCGGATCATCGAGCAGCGCCTGGTAGCCGTCGTGAATGCGCGCGCCGGGGAAGTCGGTCTTCAACGACGCCTTGCCCGGATTGCGCGAACCGATGGCCACAAGCTTGCCGCTGTCGGTGCCGTTGAGCCCCAGCAGGAATGCCTTCGCGATTCCGCCCGCGCCAATGATGCCCCAGCGGATGGGTGCTGCCGTCTTCGCCATTCTGTGATCTCTCCCCACACCCTCGCCGAACGTTCCGCCGGTCGAGGTAAATATTTACCAAACATCGTAGCCGAAGGCGCAGAGCCCCGCAATCGCTGGTGTTACAAATCCACCGCGCAGCGGAGGCGGCTCCGCCGCAAGCGACGGCTTCAGAAATCGAGGATGCTGCGCGCCCGTGCGATCACCGGCGCGTCGACCATGCGGCCATCGACGGTGAACGCCCCCGCGCCGCTCTTGCTTGCGGCGACCACGCGCTCGGCCCAGGCGATCTCGGCCTCGCTCGGCGCGAACGCTGTGTTGAGGATCGGTACGACGCTCGGATGCACGCAGGTCGCGCCGTCGAAGCCATGCTCACGCGCCTCGCGCCCGGCGGCGACAATCGCCGGTAGGTCGGCATAGTCGGCCACCGAGCGTAGCAGCCCGAAGCTCAGCTTGCCCTCGGCCTTCGCCGCGTAGTGCGCCAGCAGCTTGGGCGTGCGCAGCACCTCGGGCGTCGGCGTCGCCCCGAGCGTGGTCGCCAGATCCTCGCTGCCGACCAGCAGACCCATCACGGCCGGGTGCTTCGCGTAATCGCGCGCGTCGAGCACCGCGGCCGCGCTCTCGAGCATCGCAATGAGTGGCAGCTTGAAGCCGCCAAGCTCGCCAACCTCTGCCTTGGCCAGTACCAGACCCGTGGCACCCGCCAGCGTCGCGGCCTCCGCGTCCGCGCGACGCCGCTCGCCGGCATTGATCCGCACGAACACCTTCGCGCCGTTGCGCGATACCGACTTCGCTGCCGTAGGGAGGCCATCGCGTGCGCGGTCCTTGTCGCCGTCCGGCACGGCATCTTCGAGATCGAGGATGATGGCGTCCGCGCCGCGCTCATGCGCCTTGGCGACGAAGCGCTCGGAGTGCGCCGGCACGTAGAGCATCGAGCGCAGTCTCATAGCCCGAGCTCCGCGAGGATTTCTGCGTTGTGCTCGCCGATGGTTGGTGCCGGACGCTGCCAGACGCCGGGCGTTGCGCCCATGCGTGGCACGATGTTGTGCATCGGTAGCGCCCCATAGTCGGCATCGTCGGCATCGACGGTCACACCGCGCGCAATGAAGTGCTCGTCTTCGGCCGTATCGGCCGGGGAAAAGATCGGCCCCACTGTGGCTCCCGCCTCACGCATGATCTGCAACGCCTCGTCGTGATCATGCTCAGCGAACCATGCGCCGACCGCGTCGTCCACCAGATCGCGATGCCTGACCCGCTGCTCGTTGGTCGCAAAGCGCGGATCGGTGAGCATGTCCGAGCGTCCGATCAGCTCGAAGATGCGTCTTGCCACCTGCGGCGTCGAGCCGGAGACTGCGAGATACTTGCCGTCGCGTGCGCGATACACATTGCGCGGGCTCGATGTATTCGACGCGCTACCCGAGCGCATCTTGGTCTTGCCCGTCACGTGATAGAGCGCCGCCTCGGGCCCGAGCACCGACACGATGGGCTCGAGCAGGCTGAGATCGATCACCTGCCCGCGCGACAATCCCTTTTCGCGCGCCAGCAGCGCCATCGTCACAGCGTTCGCGCCATAGACACCGGCGATCATGTCGGCCAGCGCCAGCGGCGGCAGCACCGGCTCGCGATCGGCGTGACCGTTGCGATGCGCAAAGCCGCTCATGCCTTCGACGATCGAGCCGAAGCCCGGCAGATGCGCATAGGGCCCGGTCTGCCCGAAGCCCGAGATACGCACGATGATGAGGTCGGGATTGAGCTCGAGCAGCGTCTCCGGCGCGAGCCCCATCTGCTCCAGCGTGCCCGGCCGAAAGTTCTCGATGAACACGTCCGAGGTCTTGAGCAGCGCCTTCAGCGCCGCCATGCCGTCCGGCTCTCTGAGGTTCAGCGCCAGCGACCGCTTGTTGCGGCCATAGACCTTCCAGAACAGTGCATGCCCCTCGTCCTTCCACTGCCTGAGCGGATCGCCCTCGGGCGGTTCGACCTTGATGACATCGGCCCCGAAGTCCCCGAGCTGCAGGCTCAGCATGTTGCCCGCGACGAGCCGGCTGAGGTCCACCACGCGAATGCCGCGCAGCGGACCTTGTGACGATGGATCGAAGTGGATGGTCTCGGTCATTAGGCCAAGGCCCCCTCATCCGCCCGTTGGGCACCTTCTCCCCCGAGGGGAGAAGGCCGACACACGCCCCTCGGCTCCAGCCCTTCTCCCCATGGGGGAGAAGGTGGCCGAAGGCCGGATGAGGGGGCCTTACTCACCATCAGTAGTCCTCGATCTCCAGTCGGCCCACGCTCATGCGGCCGGCCGACGCAATGCGCAGCCCGCCCATGCCGTAGCGATACGCACCATCGCTCGCCGACAGCAGCTCATTGCCATCAACCGACAGCGTGAGCTTATCGCCGATCACCTTGAGCTCGACCTGATACTCGTGACCAAGCTCCAGCGCGAACGGCGCCTTCGCCAGCACCTCTATCCCGTGGTTCTGCTTGAGGATCACGACGTCGCCGCCGTGGAACCCGGCAGCATAGAACCGGCTCGTGCCCTGCACGCGCGCGCTCACCAGATGCGATACGCCCGCGAGCGGAATGATCGAGGCAGCCACCCGCTGATCGCGGAGATAGGCGTTGCCCGTCCAGAGGTCCGCATCCGACGCCGTGTGCACATGCAAGCGGCCGCCTTCCATCGTGAAGTAGCCGTGGTTCCAGGTGAAGCGCGTGACACCGCCCCATTCGAGCTTTTCGAGCTTGGGATCGATGACAACCTTACCTGGCCCGCTCACCTCGAAATCGGCGAGGAACAGCCGGCCGAGGAACTTGACCCGGCCGAAATACTCGACCGATATGCCGATCTCGTCGACCGCTTCCGCCGAGGTGTAGGGGATCGCGAACTCATACTGCTGCCAGTCGTCCTTATCAGGAATCTGCCACGAGCCGACTTCCTCAATCGCGCCGCTCATGCCGCGGCGCACATAGGGCACGACGCGCAGATTGCCGTCGCCATTCCATGGGTCGAGCTTGAGCTTGAACCTGACGATCTGGCCATTGTCGACCACCGGCGAGAACATCGGGCGGTAGCGCTCGTCGTCGAACTCGCTTTGGCGGTACCACGGCTTGTAGAATATCCGTCCTCCCTGCCCGCGCTCCAGCCGGTCGAGCTGGATCTCGAGCGCACCGCGCGAGGTCTCCGTGTGCACCTCGTCCGTATGCCGCAGCAGGATGCGGTTGAGGCCATCGGTGCGGAAACCGTGCGTCGAGCCCGGCGCATCGAAGTCGAAGCGCAGGCCGCGTCGCTCGAAGTCTTCGACCCACAGCGCATCCGGCGTCTCGCCATTGAGACGCTGGCCGAGCACCACCAGTTCGCGCGCAAAGGTCGGGATATCGAGGATGTTGACCGTCCCCAGCACGCCCGACACCACGAGGAAATCGTTGATGGGTTTGCGATACTTGTCCCAGCCCGGCTGCAGCCCCTGGAAGGTGCCGACGATCGCCGCCGCGTTACCGGCGTTGCAGTCCGTGTCCCACCCCGCCATCGTCGCGATCTCCGCCGTACGCGGCAAGTCGCCCTTGCCGTAGAGCACGGCCATGATCAGCACGCCGGCATTGGGGATGATGTGGCAGACGCCGGGATATCGGTCGTAGCCGAAATCGGCGATCAGCATGCGCTGGCAGCTGCGCCAATCATCCGGATGCGCCTTGTGATGTGCGAGCACGGCCTTGGCCACACGCGCATACTCGCTGTCGCCGGGGATCGTCGCCATCGCCGCATCGACGATCTCGTCGATGGATTTCGCCACAAATGCCTGTGCGATCGCGGCCGCGACCCAGCGCGCACCGTGCAGTCCATTGCCGTCGTGCGCCACCGAGGCAGCCCGCGCGGACATCTCCGCGGCGCGCTTGGGGTTACCCGGGTTCAGCCAGCCCCAGCTGTCGATGAAGATCTGGCCACCGATCTGCTCGGCAATCGCCGCGCCATTGGTCGCGAGCGCGCCCGATGCGGGCGCCGGAATACCGTTCTTGAGGTTGAGGTAGGCGGTGTGCTCGGTCGAACGACCATAGCCGCCCCACCAATACATGCCATGTTCCTCGGCGGCGTAATTGAGCCAGGTCTTGCCCTCCTGCTCCGCCGTGAAATCGAGTCCGTAGTCGCGCAGCACGCGGATGAAATAGACCGGGCCGTTGGTGTCGTCGTCCGCCGCGAAATTCTTGAAGTCGTGGAGGTACTCAGTCACCTCGCCATAGGTCTTTTCGATGCGCTCGAGCGTCCAGATGGTCGGCTCGACTGGCGCGCCCAGTCGCACACCGATGGCCTTGGCGATGAAGCCGGCATAGATGCGCTCGTAGATGTCCCGCGTGTTCATGGATACTCGTCTCAGAGATTGATGATTTTGGCCGACGGCGCGTCTGCCAACAGTTCGCTGCGTGCCGCGTCGGCGCGTTCGAAACGGCCCCTGTCGCCGCGCATGAGATAGCGGACGATGAGCGAGAAGCGATCCGCCTCCGCCATCAGGTCGATCTGGTTGGCCATGTCGAGCTGCTTGAGGTCGCGGGTGTCGATCACGGCCTCGCCATGCATCGCGCCGAGAATAGCGCCGGCCATGACGCCGATCGAATCCGTATCGCGGCCCGAATTGATGCCGTCCTCGATGGTCTTTCGGAAATCACCATCGTTGACGATGGCAAAGCCGATCGCCAGCGGCAGCTCTTCGATCGATTGCCGCCGCGACGGCTGGTAGGCGTCGCTCACGCGGCCGGCCTTGTCGGCGCTGTGATTGACGTCGTCGCCCAGCGGTGAAAACTCCGCGATCACCTCGTGGAAGCGCTTGGTGACCTGCTCGAAGCCGGCACCGGCGCTCCGCAGCTTGCGCGCGGCCTCGATGATGGCATGCAACGCGGCGTTGGTTCCGTCCTTGGCGTAGGCACAGGCATAATCTGCAACATCGTCGATCGTCACCCGCGGTGTGAAGGCCATCGCCACCGCCGCGGCCATCACACCGGCGGCCTCGAGCCCATAGCTCTGCTGGTGGCCGCTGGCGAAAGCGATCGCCTCGTCATAAGCGGCCTTGGGGTCGCCGGCATTGGCCGCGCCGATGGGGGCGATGTACATCGCGGCGCCGCAGTTCACCATGTTGCCGACGCCACCCTGGCGCGGGTCGACATTGGACAGCTGATGCCGCTGGTAAATCCATTTCTCGGGGTAGAACAGCCTTTCGACCAGCATCGCCTCGCGCTGCAGCTCGGGGATCCAGCGCGGCGTCCAGGCGATCTCGCGCACCATTCCCTTCGCCATGTCCCAGGCGTCGAGATGCCGGTTGGTGTCGGCATAGATGTTCATCACGGCCAACGTCATCAGCGTGTCGTCGGTGACGATGCCGTTGCCGCGCACGCGGCCATTGCGGGCCGCTTCGGGCAAATCCATTTTGTGCCACCGCGTATCGAGCGACGTGACACGGCCGTAGCGCGCCCGGATTTCCCCGGCCGAGAGTTTCTCGACCGGGGCACCGAGGGCGTCGCCGAGGGCGACGCCGTAAAGCAGCGCGCGGATCCGTCCCTTGAGAGACAGACCCTCGTCTGTGGTGGTCATTTAAGGACAGTCCTTGCGTAGTCGGTCATCTTCTGGCCGCCGGCCGCGTTCCATTCGGCAACGTAGGCATCCCACTGGTCCATGCCGGCTTCGCCGGTGATGAACTTGGCAACCCACGAGCGATAGACGTTCTCGGCCGCATCGACGTCGGGCGCCAGATCCGCCGGCCAGACGAACGAATTGTCCGGCTTGAACCACTTGTTGACGCTGGCAAGGAAGTCGAGCGACGCCTGGGCGCGCCATTCGGTCGGCGGCACCCAGCTGGGCGCGTAGGAGAAGCGCGCATACCAGGTCGCCATGTCCGGGTTCACCGTGATCGTGCCGTCGGCGTTCTTGGTGTATTGCGTGCCTTCAAAGCCCATACGATCGACGATCTGACCTTCCGGGCTCGCCATGAAGTCCATCACCTTCATGGCGGCTTCCTGCGTTGCGGCTGGGGCCACTGCAGAGATCGCCCAGCCACGGCTCTCCTTGCTCACATCCACCGCCTGAAGACCCTGACCGGCCGGCCCCTTGGGCACAGGCAGCAGGGTCAGCGTGATGTTCTCGCCCGGGTGGGCCGCAGCCATCTTGCCGCCATAGATGCCAACCGTCTCGGCTGATGAGCCGAAGATCACGCCGGCCTTGCCGGTGTAGAACTTGTCTTCCTTCACGTCGAACTTGTTGGTCACGTATTCCTTGTCGAACAGGCCCTTGGCGGCGAGGTCGGCATAGTAGGTGAGCTTGGCCTTCTCGGCATCGCTCACGCGCGCGGCCATCCACTGGCCATCCGCGCCCTTCATCCAGGTGCCGGTGATGCCGAACGCCTGGTTGAAGATGTCGTCGAGTTCGTTGGTGTTCACATAGGCAGTGAGGCCCAGCGTGTTGCCGGCGGTACCGTCGCCGTCGAGATCGCCGTCGTGGATGGCCTGGAACAGTGCGGTGTACTCATCGACCGTCTCGGGCTTCTTGCCACCGAGCTTTTCGAGCCAGTCGGTGCGGATGACGGGCTGCGGCGCGCGCGGCGGGAAGTCATAGACGAGGTAGGGGTAGTTCGCGAGCCGCTCCTTGTTGTGACCGTAGAGCTCGTTCTTTAGGTACTTGGTGTTGGCGATGAGCGGATTGAGGTCCGCAAGGATCCCCTGCTCCACCATCTTCTGGTCGCCGCCCTGGAAGTAGATCAGGTCGGGGATATCGCCGCCCAGCAGCAGCGCGCTCAGCTTGTCGGCATAAGACGACGACGCGATCGGCACGATCTGCAGATCGATATCCGAGCCGTCCATGGCTTTGACGCCGGCTTCGATGTTCTTGATGTACTGCTCGGATGCCGGATCGTCCGGCACGAGGTCGCCGGCGACGATGCGCACGACGGTCGCCTGAGCCAGGGCCGAATTGGCCATCACAGCCGTCAATGCAATGGCGGTCCCCGCCATCAGCAGATGTCGTCTAAGCATGGAATCTCCTCCTGTTATGCTTGTTCGATAGGTTGTTGCTAGTTATCGGGCGGCCCCTCACCCGCCTTGCTTCGCAAGGCACCCTCTCACCCGAGGGGCGAGGGGAAGAGGAGCAAGATCGCGCCACAGCGTCCCCTCGCCCCTTCGGGGAGAGGGTGGCGCGTAGCGCCGGGTGAGGGGCCGTGAGATCGCCGAACTCCCTCATCCCTTCACCGCTCCCGTCATCGTCCCCTTGGTGAAATATTTGAGGATCAGCGGGTAGATCAGCAGGATCGGAGCGATGGTCAGCAGGATCATGCCAGCCTTGAAGGCGCGCAGATCGATCTGGCTGGCATTGGTGTACTTGCCCATGTCTTCGAGGCCGACGATCGAGAGCTTGTCGCCCTCCACCACGAACTGGCGCAGCACCAGCTGCAGCGGCCATTTGTTCTGGTCGTTGAGGTAGAGCAGCGGCCGGAAGAATTCGTTCCAGTGAAAGACGATGTAGAACAGCGCTATGGTCGCAATTGCCGGTTTCGCCAGCGGCAGCACCACCATGTAGAACGTCTGGAACGGATTGGCGCCGTCGATGCGTGCCGCCTCGATCAGGTCTTCGGGGATTTCCTCGAAGAAGCGCACGAGGATGATCAGGTACCAGGCGTTGACAGCCTTGTACATGATCACCGACCAGAAGCTGTCGAGCAGGCCGAACTGCTTGTTGAAGAAGTAGTCGGGCAGCATGCCGGGCTCGAACACGATGGTGACGAGCACCAGCACATAGATCGCCCGCCGGCCCGGTAGCCCTTTGCGCGACAGGCCCCATGCCATCATCGTGGTCAGCGTCAGATTGATCAGCGTCGCCGTGCCGGTGATGAAGATCGAATTCAGCATCCCCTGCCGCACGCGCGGATGGTTGAGCAACACGTTCCACACATCGAGCGAGAAGCCCTCGGGAATGATCGTCAGCCCGCTCATTCCCGGCACGCGCGCATTGTCGGAGAACGACACCGCAAGCAGGTTGAGGATCGGCTGCACGGTAATCACCACCAGCGCCAGGAGCGTCGACACGATGATCGCGTACTCGATCCGCTCGAGCGGCGTCCGCCCAATGGCCGCTCGCGGGGTATCGACGCGCTCGCGCGCGGGATGCATCGGAGCAATGGGTTCTTCGATGCTGGTCATGGCCGGCCACCACGCATCGGACCGCCCCTCACCCGCCTTGCTGCGCAAGGCACCCTCTCCCCGGAGGGGCGGGGGGACGATGTGGCAACTCTTTCTTCCCCTCGGCCCTTCGGGGAGAGGGTGGCGCAAAGCGCCGGGTGAGGGGCCGTGAGATCGCGAAGGGGCGCCATCACCAGACTCCCCTTCCCGTCAGTCGCTTGCTCACCAGATGCGCGACGATGATCAGGATGAACCCAATCACCCCCTTGAACAGTCCTGCGGCCGTCGCCAGAGCGTACTCACCTGTCTGCAAACCAATGCGATACACATACGTATCGATGATATCGATCGTCGACCGGTTGACGTCGTTGGTCATGTTGAACACCTGGTCGAGACCGGCGCTCAGGAACATGCCCATATTGAGGATGAACAGTGTCGCGATAGTCGGCGCGACGCCGGGGATCGTCACGTACCAAATCTTCTGCCAGCGATTGGCGCCATCGATCTCGGCTGCCTCGTAGAGCGACTGGTCGATCGCAATGATCGCTGCGAGGTAGAGCAGGCTGTCCCAGCCGGCGGAGCGCCAGATTTCGGAGAACACCAGCACCCAGCGGATCGCGCCGGTGTTGGTCATGTAGTTGACCGGCTGGAGTCCCATTGCCTGCGCGATATCGTTGATCGCGCCGGTTGGAGACAGCAGCGCGATGAAGATGCCCGAGATCACCACCCAGCTCAGAAAGTGCGGCAGGTAGATCGCCGACTGGATGGTCTTGCGCAGCGGCCCCGAGCGCACCTCGTTGAGCATCAGCGCGACGAGGATGGGCACGGGGAAGATGAAGATCAGCTTCATCGTTGAGATGATGATGGTGTTCCAGATCACCTGGTAGAACACCGGCGACGAGAACAGCAGAACGAAGTTCTTCATGCCGACCCAGATGTTGGGCGGAATGATGCGCACCTGTTCGAACGCCATCTTGGCATTCCAGATCGGCACGTAGTGCCAGATCAGGAAAAACACCACGCCCGGCAACACCATCGCCCAGTAGGGCCACCATTGCTTGAACGCGTAAGCAAGATTGACGCGCCCGCCACTGGACCGCTTGGATGCTCGAGCTGCCGTCGCGTTCGTCATCGGCCGCGGGCCCCATCGAGCGGCGCCGCTGCGATAGTGGTCACTTTCCTCGACGACATGGGTGAGACCGCGGCTGCGATGACGGTCGCTGTCCTCGACCGCGCGAGGGGGGCTTCAGCGGTCGTCTTCCTCGACGGCTGGCGGCTTGGGGTGGCAGCGGACGGCTTCGATGTCGGTCGCTGTCCTCGACCGTGGACGGGCTTGAGCGAACGCGATCCCGGGAACGTTCCCGGGATCGGCGCGGGTATGGTGGAGATCAGGGTACCTGTCATCTCACGCGCTCGCTGTTGCTCGCTCGCGGGCGGTGTGAGCGCCCGAGCGGTCCGCTAGCGAGCCGCGCTCGATCAGCCGGCACGGGAGGTAAATCCGGCTGTGATCGGCGCGACCCGCTATTTCGTCGACGAGACTCTCGACGGCCCGGCGGCCAAGGGCGCGCGCGGGCTTTTCGATCGTCGTCAGGCCCGGCCAGCTGAAGCTGCCGCCGGGAATACCGTCAAAGCCGAGCAGCGAGACGTGCTCGGGGCAGCTGCGGCCCGCCTCGCGCGCCGCGAGCATGGCGCCGAGCGCCATCAGATCGTTCGCCGCAAACACCGAGATGTGCGCGCTCTTGTCCTTTTCGAGGATGCGATGCATCGCGGCGCGGCCGCCTTCCACCGTGTATTCGCCGTCCTCGATGGGGAGCGTCGCGGGGTCGACGTCGCGTTCCACGCAATGGTCGTGCACAGCGCGCAGGAACCGGGCGCGGGCGATGCGCCAGCGCGGTCCGAGCATCAGCCAGGGACGCGCATGGCCCTTGGTAATCAGGTGATCGAGCCCCAGTCGCACCGCCTGCGTGATGTCCGAACCGACGCTCGAGGTATCGGGGAAACGCTCGGCGCTCGAGCCGATCAGGACGAACGGCAGGCCGAACCGATGGAGGTCGTCGAAACTGTCGGCGATCGGGTTGATGATCACGCCATCGACGCGCGCCTGGCGCAGCGCCTGGAGGTGCCGCGCCTCGCGCGCATTGTCCCAGTCGGACGAAAACACCAGCAGCGACGAGCTCGCATCGGCGGCACGGTCCTGCGCGCCGCGGGCCACTTCGGCCCAGAACGGGTTGGCGATATCGGGGATGACGAGACCCAGGAGGCCCGACCGTCCCGACCGCATCCCCACCGCAAGATGGTTGCGCTCGTAGCCGAGGGACGAGGCGGCCTCGAGCACCTTCTGGCGGGTCGACTCGCTGATTTCGGGAGCATTGGACAGGGCCCGCGCCGCGGTGCTCTTGGACACGCCCGCGCGCTGCGCCACATCGACGATGGTTTGACGGCGATTGCCCCGCACCACATCCTCCCGGAGCCGGACTCTGTCGGTCCTTACGTCTCCATTCCGGGAACGTTACCGGCCACCATCACAAATGGCAATAGCCGTCGCCCTCTTTTCTCGCCACCGTCGAGGAAAGCGACCGATATCGCAGCGGCTGTTCAGAAAAGTCCCAGCCAGGTGACACCAGCCGTGACCCCGACTCCCGACCCCGCTATGGTCGCTTCGCGAGTGAATCGGAAGCTGCACATGACCCTCGAGACGATCCGCCAGACGATGCGTGAAGCCCTGATCGCCGATGATGCGGCGGTCGATCGTCTGATCGCCGCCGCAGCGCTCGACGCCGCAGCGCGCGAGGCCATCACGACTGATGCGGTGCGCCTCGTCGAGAAGGTGCGTGCGGGGCTCTCGACCGGAATGCTCGAGAGCTTCCTCAGTGAGTACTCGCTGTCGACCACCGAGGGCATCGCGCTGATGTGCCTTGCCGAGGCGCTGCTGCGCGTACCCGATACGATGACCGTCGATGACTTGATCGAAGACAAGATCGCGTCGGCGCGCTGGCTCGAACATTTCGATGCGGGCAATCCGGTGCTGGTGAACGTCTCGACCCTTGCCCTCACGCTTACCGGCGAGGTGCTGAAGGATACGGGCGAAGGTCTGACTGGCACGGTGCGCAACTTCATCCAGCGGCTGGGCGAACCCGTCATTCGCGCAGCCGTGATGCAGGCGATGCGCATTCTCGGCAGCCAGTTCGTGCTTGGCCGCACCATCGAGGAAGCCGCCAACACCGCACGCAAAGCCGAAGCGCAGGGCTTCGCGTACTCCTACGACATGCTGGGCGAAGCGGCCCGCACCGAGAACGACGCCAAGCGCTATCGCGCGGCCTATGCCGAAGCGATTGCGGTGATCGCGTCGCGCTGCAAGGCCGACAAGGTGCGCGACAATCCGGGGGTGTCGGTAAAACTGTCGGCGCTGCATCCGCGCTACGAATTCGCCAAGCGCGGACGCGTGATGAACGAGCTCGTCGAGCGCGCGCTGGCCCTCGCCGTGATGGCACGCGGCGCGAACATGGGCTTCAACATCGACGCCGAGGAAGCGGACCGGCTCGATCTGTCGCTCGACATCATCGAAGCGATCCTCAGCGATCCGCGCCTCGCCGGCTGGGACGGTTTTGGTGTCGTGGTGCAGGCCTACGGCCCGCGCGCCGGCACCGTCATCGACTGGGTCGCGGCGCTTGCCGAAAAGCTCGACCGCCGTGTGATGATCCGCCTGGTGAAAGGCGCCTATTGGGATGCCGAGATCAAGCGCGCGCAGGTGCTCGGGCTCGACGGCTTCCCGGTATTCACGCGCAAGGCTGCGACCGATGTCAGCTACATCGCGAACGCGCGAAAACTGCTCGAGAAGCGCGATCGCATCTATCCGCAGTTTGCGACGCACAATGCGCACACGGTCGCTGCCGTGCTGCACCTCGCCAAGGAGCTCGGTGCCGACACGACGCAGTTCGAGTTCCAGCGCCTCCACGGCATGGGCGAGCGGCTGCACCAGATCCTGCGCGACGAGCATGGCACCAAGACGCGCATCTACGCGCCGGTCGGCCGCCACGCCGACCTCCTCGCCTACCTCGTGCGGCGCCTGCTCGAGAACGGCGCCAACGGCTCTTTCGTCAACATGATCGCCGACCGCGATGTGCCCGCATCGCAGGTGGCGCGCGACCCCTTCGACAGCGCGCGCGAGCCGAGCCGCATTCCCCTGCCCGCCGATCTATTTGCGCCGTCGCGGCGCAATTCGCGCGGCATGGACGTCACCGATCCATTGACGATGGCGGCATTGGATGAAGCTCGCGATGGCTTTGCCGGCAAGCTCTGGTCGGCAGCGCCGGTGAGCGCCATTCCCGGCGACGAGGGCGAGCACTTCCGCATCGAGAGCCCGGCCACAGGCGAGATGGTCGGCGAAGCCACCGGCGCGGGAACCGAGACGATCGAGACGGCCATTGCGGCTGCGAGCGCGTCTGCGCCGGCGTGGGCGGCCCGCTCCGCGTCCGAGCGCGCCTCGATCCTGCGACGCGCGGCGGACCTCTACGAAGCCAACGCCGCCGAGCTCTACGTGCTGTGCACGCGCGAAGCCGGCAAGGTGTTGTCGGACGCCGTGAGCGAAGTGCGCGAGGCCGTCGACTTCCTACGTTACTACGCGGCCGAAGCCGAGCGCCTGACGGACCGCTCGCCGCTCGGTGTCGTCACATGCATCTCGCCGTGGAACTTCCCGCTCGCCATCTTCACCGGCCAGATCGCCGCCGCGCTCGTCGCCGGCAACGCGGTGCTCGCCAAGCCGGCTGAGACTACGCCGCTGATCGCCGCGCGCGCCGTGTCCCTGCTCTACGATGCGGGTGTGCCGTTCGATGTGCTGCAGCTGATGCCGGGCAAAGGCACGACGGTCGGAGTGGCGCTCACCTCCGATCCGCGCATCGACGGCGTCGTGTTCACGGGGTCGCTCGCGACGGCCAAAGCCATCGACCGAACGATGGCCGACAATCTCGACCCTGGTGCACCGCTGATCGCGGAGACCGGCGGGCTCAATGCGATGATCGTCGACTCGACGGCGCTGCCCGAGCAGGCGGTGCGCGATGTGCTCGCGTCCGCATTCCAGTCGGCGGGTCAGCGCTGCTCGGCGCTGCGCGTGCTGTACCTCCAGCAAGACACGGCGGACAAAATCATCGAGATGCTGCTCGGTGCGATGGACGACCTCGCGGTCGGCGACCCCGCAGTCTTCGCCACCGACATCGGCCCGGTGATCGATGCGAGAGCCAAGGCCAAGATCGATGCGCATGTTGCGACCTACGCTGCCAAGGGAGCGGTGCTGAAGCAACTCGATACGCCGAATGGCGGCACATTCGTAGGCCCGGCTGTGCTCAAGGTGTCGAGCATTAGCGAGCTGACTGAAGAGATCTTCGGGCCTGTGCTGCACGTCGCGACGTTCAGGGCCAGCCAGCTCGACAAGGTGATCGACGACATCAATGCCGCGGGCTTCGGGCTGACCTTCGGGCTGCACACGCGCATCGACGCGCGCGTCGAGCATGTGAGCCATCGCATCAGAGCGGGCAACATCTACGTCAACCGCAACCAGATCGGCGCCGTCGTTGGCTCGCAGCCATTCGGAGGCGAAGGGTTATCCGGTACAGGACCGAAAGCGGGCGGGCCGCACTATCTGCCGCGCTTCTCGCGACCGCGCGATGTCGCGTCGCCGTCCCCGGCGAGCAACGTGATGTCGGGCCTGTCGGTGGGCTATGCCATAGCTGCGGTGGACCAGGTGCGCGTGGTGTACGAGAAGCTGGCGCCAGTTGTGCGGACGCGGAAGATGCCTGGACCCACAGGCGAGTCCAACACGCTCGAAACCCATGCGCGGGGCGTGGTGCTCTGCCTCGGGCCCGACGAAGAGTCCGCGCGCACGCAGGCGCAGCTCGCGCTTGAGCACGGCAATGCGGTGCTGGTGATCGCCTATGGCGGGCCGCGCATTGCCGAAGAGCTGGGCGCCGACGGTGCGGCCATCGGCGGGCTGGAACGACGGCTGGCCCCCGCGGTGCTCGAAGCCGGGCTCAACGTTGACGCTGTTATGCACTTTGGCACTGCCGACGCGCTACGGCCATGGCGCCAGGCGCTGTCGCGCCGCGATGGTCCGATCGTGCCGCTGATTACCGATGACGATGTGGGTGGGAGGCTGGTGCTCGAACGGCACATCTGCGTTGATACCACGGCATCGGGCGGCAATGCCGAGCTGCTGACGGGGGGCGCAGCGGGAACGTGAGCGCCACCCAACGGCATGTCATCGCCGAAGGCGGGGACCCAGTTGGCCGCTGGCGCAAGGTGAGAGGTGGGTCCCCGCCTGCGCGGGGATGACAGCCGGTGGGTGGGTGGAAGGCTGTGGCCTACTCCGACGCCAGTCTGCGAATATCTGCCAGGACGTCGTCCTCAAGCGGAATGCCGTTCTTCTCGTTCTCCCGCCGGTTCGCATAGCGCCGATCTGACGGTAATCGCGACTGGCCTGCGTCGTGGATGGCGTCGAACAGCACCTCGATCCGGTCCGCGAACGAGTTGACCGCGCCGCGATTGGGATCGATCAGGATGTATGTCTGCCCGCCATGCGGCGTCGCAGCGCCGGGGTGATTGCTCCAGTCGATCTCGAACGAATAGTCACTGCCCGCCAGGGCCGCGCCCATGATCTCCATCATCATGGCGATGGACGAACCCTTGTGCCCGCCGAAGGGCAGCAGCGCGCCACCTTCGAGCACGGCACTCGGATCGGTCGTCGGCTGGCCGTCGCTATCGATGCCCGTACCCGGCGGCAACTGCCGGCCTTCGCGGCGCGCGATCTGCACGTCGCCATTGGCCATGACGCTCGAGGATTGATCGAACACCAGCGGATTGGGTGCGCGCGGCACGGCAAAGCCCATCGGGTTGGTGCCGTAAAGCCGCTTGCGCCCGCCATGCGGCACGACATTGGCCATCGAGTTCACCATCGCGAGCGAGAGGAAGCCTTCGCGGGCGAAGGGCTCGATGTCGGGCCACACCGCAGAGAAGTGATGTGCCTTCCGGACGGTGAGGACGGCGATACCGTTCGTACGGGCTTTGGCCATCAGCGGCTCTGCGGCCATCGCCAGCACTGGCAGTGAAAAGCCGTTCTTGCCGTCGGCGCGCAGCATGCCCGGCGCGACATCCTCGAGTACCGGCACGGCCTTGCCGTCGAGCCAGCCGGAGTCGAGAGAGCCGAGGTTGCCTTTGATACGGAATACGCCATGGCTGTGTGCGCCATCGCGCTCGGCGCCAGCCATGTTGACGGCGAGCAGGTCGGCGACGTGCGCGCTGCAGCTGTGGCGCAGGAAGATTGCGCGCAGCAGGGCTTCGAGTTCGGCGAACGGGATGCGCGTGGTCATTGCTTTTTGGGCCAGGTGTCCGAGAGACGATAGCCGGCAGGCCAGGGATCGGCGGGGTCGAGCATTTCGATGCGCGTGCCACTGATCCAGGCGCGGCCAGTGATCGAGGGGATGATGGCGGGCTTGCCTGCGAGCGTGGTGTCTGCCTCGATGCGGCCGAGGAACTCGGAGCCGATGATGGAGCGCGCGAGGTAGCGGTCGCCGACCTGCATCTCGCCTTTGGCGCGCATCACGGCCATGCGGGCGGAGGCGCCGGTGCCAGTGGGGGAGCGATCGACCTTGCCGGGCTGTACGATGACGGCATTTGCGGCGGTGAGGAGCCCGTCGCGGCGCTCGACGGGCATCGCGATCTGGCAGAAGGAGAAATGCGTCCAGTCGGGATTGGTGGGGTGCGTGAAGCCGAGCTGATCGTTGGCGGCCTTGGTGATGCGTACGCCAACGGCTGCAAGGTCTTTGGCTTCGTCGGGCTGGATGGAGAAACCGAGCGACGGCGCGTCGACGATGACGAAACTGTCGCCGCCATAGGCCGTGTCCACGGTGAGCGTGCCGAGGCCTTCGACCTCGAGCGGCACCTGCAGCTTGTCGGCGAAGCTCGGGACGTTGGTGACGGTAATGCGCTCGGCCTTACCGTCCCTGCACTGCGCGACGACCTCGACGAGACCGCCGGGCGCTTCGAGGGTGAGGCGCGTTTCGGGCTCGGTCATGGGCAGGATGCCGGCGTCGAGCAGCACCGTCGCGACGCAGATCGAGTTGGAGCCGGACATTGGCGGCGTGTCCTCGGGCTCCATGATGATCCAGCCCATCTGCGCCTTCGGGTTCTTGGGCGGGACGAGCAGATTGATGTGGCGGAAGACGCCTCCGCGCGGCTCGTTGAGCACGAAATTGCGCAGCGTCTGGTCGCGGGCGATGAAGCGGGACTGCTCCCACAGCGTGTCGCCGGGCGGCGGCGCGACCCCACCGACGATCACATCACCCACTTCACCCTCGGCGTGGCAGGAGATGATGTGGATCGACTTCGATGTCCTCACGCGATCACCCGCACGGGCTGGCCGAGGACGTCGAATTTAGGCGTGATGCCGAGGCCGGGCGCGTCGCTGGCGGTCATGAAGCCGTTGTCGCGGCTGGGCGCGCCGTCGGCGATGGACACGGTGACGTAGGAGTTGAAGTCGGTCGCCGTGAAGCAGAATTTCTGCGGCGTCGAGCGGGCGAGATGCGCGATGGTGGCCGTAACGATATCGCCGCCCCAGGTGTCCTCGATGGTCATGGGGATGCCGGACGCGACGCAGAGGTCGCGCATCTGGCGCGCTTTGGTGAGGCCACCGACCTTGCTGATCTTGAGGTTGATGACGTCGAACGCATCCTCGCTGATGCCTTTGACGAGATCGCCGACGGTGCCGATGTTTTCATCGAGCACGAAGGGCAGCGACGTACGGCGACGGATCGAGGCCGACTCCTCGTAAGTCATGCAGGGCTGCTCGATATAGACATCGAGGTCCGCCACCGCGTTCACGACGCGCGCGGCATCGGCCATGGTCCAGCCGGTATTGGCGTCGGCGACGAGGATATCGCTGTCTTCGAGGATGGCACGGCAGGCGCGGATGCGGGCGATGTCGTCGTTGGGATCGCCGCCGACCTTGAGCTGGAACTTTGTGTAGCCCTCGGCGCGGTAGCCGGCGATCTTCTGCGCCATCACCGAAGAGTCTTCCTGACTGATGGCGCGGTAGAGCGCAATTCTATCCTGTTCGGCGCCGCCGAGGAGCTTGTAGACTGGAAAGTTCGTGACTTTTCCGAGGATGTCCCAGCAGGCGATGTCGATCGGCGCCTTCACATAGGGGTGGCCGCGGAGGACGGCGTCCATGTGATGGTTGATCGGCCAGAGGTCGGTCGGGTCATGGCCGATGAGTTTGGGGCCAATCTCTTCGATACCGGCGCGAACACCCTTGGCGTAGGAGGGCAGGTATGCGGAGCCGAGCGGGCAGCATTCGGCGTAGCCCGTGATGCCGGCATCGGTCTCGACGGCGACGACGGTCGAGTCGAAGACCTCCATGAAATTGCCGCCGGACCAGTTGTAGCGGCCCTCCTTCAGCGGGAGGTCGACCTGAAAGACTTTGATGGCGGTGATTTTCATGGGTCAGACCAGAGAGAAGCCGTGGGCGAACGGGTCGCGGTCGTCGATGTAGATGGTGTTGAGACCGGTCTGGCGGGCCCAGCCGGCGATGGAGGGGACGATGCCGTCGTAGGTGCCGACGGTGACGGTCTTCTCGACGCGGCCGTTGAACACCGAGCCGATGATCGACTCGTGGTTGAAGGCGTCGCCGACCTTGAGCTTGCCGCGACCATACCACTGCGCCATGCGCGCAGATGTGCCGGTGCCGCAGGGCGAGCGATCGATCGCCTTGTCGCCGTAGAACACGGCGTTACGGGCTGTGTTGGCGGGGTTCGTGGGCTTGCCGGTCCAGAGGATGTGCGTGCAACCGCGGATGTTGGCGTTCTCGGGATGCACGAACTCGTAGCGCTCGTTCATCGCCGTGCGTAGAGCGGGACTCCAGCGCAGCAGGTCGCCCACGGTGTAGTCGGCGATGTCGGTGAAATTCTCCTGCGGGTCGACGATGCAGTAGAAGTTGCCGCCATAGGCGACATCGACCTTGAGCTTGCCGAGACCCGGCGCGTCGATTTCGAGGTCGCGCGAGTGGAGGAAGCTCGGCACGTTGGTGAGACGGACGTTGTCGACGTACTCGCCGTCCATCGTGTACTCGGCGACGACTTTTCCGGCGGGCACATCGAGGTTCACCACGCCCGGAGTCTTCGGCGTCATCAGGCCGTTCTCGATGGCCATCGTCACCGTGCCGATGGTGCCGTGGCCGCACATATAGAGGCAGCCGGAGGTCTCGATGAAGAGGATCGCGATATCGCAATCGTCGCGCGTCGGCGGATAGAGGATGGAGCCGCTCATGACGTCGTGGCCGCGCGGCTCGAACATCAGACCTTTGCGGATCCAGTCGTGGTGCGCGAGGAAATCGGCGCGCCGCTCCATCATCGAGTTGCCCTTGAGCAGCGGACCGCCGCCGGCGACGAGACGCACCGGATTGCCGCAGGTGTGGCCGTCGATGCAGGTGAAGATGTGGCGTGACATGATGGGCTCAGAAGCGCTGTGGCGAGAAAGGTGACATGTCGATCGGCTGGGTGGCGCCGGTCAAGAGATTGGCGACGAGCTTGCCTGTGCCCGCCGACTGCGTGAGGCCGAGATGACCATGGCCGAAGGCGTAGGCGATGCTGCGCGAGCGGCGCGAGAAGCCGATCGCCGGTAGCGAATCCGGCAGCGATGGGCGGAAGCCCATCCACTGCTTGCCGCCGGTGGTCACAAGGCCCGGCATGAAGCGCGCGGCCTTCTGCAGCATGGCGTCGGCGCGCTTGAAGTTGGGCGGCAGCTTCAGGCCGCCGAGTTCAACCGCACCGCCGACACGGATGCCCGACGCCAGCGGCGTGACCACGAAACCGTGGCCGCCGAAGAACAGCTGGCGCTTGAGGTCGAAGCTATATCCGGGGAGCGTGGTATTGTAGCCGCGCTCGGTCTCGAGCGGAATATCTTCACCGAGTTGCCGCGTCAGGTGATGCGACCAAGCGCCACCGGCGACGACGACCTGCTTGGCACGGATCGCGGTGCCGTCCTTCATCTCGATGATCACGCCATCGTCCTGCGGGCGGAGTTGGACGACCTCGCCCTTCTGGAATTTCGCACCGCGCTCCATCGCCGCTTTGCTCACAGCCACCGCGTACTCGTACGGATCCTGCACGGTCTGCCACTTCGGGATGAAGGTGCCGCAGGTGATTTCGGCCGACAGACCCGGCTGCAGTTCGGCGAGCTCGGCGCCGCGCACATGGCGGAACTCGATGCCCTCGGCCGACTTGGCCGCATCGTCCCTCGCGGTGCCACGCAGCTCGGCCTCGGAGCCATAAAGCTCGAGCACGCCATCGCGGCGGATCAGATGCTCGAGGCCGGCATTGGCGATCAACGACTCAGCCTCGGTGCGCGCGACGCGCATGAGGGCACTCTGCGCGCGGATGCCGGCAGCCACGCGATCGGGCCAGCCCGCGCGCCAGAAGCGCATCAGCCATGGCGTGATCTGCGGCAGGTACTCCGGTCGAATGGTCAGCGGCCCAAGCGGGTCGCTGAGCCATTTTGGCAGTTTGCCGAGAACACCAGACGTTGCGAGCGGGATCACATCGGAGAACGCGAACGCGCCGGCGTTGCCGCGGCTCGTCTCCTCTGCGATCCCCGTGCGGTCGATCAGAACGGTATTCCGCCCCGCCTCCTGAAGCTTGAAGGCGGTGCAGATGCCGATGATGCCGGCGCCGACGATCGCGACGTCGATGGTGGTCTCGGACAAGATCAGGCGGCTTTCGCGAACTTGGGACGGTTGGCGATCGCCGTGTTGACGAGGTCCTCGATCTTCTTGCGCTCCTCGCCCACCAGCGGCAGGCGCGGCGGGCGGACCCACTCCTTGCCTTCACCGGCGATCTGATTGGCGAGCTTGATGTACTGCACCAGCTTGATCGCGACATCGAGATGCAGCAGCGGCATGAACCAGCGGTAGAGTTCGAGCGCTTCGGCGGTCTTGCCCGCTTTGGCCAGCCGGTACATCTCGACCGATTCACGCGGGAAGGTGTTGGTGAGGCCCGACACCCAGCCGACAGCGCCGAACAGCACGTTCTCGAGCATCAGGTCGTCGACGCCGCAGACGATCTGGTAGCGGTCGCCGAGCAGATTGATCATGTCGGTGATGCGACGGCTGTCGTGGCTCGATTCCTTGACGGCGACGATGTTCTTCTCGTCGGCAAGCGCTGCGAAGGACTCGGGCAGGAGGTCCAGCTTATAGGCCGGGCGGTTGTTGTAGATCATGATGGGCAGATCGGTGCCGCGCGCCAGCGTACGGAAGTGATACTCACCCTCGCGCGCGTCCTGCTGATAGACCATCGTCGGCAGCGCCATGATGCCCGACGCACCCGCAGACTTCATGCGCTTGGCCGATGCGATTGCGAGATCGGTGGTGTACTCGGCCACGCCCGCGATGATCGGAGCGCGGTTGCCGACGGTGGCGACCGCGTTGCGAACGACGGCTTCCTTCTCGTCGAGCGACAGCGACGAGTTTTCGCCGAGCGTGCCGAGCATGACGAAGCCGTTGACGCCGGCCTTCAGGCAACTCTCGAGGTGGCGCGAGGTCGCTTCGTGATCGATGGCGCCGCCTTCCTTCATTTCAGTCATCAGGGCGGGGATCACGCCGTGAAAGATCGAGGTCATTTCCGTTAGTCCTTGAGTTGGGAGGAGGGATCAGGTGCCGAGATAGGCCTGGACGATCGACGGATCGGCCCTGAGTTGAGACGCTTCGCCCTTCAAGCGGATTTCGCCGCTCTCAAGGACGTAACCGTAATGTGCGAGCTTGAGCGCAAGCCGCGCATTCTGTTCAACGAGAAGGATCGTTGTGCCGGTCTCGTTGAGCCGCTTCACAATCTTCATTGTTTCGAGCACGAGCTTTGGCGCGAGTCCCATTGAGGGCTCGTCGAGCAGCATGATCTTGGGACCGTGCATCAGCGCACGTCCGATGGCGAGCATCTGCTGCTCGCCGCCCGACAGCAGCGAGCCGTCGGAATTGGCGCGCGTCTTGAGGATAGGGAACTGCGCGAAGACCTGCTCAAGCCGGTCGCGACGCAGGCTTGCATCCTTGACGGTGAACGCGCCGAGCTCGAGGTTCTCTCGCACGCTAAGGCCGCGCAGCACATGACGGCCTTCGGGCACGTGGACGACGCCGGCGCGGGCGATCTGATGCGCGCCCATGGCGGTGATGTCCTGCCCCTCGAACAGCACCCTGCCCGCTTTGGCGCGGACCAGGCCGGAGATCGTCTTGAGCGTCGTGGTTTTGCCGGCGCCATTGGCACCGAGCAGCGTGACGATCTGGCCGCGCGCGACTTCGAGATCGATGCCCTTGACGGCGTCGATCTTGCCGTAGGCTGAGGCGACGCCTTCGAGCTTGAGGATAATTTCAGAGGCCAAGGCTATCCTCCTCGACCCCGAGATAGGCTTCGATCACCTTGGGGTTCGACTGGATTTCCTTAGGCGTGCCCTCGGCGATCATCACGCCATGATCGAGCACGCTGACGCGTTCGCTGAGGCGCATCACGAGGCCGGTGTCGTGTTCGATGAGTAGGATGCAGATGTCGCGCTCGCCGCGAATGCGGCGAATGAGCTCAATCAGCTCTTCCTTCTCGCCGGAGGTGAGGCCGGCCGCGGGCTCGTCGAGCAGCAGCAGGCGCGGCATAGTAGCGAGGGCGCGGGCGATCTCGACGCGGCGCTGCCAGCCGTACGGCAACGTCGTCGCTTCGCGGTCCCAGCCTTCGGTGATGCCGACGAAGGTGAGGCATTCCTCGGCGTAAGCACGGATAGCCGCTTCTTCGCGACGCTGGCTCGGCAGGCGCAGCACCGCGTCGATGATGCCGGCGCTGGTGCGGCTGTGCTGGCCCGACATGACGTTTTCGAGCACGCTCATTTCGCGGAACAGTCGGACGTTCTGGAACGTGCGCGCGATGCCGAGTTTGGTGACGTGATGGGGCTTGAGCCTCAGCGTCTCGGTGCCATCGAAGCGAACGGAGCCCTGCTGCGGTTTGTAGAAGCCGGTGATGCAGTTAAAGAGCGACGTTTTACCGGCACCGTTCGGACCGATCAGGCTGACGATGCGGCTTGCTGGCACCTTGAAGTCGACATTGTCGAGGACGCGCGAACCCGCGAAGCTGAGGCTCACGCCGGTGAGGTCGAGCAAGGTCATCGCTGCTTGCTCCGCGATGGCCAGATGCCGCTTGGGCGGAACAGCATGATGAGCAGCAACCCAACCGCGAAGATCAGCAGGCGGAGATCGCCGAAGTCACGAAGCAGCTCGGGCGCGAGGATGACGATGAAGGCGCCGAGAATGACGCCCGGGATTTTGCCCATGCCACCGAGGATGACGGCCATGAGGATGAGCACCGACTGGCGGAACGAGAAGCTCTCGGGCGAGATGGCGCCGAGGTTGGCGGCGAAGAACGCGCCGCCGACGGAACCATAGATGGCGCCCACGACATAGGCCGCGAGCTTGACCCGCACACGGTCGATGCCCATGGCTTCGGCGGCGTCTTCGTCGTGACGGACGTAGAGCCAGGCGCGGCCGAGGCGTGAGTTGGCGAGGCGCACCGAACAGATGACGCCGATGATCGCGAGCACGCAGAAGACGTAGTAGAAGTCCGTCGGCGTGTTGATGTGCCAGCCAAAGAGCCACGGCGAGTCGATGCCGATGAGGCCGGAGGCGCCGCCGGTTTCGCGCAGATTGCGCGCGGTGATGCGCACGATCTCGCCGAAGCCGAGCGTGACGATGGCGAGATAGTCTGAGCGGAGCCGCAGGGTCGGGGCGCCGATGACGATGCCGGCGATGATCGCGAACAGTACGGCCAGCGGCAGCGCGAGCCAGAAGTTGAGCCCGAAGTGCAGCGTGGTGATGCCGACGGTGTAGGCGCCGACGGCGAAGAAGGCTGCGAAGCCGAGGTCGAGCAGGCCCGCATAGCCGACGACGATGTTGAGGCCGAGCGCGAGCAGCACATAAAGCAGCGCGTTGGTGAGGATCACCGTGCCATAGGGGCCGAAGACGAAGGGCGCCACGGCCATCGCGACGAGGATGACACTGATTGCGGCAGCCTGCTTGGCGGGCGTGTCGAGGAAAGTCGCGAGGCCGCCCCAGGCACTGGGTCGTTCGGGGAGTTGAGCCATCACATGCGCTCCTGCTCGGGCTTGCCGAGAAGGCCCGTCGGCTTGAACACGAGGACGAGGATCAGCACCGAGAAGGAGAACACGTCCTTCCACTCGCTGCCGACGCCGGGCAGCTGCGTCCCGAAAGATTCGAGGAGGCCGAGAATCAGCCCGCCGAGCATGGCGCCGGGGATCGAGCCGATGCCGCCGATGACAGCTGCGGTGAATGCCTTGAGCCCGATGAGGAAGCCCATGAAGTACCAGAGCGAGCCGTAGAAGGCGCCGGCCATCGTGCCCGCCGCTGCGGCGAGCGCGGAGCCGAGGAAGAAGGTGATGGCGATGACGGCATTGACGTTGATGCCCATCAGCCGGCTCATGTCCTTGTCCACTGCGACAGCGCGCATAGCGCGACCATATTGCGTGCGCGAGACGAAGAGTTCGAGCGCCAGCATCAGCGCCGCAGCGACGCCGACGAGGATCATCTGGTTGTAGCTGATGAAGAGGTTGCCCAAGCGGATGCCGCCAAAACCGAGCGCCGACCCGAAGGGCACGTACTGGCCCTTGGTGAGCGTCAGCATGCCGTTCTGCAGGACGAGCGATACGGCGAGGGCGGTAATGAGGATGGAGAGGCGCGGCGCGGAGAGCATCGGGGCGTAGGCCACGCGCTCGATCACAACGCCGAGGAACCCGACGGCGATCATGGCCAGCACCATCGAGACGGCGACGCCGAACCAGCCGGCGCCGATGAACGGTGCGAGGAACGACAGCACGAGGAAGCCGGCGAAACCGCCTACCATGTAGAGCTCGCCATGGGCGAAGTTCAGCAGCTTCACCACGCCGAACACCATGGTGTAGCCGAGCGCCACCAGCGCGTAGAACGAGCCAAGCACGATGCCGTTCAGGAGCTGGTTGGTGAAGATGTCGAAAGTCATCGGCCGCCCGTCCCTTCAGCCAATTGTCACATGATACGTGGACCGGCGTGTGAAACGCCGATCCACTGGTGTTGCGATCAGATCAGTAGGTGGCCAGCGTCCAGGCGCCGCCCTTGCCTTCGAGCACCACGAAGTTGGAGCGCGCGAGGGTCTTTTCGGGCGTGAACGAGATCGGGCCAGAGATCGAGTCGGTGAAGTTGGCGCCCTGGAGGGTCTCGATCACCTTGGCCGAGTCGGTCGTGCCGGCGGTGTTGATGGCCCAGGCGAGGAGCTTCATGGCATCGTAGCTCAGGGTCGAGTACGGACCGGGAGCGGCACCGAACTGGGCCTGGTAGTCGGTCGCGAACTTCTTGGCTTCCGGCAGGAACTCGGCGGTCGGGTTCGAGAAGGCAATGACGCCCTCGGCGGCCGCGCCGGCGATCTTGAACAGTTCCGGCGAGTTGGAACCGTCACCCACGGCGATGATGCCCTGGTAGCCACGCTCGCGCAGCTGGCGGATCAGGAGGCCGCCGTCGGCGTAGTAGGCGGTCCAGAACACGGCGTCGGGGTTGCCCGAGGTGATGGAGGTCACGACGGCCGAGTAGTCCTGCTCACCCTTGTTGGTGGTCTCGAAGCTGGTGACGGTGTTGCCCGCTGCTTCCCAGTTCTTCTTGGTCAGGTCGGCGAGGTCCTGCGAGTAGGCGTCGCCCTGGTTGACGATGGCGATCGACTTCACGCCCTTGGCGTTGAAATATTCGATGGCCTTGGCGACCTGGTCGTTGCCGGTCGAGTTGATCATGAAGGCGTTGCCCGGGTTCTCCGGGATCAGCTTGGTCGAGTTCGCCGCCGGGATGATCAGCGGGATCTTGGCATCGCCGTAGATCTTGAGCGTCGGGATGGTGGCGCCCGAGCAGTAGCCGCCGACGATGCCGACGACGCCGGACGAGGCGAGCTTGCTCGCTGCGTTCACGGCCATCTGTGCATCGCAGCCATCGTCGCCGATGGTGGAGGTGAGCTGCTTGCCGAGCACGCCGCCCGCGGCGTTGATCTCGCCGATAGCAAGGTTCACGGCGTTGGCCATATCCTGGCCATAGGTCGCTTCGGAGCCGGTGGTCGGGACCATGATGCCGATGGTCAGCGTGTCCTGCGCGATAGCCGGAGCGCCCAGCGCGAGGGCAAGCGCGAGGCCCGCCGCGGTCTTCAAGACGTTACGCATAGTGTTCTGTCTCCCTGTTTCAGAGGCATGCCTTGACGTCTTGCATGCATCTTGTCGACAGAATGCCGCCGCGTTAACGTCTCGTCAATCCCCGGTGCGGGGAGCGTGATCGGCAAGATGGCTAAGTCTCAGCAAGATAAGGAGTTTCCGGACCTCCCGCTGCCGCGCGTCCGCGGCTCGGGGGTGCAGACCGTTTACGAGTCGCTGAAGCAGTCGATCGTGGATTTGACGCTGGAGCCCGGCGCGCCGCTCGACGAGGTGACGCTGGCCGAGCGGTTCGACATGTCGCGAACGCCGGTGCGCGAGGCGCTGGTGCGGCTCGCGGCCGAAGGGCTGGTGACCCAGCTGCCCAACCGCAACACGATCGTCGCGCCGATCGATTTCGGCCAGCTGCCGGTCTATTTCGAGGCCCTCACCCTCATGTACCGGGTGACCACCCGGCTTGCCGCGACCGGGCGCACGCCGCGCCACCTCGCCGACATGCGTCGCCATCAAGCGGCTTATGCCAAAGCGGTGGAAGAGGATGACGTGCCGGGCATGATCGGCAACAATCGCGACTTCCACGTCGCCATCGCCGAAGCTGGCGGCAATCCCTACTTCACGACGCTGTTCACGCGTCTGCTCGACGAGGGCCGCCGCATTCTCCGGCTCTACTATTACCGCAGCTTCAACGACCACCTGCCCCGCCGCTACTCCAAGGAGCACGACGCGATCATCGATGCGATCGAAGCGGGGGATGCGGGACTCTGCGAGAAGCTTGCGGCGGCGCATGCGGAGCAGATCGTGGCGCAGATCCAGAGCTATATCGCCCGCGACCGCACGCGGGAGCTGACGCTCTAGGCGACGGCGTGCTCGGCCGTCGGGTCTGGTACCGGCTCGGCATTGCGCTCGCGCGTGCGCCATTTGCCGTCGATCCACTCTCGGACCGCAATCTCGATCGTGTCGCCCTCGATCTCGATGAGATTGTAGGCGTTGGGGTGGCCGCGAAGTCGTGTCGAGATCGTCGACGATGTCTGCGCCACGAGGATCGGAGCGGCCGTCGCGCGGCGCAGGCCTTTGGGCGTGCCTTCCTTGACCTCGCCCGGCATCTCGTGAGTGCGCACATAGGACAGGTGGAAGTGGCCCGACAGGACCACACGCACCCCAAGCTGCCAGAACTTCTGCAGCGCACGATCGGCGCGGCGCACGCGACGCTGGTGCTTGGGCTCGCCCGTCTCGGGGTAAAGCAACGGATGGTGCGCGACCACGATGCGGATCGCGCCAGGGTCCGTCTTTGCCAGCCTGCCCTCGAGCGCATCGATCTGCTTGCGATCGAGGAAGCCGTTGGACCAGTTCATGTCGACAGTGAACCGGCGTGACGTGCGCATGCCCACCAGCACCACGCCCGGCAACTCGACCAGCGGCTCGAGGTTGTCGTTGATGTATTTGCGGTAGAGCGCGTAGGGATTGACGAGCCGCGTGAGCATGTTTCGCTGCGGCACGTCGTGGTTGCCCGGAACCGCGAACACCGGAGCACTCAGCGAGTCGATGAACTGACGCGCCATCTGGAACTCGTCTTCTTCACCGTCCTGAGTGAAGTCGCCGCTGATAACCACCATATCGAGTTTTTGCGCATCGAGCTCGGGCGCGAGCGTGGCGGCGAGGGGTTCGTCGTGGTGACCGAAGTGCAGGTCTGACAGATGCGCGATGCGCATCAGGCGGGCTCCGCGGTGGCCTGGGGCGCGTCGCCTGACACTGCGGCCGGATCGGGCGCGGCAAGTACCGTCAACACCTTGGGCTGCACGGCGAAATGCATGGGCGAGTCGAGCCAGATCACCTCACCATCCAGCGACACAAGCACCCGAGGCCTGCGCGTTTCGACGACAAGCTTTTTGACCTTCTCGTATTCGATCACCTCGTCGTCGCGCCAGCGGCCGGTCAGCATTTCGGCCGCAAGACGGATCATGTCGTTGAGCTTGAAGGTGCGAATGAAATAGGCGGTGAGCGAGCCGCGATCGAGGCGGCGCCGCGACATGAAGGCGCCGAAGCGCTGATCGTAGGAATTGTTGGCCACCACGAGGGTCTGCACCATTTCGATGCGGCGCGGCCCACCGTCGACGGCGAGCGAAACCGCGATGCGCTTGGCGCGCGCCACGTGGCGCAGGCTGTGCTGCACGAACTTGAACTTGCCCATCCAGCCCTGTCCGCGCACCCATTCGCGACCGACCGCTATGGTGGGAATCAGGCCGATGATAACGTTGTGGAGGAACGGCCGGCCATTGACCTCGGCAACGTCGATGGAACGCGGCACGAGGGTCGGCAGGTTGGTCACCGCGGTCGGTATATCGAGCGCGAGGCCCAGATCCTTGGCGAGCCCGTTCATCGTACCGAGGGGCAGAACGGCGAGGGTCTTGTCGGTCCCCAGCAGCGCCTCGGCCACGGCAAGCACGGTGCCATCCCCACCGCCCGCCACGATCACCTGCGCGGGCCCCTGGATGGCCCGCTCGATCCGGCCGATCAGCGGCTGATCGTCATCGTCGTCGATGTCAAAGCTCAGCCCGGCGCGGGTGAAATGCTCGGTCAGCACGGCCGTGGTGATGCCTGTGGTGAGCGCGGTACCTGCGTTCGGATTGAAAATGACGTGGTAATGTACGTCGGACATGGTCGCCTCCGCGCTGACAACGCGCAACCGACGATTTTGTTCACTCGATGGTGATCGGCTTCAGCCGACGACGTGGAGGAAGCGCACGGCCGCGTGGTTGGTCTCGCGGCGGACGACCATGCACCAGGCAGCCGCCACCTCGGGTAGTTGCTGGTCCAGCCGGTCGTAGAACAGCGACACCAGCTTGGGCAGACCCCTCGGCTCCTTGACCTGAACCAGCGCCCCGCCTTCCGACAGATTGACGAGGCGGCAGGCCACCGGGTCGCCGCCGTCCTCGAAGGCGATCAGACCCCGATGGCTCACGGCACGGCGGGGATGGGCGCGACGCTCATGCATGGCGAAGATCTTGGCCGCGGGGCTGACGGTGGCACATATCCCAATGTTAGGCGCGCGCGATTAACGGCATCCCGCTTCCGCGTGTGCAATTTTACGCATCGAGCGAGAGCCTAGTGCCGCGGGCCTTCCTGGAGGTTGGCCCGGAATATTTGCGGCGGCAGCGGAGTTTTGCCGCGGATGATATCGGCGCCCTTTTCGCCCACCATGATGGTGGGGGCGTTGGTATTGCACGAGGGAACGCGCGGCATGACCGAGCTGTCGCAGACGCGGAGGCCATCGAGGCCGCGAACGCGCAGATCGAGATCGACCACAGCCATCTCGTCCGTGCCCATCTTGCAGGTGCCGACGGGGTGGTGGTCGGTCTTGGCATGCTCGCAGGCGTAGTCGAACAGCTGCTCGTCGGTGGTGAGATCGGGGCCTGGCAGACGCTCGGCGAGGACGTAGGGCTGGAGCGCCGGCTGCCGCATGATCTCGCGCGCGACCTTGAGCCCGGCAATCGACATCCTCCGGTCGTGCGGGTCCGAAAAGTAGTTCGGATCGAGCAGTGGCGCCGCCGCCGGATCGGACGAAGCTAGCCGGACCGTGCCGCGCGAGCGCGGGTGCAGATACGCCGAATTGAGCGTGACCCCGGCATTCTTCAGCCGCGCCACGCCCGCCTCGATGCCGGAACCGAGACCGAGGTGGAACTGGATGTCGGGCGAGCGCGCATTGGGGTCGGCGTACCAGAAGCCGCCGGTCTCGAAGAGGCTCGAGGCGACCGGCCCGGACTTGAACAGCACGTACTGCAGCCCCGCCCACAGTGTCCGGTGGAGTTTTGCGACATTATCGTAGGTGTAGTCGCCGGTGCATTCGGCGATGACAAAGAGATCGAGGTGATCCTGCAGGTTCTCGCCGACTCCGGCGAGATCGTGCAGCACGGGGACGCCCACCTGCTTAAGATGCGCGGCAGGCCCGATGCCCGATTGCAGCAGCAGCTTGGGCGAGCCCATGGCGCCCGATGAGACGATGACTTCACGGTCGGCGCGGACCGTTTCGAGATCGCGGCCGGTGGCGATCTCTACGCCAACGGCGCGCTTGCCGTCGAGCAGCACGCGGGTGACGCGCGCGCCGGTACGGACTGTGAGGTTGGGGCGATCCTTGATCGGATCGAGGTACGCCATCGACGCCGACGAGCGGCTGCGGTTGCGCTGGGTCAACTGGTAGAAGCCGACACCCGCCTGATGCCGGCCGTTGAAATCGTGGTTGTACGGGATGCCGAACTCCTGCCCTGCACGGATGTAGGCATCGCAGATGGGGAGCGCCGACACCGGCATCGAGACGCCGAGCGGGCCGCCATAGGAGTGGTAGTCATCGGCGAAGCGCTGGTTGTCCTCGGCGCGCTTGAAGTAGGGCAGCACGCTGCGATAATCCCAGCCGGTGCAGCCATCCTCGCTGGCCCAGAGATCGTAGTCGGCGGCGTTACCGCGCGTGTAGAGCTGCGCGTTGATGGTCGAACCGCCGCCGATGATCTTGGCCTGCGTAAAGCGCAGAACGCGGTTCTTGAGGTGCTTCTGCGGCAAGGTCGACCAGCCCCAGCTGGCGACGCCCTTGGTCATCTTGGCAAAGCCCGCAGGCATATGGAACAGCGGATGGCGGTCGCCACCGCCGGCCTCGAGCAGCAGCACGCGCACCGCGGGGTCTTCGCTCAACCGGTTGGCGAGCACGCAGCCGGCCGGACCGCCGCCGGTGATGATGTAGTCGTAGGTCATGCGGCGCTCTTCAAATCATTGCGCGTAATGTGGTCGGCGACGCGCAGTGCCTGCGCGGCAATAGTCAGCGCCGGGTTCACGGCCGCCGAACTCGGCAGGAAGCTCGCGTCGACGACGAAGAGGTTCTGATGGTCCCAGGCGCGGCACCAGGGATCGAGCGGCGAGGTCGCGGCGTCGTCCCCCATCTTGACCGTGCCGCACTGATGCGACGGCGTGCGCTTATCGAACGGGCGCGACAGGACGAGCGGGAACCCCGCGCGACGCAGCACCTGCTTGAGTTTGTCGACAAGCTGCAGATGGGCGCGCCAGTTCGTCTGGTGCCATTCGAGGACGATGCGGTCACCATCGAGCCGCACGCGGCTGTCGGGCGACGGGATGTCTTCGCTCATGGCGTAGAAGTCGATGGCGTGGCGCGAGATCAGGCTCAGCAGCGCCTCGGGCATGCTGGGCATGTTGGCCTTGAGGATGGCGCCCGAGACGCGACCGAGCAGCTGCACATTACCCAGCGGCGCGTCGTTCTCGCCGCCATGCAGGTAGAAATCGTTGAAGCCGAAGGTCTTCTGGTAGATCGAGTCGTTGGTGTACCACGGCGAGACGGCGATCACCGCGCTCGAATTGTGGTTCATGAAGTTGCGCCCGACCTGATCGGAACGGTTGGCAAGCCCCGAGGCGAGCAGCAGCACCGCAGAGCGAACGGCACCCGCCGAAAGGATCACAAGCTTCGGTGTGATGGTGTGGGTGGCGCCGTTAGAGGTGTATTCTACAGACGTGACCTTGCCACCGGCACCCGCGACTAGCCTGGTGACGCGCGCGTTCGTGCGCAGCTCGACATTCGGATGGCGCAGGGCTGCGGCGAGCGCAGTGGTCTCAGCATCCATCTTACCGTCATCGGTGTTGGGATGCGCGTCCCACGGCGTCTGTGCCTTCTTCAGCCAGCGCTCGATATCGACGCCGAGCGGGAGCGACGCCGGATGCAGGCCTTGTGCCTTGATGCGTGCACGTACCTTTGCGATCGCAGGCTCTTCCGGCACAGGCGCGTGCGGATAGGGCTGCGAATGCACGGGCTCGCTCGGATCGTCACCGAGTGCGCCGCGGACCTGATAGAGCTGCTCGGCGCGGCTGTACCAAGGCTCCAGCTCTTCGTATGGGAACGGCCACGCCGGCGAGGCGCCTTCGAGGTGCTCGATGACGCCAAAATCCTCGCGACGGTAGCGGAGCAGCACCGCGCCGTAGAATTTCGAGTTGCCACCGACATTGTAGTAGTTGCCGGGGCTGAAGGCGGTGCCAGATCCGTCGTACCAGGACTCCTTCGGACGAAAGAAGCCGCGCTGGAAGATGGCGCGCTGGTCGCGGTTCTCGGGGCGATCGGGCAGCTTGTCGCCAGCCTCCAGAATGAGGATGCGCGCACCCGACGGCGCGAGCCCGGCGGCCATGGTCGAGCCGCCTATGCCCGAGCCGATGATGACGATGTCGGGACTGTCGCTCACCAGCCACCTTTAAAGCTGGACGGCCGCTTGTTGGCGAAGGCGTCGACGCCTTCGCGCAGGTCCGCCGTCTTGGCCACGAGCACGGACGCGACCGTCTCGATGGCCGATGCGCCCGCCTCACCGGTGGCGGCGGCAATCATGAGCTTGGCGGCCTGCACCGCAGCAGGTCCGCGCGACGCGACGCGCTGCGCGTAGGCCATCGCGTCCTCGAGCGCGCGGCCGGCGTCGACGATCTGGTCGACTAGACCCAGCGCCAGCGCCTGCTCGGCGGAGAACACTTCGCCGCCCAGCACCATCCGGCGCACGACTTGCGCGCCGAAGCGCAGCGTCAGCCGCTGCGTGCCGGACCAGCCCGGGATCATGCCAAGGCTTGTCTCTGGCATGCCAATGCGCGCCTGCGGTTCAGCGATGCGGATGTCTGCAGTGCCCGCAAGCTCGAAGCCGCCGCCGAGCGCGTGGCCGGTGATCGCCGCGATGAGCGGGACGCGCAAGCCCGCGAGGCGGTCAAACACGCGATGGCCGACGCGCACCCAGTCGAAGCCGAACTCGTGCGGCAGCATATCGGACCACGCCTTGATGTCGCCGCCGGTCGAGAACGCCTTGCCCTCGCCGGTGATGACTGCCGCGCGCGCGTCATGATTGCCGTCGATCTCGTCGCAGGCATCCTCAAGCGCGCGCAGCATTTCGAGATCGAGCGCGTTGAGCTTTTCGGGCCGGTAGATGGTGATGAGCGCAACCGAGTCTTCCCAGGTGAGCGCGACGCGCGGATCACGCATGGACGGGTCTCCTTGCGGGCTTCGGGGGCAGCGTCAGGCCGATGGGCTCGGGCCGGAAGATCGCGGCGTCCATCGTCTTGACATCGTCGGCAACGCGCAGCGGGAACTCGGACTGCGATTGGACATCGCGATCGAAATCGACACCCGGCGCGAGTTCGGTGACGACGAGACCGTCAGGCGTGAGCCTCATCACGCAGCGCTCCGTCACGTAGGTGACATCCTGTCCCTGCGCGACGCCGCGGCGACCCGAGAAGGTGACGTGTTCGACGGCCTCGACGAGCTTTTTGATCTTGCCTTCCTTCTCGATGACGAGTTTGCCGTCAGCCACGCTGAGCCCCGCACCGGCATTGAACATGCCCGAGAAGACGATCTTCCTCGCGCGGCTGGTGATGTCGACGAAGCCGCCGGCGCCGGCCGTCACATGCGGACGCAGGCCGAGGCGCGAGACATTGACCGAACCGCTGCGATCGATCTGCAGGAACGACAGCAGCGACGCATCGAAGCCGCCGGCCTGGAAGTAGGTGAACTGGTATGGCGATGGCACAAACGCCTCGGCATTCGATGCGCAGCCAAAGGCGAAATCGAGCAGCGGGATGCCACCGACCGGTCCTTGCTCTATGACCCACGTAACGTCGCCGTGGCGGCCTTCTTCGAGGAGGATGCGCGGGACGTTGGCTGAGATGCCGAAGCCGAGGTTCACCGCGGTGCCCGAATGGAGCTCCATCGCCACACGGCGCGCGATCACCTTCTGGATGTCGAACTCGGGCACGCGGAAGCTGTCGAGCGGGCGGAAGATCTCACCGGAGATCGCCGGGTCGTAGTCGGTCTGCGTGGTCTGCTTCTGATCGGGATCGACGACGATGTAGTCGACGAGTACGCCGGGCACTCGGACATCGTGCGGCCGCAGCGAGCCCTGCTTGGTGATGCGCTTCACCTGCGCGATGACGATGCCGCCATTATTGTGCGCCGCCAGCGCCTGATCCATGCCGCCAAGATAGGCGCCCTCATGCTCGTAGGTGAGATTGCCCGCTTCGTCGGCGGTGGTGGCGCGAATGATCGCAACCTGCGGGGCGATGGCGCGGAAGTAGAGCCAGTCCTCGCCGTCGAACTGCAATTTCTTGACGATCGGCTCGGCGGCGGCCGCCGCATTCATGGCACAGCCCTCGCGACCGGGGTCCACGAAGGTGTCGAGCCCGACCTTAGTGAGCACACCGGGGCGCCTGGCAGCAGCCTCACGGTGCATGTCGAACATGATTCCAGACGGGACGTTGTAGGCAGCGACATCGTTGGCACCGATCATCTGCCAGATCAGCGGCGGCTCGGCCTTCGACGGACCCGACGGGTAGGAGCCTCCGATGATACGTTTCAAGAGGCCCTTCTTGGCGATATGGTCGACGCCCTTGATGCCGCTCATGTCGCCGGCGGCGATCGGGTGCAGCGTCGTGAGATTGCGCGGATGGCCCGATTTATCGAAGCGTTCGCCGATCGCCTTGAGCATGAGGTCCGGGCAGCCGAGGCCGCTCGACGAGGACACGGAGACGATGGCGTCATCGGGGATGAGCGCCGCGGCTTCGGCGGGAGTGAGGCGCTTGTTCACGAGCTACAGTCCTGAATTGACCAGCATGCGCTGGCCGGTGCGCGCCGCGTCGCGGACGGCAAGCCCTGTGGCGAGCGACCAGATGCCATCCTCGCCCGTCGCCGAGGGTTCGCCCTTGCCGGCAATGGCGTTGTGGAAGTTGGTCAGTGCGCGCTCATAGAGATTGTTGGGCGTGATGCTGAGCTGTTCTTCGCCCGTCGCAGTTCGGAGAGTCACCGTACCGACGGGTCGCTGGGTCATCACATCGCGCCCGAACAACGAACCCTCGGTGCCGTGGAACTCGATTCCGGTTCCACCGAACTGCGTGGTGAAGCCGTCGTGGAACTGCGCAAGCAGACCCGACTTGAAGCGCAGCACGCCCATCACCGCGTCCTCGAGGTCGCCCTGGGCTATGCCGCCCTGCTGCGTCGTGGCGATGGCTTCGACGGGATCGTCGCCGAGCACGTAGCGCAGCGTGTCGGCGTCATGCACCGTGATGTCGAGCACCACGCCGCCGCCCGCCTCGGGCTTGTCGATACGCCAGCCCTGGAGGAACGGCGGCAGGAACACGGCGTGGAACACACGTGCCGAGAGCGGCGTGCCGATGCGGCCGGCGGCGATGGCTTCCTTCATGGCGCGATGCGTCGCGGCGTTGCGCAAATGATGGTTGGTGCCCATCACGACGCCGGCATCTTTGCAGGCCTGTACCATCGACTGGGCATCGTGCAGGGCGAGCGCCAGCGGCTTTTCGCAGAGCACGTGCTTGCCGGCTTTCGCCGAAGCCATGGTCTGCGAGAAGTGCAGCTCGTTGGTGGTCGAGATGTAGACCGCATCGATGCCGCTGCCGAGCAGCTCATCGAGGCTGGTGGTCGATTTCGCGATGCCGTTTGCGCTCGCGTACTCGCGTGCACGCTCCGCGTTGGAGCTCATCACGGCGACGGCCTCGCCGCCTGTCGCGCGGATGGCGCCAATGACCCACTCACGCGCGATGTTGCTTGCGCCGATCAGTCCCCACCTGGTCATAGTGCGCTCTCCCTCACCGGCGCTGCCGTGCTCTGGCGTACGACGAGACGCACCGCGCTGCGGATGGTCTCGACGTTGCCACCGCCCGAGTTGATCTGCTTGAACAGAAGCTGCGCCGCCTGCTGGCCAAGGCGCTGCGGATTGACTGATACCGTGGTGAGCGCGGGCACCGCGGTGCGCGCCTCAATCACATCGTCGAAGCCGACCACGCTGAAGTCGCGGCCCGGCTCCAATCGCTGCGCGCGGAGGCCATCGCACACGCCAAACGCGACGGCATCATTGAAACAGACGGCGGCAGTGGGCGCGACGCCTCGTGTGCGCAGGGCGTGGACGACACCCTCGGCGCCCCCTGCCCGCGTTGGCGCGACGGAGACGATCGAGTCATCGTCGACAGTGAGTTTGGCTTCGACCATCGCCTCGAGGTAGCCCTGCGTGCGCTCGGCAAACACCTGCGTGTCGGGGAAGCCGCCGATGAAGGCGATGCGGCGGTGGCCGAGCTCGATGAGATGCTGCACTGCAGCCTTCGCGCCAGCATAATTGTCCGAGAGCAGCGACGAGGCTTTCGCGCCCGGCAGATTCCGCACCGCGAGAACGACCGGCAGTCCGCTGTCGACAATTGGCTTGAGGTCGGCTGCGGTCGTGCCGCGTGCGGGCGACAGGATCAGCCCGGCGATGCCGTGTTCGCGCATCGAGGCGATGAGTTCGGACTGGCGGTCGACGTCCTCGCCCGAGTGCGCCAAGAACTGCACGTAGCCGGCGGACTGCACGATCATGTCCATTCCGACCGCCAGCTCGGCGAAGAAGCTGTTCGTCAGGTCGTTGACGACGATGCCGATGATCTTGGATTTCGACTGCCGCAGATTGGCGGCGCCGCGGTTGTACACGTAACCCAGCCGCTCCATCGCCTCGGTCACGCGGGCACGTGTCTCTTCGCGCGGCGTCGAGCTGCCCTGGAGGACCAGCGAGACGGTCGACTTCGACACGCCGGCGGCGCGCGCAATGTCGATCACGGTCACCCGCTTGTCTGCCAACACAACCTCCCGAGATGGCCAGCAAGTTACTGGAACGTTCCATCCAGTCAATATGCTACATCACTTTTTGTCTTGCCTTCATAGGCAGCGTGCAATCTTGATTTGCTGGAACGTTCCATCTATTGCTGCCGACCGATCCAGTATCGGAGCCCGCCATGCAGATCGACTCGAGCCTCACGCCCGCCGCGCTTTCGATGAGCATCGCCGGCGTCTTCGAGCAGGCGGCCAGGAAGGTCCGGTCGATCGATGCGTCGTGGCAGCCATCGGCGGGCGCACCCGTATTCACGGTCGACGGCAGATACACGAGCCGCGGCTGGACCGAGTGGACGCAGGGCTTCCAATTCGGTTCGGCGATCCTAGTGTTCGACGCAACCGGCGAGCGTGACGTCCTCGAGATGGGCCGCTCGCGAACCGTCGAGCACATGGCGCCGCATATCACGCATATCGGCGTCCACGACCACGGTTTCAACAATGTCAGCACCTACGGCAATCTGCTGCGGCTGCAGAGCGAAGGGCGCACGCCTGCCAATGCGTGGGAGCGCAACTTCTATGAGCTGGCGCTGAAGAATTCAGGCGCCGTGCAGGCCGCACGCTGGACCACGACGCGCGACGGCGGCGGTTTCATCCACTCGTTCAATGGACCGCACTCGCTGTTCGTCGACACGGTGCGTACGGTGCGGGCGCTCGCCTGCGGGCATCGGCTCGGCCATGTGCTGATGGGCGAAAATGATCGACGCATCTCGCTGCTCGATCGGCTGATCCAGCATTGCGATGCGACGGCACGTTATGCCGTCTATTACGGCGAGGGGCGCGACATCTACGATGTGCGCGGGCGCGTCGCGCATGAGGGCGTGTTCAACGCGACCGACGGCAATTATCGCTGCGCGGCAACGCAGCAGGGCTATTCGGCGTTCTCGACGTGGACGCGCGGCCTGTCGTGGGCGATGGTCGGATTTGCCGAGCAGCTCGAGTTTCTCGACACGGTCGCAGACGACGACCTCGCACCACACGGCGGCCGCGACGCCGTCGTTGCGCGCTTCACCAAGGCCGCAAAGGCGACCTGCGATTTCTACATCGAGAACACTGCGCTCGACGGCATTCCCTATTGGGACACCGGCGCAGCCGAGCTGCACCGCCTCGGCGACTGGCGCTCGCGTGCGGCCGATCCGTTCAACGCGCATGAGCCGGTCGACAGCTCGGCCGCAGCCATCGCGGCACAAGGCCTGCTTCGTCTCGGCCGATATCTTAAGGACAACCGCTACTGGCAGGCGGGACTGTCGGTATGCCGTACGCTGTTCGCCGAGCCCTACCTGAGCACCGACGATGCCCATCAGGGATTGTTGCTGCACTCGGTCTATCACCGCCCCAATGGTTGGGACAACGTTCCAGCGGGCCAGTCGGTCCCGTGCGGCGAGTCCTGCATGTGGGGCGACTACCACCTGCTCGAGGTCGCGCTCTATCTGCAGCGCATCGCAAACGGCGGGCCATACCTGACGTTCTGGAGCTGAGGCCAAAAGAATGGGCCGTAGCGATCGCTCGCTACGGCCCATGAATTCGTTCGGCAGCGATCTTAGATCGCGGCGGCCTTCAGCTTGGCGAGCGGGCGGATCTTGACGCGCACGCTGGCGGGCTTGGCAGCGCCCGGGACCATTTCACCGGTCGAGGGGTTGCGGATCATCGTGCCAGCCTTGCGAGCGGGAACCTTGCGCAGCGACACCTTGAGGATGCCCGGCAGCGTGAACTCGCCGACGCCCTTGGGATGGATCGAACCGAGCATGACGTTCTCGATCGTCTCGAACACGCCCTTGGCCGCAGCGCGGGTGAGGCCGTTGGTCTCGGCGATGTGGTTGATGAGCGCCGACTTGGTCAGTGCTTCCTTCACCGGCTGAAGTTTAGGCGCAGCCGCTTTGGCGGGGGCAGCTTTCTTAGCCGGGGCTTTTTTGACGGGCGCTTTGGCCAAAGGAATCTCCTTGGAATCGTCGTGAAAGTGTTCGGTCGAACCCTGTACTGGAGGGGAGTACTAGCAATTGCGCTGAATCGCACAAGAAGAAGCTGGCAATAGTCACAAGCTTGGTGGGGATATTAGGCCCGATCGGGGTGCGTAACGTCCCGTGTGCGCTTGAGCGCATCGATCGTTTGCTCGTAGCGGAGGCGGGCGACGCCGAGGAAAAGGCAGTCGACAAGCGCCAGCTGCGCAATGCGGCTGACCATCGCGCCGGCCCGCAGCGAGCTTTCGCGCGCGTGGGCAATAAGCCGCTCATCGGCGGCTTTGGCGAGAGCGGACTCGCGCGCGCCCGTGATGGCGACGCCCAAAGCCCCATGTTTTCGTGCAAGTTTCAGGAACTGGACGGTGTCCGCCGTGGTGCCGGAATGCGAAAAGGCGATGGCCACAGTGTTCTTGGGCGACAGCAGTGCGGCCGACCAGGCCTCGTGCGCGTCGGTCATGAGGAAGGCATTGCGGCCCACGCGGAAAAGCTTGTGATGCAGGTCCTGCGCCACAAAGTGGCTGGCCCCGATGCCGAACAGCAGGATGCGCTGCGCCTTCTCGAGCGCCGCGACGACTCGCTCCAGCGCCTTGAAATCTAGGCTCGAAACGGTTTCCTCGATGGCCAGCATTTCGAGCGAGGCCACCTTGGCGGCCATTTCCTCGATGCTGTCGGTGCGCGCGATCTCCGCGCCGAGCGTCAGGTCCGTACCGAATTTGGCCGCTTCCTTGCCGAGCTCGGTGGCCAGCGACATGCGCAGCTCGGCGTAACCGCTGACGCCGACGGCACGACAGAATCGAACCACCGACGCGACCGATGTGTCGCAGGTTTCGGCGATCTGGCTGATCGTCTGTTCGAGCACGATCGCCGGGTTGTCGCGGATGGCTTTGGCGATGCGCCGCATGGCTGGCGTGAGCGTCGGCGCGGCTGCTTCGATGGTCGACTGAATTCCCATGCGCCTTCATAGCCTTGCGAAACAAAACTTCAAAGCGCGAGCGATCTATGAAAATCATTGACAAACGGAGCCGCCAGTTCCTACGCTCGGGGTGGAGGACTTCGATGATCCCTTGCGTGCGGACCTACCGGGCATGAGCAGCGCAGACCAGCGCCGGGCCTTGCTGTCTGAGTTGCAGAACCTCGTGTCGGAGGAACGCAACCCACGCAGCATGGGCATCGATAAGATGGCCACGCGCGACATCATCGAGCTCATCAACAGCGAGGATCGACTCGTCCCCGAAGCGGTCGGCAAGGTACTGCCGCAGGTGGCGCGGGCGGTCGACACGATCGTGACTGCGTTCAACGCCGGTGCGCGGCTCGTCTATATCGGTGCCGGCACGAGCGGACGGCTCGGCGTGCTCGACGCCTCGGAATGTCCTCCGACGTTCGGCGTGCCTTACGATATGGTGGTCGGGATCATCGCTGGTGGCCCGGGCGCGTTGCTGCGCGCCAGCGAAGGCGCCGAGGACCGCGACGATGTTGGCGCAGCCGATCTGCGTGCGATCAATCTCACGAAGCACGACGTCGTCGTGGGCATCGCCGTCAGCGGCCGCACGCCCTATGTGATCGGCGCGCTGAACTACGCCAAGTCGATCGGCGCGATGGCGGTGGGGCTTACCTGCAATCCCGACTCGACGATCGCGCAGATGGCCGACATCTCGATCGCCCCCGTCGTCGGTCCGGAAGTAGTCACCGGCTCGACGCGGCTCAAATCCGGCACGGCGCAAAAGCTTGTGCTCAACATGCTGACCACCGCGAGCATGGTGCGCATCGGCAAGACCTATCAGAACCTGATGGTCGATCTCCACGCCAGCAACGAAAAGCTCGTGGCGCGCGCCGTGCGCATCGTCATGCAGGCCACCGAGTGCAACCCGGAAGCTGCCGAGGATGCGCTGCAGCGCACCGGCAATGATGTGAAGCTCGCGATCCTCACCATCCTTACCGGCCAGAGCGTCGACGACGCCCGGCGGGCCATCGCGGGCGCAGACGGCTTCCTCCGCCGCGCCATCGATTCCGACTTCAAACCCGCCCCCGCGGCGGACTGATCACAGGGAGAATGACAATGCACTGGACTTCCGCAAAGCGACTACTCGCCGGACTGGCTGTGGCCACGGCGCTATCGACGGCGATTGCCCTGCCCGTACAGGCTGCGAGCCTCCGCATGGCCTGGGCGCAGGACGCAACGGGACTGGATCCGCACAAGCAGACAGCGTTCTCGTCGCTGCGCCTGCTGGAGCTGATCTACGAGCCGCTGGTCCGCCTCGACTCGCAGCTCAACGTGGTCCCCGCCATCGCCGAAAGCTGGGAGTTTTCGAGCGACAACCTCACGCTCACCTTCAAGCTTAATCCGAATGCGAAGTTCTCGGACGGCGCGCAGGTGAAGTCGTCGGACGTCAAGGCCTCGTTCGAGCGTCTGCTGGATGAAGCGACTGCCGCAGCCGCGCGCTCCAACTTCCTCTCGATTGCCTCGATCGAGACGCCCGATGACACGACCGTTGTGTTCAAGCTGAGCCAGCCCGACGCGCCGATCCTGGTTGCGATGGCAACGATCAACGCGGCGATCGTTCCCGCCGCGAACATTGCGAACATCGAGACCACCGCCGTGGGTTCGGGTCCGTTCAAGCTTGACTCGTGGTCGCCCAACGAGAAGGAAGTGCTGAGCCCCAATACCAACTGGGCCGGCGGCAAGGTCGGCGTCGACGGCATCACCATCTCGGTGCTGCCCGACGAGACCGCGATCCTCGCCTCGATGCGCGCCAACCAGACCGACTTCGCGCTGATCAACGATCCGCTGGTTGCCACGCTCGTCCCCAATGAGCCAAACCTGCAGCTCAACGCGATCCCGGGCCTTGCCTACAACGTGCTGCAGTTGAACCCCTCGCGGAAGCCGATGGACGACCTCAAGGTCCGCCAGGCGATCTCGTGTGCCGTCAACCGCCAGGAAATCCTCGACACCGCACTCGTCGGCGAAGGCAAGGTGACCGGGCCGCTGACCATGCCGGCCTATGCCAGCGATCCCAACTCTCTGTTCTGCTACAAGCAGGATGTCGAGAAGGCCAAGCAGCTGATGGCTGAATCGTCCTCGCCGGACGGTTTCACCGCCAAGGTGATCGCCGCCACGGGCGAGCCGCCGGTGGCCTCGTCGGAGGCGCAGGTGCTGCAGAGCCAGCTCGCCGCGATCGGCGTCAAGCTCGAGATCGAGTTGATGGAGCTCAACGTCTATGTCGACCGCTGGCTCGCTGGCGACTTCGATATGGCCGTGGCGCAGAACGGCGGTCGTCCGGATCCCTATCCGATGTACAACCGCTACTTCACCAAGGACGGCAACCTGCAGAAGGTCTCGAACTTCGTCGACGACGAGCTCGACAGCCTGCTGCAGCAGGGCCGCGCCGAGACCGACGTGACCAAGCGCAAGGAAATCTTCCAGAAGTTCGAAGCGCGCCTCGCCGAGCTCTCGCCCTGGATCTGGCTGTCCACATCCAACACCTATACTGCCCAGCTCAAGACCGTGTCCGGGTTCGAACCCTCCCCTACCGGGACGCTGTTTGGGCTGAGCAAGGTCACGGTCAATTGACCTGACCGACTTCGGGGCGGACACTCGGTCCGCCCCGCGTTCTTTTTCACGGACCTGCCGATGAACTATGTCACGCAGCGGCTGCTGACGTTTCCGCTGATCCTTCTCGGCGTGTCCATGCTCGTCTTCGTCGCTATCCGCATGGTGCCGGGCGATGCGATCACCGCGATGCTGGGCACCGAAGCGGGGCTGCTGACGCCCGCACAGCGGCAGGCACTGGCCGAGTATTTCGGCATCGATCAGCCGATCTACACACAGTACTGGCACTGGTTCACAGGGCTGTTTCAGGGCAATTTCGGCATCTCGTCGATCTATGGCCGGCCGGTGCTGTCGGTGATCCTCGAGCGCTTTCCGCTGACGCTTGAGCTTGCCCTGCTCGCGATGATGATCGCTCTCGCTACGGGCATCCCCGCCGGCGTCTATGCGGCCACACACAATGAGCGCGCCTCGGATCTCGCGGTGCGGCTGTTTGCGATGATTGGGCAATCGACGCCGAGCTTCGTGTTCGCGCTGCTCATCATCTACGTGCTGTCGGTGTATTTCGGCTACTTGCCGGCGATGGGGACGTTTACGCCGCTGTTCGTCGATCCGCTCGCCAATCTCAGCCAGCTGATCTTTCCGGCGCTGACGCTGGGGCTCGCCTTCGCTGCGTCGGTGACGCGCATTTCGCGGTCGGCGATGCTCGATGTGCTGAGCGACGACTACGTGCGCACGGCGCGCTCGAAGGGCGCATCCGCCAGCCGCGTCGTGTGGCGGCACGCACTGCCCAATGCGCTGATTCCGGTCATCACGCTGAGCGGCGTCGAGTTCGGCTATCTGCTCGGCGGCGCCGTGATCGTCGAGGAAATCTTCGCCCTCCCCGGCATTGGCCGGCTGGGCCTCGATGCTATCACGCAGCGCGACTATGCGCTGGTGCAGGGCACGGTGCTGTTCATCGCGGCCAACTTCCTGATCGTGAACCTGATCGTCGACCTGACCTACGCGGCCATCGATCCGCGCATTCGGCTTGGCAACAAATGATGGGGATCCTCCGCGCGATCGCGAAGCATCCCAGCGGCCGGATCGGCGCGGCGATCATCGCCGTCTACATCCTGGCGGCTGTGCTCGGCGCATTGCATGTGACGCCGCACGACCCGATCCAGCAGTTCCGCATCGACCGGCTCAAGGGGCCGAACGGCACGTACTGGATGGGCACCGATCTCCTCGGCCGCGACACGATGAGCCGGCTGATGCTAGGCATTGGCCAGAGCTTTGCCATTGCCTTCTCGTCGGTCGCATTGGCGACGCTCACGGGCACCGTCATCGGCCTCGTCGCGGCATGGTGGGGGCATCTGTGGGATGGCGTTCTGATGCGGCTGATGGATGTGCTGCTCGCCTTTCCCGCGATCCTGCTGGCAATGCTGATCGTCGCCATCGCCGGCACCGGGACGGCGACCAGCATCGCGGCGATCGCCATCGTTTACACACCGATTTTTGCCCGCGTCGTGCGAGGCCCTGCCCTCTCGCTCAAGCAGCGCGACTTCGTCGACGCGGCACGCACCTTCGGCAGTTCGCAGGGCTACATCCTGACCCGTCACATGCTGCTCAACCTCATCGCGCCGTTGACCGTACAGGTGACGCTCGCGCTTGCCTGGGCCCTGCTCACGGAAGCGGGCCTGAGCTTTCTCGGCCTCGGCACCCAGCCGCCGGCACCGTCGCTCGGCGTGATGCTGAGCGAGAGCAAGAACCTCATGACGCAGGCGCCGTGGCTGATGATCTTCCCCGGCCTCGCCATCATGCTGGGCATCCTCGGCTTCAACCTGTTCGGCGACGCGCTACGCGACATCCTCGACCCCAAGTCGCAAGGGAGAGCGGCGTGACCCTGCTCTCCGTGCGCGACCTGCGCGTCGGCTTCGGCCGCGATCCCAGGGCCAACGAAGTGGTCAAGGGCGTGAGCTTCGACCTCGATGCCGGCAAGACGCTTGCGATCGTCGGCGAAAGCGGCTCGGGCAAGTCGGTGACCGCGCTGTCGGTGAACCGGCTTGTCGATTTCGGCGGCGGTCGCATCACTGGTGGCAGCATTCGCTTCGAGCGCAGCGACGGCAGCGTACTCGATATGACCACCGCGCCCGAAGCGATGCTCACCCATGTGCGCGGCCGCGACATCGGCATGATCTTTCAGGAGCCGATGACCTCGCTCAATCCGGTGCACACAATCGGCGCGCAGATCGAGGAAGCGTTCGAGCTCAACCACGGTCTCACTGGCGATGCCGCGATGCGTGCCGCGCGCGAGGCTCTCGACCGCGTGCGCATCCCCGATGCGGCGGAGCGGCTGAAATACTATCCGCATCAGCTGTCGGGCGGCATGCGCCAGCGCGTGATGATCGCGATGGTGCTCGCCTCCAATCCGCGACTGCTGATCGCGGACGAGCCGACGACGGCGCTCGATGTGACCGTGCAGGCGCAGATCATGGCGCTGCTCGCCGAACTGCGGCAGGAGCTCGGCATGGCGATGATCTTCATCACGCACGATATCGGCCTCGTTGCGGGGATCGCCGACGACGTGATGGTGATGCAGAGCGGCGTCGCGGTCGAGCAAGGTCCGCTCGATGCGGTGCTCGACAATCCGCAGCACGACTACACGAAACACCTGCTCAACGCCGTGCCGCATTTCACCTTCGGCAACGCGGTGCGTAGCGACGGCGAGCGCACCGGCGCGGCGCCGATCGTCACCGTCGACAATCTCGCGGTGCGCTTTCCCGTGACGCGCGGCCTGTTCCGGCAGCGGGCCGGCGCGGTGCATGCGGTCGATGGGGTCGACTTCGATCTCGTGCCCGGCGAGACGCTCGCCATCGTCGGCGAGAGCGGCTCGGGCAAATCGACCACGGCCCGCGCGATCCTTGGTCTCGTCGAAGCGACGCGCGGGCGGATCGAGGCGAAGTCGGGCCGCAGTGGGCGTCCGGTGCAGATGGTGTTCCAGGACCCATACGCCTCGCTCAACCCGCGCCTGAATGTGGAGGGCCTGCTCGCCGAACCCGCCATTGCTGCGGGCCAACGCGTGGACGCGGCTTTGCGCGAGCGGATGGTCACGCTGCTTGAGCGCGTCGGGCTCAGTCGCGAGGCGCTGACGCGCTACCCGCATCAGTTCTCGGGTGGCCAGCGGCAGCGGCTCTGCATTGCCCGTGCGCTGATGCTGAATCCCGATGTGGTGGTGCTCGACGAGGCGGTTTCGGCGCTCGATGTGAGCGTGCAAGCGCGGGTGCTGGATCTCCTGATCGATCTGCAGCGCGAGTTCGGACTTGCCTATCTCTTCATCTCGCACGACATGGCGGTGGTCGAGCGCATCGCGCACCGGATCGCGGTGATGTATGCGGGGCAGATCGTCGAGATCGGCCGCGCCGCCGCGATCCTGGCCTCACCACAGCACAGTTACACTAGGCGGCTGATTGCCGCCGTCCCGTCGATCGAACGGCGCCGTCAACACTTCACAGTCGACGCGACGCAGGTGCCGTCGCTGGTCCGACCCGTCGGCTACGAGCCGCCACCGGCACGGTGGCGCGACGCGGGTAACGATCATCGCGTGCGCGTGGAGGAGACAGCATGAGCGTTGACGCGATCCTCGATCGGGCCTTCGTCCCGCTGCAGGCGGCGATCGAGAGCATCCGCATTCCCGGCGGCGTGCTCGGCGTCGTTGATGCGAATGGCGCTCGGGCCGTGCGCGCGATCGGCTCGGCGCAGCTCGTGCCGACACAGCGGCCGATGACAGAAGCGACGTGGTTCGATCTCGCGTCGCTGACCAAGGTCATCTTCACCACGCCGCGCATTCTTGCGCTCGCGGCTGCGGGCACCATCGATCTCGATGCGCCGCTGGTCTCCGTGCTGCCCGACTTCCGGCAGTACAACCCGGACAATTGGGAGCGGAAAGTGACGTTCCGCCAGTGCCTCGGCCACCAGACGCCCTTTCCCGGCGTCGTCCCGATCTACACCTATGGCAGCGATCCGAACCTTTTGCGCGCCTGGGTACTGCAACACGAGTGGCCGACTGGACCGTCGGTCTACTCCGACATCAACTTCATCCTTTTGGGCATCGTGCTCGAGCGGCTGAGCGGCAAGTTGATTCGGCAGCAGGACCCTGGCCCTGGCTTTGCGTGGTCAGCCGGCCCCACGACCGCCGCGGCCACAGAGGACGACCCATGGCGTGGCCGCGTCATTGTCGGCGAGGTTCACGATGAGAATTGCTACGCGCTGCAGGGCTCGGGCCATGCCGGGCTGTTCGGCACCGTGACGTCGGTGCTCGACTACGCGCACGCGCTGCTCAACGGCGCACCCGAGACGCCGCTCATCCGCACGCCGATCTCGGCCAAGCGCACGCATGGCTGGGAGCGCCCCTCCGATGGATGGTCGGGCGGCGATCATTGTTCGCCCGACACAATCGGCCACACGGGCTTTACCGGCACGGGCCTCTGGGTCGACTTCGCCAAGGGGCGGGCGTGGACACTGCTCACCAATCGCGTCCACCCCACGCGCCACTTCGACAGCGGCATTTTCGTGCTGCGCCGCGCGGTGGGCGACATCGTCAACGGAGTTTCGTGATGCAGCCGATCTGGTCCGTGGGTCTGATGACCGGCACCGTGCTCGACGGCAACATCGATGTCGCTCTGCTCAAGACCGACGGCGAGACCGTCGACACGTTCGGAGCCTACACGCTCGCGCCTTATCCGCAGGCGATCCGCGACACGCTTGAGGATACACTTACACAGGCGCGGAAGTGGAACTTCGAGGGGCCCGATCCGGCGATCTTCGCCGAGGCCGAGGAGATGCTGACCCGCGCGCAGTCTGCGGCAGTACGAGAGCTGGTCGAGAGCGCGGGGCTCACGATGGCGGACATCGGCGTCGTCGGCTTTCACGGTCAGTCCGTGCTGCACCGTCCGCCGGAGCCGGGACGGATCGGCGCGACGCGGCAGCTCGGTGACGGCGAGCTGATGCACGAATTGCTCGGCGTGCCGGTCGCCTACGACTTCCGCTCGGCCGACGTGCGCGCCGGCGGTCAGGGCGCGCCGCTCGCCGGCATTTATCATCAGGCGCTGTTGCGCGGACTCGGGGCGCATGGCGAGACCGCGGTGCTCAATCTCGGCGGCGTCGCCAACGTCACCTATTGGGATGGCGGCGACACGCTGATCGCCTTCGACACCGGGCCGGCCAATGCGCCGCTCAACGACTTCATGAAGGCGCATGGGCTCGGCACGATGGATCGCGACGGTGCACTGGCGCGCAGCGGCACGGTCGATGAGGTGCGGCTCGCGAAGTTGCTCGAGCATCCGTATCTGAGCGCACGACCGCCCAAGTCGCTCGACCGCTTCGGCTTCACTTCCGAGATGGCGGACGGACTCGACCCCGCCACGGGCGCGGCAACTCTCACAGCGTTCACGGCGGCTGCGGTCGGCAAGGGGCTCGACCAGTTGCCGACGCGGCCGACGCGCCTCATCGTTTGCGGCGGTGGCCGGCACAACCCGATGATCATGGAGATGCTGAAGACGCGCGCCGGCGTCGATGCGGTTCCGGCCGAGGCCGTCGGCTGGCGCGGCGACGCAATCGAGGCCGAGTGCTTTGCATTCCTGGCCATGCGCGTGTTGCGCGGACTGCCGATCAGCTTCCCGACGACCACAGGTGCGCCCAAGCCGATGACCGGTGGGCGGCTCGCGGCCTAGAGCGACTTCTGGAGGAACGTTCTGGTGCGGCCGACGGGGAAGTTCGCCAGCTCGCCGAACGGCACGTAGCCGGCCCGCGTATAGACCTTGAGCGCGACCGGGCTAAAGGTGTCGATATAGGCCGCCTTGCAGCCGCGTGTCCGGGCCTCGGCCTCGGCCAGCGCCAGCATACGACCTGCAAGCCCCTGCCCGCGCTGCGTTTCGGCGACCCACAGCCACTGCACATAGAGCCACCCCCAAGCCGTGTAGCCGGAGATTCCCGCCACGATTCGCTCGCCGTCGCGAACGATCACGGCGAGCGCCACTCTGTTCGCCGGTCCGACATCGCCTTCGTTGAACGCGGTCAGGCCGGCGCCAATAGTATCGATCTCGCCCTGCGACGGCGCGTCGATGACAGCGATCGAGAGTTCGGCCACGAGCCTTACTTCAGCAGCCCGGGCGATACCGAGCCCTGCAGCTGGCGCTGGAAGATGATGTAGGTGACGAGCACCGGCAGCACAGTGATCACCACTGCCGCGAACAGGGCGCCGAAGTTCACGGCGTAACCCGCCTGCGAGGCGAACGACGCCATACCCTGCGACAGAACATAGTTCTTGGCATTGGTGTTGAGCGCGATCGGCAGCAGGAACTGGTTCCAGAGGCCGAGGAAGTTGAAGATTGCGACCGAGGCGATTCCCGGCGTCGCCATCGGCAGCATGATCTGAAAGAAGATGCGGAACGGACCGCAGCCATCGAGCGCCGCAGCCTCGGCAACTTCCTGCGGCAGCGTCTTGAAGAACGCGTAGAGGAAGAACACCGTGAAGGGCAGCGCGAAGGCCACATAGGTGACGATGAGGCCCGGCAGCGTGTTGAGGATGCCGAAGCCTTTGAGCGTCTGGAACAGCGGCACGACGGCGAGGAACACCGGGAAGGTCAGGCCAGCCAGCATCAGATAGTAGATGATCTGGCTGCCCTTGAACTCGTAGCGCGCGAGGTAGTAGGCGCACATCGCGCCGAGCAGCATCACGATGACCAGCGCGCTGCCGACGACGATCACCGTATTGAGGAAATAGGTGCCGATGCTCGCCGTGGTCCATGCCGACACGTAGTTGTCGAAGTTGAGCGTCGTGGGCAGCGAGAAGGGCGAGCCGAAGATCTGCTGAGTGGTCTTGAACGACGACATCAGCACCCACAGCAGCGGCGCACAGATGATAATCACCCACGCGATCAGCGCCGTGTGCGCGATGATGGCGACCTTGCGGTCAGTAAAAAAGGATGGCTTGGAGAGCGCCTTCGGGGCGCGACCCTTGGTCTCCGACGCACCGGTGCGCAAAGCGGCAAGCGCCGCGCCGACATCGGATCGCGGCGCGCTCTTGGGAACTGGGATGTTGGGCGCCTTCTTCTCGCCGGTAAGCCAGAAGACGAGGAAGACGATCGCAGCGAAGGCGAGCGTAATCAGCGCAAGCGTCGCGCCCATCGAGGTCGCGTAGCCGAACTTGCCCTTCTTGAAGGCCGTGTTGAGCAGGTGCTGCGAGATGACGACGGTGGAGTTGGCGGGGCCGCCCACGGGGTTCAACGCCTGCATGTAAACAAAGGCGTCGAGCGCGAGGATGCCCAGATAGATATAGGCGGTGCGGATGGTGTCGCGGATCATCGGCACGGTGATGCTGATGGCCGTGCGGAAGCGCCCCGCGCCGTCGACACGCGCCGCCTCATAGACCTCGGCGGGGATGCCTTTGATCGCCGCGATGAACAGCACCATGTAGAAGCCGACCATCGACCAGGTGATGACGAAGATCGACGCGCCCATCGCCGTGCGCTCGTTGCCGAGCCAGGCGAAGGACTTGAAGAAGTCGAACCCCATGGCCGTCAGAATGCCGTTCAGCAGACCGTTGGAGGGGTCGTACATCTGCGCCCACAGGATGCCGATGACGATCGCGGGCACCGTGTAGGGGAAGAACGAGATGATGCGGTAGAGATCGGAGTGCTTGAGGCCCCCGACCTGGCCGCGGGTGACGCCACCGACGGTGACGAGCGTCGCCAGCGTCAGCGACAGAACGATCACGAGCGGCGGCAGGATCAACACCAGCACGATCGAGTTCTGCACGGCCTTGATGAAGACCGGGTCGGTGGTGAGTGCGAAATAGTTGGACAGGCCAACGAAGTTCATCGACTTCGAAAAGCCCGTCCAATCTGTGAGCGAGTAGTAGAAGGCTTGCACGAACGGCAGGATCACGAAGATCACGTAGATCGCCAGTGGGAGCCCGAGGAACACCAGCGCGAAGCTGATGTTCTCGAACTTGAGTATTGCCCACCGCCGCTTGGCGGTGAGCGCTCCTGCCATCGTGCCTGCCGTCACTTAACGACGACCTTGGTGACCGATGGGTCGTTGTAGACGGCGTCGGTGATCTGGGTCAGCGCAGCGGTGAAGGCTGCGACGTCCATCTGGCCGTCGAGGAAGCTGTTCCAGACCACGAGTTCGTCGCGGTTGGTGCCGTAGAGGTCGAACGAGTTCCAGGTGAACACGTTGGAGCCCGCATCGGCGAGCAGCTTGCTCTGCGAAACCAGAGCGGTCGAACCGAAGCCGTCGGCAGGAACGGTGTCCTTGACGATGGTCGGCGCGAGCTTGGTCTTGGCAAAGTTCGCCGCTGCTTCCTTGGAGAGCATCGTGCGGAGCAGTTCCTTGCCGCCCGGCAGGTTGAGAGCACCGGCCGGAAGGATGAACGGCTCGCCCGCGGTGGCGTGCAGAGCGGTCTTGGGGAATTTGCCGTTGTCGGAGACGGAGAGCTCCGGCATACCGGTCATGCGGAAGCCTGCCTTGGTGGCCGACTTCATTTCGTTCTCGATCCACGAGCCCGACGGGTAGAGCAGGAACGACTGATCGTTCGACCACTGTGCCTGCGCCGCCGTGAACTGCGTGCCCGCGCCACCAGGCTTCATCATGCCGCCCTTGATGATCTCATAGAGCGCGTTGAAGACGGCCTGGAACGCCGGATGCGACCAGAAGCCCGGGGTGAAGTTGTCCACCGCCAGACGCACCTCGTCGCCGCCTTCCTTGATCGCCGAAGCGACCGCGGTCGTGCGGTAGTAGGTGGCGGCTTCCTTGCCCCAGCCGAGGAGGTAGATGTTCTTTTCCTTGGCCTTTTTGCCCAGCTCGATGGCTTCGGCCCAGGTGGTCGGCGGGGTCCAGCCATTGTCTTCGAACAGCTGAGCCGAGTACCACATGGCGTAAACGGTCATGACGTAGTTGAGCGCCACGAACTTGTCGCCGAAGGTACCCGCTGCCTCGACGCCGCCAACCAGCGTGTCGCGGATCTTGACGCCTTCGAGGTTCGGCGCATCGAGCACCGAGTTCATGCTCTCGAGCTGATCGATGATGGCTGCGAAGCCGATGGAGTCGGCGCCGGAGTTGTCGATCAGGTCGGGCGGGTTGCCGCCGAGGAACCGCGGCTGCAGTTCGGTCGCGATCTGCGTCGAAGCGGCCACGCCGATGTTGAGGCTCGGGTGGTTGGTCTTCATCAGGTTGGCGGCGAACTCGACATAGTCGATGCCATAGCCACCGTTGAAGATCACCGCGTCAACGGTCGAGCCCTCGGCAACGCCGAACGGGTTGGCCGCGTCCTGCGCGAAAGCGCGGCCGGTGGTGCCCAGCAGTCCGGCGAAGGGCGCCAGCGCTGCCAGAGCCGTGGTTCCCTTGAGGAACGCGCGGCGGTCGAAAGGTTTGTTCATCCTAGTCTCCCTTGTCCATAACCTAGTTCACTCCACGACGAGGCTCACCGCAAGGCCCTTAGGCCTCTCTGCGGATCCGCTCGCCGTAAAGATTCTCGAGTGCAGTGTTGTGCTTGTCGCCGGCCGGAATATTCGCGGAGATATAGACCGGCGGCGTTTTACCGCGACGGCGGATCGCATCGGCGACGCCGATGGTGATGCGCTGCGCAATAAAGGCTGCGGTGATCGAGGACACCGCACCGATACCGGTGCCGTCCTCGAGCGCCATGGTGCTGTCGCCGAAGGGCGCCAGATTGTCGATCGTCACGTCGGCCACTTCGCTCAGCCGCTTGCCGCTCGGATGCTTGGGCGTCACCTTCATCGTATGGTCGAGGCTGGTGACGGCGATCAGCTTGTGACCCCGCGCCTTGGCCGCGAGGGCCACGCCCAGGATCGAGCCGTTCACGCCCGAGTTCGAGGCGATCATGAAGATGTCATTGGGCTGTACGTCGAACAGCGAGACGAGGTTCTCGCCTACATTCGGGTCGCGCTCGAAGTCGGCGCCGCCGAGGTCGGAGAGAGGACGCCCGCCGCGCAGCACCAGCGTGCGCAACGCAATACGGTTGGTCGCGATGAGGCCACCGGCGCGGCCGGCGATTTCCATTGCGAAGGCCTCGGAGTGACCCGTGCCGAAGGCCTGGATCACGCCGCCGGCGTCGAGGGACTCGGTGGTGAGGCGGATCGCTTCGTCGATGGCCGGGTTGGGGCCCGCGAGCTTGGCGAGGCGCGAAGAGACTTCGGTATGAAATTGGGCGACGAGATCAGTCATAGTTCACTCGGTTGCGGGGTTCGCTCGGCCGCTCCGCGGCGAAGCACAGAAGGAGAGGAGACGCCGCCGCGGACGGGCCGGCGACGGGGTGCAACTGCAGCACCCGACGCGGCGAGGAGCCGTGTCGTGCGGTCGAAATCGAGCTGCGCGATCAACAGGTAAAGCAGGTCCACCACGAACAGCTGGCAGTGCCGCGCGGACAGGTCAGCCGGCTGCAGGTAGCCGTGCGGCGAGGCTGCGACGAGCACGTCATCGGCGAGTTTGGCGAGCGGCGAGTCAGGGTTGGCGGTGATGGCCACCGTGTGGGCGCCCGACGCTTTGGCCACGGTCAGCATCTGGATGGTTTCTTCGGTCCGTCCAGTGTTCGAGATGCCGATCGCGACGCACTGCTCGTCGAGGATCGCGGCGCTGGTCAGCCCGTCGTGAATTTCGGACCAGGCGTGCACGCGCACGCCGATGCGGTAAAGCCGGGCTTCGGTTTCGAGCGCCGTGAGCCCGCTGCCGCCAACGCCGTACACATCGAGATGCCGTGATCTGGCGATTGATTTGGCAACTCGCACGGCTGTCGCGGTGTCGACGAGCCCCGCCGTGGTCTGCAGCGATAGAACGTGCGTGTTGAACAGCGTGTTGCGGATTTCGTCGGGCGGATCGTCCGGACCGAACGAGCGGCCGATGTCGGCATACCAGGCGTCTTTGGCACCACCTCGACCTACATCTTCGGCGACACCGACGCGCAGCTCGGAGAAGCCGGCATAGCCGACCATGCGGCAGAAGCGGGTGACGCTGGCGGCGGAGGTTCCGGCGCGGTCGGCGAGTTCGGTGATCGAGAGCGTGAGCGGCGCTTTGGGGTCGTCGATAAGGACGGCGGCGATCTTGGCCATAGTGGCCGGCATCTGCGACTGGTATGTCGCGATACGGTCCAGCACGCTGAACGTCTTTGCCGCGGTTGACATGTATGCTACGAGCTCAACCCTGAAAATCGCTTCCAAGACGGTCGATAGTTTGCTGAAAACAATTCTTAGACAGCGGTTTTCACAGTGACAAGCATACCAGTTGGCAAAACCGTGCTGGCGATCGACGTCGGCGGATCGACGTCTCGCGCCTCGCTCGCGGATGAAAATGGTCGATGCCTCGGGCATGGCCGCAACCGCGGCGGCAACCCGGCCTCGAACACGCCAGAGCAGGCCGCAACGGCAATCATTTCAGCGGTTGAGGCCGCAATTGCCGACGCCGGAATCGGCCGACCGGACATCGCTCTCGCGCTGATCGCGCTGGCGGGCCCACGCGTTCACGTGGCCGAGAGTCGGCTGCTTGACGCGTTCCGCTCGTTCGGCCTCAACGGACCACTGGTATTCTCGGGCGACCTCAATGCGATGATCGCGTCAGTCACCGCTGCCACCGAGGGATATTGCGTGGTGGCCGGCACCGGGGCCGGTGCCGTGCGCCTCCGCAATGGCGAGATCGATCGCGTGGTCGACGCCATCGGCTGGCTGCTCGGCGATCTCGGCTCGGGCTACTGGCTGGGGCACAACGCGGCGATCGCGGCCGCGGCCGAGCTCGACGGGCGTGGCGAGAAGACCGCACTGACGCCGGCGATCCTTGGTTCGCTCAACATCGCGTGGTCCGAACACCTGGCGCGCGACAGCCGGCAGGAGCCGCTGCGCTTCCTGATCGACGCAGTTTACGCGATGCGGCCGATCGAACTGGCAAAGTTCGCGCCGCTAGTCGTCGCGAACCGCGCGGACCCGGTCGCAGCGCGGCTGCTGGCCCAGTCGGAGCGCTATCTGCTCGACGATTTCAGGATGGTGTTCGACCCCGCGATGCCCGGCCCCGTCGCCCTTGGCGGCGGTATCATCAGCCACTTGACCGGCCTGCCCGACGCCATCGCCGACATGGTGAGCGCAGCCGGGCACACGCCGGATATCCGCTTCGCCGGCGACAGTTCGGTGGGCGCGATCGTGCTGGCGCTGCGCGCGCATGGGCGGCAGGTCGACGACGCGATGGTCGCGGCTATCGCGTCGTCCGTCGCAGCGCGGCAGGTGATGCCAGCCTAGACCTCGATCGCGTGCATGCGCAGATCGAGCGCGCGCGGCAGCGGGTGGACCGCAAGTTCGGCTTTGGCTTCGGCTGCAGTCGCGGCGCGACCCAGGCGCTTGTCGAGCCGGCCGCGCCAGAGCCGAACCCACAGGTCCGAGAGCAGCGTCTCGCCTTCGCGGATTGTCGCAAAGGGCCGGCTGAACAGCAGCCGTTCGACCTCATCGAAGTCGCCATCTTCCGCGGCGACGACAGCTCGCGCAAGGATGATGCGCTCATTGTCGCGCACATTGGCAGGGAGCGTGTCGACGAATGCCTTGAGCTCTGCCGACCGTCGCGCGGTCATAAAATGCTGCGCGACCTCGACCGCGAGTTCCGGCGGCGCATCGCCCATGCTCCACGCGCGGAGGTAGCTCGCCGATGCCGCATCGGTATCGTCGCTCAGCAGCGCCTGCAGCCGATAGCCGGCCCAGTTCGGCTTGAGCGCGAGCGACTGCTCGACGTGGCCGCGAGCATTATCCTTGTCGCCGCTATCGAGCGCGGCCGTCGCCAGCATCAGGCTGTTGAGCCAGTTGGAGCCGGCGCCTGCGATGCGGCTTGTCCAGGCGTCGGAGATCGCAATGCCATCGGGCAAGGCGCGGAGGCTGGCGTCCGCGATGGTGCCGCCCGCCGCGAGTTCGTCCCAGTAGCTGCGCGGGCTGTCGACAGAGAAGTCGAGCCCGTCCGCCAGCGTCCGGCCGAGTAACTTCTCCTGACGCGCGCCCCACGGCGCTCCCACGGAGCACATGCTGCCGAGCGGGAGCCGAGCCTGAGCCCGGAGGAATGCATCGACATCCGCCAGCTCATTCAGCGGAACCAGCGCTTCGGCCGCGTGCGCAACCGCGGCCTGATACGCGCCGTGCGCAACAGCCCTGTCCAGTTGCACCGGCATGAAGCATTCGGTCCATTCGCGCTCTTCGCCCGGCGCGAGTTCGAAGCGCTGGTTCTGGGTCGGCGCGATGCCGCTCTGGATTTCCAGATACTTCCCCTCGCCGGGCCGCGCGAGATAGTCCATCCAGTTCTGTCCACCCACGGCGCTGCCGAAGTAGAAGAACTTTCTACCGTGCATCTCCGGTGTTGCGGTTTGCGCCAGACCGTAACCATCGCGATCGACCGATGCGATGAAGAGTTGTTCCGCGTCGGGCTTGCGAAAGAACACGGACGTCGCGTTCTCCCAATTGTCCGGGTAAGAGCCATCCCACTCGGCGCGCGGGAAATCGCAGCGGCCGAGATTGTTGCCGGGCCAGATGTGCTCGATCGAATAGTCCGCCGGGCTCAGCACGCGCGTGCCATCGCTCATCGGGGCCGCAATGTTGGTCCACCAATAGGCCAGCCGCGGCTCGTCCGACGGATTGACGATGCGTCCGTGCGCGAACAGCTGAGCCGTGTCGGCGGGCATGAACAGGTCGATCTGCCACGTCGCTTCGACAATCCGGTCGAACTCATAAATGCGGAGGATCGGACCGCGCTCCGTCTCGCGGATACCAGCAAACACAGGCGCGCAGGTGAAGGGCGTGTGGCCGGGGATCAGCCCGTTCCACTCGATGCCGCCCGAGAACCACGCGTTGAGCGTCGCGAGGTTCGCGGGCTGGAACACTGGATTGCGAAACACGAGGTCGCGGCCCGTCGCCAGATCCTTGAGCTCGAGCAGCCGGCCGCCCAGCGACGGCGCCACGACGCCGCGCAGCCGACCGTTCTCGATCACGACCACATCGAGCTCGCCTGGCTGCACATTGCGGTCGTAGTCGTCGTTGACCTGATAGGGCAGGATCGAGTCGACGCCCCATTTGAAGCTGTTTCGGCTCTCCTCTTCCGACAGCCCGAAGTCCGGCGGCGTCTCCTTGTTGGCGATCGGCTGCTGCCAGTTGAAGCGCGGCAGGTTACTCGGCCCACCCAGGCGCGCCATCGGCAGCGTTACACGTTCGGTGCGGATCGAGGTGGTCACGGCTCAGTCCTTGAGGAACAGTTCGATGACGGGGATGACGACATCCGGCTTCTTGACGGGCAGGAGCAGGGTCAGCGTCGTCTCGCCGGCTGGCGGCATGAAGTGCGTGTCGGCCCCCGCGCGCGGCCACTGCACCTCGCTGGCGTCGTTCAGCAGTTGCGCATATTCGACCTTTCCCGCGAGACCGTCGAGCAGCAGGTACTGGTTGGGCCAGTTGTAGATGTGGAGGTAAAGGCGGTTGCCCCGCTGGGTGTAGCGGCAGCCATCCGGCGCGGTAAAGCTCGAGCGCCCTGCCCCATAGATGGCGCGGCCATGCAGCTTCAGCCATTTACCATAGACATCGAGGCAGTCGATGGCGCGCTGGTCGAACGTGCCGCGCGCGGTCGGCCCGACATTCATCAGCAGATTGCCGCCGAGCGACACGCCGTCAATCAGGATTTGCAGCAGCTGCTCGGGGCTCTTCCAGCTCTCCTCGTCGCGATAGTAACCCCAAGAGCCCGAGAAGGTCTGGCACATCTCGAACATCACTTCGCGGCCATTGACCATCGGCGGCGTGCGCGGCGTGTACTGCTCGGGCGTCACCATGTCGGGATTGCTGGTCTCGAGGTCGAGCCGGTTGTTGACGATGATGTTGGGCGCGAGCTTGCGCACGAGTCTCAGCAGCTCGAGGCTCTGCCAGTCGTTGCGGCCTTTGCCTGGCAAGCCCTTGTAGCTGCGATCGGCGTAGCTGAAGTCGAACCAGATGATGTCGATAGTGCCGTAACTGGTCAGAAGCTCCGTCACCTGGTCGCGCAGATATTGCGCGTAACGCGTCATGTCCCGCCCCTTGTTGAGCTCGGCGACGTCCTCGCGGTTGCGCAGCGGGTGGTACATGTCGATGGTGAAGTCGGGGTGATGCCAGTCGGGGAGCGAATAGTAGAAGCCGACCTTCAGCCCCTCGGCACGGAACGCGTCGACAAAGGGCGCGATCAGGTCGCGGCCATGGGGCGTATTGGTCGCCTTGTAGTCGGTGAATTTGCTGTCCCACAGGCAGAAGCCATCATGGTGCCGCGCCGTCAGCACCACGTACTTCATCCCGGCCTCGCGGGCGCGGCGCGCCCACTCCCTGGGATCGTAAAGGTCGGGCTCGAAGTGATCGAAATACTTCTGGTAGCCCGTATCGTCGATTTCTTCGCGGCTCTTCACCCATTCGTGCCGCGCCGCCAGCGCGTAGATGCCCCAATGGATGAACATCCCGAAGCGGTCGGCCTTGAACCACTGCTTCTGGTCGTCGGTGAGGAACAGTTCGGAGGGAATATCGTCGGCCATGGCGCACCTGCTTGTGGTTGCGCAGTGAGTAGCACGCAGCCCGATGGTGGCAAGCAGACCACTTTCGTCGTGGTGGGCTTAAAGATCCTCCACAGTCAGCTCTCGCGCCGTGACGATGTTGCCCATCATCGCGGCCGCAACTAAGCCGGCCACCTCTCGCCGGTCGGCTCTAGACCGGCGATCCAGCGGTTGAGGCGAACGAAGCCGACCGTGGTGTTGGGCGGGGGCAGATCCGGGGTGCTGGAAATGCTGGCCAGTTCGCGCGGCGACAGGCCGTAGGCGGCACGAAACGCACGGCTGAAGACGGCCTGATCGCGAAAGCCCAACTGCTCGGCGATCGTGCCGATACGCTCGGCCTTGCCGCGGGCCAGGGCGCGGTAGGCCTCAAGCATGCGACGCTCCCGGATGTGGTGGCGTACGCCGCCATACTCACGAAACAGCCGATACAGCGTTGCGCGCGACACATTGAACCTGGCCGCCAGCCAGTCGGGATCGAGCTCGGGATTGCCCAGCTGCTTTTCGATCTCGGCGCGAATGCGAGCGACCAGACTGCCGGGCATGTCGGCAGCGCCGTGGTCGCCGGTCGCCGACTCCGCTGCGGCGGCGACGAGCCGCACCGTGGCGCCGGAGATTTGCTCTGCCGCCGATGGGGTCAGCGCGGCATTCTGCGCGAAAAGCTCGGACATATAGCTCAGCAGCAGGCCATGCGTCGGCGCGCCTTTGCGCAGAACAAGGCCGTGCAGGCGGTCGATCCGTCCAACCAGCGGCTCGAGCAGCCGGCGGGGAATGGTCAGCGAGATGTTGGAATAGCCGGTGGCGGCGATGTCGAGGGGGCGGGTGAAATCGTAGATGAGGATATCGCCGGTCTCGACGACGGTTTGGCGCTTTCCTACCGTCAGCTGATATCGGCCTTCGGTGTAGACGAGAACCGTGATGCTATCGAGGCCGGCTCGCGCGATGACGCGGGGTCCGCGCTTGAAAAGCGTCGCGGTGGAGCGGGCCCGCGCGATAGCAACGTCGCCAAAATACTGCCCCTCGGCCGCCAGGTGGAAATCCGACAGGCTTTCGCTGGACGGAATATCGAGGTCGAACATCGGCGAGACGCCCCAGCGCCATTGCTCGAACTGGTCGCGCCTCCCCCGCGCAACACCGAACTCGAAACGCGTCGATGGGAGGGTTGTATCCCGATCGCCCTGCATGTTGTCCCCCAAGGGAGCGCCATCAAAGACCTTTCCAGGCTTTTTGCAAGGCGTCTCAAAATTCGTGCGCGGCGTCGCAAGTCGAATGGCGCGGCTTTACTTGCCGACGCCGTCCGCTACCCATCCGCGCTAGTGAATTGTTAACCCACCGGTCGCCCGCCGGCGGGACTAGGGGGATCAGATGGCTGGTGTTTTTCGGTATCAGGCTGGTGGCGACTATCCGATCGGTGGACCTGGCACCGCCGATATTTACTACAATCCAGGGACGCTGCTGTTTTCCGACATCGCCGCCACCGCGACGGAGGTCGTCGCGGTCTATCCCATCGGTCCGACCCAATACATTATCTTCCCGAACTCCACCAACGGACATGGCTCGGCAACGTTCAGCGTTCCGACCAGCGGCGTCTTCTTCGACTGGTCCGGACAGACGACAAAAGCCGAATTCACAGGCGATGCGGCAGGCGACCTCTTCCAGGGCGGCAGTAATGACGACCGCTTCGACGGGCGCGGCGGCACGGACACCGTCATGTTCACGGGCGACCGAGCCGACTACGCGATCAGCTACGAGGACGGGAACTGGGCCGTCGTCACCGACCTTCGGACGGGCAGCCCTGACGGCACCGATCGCGTTCTCAACATCGAGAACCTGAAATTCGCCGACCAGACCGTGACGCTGACGGCCGAGCCGGCGCTGACCGGCTCGTCGATCGTCGTCACGACGCTTGCCGATATCGTCAACGATCTCGACGGCAAGACGTCGCTGAGCGAGGCGCTGATCTATGCCAACACGCACGCCGGCGCCGACACGATCACCTTCGATGCCGGTCTCACGGGTGGTTCGATCACGCTCATCAAGGAGCTGCCGCTCATCCTGGGCAACCTCACCACCATTGATGGCGGAGACCGGAACATCACGATCGATGGTGACGGCAAGTTCCGTGCCTTCTTCGTTGGAGATGCGGGCCTCACGGGGAATGGTCCCACGAACGCGACCATCGAGAACCTCACCATCGTCAACGCTGTTGCGAATGGTGGCGACGTCGATGGCGGTGGTGGCGGCGGCGCGGGCCTCGGCGCGGCGATCTTCGTGAGCTCAAGCGGCGCGCTCACGCTGACGAACGTTGAGCTGTCCGCAAACGCGGCAACAGGCGGCGACGTTAAGGACTCGGGGGTGTCCGGCGGTGGCGGCATGGGCGGTAGTGCGTCCACACTAAGCTTCCCGTTCCTGCCGGGCGGTGGCGGATTTGGCAGCTCTGCTGCCGGTGGGGCGGATACCTATGCCCGCGCCGGCGCGTTCACCGGGGCCGGCCAGGCAGGCAGTGGCTTCACCCAGGGCGGCGCCAATGGTGGCGGTGGCGGTGGCGGCCTGGCGGTTGTTTTCTATCGCGGTGGCGGCGGCGGTGGCGTCGGGGGCGCTAGTGGTGAGAGTGGCGGCGGACTGGCAGGCGGCGTCGGTGGCTTCGGTGGCGGCGGCGGTGCGGGGCAGAGCACAGGCGGCGCCGGCGGCTTTGGTGGCGGCGGCGGCGTCGGCGATATCGCTGGTGCCGGCGGCTTCGGCGGCGGTGGCGCAGGCACCACCAGTGCCGGTGCCTTGGGCGGTTTCGGTGGTGGCGACGGCGCCGCCGGACAGCTGGGCGGCGGAGGGGCCGGCATGGGCGGCGGCGTCTTCGTCATGGGCGGCGGCTCGCTGACCATCGGCGGCAGCTCGTCCGTCAGCGGAAACACCGCCGCCGGAGGTGGATCGCCGGTCAATTCCGGCAGTGGGTTCGGCTCGGGCATCTTCATCAACGGCAACACCCCGATCACCTTCACCCCCGGCGTCGGCGAGACGCTTACGATTGGCGACGATATCGCCGACCAGAACGGCAATGGCGGATCGGCGAAAGCGAACGGTGTCGGCGGCACGGGCGGCGCGGGCAGCGTCGTGATGAACGGGCCGGGCACACTCATCCTTGCCGGCGGCAACTCCTATACCGGCACAACGACCGTGTCGCAGGGCACGCTCAAGGTCGACGGCAGCAACGCGAACTCCGCGGTGACCGTCGAAGATGGCGCGACGCTGGGCGGCTCGGGTACGGTCGGCGCGCTCACCGTCGAGGCGGGCGGCACGCTCGCGCCGGGCAACAGCCCCGGCATCCTCAACACGGGCAATGTGGCCCTCACCGCCGGCGTGACCTTCGAGGTCGAGATCGCGGGGACGGCGCTAGGTGCGGGCGGCTACGATCAGCTAAATGTGACCGGCACGGTCTCGCTGGGCGGTGCGACGCTTGATGTGTCGCTGCTCAACGCCTTCGTCACGCCCGATGCGGCAAGCTTCATCATCATTGCCAATGACGGCACCGATGCGGTGTCGGGAACTTTCGCCGGACTCGCCGAGGGCGCGACGTTCGCCACGGCGAGCCAGTATTTTGCCATCAGCTACGCGGGTGGCACGGGCAACGACGTGGTTCTCACACGCGTCAACATGGCGCCGACGATCACGGCACCTCTGACCATCGCCGCGACCGAGGACGTTCCCGGTGCCGTCACCGGGATCGTGTTCGCCGATCCCGATGCGGGGACGGGGTCGGTGGCGGCCGCGCTGTCGGTTGCTGCCGGCCATGGCAAGCTCAGCGCCGTCTCGGGCAATGGTGTGACCATCGTTGGCAGCGGCAGCACGGCCCTGTCGCTGTCGGGCACGCTCGTCGCCATCAACGCCTTCATCGCGGCGGGCGGTGTCACCTATGTGTCGGCTGCCGATGCCAGCGGCAATGTCACGCTCGGTATCGCCATCAGCGACGAGGGCAACAGCGGCGGCGTGGCCAAGGTGGCGACAGGGCAAACGACCCTTGCCATCGCAGCGGTGAACGACGCGCCCACGCTGTCGGGCACGCAGGTGCTGACCTCGCTCATCGAGACTGCCGACACCGCGGTTGCCATCAAGGTTGCGAGCCTCACCATCACCGACGATGCTCTGGGGACCAATGTGCTGTCGCTCTCGGGCGCCGACAAGGATCTGTTCGTGCTTCAGGGCAACGATCTCTACCTCAAGGCTGGCGCAGTCATCGACTTCGAGACCAACCCGGCTCTCGATGTCATCGTGAACGTCGACGACGCAACGGTCGGCGCGACCCCCGATGCTGCGGTGAGCTTCACCCTCAACATCACCGATGGCGACGACGGCAAAACCATCATCGGCACCAGCCACCGCGATGTGCTCATCGGCACAGGAGGTGGCGACCGTATCGAGGGGCGCTTCGGCAACGATACCATCAGCGGTGGCACCGGGGCCGATACCATCGTGGGCGGCCGCGGCGGCGACTACCTCACCGGCGGCGCCGGACCAGACGTGTTCGTGTTCAACCAGGGCGATGCGCCCAACTGGCCGTGGCCGATCGAATATATCCTCGGACCGCGCTTCATCCAGGACGTCATCACCGACTTCCAGCCGGGCAGCGACATCATCGACCTCTCGGGTGTCGACGCCAATTCGCGCCTCGGCGGCAACCAGGCGTTCCACTTCGAGGGCCAGGCGCCGCTCACCAAGTCGCGTGGCGAGTTGGTCTACGAATGGCGCGGCGCCACCCCAGACACCTTCCAGACGGTGATCAAGGCCGACACCAATGGCGACGGACGGTCGGACTTCACCATCATCCTCACCGGCCACCACCAACTGACCGCAGCGGACTTCGTGCTGTGACGACAGGCGAGCGAGACGCTCGCCCGCGTCACGCGCGATCGTCCACCAGCATCTGGCGCAGGAAGCGCATGCACTCGCCGATCTGGCTCACAGCGATGAACTCGTCCGGCTTGTGAGCCTGGGCAATATCGCCGGGGCCGATGATGACGGTCGGCGTGTGGGTGAGGCTGCTGAAGATGCCGGCTTCCGTGCCGTAGGCGACCTTGCTCAGCGTATTGCTGTTGGCGGCCCGCATCACCGCGCGCAGCGATGGCTCGTTGGCGGCCGTCTCGAGGCCCGGATAGGCAAAGAGCCGCCGGATGGCGATGTCGGTGTCAGCCGCGACCCGCTGCATTTGCGGGCGAAGGTCGTCTGCCAGAGCAGTGAGCCGCTTGAGATAGCTGCCGCCATCAAGCGCCGGCAGCAGCCGAAATTCGGCCGTCACGCGGCAACCGGCGGGGACGGTGTTGATGGCGTTGCCGCCTTCGATCTGCGTCACGCAGACGGTCGAGGTCGGCACGTCATAGAGATCGTCGCGCGCGGCGGCCGCGGCTTCGCTCGCGATGTCGGCGAACAGGTTGAGGAAGGGTCGTGCGACATCGATCGCGTTGACCGTCAGAGGAGCGAGCGAGGAATGGGCGGCGCGCCCCCGGATGGCGATCTCGACCCCCATATTGCCCTTGTGGCCGATCACCGGCGCCATCAGCGTTGGCTCGCCGACGATGGCGAGGCGCTGCGGACCGTAACGCTCGACCAGTGCACGGGCCAGGTCCGGTGCCCCAAGGCACCCGAGCTCCTCGTCGTAGGAGAGGGCGATGTGGACCGGCGTTTCAGTCGTCGTCGCGATTACGGGAGCGATCGCCAGACAGCAGGCGATAAAGCCCTTCATGTCCGCAGCACCGCGCCCGTAAGCGAGACCATCGCGAACGCTCAGCGCGAACGGATCGGACGACCAGTCCTGTCCATCGACCGGCACCACGTCGGTGTGCCCCGAGAGCACAATCCCGGGACGGTCGAGCGGCCCGAACGAGGCCAGCAGGTTGGCCTTCGTGCCCGTCGCGTCCGGGATGCGGAGGCGGCAGGCGCCGAGATCCGCCAACAGCTTCTCGGCATAGTCGATCAGCGCCAGATTGGAGTTCCGGCTGGTGGTGTCGAACGCCACCAGGTCGGCCAGCACGGCAAGGGCCGCCGAGGCGTCGCGATCGATCATGTCGCGGTCGCGAGCCGCGGGGCACTGGCGAGGAGGTTGCGCGTGTACTCGTTCTGCGGCGCCGCAAAAAGCTCGCGCGCACGGCCCATCTCGACCACTTCGCCCAGATACATCACAGCCACGCGGTCGGCGATCGCCTCGACCACCGCAAGATCGTGGCTGATGAACATGTAGGAGAGCGCAAACTCGCGCTTCAGGTCCTCGAGCAGGAGCAGCACCTGCGCCTGCACCGACACATCGAGCGCGCTCACAGGCTCGTCGAGCACAACGATGCGCGCTTCGGCCGCAAGGGCACGTGCGATTGCGATGCGCTGCGCCTGGCCGCCGGAGAATTCGTGCGGGTAACGCTCGAGGGTGTTGGCCGGAAGACGCACGGCATCGAGCAGATCGCGCATGCGCCGCTGCCGCTTCGAGCGGTCGTAGTCATGTAGGAGCCGCAGCGGCGCGTCGAGGATTTGCCCGATGGTGCGGCGCGGATTGAGCGAGGCCACCGGATCCTGGAACACGTACTGGATCGTGCGGCCGAACGTCCGCGGACCGGCCGCGTGCAGTTCGCGCCAGTCGCGCCCTTCGATCGCGATGCTGCCGCGCGTTGGCGCAGTCAGCCCCACCAGCATGCGCGCCAGGGTGCTCTTGCCCGAGCCGCTTTCGCCCACCACAGCGAGGGTCTCGCCATGCATCAGCTGCAGCGACACGTCGCGAACCGCATGCACCTCGTGGCGCGGGCGCATGAACAGGTCGCGCCCACCACCGAAGGTCTTGCTCACGGCATCAATGCTGATCGCGACGTCGCTCATTGCGCACCGTCGGCGAAGATGGGGCGGACGCGCTCGAGAAAACCTTCGCCCTGCCCCGGCTCGGGGACGCACTGAATGAGCCGCTCCGTGTAGGAATGCTGCGGATTGCGCAGCACGTCGGCCGTAACACCGGTCTCGACGATCTCGCCATGCCACATCACGGCGACGCGGTCGCACACGTTTGCCACGACACCGAAATTGTGGGTGATCAGCAGCAGCGCAAGTCCGCGCTTCTGCCGCAGCTCCTGCAACAGATCGAGGATGCGCGCCTGCACCGTCACGTCGAGGGCGGTCGTCGGCTCGTCGGCGATGATCAGGTCCGGGTCGTTGGCAAGCGCCATGGCGATGCCGATGCGCTGCCGCTGGCCGCCGGACATTTCGTGCGGGTAGCTCAACGCGCGCGTCTTCGCATCGCGGATCCCCACCTGCTCCATCAGATCGACGGCCCGCTGCGCCGCTTCGGACCGGCTGATGTTCTGATGCGCGAGGATGGCCTCGGCGATCTGGTCGCGCACGGTAAAGAGCGGATGGAGCGTGGTCAGCGGGTCCTGAAAGACATAGGCAACGCGGCCGCCGCGCTTCTTGATGATCTGTCCCTCGGGCTCGGAGAGCACGTCGCGACCGTCGAAGTAGACGGCGCCGTCGGTGATGATGCCGGGCGGCGAACTGACGAGCCCGAGCAGCGCCAGCGCGGTCACCGACTTGCCGGAGCCGCTTTCGCCGATGAGCCCGAGGCACTCGCCTTTGGCGACGCTGAAGCTGATGCCGCGCACCGCAAGGTTGACCGATCTGCCGCTCTCGAAGCCGACTTCGAGGTTGCGCACGTCGAGCAGCGCGGGCGTCGAGACTTCCGCGAGCGGAGTCGTCTTGCGGCGCCGGCGCGTGACGGGCAGCGGCCTATCGAGCGCACCCGCCTTGAGGCGCGGATCGAGGATGTCGCGCACGCCATCGCCGAGCACGTTAATGCTCATCACCAGCGCAAAGATCATCAGGCCGGGCACGATAGAGACATGCGGCGCGGTGAACAGCTGGTCGCGCCCATCGCCGAGCATCGAGCCGAGGTCCGCCTGCGGCGGCTGCGCGCCAAGACCGAGAAAGCTGAGGCCGGCGGTCTCGAGGATCATCCAGCCCACTGTGGTCGAGATGGTGATCACGATGACGGGCAGCACGCCGGGCAGCACCTCGCCGAACAGGATCTGCACGTGCGACTTGCCCGAAAGGCGCGCCGCGTCGATGAACTCGCGATGGCGCAGGCTCACCGTGACGCCGCGGATGTTGCGGGCAAAGAACGGGATGTTGACCAGCGCAATGGCATAGAGGGCGTTGAGCAGGCTGGGACCCAGCACCGCCACGATGGCGAGCGCCAGCAGGATGTAGGGGAACGCCATCAGCATATCGATGAAGCGCATCAGCACATTATCGAGCCAGCCGCCGGCATAGCCGGTGACGAGGCCGATGAGCGAGCCGAAGAAGGCGGCGATGAGCGTGGCGCTGATGCCGACCAGCAGCGAGGTCTGAGTGCCCCAGATGATGCGCGAGAGGATATCGCGGCCGAGATGGTCGGTGCCCAGCACATGGCCCGGCGAGAACACGGGGCGCAGGCGTTCGGCCTGTGCCGTGATGTTTGGATCCTGCAGCGGCAGCACCGGCGCAAGAAGCGCCAGAAGCACGAGCGCGCTGAGGAGGAAGAAGCCCGCAGCCGCGAGCCGATTGGCGAGAAGCAGTCGCCAGGCGGAAAGACGCGTACTCGTCGGTGCTGGCGCGGCAATGTCCGTCATGCGCGCACTCTCCGGTCCAGCATCGACTGGAGGACGTCGGCGATCAGATTGACGAGCACATAAGAGGTCGAGGCCACCAGCACGCCCGCCTGCACCAGCAGGATGTCGCGGGTCGATACGGCGTTGACCAGCATCTGCCCTAGGCCCGGCCACTGGAACACGGTTTCGATATAGACCGCGCCACCGAGCACGAAGCCGGCCTGGATGCCGAGTACCGGGATCACCGAGACGAGCGCGGCGCGGAACGCGTGCCGATAGATCACGGTGCGTTCGCTCAGGCCCTTGGCACGGGCGGTGCGCACAAAGTCCTGCCGCAGCACTTCGAGCATGGCGGCACGCGTCAGCCGCGCAATGACGCCGGTCGCCACCACCGCGAGCGTCGTTGCCGGCAGGATCAGATGGCGCAGCAGGTCCCAGAAATCGCCCCCGCCATAGAGCGAATACATCCCCGAGACCGGCAGCAGCTTCCAGCGGACGGCAAACTGCAGGATCAGGATCAGCCCGAGCCAGAAGGACGGCATCGAGATACCGATGAGCACCAGGAAGGTGAGAATGCGGTCGGTCCAGCCGAACTGACGGACTGCCGAGACGATGCCCACCAGCAGGCCGAAGATCGAGCTCAGCAGGAACGAGGCGCCGGCGAGAATGAGCGTGGCCTGGAAGCGCTCGCTGACCTCGTCGATGATGGGGCGATTGAGGATGAAGGATCGGCCGAAATCGCCGTGCAGCAGGTTGTTGGCCCAGATGAAGTAGCGGGTCCAGAGCGGCTGGTCGAGCCCAAGCTCGCGGTTGATCCGCGCGACGTTCTCGGGCGTTGCGTAGGCGCCGAGGATGGCGATGGCGGGGTCGCCGGGGATCATCGCCATGATAACGAACACGATGATCGACAGGCCGACGATGACCGGAATGGCAGCGAGCAGACGTTTGAGGATATAGGCCGCCATCGCAATCCCTGTCCGTGGCAACAATTGGGGCGGCAACTGGGTTGCCGCCCCTTGTCGTATTATGGCTTGCTGACGTTGTGCAGCTGCAGGTTGAAGTTTGGCTGCAGCTCGAAGTTCTGCACCGCGGCGGTCGTCACCGCGTTCTGCTTCCAGCTCGCAACGAAGAGCCACGGCGCATCGTCATGCACGAGCTTGTCGACCTGGCGGTAGAGGTCTTGGCGCTCCTCGATCGAGGTCGACTTGCGGGCCGCATCGAGCAGCTTGTCGACTTCGGGGTTCGAGTAGTAGCCCGAGTTGAACCCGCCCTTGTCCGGCCAAGCTTCGGTGCGCAGCGTCAGGAAGGGCAGCGTGTCGGGGTCCGAGGTCATCCAGGCCATTTCGGCGAGGTCGGCCTGGTTCTCGAGACCAGCATTCACCTTCGACAGGAAGGTGTTCCACTCGAAGGTCTGGATGTTGACGTTGAGGCCCACCGCTGCGAGATCGGCCTGGATGGCCGTGCCCATCGGCACCGGATCGAGCATGCCCGAGCCGCCTTCGGTCACGTAGAAGGTCAGCGTCGCGCCTTCGGCGCCGGCTTCCTTAAGCAGTGCCTTGGCCTTCTCCGGATCGTACGGGTACGGACCGACATCGGGATTCTTGGCCGGGCCGAACGCAGCCGGGATCGGACCTGAGGAGACGTCCGCCGTGCCCTGCAGCACGTTGGTCACGAGCGACTCCTTGTTGATCGCGTAGTTCAGGGCCTGACGCACGCGTACGTCCTGCAACACCGGGTTCTTGAGGTTGAGGATCAGGAACCAGGTGTGCGGACCGGTGGCTTCGACGACCTTGTAGTTGGCGTCCGACGAGAACTGGCCCAGCGCATCGGGTGGCGTCTCGAGCATCACGTCGATGCCGCCCGAAAGCATTTCAGCGATGCGGGTGTTGGCGTCGGTGATCGGCCGGAAGATCGCGGCCTGGAGCTTCGGTGCACCGTCCCAATAATCGGGGTTGGCTTCGACGGTCACCTGCTGGTTGGCGACCCACTCCTTGAACTTGAACGGGCCGGTGCCGACCGGATGGCGACCAAAATCCTTGCCGTCCTTCTCGACTGCCGTCGGCGAGACGATCGACGCGCTGACGCTCGCCAGATTGGTGAGCAGCGGCGCAAAGGGTTCGCTGAGCTTGAGCTGAACCGTCATCGGATCGATGACCGTGGTCGAGGCGATCGACGAGAACAGGAAGCTCATTGGGAACGGACCGGTCGAATAGAACGGATGCGACTCGACGAGCATGCGATCGAAGGTGAACTTCACAGCGTCGGCATTGAAGTCGGTGCCGTCGTGGAATTTCACGCCTTCGCGCAGCTTGAAGGTATACGTGAGGCCATCGTCCGAGATCTCCCACGAGGTGGCGAGAGCCGGCTCGAGCTCCAGCGTGCCATCCTTGAAGCGGACGAGGCTGTCGAACACGTTGGCGAGGATGCGGAAATCATTGGCCGCCGTATCGATCTGCGGATCGAGCGACTGCGGTTCGGCGATCTGGCCGACCACCAGAACGTTGGACGGGGTCTGCGCGAAAGTCGGCGTGAGGAACGACGACATCGTGAGGGCGAGCGCGGCGCCCATCAGACCTCGGAAAAGGTTACGCTTATGCATGTGTTGGCTCCCTAATCGTTTGGCAACGACCGGTCGTGATGGTTCGGTGCGCCTACGTGACGAGTCAATGAAATGGACCGCTGGGAGCCCTCCAAAATTTTTGGCTGTGCAGCTTTGGACCGCTTGGCTAGCCTCGCGCGACATCAGCCGACCGAGATCTGCGCGTGACGTTCTCTCTGCTTACCCGCGACCCCCAGAGCGGCGCCATTGGCGTTGCAATCGCTTCACGTTTCTTCGCCGTTGGTGCCATCTGTCCGTTCGTCTTCGCGGGACGCGGCGCGCTGATCACTCAGGCGTCGGGTCATCCTCCGTTCGGGCCGAGGGCGGATGTACTTTTGCGTGATGGTGCCAGCGCCGACGCCGTCGTGGCGGCACTCGTCGCCGACGACGCGCGCCGAGAGTCACGACAGCTGCTTGCGATCGACGCAAATGGCGACGTCGCCGCACATACAGGCACGAGTTGCGTCGCCGCTGCGGGCTCACGCGTCGGATCGCGCGGTGCTATCGCCGGCAACATGCTCGCCAGCGAGACCGTCCTCGATGCGGGGCTCGCCGGACTGGAGGCCGACCTGCCCCTGGCCCTGCGTCTGCTTGCCGGATTGGCCGCCGCTCATGCCGCGGGTGGCGACAAGCGCGGCCAGCAGGCGGCCGCGATCCTCATCTACGGCGCGACCGACTATCCGCTGCTGTCCCTGCGCGTCGACGACGATCCCGACGCGGTGTCGCGGCTCGGCCAGCTCTACGCGGCAGCCGCTATCGACTACATCCCCTATATCCGCGGACTTGCACCGGCCATCGAGACACAGGCGGTGTTCGGGTGATGGCGACGCTCCGGGAAGAAGTCGGCACGCTCGCCGATCTTCTCGCCGCCAGTTCGGTGCTGGCCTGGGATATGCGCACCATGATGCCGGCCGGCGGTGTTGCGATGCGCGGTGAACAGATGGCGACGCTGGCGCAACTGGCACGCGACCGCCTGCTCGGCGACGCGATGGCGAGGGCGCTCGATGACGCAGATCGCGAGACGACCGCGCTCCCTGCCGACAGCGACGCACGCCGCGAGATCGCTGCGTTGCGCGAGGCCATCGCGCACCACCGGAAGCTGCCGCCGTCGCTGACGCGCGAGCGCAACCTGCTCAAGGCCGAGGCCCAGGCCGCGTGGACCGCTGCCCGCGCCAGCAACGACTTCCCGCTGTTTGCGCCATTGCTCGAGCGGACCATCGTCCTCGCGCGGGCGCAGGCCGAGGCCTTGGGTTATGTCGATCATCCGCATGACGCCCTCTTGGCACAGTTCGAGCCGGGTGCGACATGGCGCTCGCTGGCGCCTATCTTCACCGCGATCCGTGACACGCTGAAGCCGCTGCGTGACGCCGTTCTCTCGCGTCCGGCACCGCCGCCGCTACCGCCCGGTCCCTACCCTGTTGCCGCGCAGCAGGCCTTCGTGCGCGACGTCGCGGCACGCTTCGGCTACGACTTCAACCGCGGCCGGCTCGATCCGACCGTGCATCCATTCGAGCTCGCCATGACGCGCAACGACGTGCGTATCACAGCCCGCTACGACGAGTCCGTCGTCGGCATCGGCCTCAAGGCGACGATGCACGAGACCGGTCACGGGCTCTACGAACAGAACATTGATCCAGCGCTGACGCGTACGGCGCTGGGTCTCGACCTGATCGCTCTCAGTTCCAGTGCGGGCGCCAGCCTCGGGGTGCACGAATCGCAGTCGCGGCTGTGGGAGAACCATGTCGGTCGCAGCCTGCGGTTCTGGCGCCTCGCCTACCCTCGACTGCAGCAGTCGTTTCCTGTGCTGGCTCCGGTGTCGCTCGACCAGTTCCACCGCGCCTTCAACGCTGTGGGCAATGGCCCGATCCGTACGGAAGCCGACGAGCTCAGCTACGACTTCCACATCATCATGCGCACCGAGCTCGAGCGAGCGCTGATCGACGGCAGCCTGGCCGTCGCCGATCTGCCTCATGCCTGGAATGCCGCGATGGAGCGCGACATCGGCATCAAGGTCAGCAGCGACAGCCACGGCGTATTGCAGGACATCCACTGGTCAATGGGCCAGTTCGGCAGCTTCTGCTCATACACCGTGGGCAATGTGCTTGCGGGCCAGGTGTGGGAGACGGTCGCGACGGATCGGGTGGTGAGCGCCATCGAGGCCGGCGACTTCGCGCCACTGCGTGCCGCGTTGACGGACCGCGTCTACAGGCACGGTCGTCGCTTCGCACCGCCCGACCTCATCGTTCAGGCAACAGGCCGTCCGCTCGAAGCGATGCCCTACCTCGGCTATCTCTCGGACAAATATCGCGCGCTCTACGGCCTCTAGGCGAGCGCGCGCACGCTTTCGCTGCAGGTGAGGATGCGGCGCGGCACCGGGCCGTGCGAACCGCGCGGCATGAAGTCGACCGGCACGAGCGAGGTGCGTACCGCGTTGCCGTCATCGATCAAGTTGACGATCATGTCGGCGATCATCTCGCCATTGTCGCGCGAGTGCTGCGCGAACGTCGAGAGCTGCGGCAGAGACGCGCTGGCTTCGGGAATGTCGCCGAAGCCGATCACCGAAAGATCGCGCGGCACCGTGAGGCCGATCTCGCGCGCTGCACTCAGCACCGCCAGCGCATATTTGTCGAGGATGCCGAGCACCGCGGTGGGTCGGTCGTTGCCGAGCAGGAGGCGCTCCGCCGCATTGGCAATCGCCACCGGGTCGGGCACCGGCGCCTTGACGTTGTACTGCGGCAGCATCTTGAGGCCGGCCCTTGCGAGGGCGCGTTCGACACCGTGCCGACGAAGCGCGGCGTAGGAGAACGGCTCCGCCGGACCGAACAGCGCGATCTTGGTATGCCCCAGTTCGATCAGAAGTTCGGTGGCCTTGGCGAAGCCCGCCTCAGCATCCATGTCGAACCACGAATGCGGCGCATGCGGCTCCAGCACTCGTCCCAGCGTCACGAACGGGAAGTTGCGTTCGGTGAGATAGCGCACGCACGGATCGTTCTGCGTCACCCGATGCATGACGATGCCGTCGACGCGCCGGCTGTCGACCATATGGCGGAGCACGGTGAGGTCGTCCTGTCCCGGCTGCACCGTGCTCAGCAACAGGTCGCGCCCGCGCCGCATCAGGCCGTTCGACAGGCCCGCGACAAGCCGCGTGACGTTGGGATCGATGATCTCGGTGCCGTGGAGCGGCAGCAGCATGCCCACCGCGCCGTGCTGCAGCGCGCCGCGTGGCCGCCCCGCGACCTTCGCCTCGAGATAGCCGCACGCCTCGGCCGCTTCCACGACCCTTCGGCGGGTCTCCTTGGACACGTCGTCGTAACCGGCGAGGGCGCGCGAAACCGTGGTGACCGACAGGCCGAGATCGAAGGCCAGCTGCTTCAGCCGGACAGGTCGTCGCGCGGTCTCGAGGTTCGTCACACAGGCAACCGTTGGGCTGAAGAGAACTGAACGTCCATTTCATTCTGGCGGTCGACGCACAAAAATGCAACAACTGTTTCATCAGAGGGTCCGATGAACGACGTCGTTTCTCCCGCCAGCGCCATCAGCGTCGCGATCAAGCGAATGGAGCCGAGCTTCACGGCCGCCGAGCGCCGCATCGCGCGCGTGCTGGGTGCCGGGTTTCCGGCCTCAGGCCTGGTGACGGTCGCCGAGCTCGGCCGCAAGTCCGGCGCCAGTGGCGCCACGATCAGCCGGTTCGTCGCCAAGCTTGGCTTCCCCAGCTACCAGGACTTTCAGGAATCGCTCCGCAGCGAAGTCCGCGACCGTCTCGAATCGCCGCTCGCGCGGTTTGCCGGCGCTCAAGCGCCCGCAGACATCGCCAATTACGCCGGCTGGGCCTCGACCCTGATGGGCGAGGTCAGCGATGCCGTCAGCGCCGCCGAGTTCGACGGTACTGTCGAGCTCCTTGCCGACCCGCGCCGCCGGGTGAATCTGCTCGGCGGCCGCTTCAGCCAGTCGCTGGCCCAGCTGTTCGCGTTCGGCCTCAAGGGCCTGCGCAAGGATGTCCGCGTTCTCAGCGAGACCCCGCAGGTGCTCGTCGACGCCGCACTCGAACTCGGTCGCCGCGATGTCGTGATCCTCTTCGACTTCCGGCGCTATCAGGAGAACGTCGTTCGCTTTGCGGAGGTGGTTGCCGAGACCGAGGCGACGCTTGTGGTCTTCACCGACCGCTGGATGTCGCCGGCCAGCCTCAACGCGCGCTATGTTTTCGCGCTGCCGGTCGCCAGCCCCTCGATCTACGATTCGGCGCTGGCTCCGCTGATGTGCATCGAAGCCATCGTTGCAAGCCTCGCCCGCCGGCTCGGAGAAACGGCAGAGACGCGCATTGTCGAAGCGCAATCGCTTTACGACAGGCTCAGCTGAGCCGCGGCCAGCGCCTTGCTGACCATGTCGGCAATCCTCCTCTGCCCGGCCTCGTCGCCAATCAGATCCTGGCAGATTTCGATCTCGACATAGTCGAGCCCGAGCGCCTCGGCATGGACGGGGATCGTGTAGTCGCCCGCAAAGTCGATGCGGTAGGGCTCGTTGCGCTCGACACGCAGACCGCAGCCCGCGAGCGCGGCCAACACCCCATCAGCAAGCCGCGGGCGCGGCCCATGGATCACGCCGATATCCACGACGCGCCGTGCGCCGCCCATCACGCGTGTGAAGCTGTGCATCGCGGCCAGCAATGTGCCCGGTCGCAGGCGTTCGGCGATCGCCAAATGGTACGGCTCGAAGATCTCCGCGATCCGCTGTTCGGCCTGTGCGCCGACATTGCCCGGGATGTCGCGACCGTCCGAGACGGCCGGCATGGAGGTCGCGGTCCCCGGACGGCGATTACAGTCGATCACCAGCCGCGAAAAGGCCTGTCCGACCGCTATGGCGTCGAGCTGCGTCGCAACCCGCTGCGTCACGCCCCAGATGCCGATGTCGAGGCCGATATGATCCGCCAGATCGTGCGGAGCGACCCCGAGTGCGTCGAGCGCCTCCGGCACGGCATTGCCGGCATGATCGGCGGTCAGCAGCCAGCGCGACGCCCCATCGGGCCGGGCCAAAAGCACCGGCGCAACATCTCTTGATCCCAGCAGTCTGCTCGTCACTCGCACGCTCCCGGTGCGATACGTACACCGGGCAGCGCCACCGATCGGCCCCAAAATATTCGGGAGCCGAAGCGCGCACGCGTCCGCCTGCCCTCAGCCCTTTACGGCGCCCTGTAGCGTCGCGTGCCGCATTGGGCAAGTCGTCGGCGACGTCGTAGTCCGAATTCCCGATCACCAATGCCAGGCCCCGCGGACCCGGCTGCGATTGGGCAAACGCGCGCACGGGCGCCAAAAGCGACAAACCCGCGATGGCCTTGAGCGCCACTCGTCGTTGCATCTGCAGTCTCCGATCGAGGGGTATGACTACCCGACGAGAGGAAAGCTTGGGACGACGAGCTTACGCGCGACACCGAAAGTTCGTCTAGATGACCTCAAGATAGTCGGCGCTGGGCAGGGGTTCGAACGGCACGCTGGGGATCGTCTGGTACCAGAAGGCCACCGAAGCGATATCGTCCTGCAGCGGCAGGTAGCGTCGGTCCTTCTTTTCGGTGCGCCAACCCAGCGCCTGGATCGTGACCTTGAGGTCGCTCTCGAAGCGGATGGGGTCGCTCAGGTGCCAGCGATACATGCCGAAGCGGGTCTGGCTGCGATAAGTGCCGTCGGGACGGAGCACCTGGGGCAGGCCGGCATAGGGCGTGGTGTATTCGCGATAGCGGCTGTCCATGGTGTCGTCGACAACACCGCCATCGAAGTTGTAGGCGCCGCAGAAATAGTCCTCGGTGCCCGTGCCGCAGATGGTGGGGAAGTCGCGATCGCCATCCATGAAGAACTTGATCTCGCCCTCGCCGAACCAGCCGGCATTGTTGACGCCCCATGCCATGTAGGTGCCGACATAGTGGCCGCGCCCCTTGATGCCATCGATGATGGTGTAGTCGGTGCCATAGGGCAGCGGATTGGTGCGGCGGAACTTGGCGTGGAAATAGGCCGCGTCCTCGGGAACGTCGGTCAGGGCGTAGTTGATCTGGTAGTAGATGATGCCGAACTCATTGGGATCAGTGTTCTCGATCTCGATGCGCGCGGCCTTGCGGAACGGCATCTCCCAGTAGCAGTTGAAGGCGCGGCCCGGATTGACGCAGACGGCGAGCGAGCTCACCTGCGCGAACTGCCCCCAGCCCGAACAGAAGAAATCGCCGAGCGGTGCCTCGACCGAGGGATGCTCCTGATCGTCCCACCACATGCGGATGATCAGGCTGCGCCAGCGCAGGTTCGCCGTGGTCAGCCAGATCTGCTGGATGGCGCCCATGCCGCGAATGTCGGCGAGGACGCGTGTCTCGCCCGGCTCGATGCGGATGGAGGGCGAAACCTTCCAGCCCTGCCCGTTGCCGTTCGGCCCGAGGCCGCGCGCATGGATGGCGCCGGTGCCCTCGGTTGCCATGCCGCCCTTGCCCTTCTCGCCATTGAAATTCTCGGGCGAGATCGAGCGGGTCTTGGCCGGGCTCAGACGATAGAGATTGGAGAGATTGACGCCGAGGCCGTTGAAGCTGCTGGTCATGAGTGATGGTCCGTTGATGGTCAGCCTTTGAGGCCGCTGGTCTTGATGGAATCCATGATCTGCCTTTGGAAGATCACGAACAGGATGAGCATGGGCAGGGCCACGATGGTGGATGCGGCCATGATGTAGTTCCACGAGGTGGAGTATTGGCTGCGGAAGTTGGCGATGCCGACCTGGACGACCCACAGATTCTGGTCGCTTGCGACGGTCAGCGGCCAGAGGAACGCGTTCCAGTTGGCGAGGAAGAACAGGATGGCGAGCGACGCAAGGATCGGCCGACTGAGTGGAAGAACGACGCTCCAGTAGATACGCCAGTAACCGGCGCCATCTATCCGTGCCGCTTCCTCGAGTTCGCGCGGCAGCGACAGGTAGTACTGTCGCAGCAGGAAAATGCCGAAGGCGTTGAAGATAGAGGGCACGATGATGCCCGCGTAGCTGTTCAGCATGCCCATCGCCCGCACGAGGACGAAGAGTGGCACGATGATGACGGGGAGCGACACGAGGAATGTCGAAAAGATCAGGATGAAGATCGTCTCGCGGCCCGGGAAGCGCAGCCGCGCCAGCGCATAGCCGGCCATCGTGTGGAAGAAGAGGGCGACCACCGTCACCGTCGCCGAGACGAAGAAGGTGTTGCCCAGATATTTGAGGAACGGCACCTCGGTGAACACATAGAGGAAGTTGTCGCCGGTCGGGGCGGCTGGCAGGATATTGGGCCGAAACACCTCGGCGGCCGGCTTGAAGGCGATCGACAGCATCCAGAACAGCGGGAAGATCGTCATCAGCCCGAGGACGAGCGCCACCAGCATCCAGACGATCCTGACGACGTCGACCTGCCGCCGGTTGGTCGGCACGGCCATCGGCAACGCGCTGTCACTCATAGGAGAAGCGCCCGCCCCGCGTCAGGAGGAAGAGGAGGCCCGTCACCAGCAGCAGGATGACCACGAGGATCGAGGCGATGGCGGCGGCATAGCCGAAGGAGCTGAACTGGAAGGCCTGCTGGTAGATATAAACGACCAGCACCTGCGTAGCGTTGGCCGGCCCTCCCTTGGTCATCACGTAAATCAGGTCGAATGCCTGCGATCCCGCGACGGCCGCCACGAGCGAGGTGAGCAGGATGAAAAAGCTCGTGGGCCGCAGCAGGGGCAGGGTGATGTGCCAGAAGCGCTGGATGCGTCCCGCGCCGTCGATCTCGGCCGCCTCGTAGTAGTCCCGCGGGATGTCCTGCAGACCGCCAAGGAAGATCATCATGTAAAAGCCCATGGCGAACCACACGGCGATGAACACCACCATATAGAGGGCGAGGCTGGGGTTACCGAGCAGCGAGAGGTTCGTCACGCCGATGGTCGCCAGAGCGCGGGCGATAATGCCCTGCTTGTCGGCACTCATCAGCTGCCAGACCACGGCGATGACGACGAGGCTCACCATCTGCGGCGCAAAGAACATGGCGCGCATGACGGTGTTGAACCGATTGGTACGCTGGACGAGCAATGCAAGTCCAAGCCCCGTGACATAGAACGCCGGTACGATCAGCACGACATAGACCGACGTGACCCGCAGGCACTGCCAGAAGGTCGGGTCGATCAGCATCTTCTTGTAGTTGTCGAGGCCGACGAAGGTAAACGCTCCGAATCCGTCGACGTTGAAAAAGCCCATCGTCAGCGCAAGGACCATGGGCGCGCCGACAAAGAGTGCGAGCCCGAGAAAATCGGGAGCGACGAACAGGTATCCCGCGATCCACTCGCGGTGCTTTACGCTGAGGCCGCGCGAGCGCGGCACGCGAGGAGCAGCGGTCTGTGCGGAACGGGCGTCTTGCGCAGATTGTAGGGTCATGGGCGATCTGGTTGGACGAACAGTGCATGAGCCGCCGGGCCGTGGCCCGTCGGCGAGGATTGGCAGCCGGCGGATTGGTCCGCCGGCTGCCAGATCGTCACATCATCGGCGCGCCCGAATAGGTCGCAAGGAACGCGTCGAGCTGCTGGCTGGCGGCGGTGGCCGCGGCCTGCGGATCGACACCACCGAGCTGGGCGGCCTGGATGGCGTCCGAGATGATCTTGTACACCTCGGGCGGCAGGCGCGGCTCGGCCCGGACGCCTGGCAGGATGTCCCGGCTGAAGATGCCAAGATTGCCTTTGTTGAAGGCTTCGGCACCCTGGGTGAGGGCACTGGTTCGCGTCGGCATGTCGGACTTGGCCACGGTGCACCAATCCACATGACGCTGGATCGAGTCCGTTTCCATTGAGCCCAGAGCCCAGGCGATGAACTTGGCTGCAGCCTCGGGGTTCTTGCCCTTGGCGTTGGCGACGAACGCCCAGCCGCCGCCGACGCTGACATACTTGCCGCCCGCGGGGCTCGGCAGCTTGAAGATGCCGTAGGGAACGTCGGCCGCGTTGTTGTCCATCGCCGAGATGCCCCAGATGCCCACGTTCTGCATGGCGCAGTAGCCGGCCCCGAGATTGGCGACGACGTCCCAGCCGCCGCTATTGACCTGCCGAGGCGCGGCGCCGGTGTTGATGGCATCCTGCCAGAGCTTGAGTGCGGCCACGACGGCGGGCGAATCGAACGCGCTCTTGCCTTCCGCGGTCTGGAACTCGCCGCCGCCCTGCCACATGAACGGATACCAGGTGAAGTTCTGGTAGTAGCCGGGCGTCGTTTCGAACAGAAGGCCGTAGCGGTCGGCGGTCGTCAGCTTCTGGCCGATCTCGAGCAGCTCGTCCCAGGTTTTCGGAACGTCGTTCTCGTTGAGCCCAGCTTCCTCGAACGCCTTGACCGAATAGTAGAAAGCCATCGGCTCGAGTTCCATGGGCAAGCCATAGATCTTGCCGTCCACCTTGCGCGAGGCGATGACGCCTTCGAGGAAGTCCGCCTGCGCGGCGGGCTCGACATAGGGCGTCAGGTCGAGCAGTGCGCCACCATTGTAGTAGCGCAGGAAGTCGCCCGGCGAGATCAGGAAGATATCCGGCCCCTGGTTCGACGCGAACGCGGTCTGCAGCGTCGTGCCGTTGGTGTAGTCGACGATGTAGTCGAGCGTGACCTTGGTCTCGCTCTTGGCATTCCAGTCATCGACCATCTTGGTGAACCAGTCGACCTGCGGCTTGACCGGCCCGTCGGGCGCGTAGAATTGCCAGAAATGCAGAGCGTCGTCCTGGCCGAAGGCCCGGAACGGCAAACCGGCGAGACCGGCGCCGGCGGCGAGCGCGGTGCCTGCCTTGAGGACAGACCGCCGGGACCACCCGGACGGCAGATTGGACGTAGACATTGTCGCTTCCTCCCTTTGGAGCGTTTTGATTTGTCGTCCAGCGGCCCCTCCCCCGAGTAGCCGCAAATGATGTTCGCGACGTCCCTCCTCAGCTCGACTCGAAAATCTGGAGCCGACTGGGAATGACTTCCGAACGTGGTGGGCCGTCGTACGTGCCGTTGACACGGTCGAGCAGCATCTCCGTGGCGCGCCTTGCGAGGGCGCCAGGATTCTCGGCCGCCCGCGTGAGGCGCGGACGGACGTATTCGAGTTGCGGCAGATCGCCGAAGATGACGACCGCGATGTCGTCGGGAATGCGGATGCTCCGATCATGGAACTCGGCCAGCGCGCCCATGGCCATGAGGTAGTTGCCGAAGAACACGGCGGTCGGCCGCTCCTTGCCCTTCAACGTCGCGATCCAGCGCGCCGCCTCCGTGCCGGACGGCGGCAGATAGCTGCCTTCGAACCGCTGCTTGAGCGTGAACTTGACGCCATTGTCGACTAGGCCGCGCTCGAAGCCATCGGAGCGGAGCTTGGCGGACTTGAACATGGACGGGCCGGTGACCTCGACAACCCTTGTATGGCCGCGCTTGGCGAGATGCTCCCCAAGGAGGTAGCCGCCGCCATAGTCGTCGAAATGAACGTTGTCCACCGCGTTGCTGGGAAGGTGGCCGACAAAGACCGACGGCGTGTCGCGCCTGGCGAGTTCATCGTCCATTCCGTGCAGCGCAAACTCGCCGACGATAAGACCATCGACCCGCTTTTCGGTGAGCTCGCGCAGATAGTCGCGGCCATGCGTCTGCCAATTCCCGCCAGGTACGTCGGTGTTGTAAACGAGCGCTTCTAGCCCTGCCTTCTGAAGCCCGTCCTGCGCCGCCTTGACGATCTCGGTGTAGAACGGGTTTCCGATATCGGGGATAAGCACTGCGACCATGTCGGTGCGGCCGGTGCGCAGGCTCTTGGCCTGCCGGTTCGGCGCATAACCCATCTCCTCGATCGCGGCGTTGACCCGATCGCGAAGCTCCTTGGACACGCGATCGGCATGATTGATCACGTGCGACACGGTGGTGCGGGAGACGCCGGCCCTCTCGGCGACCTTTGAGATGGTGCTCATGACGGTATGGGTAATCAGATAGTCGTAGGGTTGTAAATCCATTTGTGAATGCATTTGCAAATGCATTCAGAGTTGCTAAGGTTTGCCCAGCCACAAGACGGGGACAGCCCGCGGTGACGAGGAATATGACAACGATCACAGGCCCTTAGGGGAATTCGACCGAGTCCGCTGCCCGTTTGAGGCGAGGTCCGGGGCCGAGCAGCCTATTTGCAACGCGAAGTGCGGCTGGAACGCCGTTTTCGTGACCAGTGAAACCTTGCCGGACATCCCGGCAAATGGAGGAGAGGACATATGCGAAAGTTACTGGCAGGCCTGCTGCTTGCCGCAGCAACACTTGTGACGCCGGCCCTTGCGCAGTCGGATGTGACGGCCAAGCTGCGACTGATGACCTTCGGCGGCGAGGCGCAGGTGAAGTCGACGCAGGACGCCATTGCACGCTTCAACGAGAAGTATCCGAATGTGTCGGTGGAGCTTGGCGTCGACGCGGTCGGCGGCGGCTGGGGCGACTTCGTGAGCCGCGTGCTGCAGCAGTACAACGCCGGCGAGCAGTACGACGTCTATCACACCGCTGTCGAAACGCTGCAGAGCTTTGCGGCGCGCGACATGTTCATCCCGCTCAACGATTTCATCGAAGGCAACAAGGACTTCGAGGACTTCGATCCCAAGCTGTTCGATCTGACCGCGTACAAGGGGAAGACCTACTTCATCCCCTCGACGTGGAACAACATCATGATCAACTACAACCGGAAGCTCTTCGAAGAGGCCGGGATCGCCACGCCGAGCAAGACCTGGACGTGGGAAGAGTTCGCCGATGTGGCCGAGAAACTCACCAAGCGGGATGCCAACGGCAACGTTACGCAGTTCGGCTACGAAGTGCCGAACTTCTTCTTTGCGATCGTGCCGTGGTTCTTCTCGAACGGGACCTCGCCGATCAATGCCGACTGGACCGCGTCGAACATGACCGACCCCAAGGTCGCCGAGACGCTGCAGTATCTGCATGACCTCATCCATGTGCGGAAGGTCTCGCCGCAGGTGGGCCAGGAGGGCGTGGAGCAGCAGTTCTTCGCCGGCCAGATCGCGATGATCTCGCGTGGGCACTGGATCGTCCAGAACGCGATCTCGTCGAACCTCGACATGGACATCGCGGTGCAGCCGGGCAAGGTCAACAACAACACGGTGATCGGCTTTGGCGCCTACGGCATCTCGTCGAAGTCGCAGAATGTCGATCTCGCCAAGGCGCTGGTGACCGAGCTCTTGTCCTATGAGACGCAGGTGGCCGAGGGCGACCTCGGCGGCGCGGTGCCGGGACGCAAGTCGGCCGCAGAGACGGCGAACTTCCTCAAGTTCCCGCCGAGCGCGCCGCTCTACTACGAAACCTTGCCGACGACCCAGGCTGTGCCCTCGCCGGCGAACTTCCAGGAAGTGGACCAGATCTTCATGCGCTACTTCCAGGCCATTATGACGGACGAGATGTCCATTCCCGACGCGGTGGCTGCCGCCGATCAGGAACTGACCCGCTCGTTCGAGCGCCTAAAGCGCGTCACACAGTAGTCCTCCCCCAGGACCACCCGTGCCGGGGTTCGCCTCGGCACGGGTACCCCAGCAGGATTTGGTGATGGCCCGTCGATTGTCCGACTTGAAGAAAGCGCAGATGCGCGCGGGTTACCTGTTCGTGGTGCCCAGCTTCGCGCTCTATGCGCTGTTCGTGCTCGTGCCGGTCGCTATCACGATCGTTCTCAGTTTCACCTACTACGACATCAGCTTCGGCGCCGACTGGGTCGGCTTTGAGAACTACCTGCGCTTTTTCGGCGAGAGCCGGTCGATCACGATCTTCTGGAACACGCTGCGCTTTGCGTTCTTTGCGGTCACCGGCAACGTGCTGATCGGTCTGCTGCTGGCGCTGGCGCTCAACCGCGCAATGCCCGGCTGGCTGCTCTACTTTTTCCGCCTCGCCTTCTTCCTGCCGGTGATCATCTCGGCGGCATTCGTTGCGGTGGTGTGGAGCTATTTCTACGCCGTCGATTTCGGCGTCATCAACTACTACCTCCAGATCCTCGGCATCCCGGCCGTGCCGTGGCTGACCTCGTCGAAGTTCGCGATGATCTCGATCGTGATTACCGACGTGTGGAAGAACACCGGCTTCTTCATGATCATTCTCGTTGCGGCCCTGCAGGGCGTGCCCAAGCCGATTATGGACGCGGCCTCGATGGACGGCGCGTCGCCATGGCGCCGGTTCACGCGCATCACCCTGCCCTACATCTCGCCGGTGCTGTTCTTCTGCATCGTGTTTGCGACCATCGGCGCGCTGCAGGTGTTCGAATCGATCGTCATCCTCACCGATGGCGGCCCGGGCGACTCGACGCGGTCGCTGTCGATCTATCTGGTCAACGAAGCGTTCGGCTCGTTCGAGCTCGGCTACGCGGCTGCCGTCTCCGTCATCATGATGGGGCTGGTGCTGATCGTCACGACCATCCAGCTCGTCGGCTCGCGCCGCTTCGTGGAGGCCTAGATGCAGACACGCAGCATGCAGACCAAACGCTCGGCGCGCCTGGTCGACGCCGCGATCATCGCGGTGCTGATCGTGATGGGCATCCTGATGCTGATGCCGTTCATGTGGTTGTTCTCGATGTCGTTCCGGCCCGCGCCGGACGCCTACAAGATGCCTCCCAGCTTCCTGCCGCCGACGCTCGACCTCACCAACTACTGGTCGGTGCTCAACTCGACGGTGCCATTCCTCAAGATCTACTGGAACAGTCTCTACGTGGCTGTGCTGGTGACGATCGGCCAGCTGATCACCTGCACGCTCGCCGCCTTCGCCTACGCGCGGCTGCGCTTCCCCGGACGCGACAGCCTGTTCTTCGTGATGCTGATCGGCCTCATGTTCCCGGCGCAGGTCACCATCCTGCCGATCTATCTCGGCTACGCGAAGGCCGGGCTGCTCAACAATCCGCTTGGCCTCGTGCTGATGGGGCTGACCTCGAGCTTCGGCGTGTTCATGCTGCGCCAGTTCCTGCGCAGCCAGCCCAAGGAACTCGAAGAGGCGGCCCTGATGGATGGCGCGGGCTACTTCAAGATTTTCTGGCGCATTTCGCTGCCGCAGCTGCGCCCCGCTCTCGCCGCGCTCGCCATCATCACCTTCACCGGCGCCTGGAACAGCTACTTCCAGCCGCGGGCCCTCATCGAGAGCCAGCAGTCGATGACGCTGCCGATCGCGATGGACCTGCTGCGCGGCTACATGAGCCAGGGCAATCTGTCGGTGGTGATGGCCGCCATGAGCATGTCGATCCTGCCCGTCGTGCTGCTGTTCTTGGTCGCCCAGAGAATGGTGATCCAGGGCGTGACGTTCTCGGGCATTCGCAATTGAGTCCACGGAGTATTCGATGACCACCGCGCCAAATCCCCGCTTCGTCTATGAGGGCGACCGCGCGCGCCACATCGCGTTCCCGCTGGGCGGGATCGGTGCCGGAGGCATGTCGCTGTCGGGCAGCGGGCGGCTGATCGACTGGTCGATCCGCAACCGGCCGGGCCTCCAGAGCTTCAACGGCTACAGTCATTTCGCCATCAAGGCGGAACAGGGTGGCACGGTTCTCGACGCGCGCGTGCTCAACGGCCCCTATGAGGGAACGCCCACCGGCTCGCCCGCGACGCGCAAGTTCTTCGACGGCTTCGGCTGGGGCGCCAACCGCAACACGCTGACCGGCGTGCCGCACTTCAAGGCGACGACGTTTACCGGACAGTTTCCGGTGGCCGAGGTGGATTTCCACGACGAGCGGTTCCCGGGGAAGGTGCGGCTCGTTGCGTGGAGCCCGTTCATCCCCACCAACGATCGCGACAGCTCGTTCCCGGCCGCCATGTTTGAGATCGAGGTGACCAATTCCAGCGCGGCGCCGATCGACTACACGATCGGCGGGACGTTGGGGAATCATGGGTGCCAGAACGGCGTCCACACCTTCACCGACGGCGCGGTGAAATCGCTGCACCTGACGGCACGCGACGAGGTCGAGGATTTTCGCGCGGGTGATCTCACGATTGCGACGGACGCCGAAGATGTCGACCACATGGACTACCATTTCCGCGGCCAGTGGTTCGACGACCTCAACCTGTTCTGGCGCGAGTTCGCGCAGGCGGGCCGGTTGCCGAAGCGGCACTACGACAGCCCGCGGCTCAACAAGAACATGTTCGACCAGCCCGAGCACGGCACGCTCGCGGCACGCGTGACGATTGCGCCGGGCGAGACGAAGCGCGTCAAGTTCGCGATCGCCTGGCACTTCCCGGTAGGGCAGGTCTATTGGCGGCCGAAGGCGTTCAACGGCACGACCGGCACCTGGCGCAACTACTATGCCAGCCAGTGGGCAAACTCATCGGCGGTGCTGACCGAGGCCTTCTCGCGCTGGGACGAGCTCCGGGGTGCAACCTTCGCCTTCCGCGACACGCTTTTCGGCACCACGCTGCCGCTCGATATCGTCGATGCGGCTCAGGGCACGATGAGCATCTTGCGTACCGGCACGATCATCCGGCTCGACAATGGCGAGTTCTGGGCCTGGGAGGGCCAGTTCACCGATGAGGGCAGTTGCGAGGGCAGCTGCACGCATGTGTGGAACTACCAGCAGACCCTCCCCTATTTGTTCCCGGCGCTCGAGCGTTCGCTGCGCGATACGGACTACCAGTACAACCAGCTGCCCAATGGCGGTCTGACGTTCCGGCAGATCGTGCCGCTCGGCTCAGGCCTGTTCCCGCTCAACCCGTGCGCCGACGGCCAGTTCGGCTCGATCGTCAAGACGTTCCGCGACTGGAAGATCTCGGGTGACACCGCCTGGCTCAAAGGACTGTGGCCCAAGGTGCGGGCAGCGATCGAGTATGCGTGGTCGGCCGACAATCCGGACCAGTGGGACCCAGAGCGGACCGGCATCCTGTGGGGCCGGCAGCATCACACGCTCGATATGGAGCTGTTCGGGCCGAACTCGTGGCTGTCGACGATGTATGTGGCGGCGCTCAAGGCCGGCGCGCAGATGGCGCGGGCCGCCGACGATACGGCGTTCGCCGACGAACTCGACCGGATGGGCGATGCCGGCGCAAAGGCGCTCAATGGCGACCTGTTCAACGGCGAGTACTTCATCCAGTCAACGGATCTCGGCGACAAGGCGCTGGTGGAGCAATTCGACAAGGCCAAGGGCAAGGTCGGCGTTCTCGCCGACAACTTCATGGAGACGTACTGGTCGGACGAGTACACCCAGATGAAGTACCAGTTCGGCGACGGCTGCGCGAGCGACCAGATCCTCGGACAGTGGCACGCCGATCTCTGCGGCCTGCCGGGCTTTCTCGACGCAGGCAAGGTGAAGACGGCGCTGGGCGCCATCCACAAGCACAACTATCGACCTACGCTGGAAGATCATTTTAATCCCTGCCGCGTCTATGCCTACGAAGACGAAGGCGGCGTACTGATCGCGACGTGGCCCGAGGGGACGACGAAGCCCGCCGTCCCCGCTCCCTACTCCGAAGAGGTGTGGACCGGCATCGAGTATGCTGTAGCCTCGCACATGATCCTCCGCGGACTGGTGGACGAGGGACTCGCCGTCGTTGGATCGGCGCGCGCACGCCATGACGGGCAACGGCGCAATCCGTGGAACGACATCGAATGCGGCAGCTACTACGCCCGCTCGATGTCGAGCTTCGCATTGGTCAACGCCTGGTCCCGCTTCAGCTACGACATGACCAGCGGCGCCATCGGTTTCGACCCGGTGCGCGGCGGCGATGGAAACTGGCTGTGGTCGGTCGGCGAAGGCTGGGGAGTGGTGACGCGCAAGGGCAACGACGTGACGCTGGAGGTCCGCTATGGCCGCCTGCCGCTCGAGACGCTGAGCTTTGCCGGCAGCAGCGCCAGGATCGGCCGCACGCTCGCGGCCGGAGACACCGCATCGATCCGGATTGGAGGCTAACCGAATGGCCGAGCTCCAGCTCAAGCAGGTCCGCAAGAGCTTCCAGAACCTCGAGGTGATCCACGGCATCGACCTTACGGTGACCGATGGCAGCTTCACGGTGTTCGTCGGGCCGTCCGGCTGCGGCAAGTCCACGCTGCTGCGCATGATCTCGGGGCTCGAAGAAACGTCCGACGGCGAAATCTGGCTCGACGGCGAGCGCTGCGATCACCTGCTGCCCTCGGCGCGCGGCATGGCCATGGTGTTCCAATCCTACGCGCTCTACCCGCACATGTCGGTGGAGGAGAACCTCCGCTTCGGGCTCGAGAACCAGCGCACGCCCGAGACCGAGATCAAGACCCGCGTCTCCAAAGCGGCGGACATCCTCCAGATCAGCCATCTGCTCAAGCGCCGGCCCAATCAGCTGTCGGGCGGACAGAGCCAGCGCGTCGCCATCGGGCGCGCCATCGTCAAGGAACCCAAGGTCTTCCTGTTCGACGAGCCGCTCAGCAACCTCGACGCAGAGCTCCGCGTGAAGATGCGCTCGGAAATTGCGGCTCTCCACCGCCGGCTCGGCGCCACCATGATCTATGTGACGCACGATCAGGTCGAAGCCATGACCATGGCCGACCGCATCGTGGTGCTGCGCGAGGGCGTGATCGAACAGACCGGCTCGCCCATCGAGCTCTATGCACGGCCCGCCAACCAGTTCGTCGCGGGCTTCCTCGGCGCCCCGCAGATGAACTTCTTTGCCGGCAGGGTCACTGAGACCGGCGCACGTCTGGTGGTGACGCTCGCCAAGGGCGGACCGACGGTCACGCTTTCGGCCCGCAACGGCAAGGTCGCAGTGGGCGACGCGGTGACGGTGGGCATCCGCCCGGAGCATCTGGTTGCGAGCAGCACAGGCGCGCTTGCCGCCGAGATCGTTTCGACCGAAGTGCTCGGCGCCGAGACTGTGCTCCATGCCAGGACGCCGGGCGGCGATCCACTGACGGCGACGATGCGCGGCATCCTCGGGGCGAAAGCCGGCGAGACGGTTCGCTTCGATATCGCCGACGCGTTTGCCCATGCGTTCGACAGCAGCGACGCCACGCTGCAGCCGACACGTCCGTGGACGGACGATTACCTCAAGACCATCGCGTAGGAGTTCGAGATGAAGGTTGTTGTCGCGGCGCTTGCGCTGCTCGTGTCGTCGCCTGCTTTGGCTCAGGAGTACACTGTCACCTCGACGCTGGTGAAAGCGCTCACCGGCCCCGATGCGCCCGCCGACATGAAGACGCCCGACATCTGCGGCACCGACCTCGGCACGATGGCCGAGGTGAACGGCACGATCGTGATCGCCTTCGGCGATACGTTCGGCTGGCGCGGCGACAGCTGCACGAGATTCGGACCGAACTGGCGTTCTAATGTCATCGCTATGACGACGGACACGGACCCTTCGGACGGCGTTGTGATCAACGACTGGCTGACGGGCGCGGACGGCAAAGCGGTCGCTGCGGCTGAGGGCCGGCATCTCCTCAAGTTCACCAGCGAGCAGACAAAGATCCCGACCGCGATGGTCGCGGTTGGCGATACGCTCTACCTCCACTACATGTCGGTTCATGGTTTCGCCGATATGGGCGGCGTGTGGCTGTGCAATTCGTCGCGGTTCATCACCAGTACCGATGGCGGCAAGAGCTGGGACAAAGGCGTTGCCGACTTCGGCAACTTCCAGTCGAGCTTCAACATGCTGGCGCTGTCGGCGCAGGCCGGCACCGGCAATGAAGATGGCAAGTATGTCTATGCCGTGGGCACGCCTTGTGGCCGCTTTAACGGTGCGCGCGTTGCCCGCGTCGATGGCGGCAAGATCATGGACAATGCCGCGTGGGAATACTGGGACGGCGCCACATGGGTCGCCGACCGTGCGCAGGCCGCCGAGGTGATCAAGCCGGGTGTGGGCGAAGGCTCGCTGGTATGGAACGCCGGCATCGGCAAATGGATGTACACGACGCTGAACGAACTGTCGCTGCAACTCGAGCTTCGCTTTGCCGACCGCCCTGAAGGACCGTGGTCCGCACCCGCGACGCTGGCGCGCGGCGCGGACTATGCGCAGCTCTACAACGCCTACATGACGCCGTCGTGGATCTCCAAGGATGGACTGACGTTCTATTACGTGATGAGCCAGTTCGGGCCTTACAACACCTACATCATGCAGGCGCGCCTGACGGCGAAGTAGGCTAGCGACTGGTGGATCACGCGCTCTGGTGCGGCAGGCGCAGTAGAGGCACAAGCAGTTGCTGTTCGAACGCGATGTGGCGCCTCAGGCTCTCGAACAGTCCGCGAAGCATGTAGCCGGCTGTGTCCCCTGAAGGGTACAACCGATCTTCGCCATAGGCGCGAAGCATCGCCTGGACGTCTTCCGCGTAAGACAGATCGGTTTGGTGTTCGGCGCGGAGGCGGCGTATCGTTTCGACGATCTCAGGCGCGAGCTGCTTCCAGCCCAACAGCCTCTGGAAGAGCGCGCGTTCCTCGTACTCCTGGATGCGATGCAGCATCGGCGCAAGCGCCCCTGCCAGCACGAGGCACTCGTGACGGTCAACCCGGCTGGGCAAACCGTCGGCGATGCCTTCGAGCAGATCGCACATGAGCAGCAGGGACTGGTGGTTCGACTGCACCTGCACCGCCGCCAAATCGTCAGTCGCGCTCATTATCGACCTCGAGCATCCGTCCACCGCGCAAGGCGAACCGCCGAGCGAACTGACTGCCGGTACGTGCATGGGTAATGACGATGCCGGTACGGCCGGCAAGCAGGTCCGGAAGCTCGGCCAGCAAAGCGGCCTCCGTCTCCTGGTCGAGACCGCTGGTCGGCTCGTCGAGGACGATGATATCGGCTGGCGCGAGCAGCGTGCGTGCGAGGCAAAGACGTCGCGCCTGACCGGCGGAGAGCGTGCGGCCCGCTTCGCCAACCCACGCGTCGAGTTCCCCCGGAAGGCCGCGCACATGTTCGTCGAGCCGTACAGCCCGCAGAACGGCCCACATCTCATTCTCCGTCGCAGCGGAGCTTCCGATAGAAAGGTTGGCCCGGATCGTATCGAGAAACACCGGCGCGTCCTGGGTCATGAGTGCGATGCGACGATAGAGCTGTTGCGTCGTAGTCTCTCGAATATCGACGCCACCGACCAACACACGGCCCTTTTGCGGGTCCGCAAAACGAAGCAGCAGATGTGCGATGGTCGACTTACCGCCTCCACTGGGACCAGAGATGGCGACGATCTCACCCGGTCGCACGACGAGGTTCAGGCCATCGAGAACCGGATGAGCGGGGTCGTAGCCGAAGCTCACATTCTCGAAGGCAATCTCCGGGCGCTCTGGCAGCGCCACCGGATGTTTCGGCTCCACCAGCGGCGACGGCGAGGTCTCGATCTCGCGCAGACGCTGCGCCGCCGCAGCCGATCCAGCCAGTCGGGTGGCACTCCGCACCAACACGGCCGAGGCTTCAAAGCTCGCGATCACGGCCAGCAGCATGCCCACCAGTACCGGGCCATCGATACTCGCCGCCCGGAGCGCGACGATGCCAGAGAGCAGCGTCCCGAATAGGGCTAGTGCCATCAGCCCCTGTACCGTCGCCGAGGCCACGGCGCCGCAACGACCCAGCACAGCTCGGCTGCGCCCGAGGCCGGCGGCGATTTCGGCGATCTCGCCTGCAGTTCGGTCGCCAGCACCGAACAGAACCAGATCCTGATGCCCCTCGATGCCATCGAGTATCGTGCCGCGCAATCTGCTCGTCGCCAGAGCCGCCGCGGCCGCCGATCTCTGCGTCACCGCTATGAGGACGACAGGAACCGCAATGGCAGCTGTGAAGAACGTGGTCGCATAGACGACCGCGGCGGCGGGCAGCACGAAGGCGAGCAAGGCGGTCATGACGATGCCCACCAGCACCGCCGTGCTGATCGGGCCCAGGGCCACGAGGAACATCGTGTCCAGAGCTTCGACGTCGCCGAGCAGGCGGCCCACGATGTCGCCCCGTCCGAAACGACGGCCAAACGGCGCGAGTGGAAACAGCCGCGCGAACAACCATTGGCGAAGGTCCGACAGCAGCCGCAATGTTGCATCGTGACCGCTGAGCTTTTCGCCGTAGCGCGACAGGATGCGCACGAAACTGAGGCCGCGTACTCCGGCGGACGGCCCGAAGAGGTTGAACGCCGCGCCCGCCGTCGAGAGTGCTGCGGCCGTCAGGAACCAGCCCGATACGCCCAACAAACCAATGCCGGCGGCCAAGGTGACCAACGAGAGGAGGAGTGTCGCCAGCATCGGCCGCTTGAGCCGAGCGAACAGGGGCAGGAAGCTCAGGATCGCACTCATGCTGCACCACGGCGTTGTTCGTGCAGGAGGGTCGGACGGACGGTCGGCAGCAATTGTCCGCCCGCAATGCGCAGCACGCGCTGCATCCGCGCCGCGACCGACGGTGAGTGCGTTGCGACCACGAGAGTGCGTCCGCGTGAGAACTCCAGCAGGCCATCGAGCACGCGCGCTTCCGTCTCGGCATCGAGATGCGCCGTGGGCTCGTCAAGCAGCAACAGCCCCGGATCGCGCAGATAGATCCGCGCCAGGGCGACGCGATGAATCTCGCCACCCGAGAGCCCGATCCCGCCCTCGCCGAGCATCGTATCCAATCCATCGGGCAGCAGGTCGGCGAAGTCGGTGACCACCGCGCGCCGCGCAGCCAGCCGTATCGCGGTGTCGCAGGCGCCTGTCCGGCCAAAGCGAATATTGTCGGCAATGGAGCCGGCAAAGACGCGGGGGCGCTGGCCCAGCATCGCGACCTCGTTTCGCAGCTGTCTCTCGGGGATGTCCCGAAGGTTCCGCGCGCCGAGCTCGATGTCGCCGCCGAAGTCGCGCAGGCCGGCGATAGCTTCGAGCAATGTCGACTTGCCCGTGCCGCTTGCCCCCAGAATCGCGATGTGCCCGCCCGGTTTCATGTCCAGCGACGCGTTGGCGATCACCGGTGTTCCCTTGGGTGTCGCGACGCTGACGGCAGAGAGGCGAAGTGACAAGGGCTCGCTCGTCCAGATTATTGGAACTGCGTTCTCTTCCGGCAGCTGCATCGGGGGGAGCGTCTCGAGCTGCGCTGCGATCTCCTCGACGGCCGCCTTGGCCGCGGCTCGATCGTGATAGTGCGCCGCGAGAAGGCGCAGCGGCGCATACACTTCGGGCGCCATCAGCAGGCAGAACAAGCCGGCCTCGAGCGGAAGTGCCACGCCACCACGCAGCTGCACGAGTCCGAGGAAGGTGAGGCCGACATAGAGAGCGACGCCCGCCACGCCGAGCGCGGCAAAGAACTCCAGCACCGCCGAGCTCAGGAACGCGACGCGCATCACCTTCATGGTGCGCAGCCGCAGCTGCTCGGATGCGACGGCGACCGCCGCGGTTTCGGCTGCGGCGCGATCGAACAGTTTCAGCGTTACGAGCCCCCGCAGGCGGTCCGCGAAGCGCCCGCTCAGGCGGCCAAGCGCTTCCGCCTGCCGCTTGCTGGCCGCTTCGGCGCCCCAGCCGGCCAGCGCCATGAATACGGGGATCAGCGGCACCGTGATGAGCATCAGCAAGCCGACAACCCAATCGACCGGAAAGATCACGACGACAAATGCCAGCGGCAGGAGGCTCGCCTGCACAATGGCCGGCAGATAGCGCACGAGGTAGGCCTCGAGCGCCTCGACCTGCTCGACGAGCGCGGCCGATATCGCGCCGCTGGACCGCGCCGCGGTCCACACTGGCCGCTTTGCCAGCAGGCTCGCCACAAGGGCGCGGCGCAGCTTGCCTTTGATCCGTTCGCTCGCGGTGGTCGCGGCAATCTCGCCGGCCAGTCCGAGCCCGGTCCGGGTAAGCAGCACCGCGGCCAGCCAGCCAAGCTGCGGGACAAGTTCCGACAGCCCTGCCCCAGCGATGATCGCCCGGTGCAGCACGCCGGCGAGAAGCGCCGCCTGCGCCACCAGCAGGGCGCCGCTCAGCAGTGGCAGCACAATCGGGAGATATGCGGCGGCCCCGCCATGCCGCAGAAGCCCGCCGAGCCATTTGCGGGTGGTGTGTGGGTCACTGGATTGGGGGAGCGGCAGGGTCATGTCCACTCCTATAGCGACGCGGGCGGCGGGTACCTTGATCTGGATCAATGCTCCCATCCCCGGCGCGGCCTACTGAGCGGCCGAAACCTGGCGCAGGGCCGGGAAACAGAAAGGGACTGACCCATGGTCGACCCGCTTGTCGTCGAGCTTTCGCGGCTGCAATTTGCCGCCACGGCGATGTACCACTTCATCTTCGTACCTCTGACACTCGGCCTCGCCTTCCTCCTGGCGGTGATGGAGAGCGTCTATGTGATGACCGGCAAGCCGGTCTGGCGCAAAGCAACGCTGTTCTGGGGCACGCTGTTCGGCATCAACTTCGCCATGGGCGTGGCCACTGGCATCGTGATGGAATTCCAGTTCGGCATGAACTGGAGCTACTACAGCCACTATGTCGGCGACGTGTTCGGCGCGCCGCTCGCCATTGAAGGGCTGATGGCGTTCTTCCTCGAAGCCACGTTCATCGGCCTGTTCTTTTTCGGCTGGGACCGGCTCTCGAAAGTGGCGCACCTGATCGTCACCTGGCTGATGGCGCTAGGCGCCAACTTCTCGGCTCTGTGGATCCTCATCGCCAATGGCTGGATGCAGAACCCGGTGGGCGCGAGCTTCAACCCCGACACGATGCGTATGGAGGTTACCGACTTCGTAGCGGTGATCTTCAACCCCGTGGCGCAGGCCAAGTTCGTGCACACGGTGTCGGCCGGCTATGTGACAGGCTCGGTCTTCGTGCTTGCCATCAGCGCGCTGTTCCTGCTGCAGAAGCGGCACCGCGACCTCGCCCTCCGCTCGATGGTGGTCGCGGCGAGCTTCGGTCTCGCCTCGGCGCTGTCTGTCGTCGTCCTCGGCGACGAGTCGGGCTACGTGGCGACCGAACATCAGAAGATGAAGATCGCCGCAATGGAGGCGATGTACGAGACCGAGCCGGCCCCCGCCGCGCTCACTCTGTTCGCCATCCCGGGCGCCGACGGGAGGCCGGCGTACCAGGTGCAGTTCCCGTTCGTGCTTGGGCTCATCACGACGCGTTCGCTCGATCGCGACCTGCCCGGCATCACCGAGCTCACCGAGCGCGCCGCCATGCGCATCTCGAGCGGCATCGACGCCTATAAAGCGATGCAGGCGATCCGTTCCGGCACCGGCGACGTCACCGTGGCGCGCGCCAGCTTCGATGCCCACAAGGCGGACCTCGGCTACGCCCTGCTGCTCAAGAAGTACCGGCCGGACGTCGAGAATGCGACCGGCGAGGAGATCACCAAGGCAGCGCTCGACACCGTACCTGACGTGTGGCCGCTGTTCTGGAGTTTCCGCCTCATGGTGGGGATCGGCTTCTTCTACATCGCGTTCTTCGCCTTCTGGTTCTGGAAGGCTTCGCGCCGGACGCTAGACAGCAGCCCGTTGATGCTGCGCATCGCGGTGTGGACGCTGCCGGTGCCCTGGCTTGCGATCGAAGCCGGATGGTTCATCGCCGAGTACGGTCGCCAGCCCTGGGCGGTGGAGGGCGTCCTGCCCACCTTCTATGCGGCATCGGGACTCCATGTGTGGGACCTCGCGATCTCGCTGACCTTCTTCCTCGTCGTCTACTCCGTGCTTCTGGTGATCATGATCTGGCTGATGCGCCGCGCCATCCAGTACGGCCCGTCGGAGCGCACGGCCCTCGACCTTGACGACACCAACACCATGATGGAGCCTGCCAAATGAGCAGCATCCCACTCGACTACGAAACCCTGCGCCTGATCTGGTGGGCGCTACTCGGTATCCTGCTGATCGGCTTTGCCATCATGGGCGGCATGGATCTGGGCATGGGTGCACTGCTGCCCTTCGTCGCCCGCACCGACGAGGAGCGGCGCGTGCTGCTCAACCTCTCCGGCCCGACCTGGGAAGGCAATCAGGTCTGGCTGGTGCTGGGCGGCGGCGCCATCTTCGCGGCGTGGCCGGCAATCTATGCCGCGAGTTTCTCGGGCTTCTACATCGCCATGATCGCCATTCTGTTGGCCCTGATCCTGCGGCCCGTGGGCTTCAAGTTCCGCGGCAAGGTGTCGGATCCGCGCTGGCGCAACGTGTGGGACTGGGCGCTGTTCGTGGGTGGCTTCGTGCCTTCGCTGGTGTTCGGCGTCGCGGTGGGCAATCTCTTCCTGGGCGTGCCGTTCCGGCTCGACCCCGATACGATGCGCGTCAGCTACGAGGGCAACTTCTTCCTGCTGCTGACGCCCTTCGCTCTGCTCACCGGCCTCGTCAGCCTCAGCATGCTGCTGACGCAGGGCGCCACCATCATCGCCGCCCGTACGGACGGCGCGGTGGCCGAGCGTGCCCGCCGCTATGGCAAATGGGCCGCCGCGGCAACGCTCGTGCTGTTCATCGTGGGCGGCGTGGTGACGCTGTTCCTGATCGGTGGCTACCAGGTGACGAGCCCGCAGAACCCGCTCGGGCCGTCCAATCCGCTCGGCAAGAGTGTCGCCTTCGTCGCCAATGCGTGGCGCGCCAACTACGCCACGATGCCGTGGATGTTCATCGCGCCGGCCTCGGCCATCCTGGGCAGCGCCATCGCCTTTCTGGCGCTGGAGCTGCGGGCGAAGGTGATCGGGCTGCTCGGTTCGAGCCTGGCGATCTTCGGCATCATCTCTACGGCAGGGCTGTCGCTCTTTCCGTTCCTGATGCCGTCGTCGATCGATCCGGCATCGAGCCTGACGGTGTGGGACGCATCGTCGAGCCAGCTGACGCTCTTTATCATGCTGTGCGCCACCATCCTCTTTCTGCCGATCGTGCTGGGCTATACGGCCTGGGTCTACCGCGTATTGCGCGGCCCCGTGACGACCGGCAGCCTCAACCGCAATCCGAACGCCTACTAGGAGGTCTGTATGTGGTACTTTTCCTGGATCCTCGGTGTCAGCCTCGCCTGCACCTTCGGCATCCTCAACGCCATGTGGTACGAATTGCGGGAGAGAGAGGCGAACCCACAGCCCTCATCCCGGCAGCCCAAAACCTGAGCCGGGTTCTTCTCGGGCGTCGCGATGAGGTGCAGGCCATTCCGGCCTGACCACAGCCAGACGAACACCCGCGATGGCGGTGGCTGCAACAGCAAGCATGCGTTGCAGCCACCGCTGAATGGTGAGGAACTCGGCCACCTGGCTGTAGCGCTCTTCATGGGCAAGAAAGACGCCGTCGCCCGCGAGTTCTACCGGATTTCGGTCGACGACGACGTTGAGCAACAGGCGCCCGTAGCTCAAACCGGTGAGATGGACGAAGCCGGCGCCGTCCCGCGACCGTGGCAGATAGCACTTCGCAACGGAGTTCTGCGGTTGCGAGCCAGTCGCGCGCAGGCCGGCACCTGTTGCGTTGACGTCAGGTGGATTCGGCCACCAGGGTGCCGCTTGCCATTAACGCCCATAATTGATCAGCGGCGAGATGTTTGACGGGGCCATCATAGGCGACGCGGCCGAGGCTGAGGACCACGATACGATCGGCCAGCGCGCGGACCGTCGACAAATCGTGCGTCACGAGGATAACACCGGTGCCGCGTCCTGCGATCGAACGAATGAGGTTGACGACCTGCGCGGTCTGTTTGACGCCAAGGGCGGCCGTCGGCTCGTCGAGGCAAATGAGCTTGACGCTTTCCGACAGTGAGCGAGCAATTGCAATCGATTGTCGCTGCCCACCAGACAGGGCACGCACCAGCACATTGGTATCGCTGAGGGTAACGCCCAGTTCGGCGAGCTTGGCGCGGCATTCCTGCGCGGCCCAGCGGTCGTCTCTGATCGGGATGAAGCCCAGCCAGTTGCGCGTGCGCTCGCGCCCCAGCATCATGTTATGGGTGACGCTGAGGTTCGAGCATAGCGCCAGATCCTGGTAGATGGTCTCGAGTCCGGCCGCGCGCGCGTCGTGAGGATTACGGAACTGTACTGGCCTGCCCTCGAGCGTCATTGATCCAGAGTCGGGCTGGATGGCGCCGGAGATGATTTTGACCAGCGTACTTTTTCCCGCGCCATTGTCGCCGAGCAGGCACACAACCTCACCCTTGCCCACTGTGAATGTCGCCTGTTCCAGCGCCGTGAGTGCGCCATAGGATTTGCGTGCATCGCGCACGGTGAAGGCGATTTCGGCATGGTCTTGCACTGCTGCCGGCGTCGTCGCAGGACCGGCGACCGATGAGCTCGCGACGCTCTGTGGCTTACCTTCCACGGTGCTGAATGCTGGCTGGGCGCTGCGGGCACGACGACTACGCATGCCGACCCCCAACTGGTCGGCGAACAACGCCAGAAGCAGCATGCAACCCACGGCAACGGACTGCCACCAGGACTGGAGGCCGACGAAGATCAGGCCGGCATTCAAAATGCCTATCGTCGCCACGCCGATGGCGATCCCCAGCGGCCTGCCCGCGCCACCGGAAAACGCAACGCCGCCCAGAATTGCAGCGGTCAGCACGTCAAGCTCGAACCCCGCGCCAATGGTCGGCGTGATGCTGCCGAGCCGCCCGGCGGTCAGCACCGCCACCAGCCCGATCAGCAGGCCGTTGACAGCATAAAGACCGATCACCGTACGGCCTACGGGAATGCCGCAAAGCTCGGCCGCCTTGGCATCGCCGCCGATGGCGTAGATGCGCAGGCCTATAACCGTGCGGGTCAGCACGAATGCGCCCGTGATAAACACCAGGATGGCGATAATGACAGTGTACTGGACCTCGAAGAACTTGCCGCGACCAAGATCGAGCAGGGTCTGCGGGAACCCATAAACCGCTGTGCTGGAAATGACATAGGCGAACCCGCCGTACAGCGCGAGAGTTGCCAGCGTTACGATGAGCGGCGAAATCGAAAGGCGGCGCACCAGGATGCCATTGATCAGACCAAGCAGCGTGCCGAGCCCGAGACCGGTCGCCGTCGCCAGAAACGGGTTCTGCGTCGCCACGGCGACCTTGGCGACCGTGATGCCGATCAGCGCCACCATGCTGCCGATCGATAGATCCACATAGCCGGCAATCAGCAACGCCGAAGTGCCGAGCACAGCAATCAGGATCGAAGTCGAATTCACTCCGATTGTAATGAAATTCTCAACTCGGAAGAACGAGGCGTTGAGGACCGAAAAGAGCGCCACCAACGCCGCCGCGACCAATGCCAGGCCGAGGCGGCCCGAGGCCTCGCCGGGGGCCTTTGTGCCGAGGCGGAAAATGCTACCCGCAGACCTTGCCTCGGGCGTTGCGGCGGCGCGTTCGATCGTCATCTGACTCGTGCTCGACTTGTAGAAACGTCACCGGCGGCCCCACGGCGGTGGGGTCGCCGGTACCGGGAGGTTGGTGATGCTACTTCGCCTCGGATGACCAGGGGAAGTTCACATACTGATCGCGCGTGTCGTAGCAGATGTTGCCGTACATCTTGAGGTAGTAGTCGCGACGCGCCGGGTCCTTGTAGACGGCAGCCGGATCGGCAAGATCGGCTTCATACTGCGCGAGGTTATCCGCGGTCAGCGCAGTCGGCAGGATGTCCATCGCCTGAGGGATGCTCTTGCCCTCAAGCCAGTCTGCGGCGTGCTGCCCCAAGGCATAACCGAACACCGGCGATGAAAGCGAAATGCTCGCCTTGTAGGGGCCATTGCCCTTCTTGATCGCGGCGACTGCCTCGGGCTCGCCGTCGATGCCGCCGAGGAACTGGTCCGGTCGCGCCTTGCCGACCGCCTCGAGCGCTGCAAGCGCGCCCAGCACAACCGTATCGGCGCCGAGGATCACGTCGACGTCGGGGTGCGCCTGAAGAATGGTGCTCATGGTAGCAAAGCCGCCCTCCTTGTTGACCGGATTCGGCGTAACGTCCGCGACGATAGTGACACCCGGCAAGGTCTTGAGGCCGTCCCGCATCGCGGCGAAGCGCGGCGCCAGGAACTCGATCTGGTCCTGCGTCAGCAGGACCACGTTAGCCTTACCGCCCAGATGCTCCTTGATATAGGCGATGGCGGCGTCGGTGAGTGCCTTGCCGGTGGCATATTGCGGCGCGTTGAGCAGTTCGGTTGCCGGGGGCGGAACGATGGTTGAGACGTAGCCGCCGGCCCACATGATCTCTTGCAGGCTGCGGCTCAGCGATGCCGGATCAACCGGCGCCGCAACGACGGCACCGACCTTTGAACTGAGAAACAGTTGCACGTCGGCGACCATCTTGGCGGCGTCGTTGTTGGCAGTCGCGCGGCGATACTCAAGGCCGCGGTCCTTGGCTGCCATTTCGAGCCCGTGATCGACGCCCTGCATGAACTCGCGTTCATTGTCCTGCGCGAAAGCCAGGACCTTATCGAGCCCCTGGGGCGCGGCGCACGCCGGCGCACTGGGATCGAAGGGGGCAAACTTTGTCTGCACGGTGATGCCCGGCGGACCGTCCTGCGCAAACGAGATCGCGGTGCTGCACATGAGCAGCGCGGCGCCAAGCAAAGCTGCAGGCAGTGTGCCGGTACGCCGGCCCGAGATCCTCTTGTCGATGTTCATTTATTCGTTCCTCCCTTGTTGATCCGCTATGCGGCCGCGGCGTTCTCGCCGGCCTGCCTATCCCCAGAACCGATGCCCACTGGCATTGATCCAGCCTCACACTGAGTGAGTTATCCACCTTCCCAACACCCTAGTCAAAAACTTTCTCCAGTGGAAGTAGTTAGTAGGCGACGCCAGCGCCATCATGCCGTGAGCGTCTTCTGTACCGTCTTTGCCAATTCCATCCCGAGCCGCCGATGCGCGTCGCTATCGAGATGGATGCCATCGACGGCGCTCGATTCGACGATCTCGCCCGCATCCACGAACGGCACCTTGCAACGTTCGGCAACGGCACGCAGCAATCCGCCCAGCGCCGCCGATTTTGCCGCGCCACCGTGAAACATCTCGCCCAGCCAGTCGACTTCCTGCATGGCCGGCGGGGCAACCAGAATCACTCGCGGCGGCTCACCCCCGGGGCCCGCCTCGCTGCGCTGGATGGCGCGCACCACGATCTCGACGGAATCGGCGATATCGCCCGCCATTGCTGCGAATCTGTGCTTCAGGTCGTTGGTGCCGAGCATTACGATGACGAGGTCGAGCGGCATATGCGACTCAAGGCAGATGGGCAGCGCTCTCAGCCCACTTTTGTGCACGCCTTCGATCGGATCGTCGCGCACGGTTGTCCGGCTGGGCTGCCCCTCCTCGACGATGTCCCAGCCGCTGCCGAGCTGCCGCCGCAGGATACCCGGCCAGCGCCGGTCCGGCGCAAAGCGATGGCGCCCGCTGCGGGCTAGAGTTGGTACGGCGCCATAGGTATTGGAGTCGCCGAAGCAGAGCACGGTTCGATTTTTTGGCATGGTTGCGCACCCCATCGCATATGTAGGCACTTTCACACATTATATCTCTCCGATGGAAGTATTATAATGGATTGCCACGCCGGATGGCGCTTGCTAGGCCAACAGCGGTCGTCTGGATATTGAGCGCGGTTCAAAAACCTCGGGGCGAGTTTTGACCGGTACGAGTTTCTATAGTCTTGAGAAGGTTCCGGATGGCCGCAGCGGGGGGACCACGCAGGCTGAAACGCGAGTCTATAATGAGCGGCTGGTCGTGGCTCTGGTGCGCCGACACGAGCAATTGTCCAAGACCGATCTGGCGCGCCTCACCAGCCTTGCGCCACAAACCATCACGACGATCGTCAACCGAGCTGCCGAAGGTCAACTCCTGCTTCGGCGCGAGCCGCTGCGCGGCAGGCTCGGGCAACCCTCCGTGCCCTACGCGCTCAACCCTGACGCGGCGTTCTCCTTCGGTCTCAAGGTGGACCACCGTAGTGCAGATGTGACGCTAGTGAATTTTGTCGGCGACGTCGTCGCCTTCGAGCGGGCCGATTTCGACTATCCGAGCCCCAACGAGATCATGAGCTTCGCCAAGGCCGTCATCGGCCGCATGCTTCGCAAGCACAAATCCATCCCGCAGGGGCGGATTGCGGGCCTCGGCATCGCCTCACCGTTCCATCAATGGAGCCTGGCGCGGGACGCCAATGTCCCCAAGGCGCGCCTCGATGCATGGAATCAGATCGACATCCGCGCTGAGCTGGATCGCGTCTTCGACTGGCCGGTCTACCTGTTCAACGACACCACGGTCTGCGCGGCCGCCGAGCTGATGTTCGGCGCCGGCACCAACTGCGCCGACTTCATCTATGCCTATATCGGACCTGCGCTCGGTGGCGGGCTGGTTCTCGATCATCATCTGTTTCCCGGTCGGAACCGGCTTGCGGGATCGCTTGGCGAGTTGGCGGTGTCCTTGCCGGCAAAACGCGGCGCGCAGCTTTCGACCTTGCAGGACGTAGCGTCGCTGCACGCTCTAGCCGACAGTCTGGATAGCGACCAGCGCAGTCTGGTATGGTCCTCGCAGGACGACTGGAAAGATCTCGGGAACGCTCTGGGAGAGTGGATCGATCGCGCCTCGGATGGCCTCGCCCAAGCCGTGCAGGCTGCAGTGGCCATCATCGACGTCGACAATTTGGTTATCGACGGCGCGCTGCCGCCGGACGTCCGCAAAGAGATCGCCAAAGCGACGCGTCGCAAGCTGGCGCGCTCGTTGAGCAATCGTCCCGAACCGTTCGCCGTCCTCGAAGGCCGGTTCGGCCATCTGTCTCCCGCAATCGGCGGCGCAAGCATTCCGCTTCTTGTTCAATACTCGAACGACAAAGACTTGCTGTTCAAGGATTAGGGACGAGTCGTCTTCTGGAGTCGTCCCCGGCACCAATCGTTGCGGAGTGTGGCCTCTGTCGACTGCCGGGCCTACCGCCGACGACGTGAAGAAGACTGCCATACCTCGCGCCCTGAAGCTGCGTTGCAGCCACCGCCCGGTTCGACTCATCGAAACACGACGCAGTCGCGCGAAACGCTACCAATCGAGGTCGAACACCTTGTCCATCGCAGCCCACCAGGCACCCTCCGGCGCGGCCGGAACGGGCCGCTGGAACTGACGCATGAGCTCGTCCCATTCTCGGGCCTTTGGAACCGAAGTGTACTTAAGGAAATCACGCGCGGGATCGAAATCGTCAGGGGCCTCGTAGGTCATGAAGAGGCGATTGCCGATGCGGAATATCTTCATATCCTCGATGCCGATGGCACGCAGGGCCTGCTTCACCTCGGGCCACACAGCGCGATGATACTCCTCGTACCGTGCGACGACTCTGGGATCGTCGACCAGATCCAGAGCCTGGGCAAAGGTCTTCATGCGATGTCTCCTAGGCGAAAGTGTCGGCGCCTCTGGCGCGGATGGGAGCGTCCAGATTGTGAAGCCCAATATCGGCAATGCGCCGCTCGCCGCAAAGCGCCATGGTGATATCGAGCTCGCTGGCGATGATCTCGAGCGGGCGCGGGCTGCGTGCCGTTCGCGACGACCTATGGCGTGTTCGCCTCGCGTCGCGCCTATGACTTCATCGCAATTGCCTGCGCCCATTCCCGTCTCAATGTGAAAATCGTCGCGGGTCTGCCCGGCATCACGACGGGCTATGGCGGCACGCATCAGGCGATCGGAGACGTGGCGCTGATGAGCATGATCCCCGACCTGGTCGTCATCGACCCATGCGACGCCACCGAGATCGCGCAGGCGACGCGCGCCGCCGCTGCCCATCAGGGCTCGGTCTATATGCGGCTCCTGCGCGGCAAGGTGCCGGTGGTGCTCGACCCCGCGACCTATCGCTTCGAGATCGGTAAGGCCGTCGAGCTGCAGGCCGGCGGCGACGTCGGTATCGTCTCTACCGGGATGATGACGGAGAGGGCCATCGACGCGGCGCGCTTGCTTGAACAGGAGGGTGTGTCCGCGGGGGTGCTACACATGCCCACCATCAAGCCGTTCGATCGCGAGACGCTGGCCGCGTTCGCGCAGGGCAAGCGCGGTCTCGTAACTGCCGAGAACCATGTGGTGCGCGGTGGGCTGGGCAGGCTGGTCAAGGAGACGCTGTTCGATACCGGCCCCATGCTGCCGGTGCGCCATATCGGGCTGGGCGATCGTTTCGTCGAACTTGGCGCCGTACCGACGCTGATGTTGCGCAACGGCCTTACGGCCGCCTCGCTTTTCGCCGCCGCGCATAGACTTGCAGGTAGCACCCGCAAGCCACACTAATGCTCGCTCCGGGCCACGAGCGGACACTGACTTTAGCTGGAGACTGGACGCCCAAGCTTGGAGTCCGTCTCCCGCGGTTAGCCAACTAAGTCTTCCCGGAAAGTGGGCATTGGCGAATATAGCTAGCCGAGCGGATGTACGCCCGACTTGCGGCAGTCTCCGCCAGACTTAGCGATGCGCCGGTGCGCGAAGGGACGCGAGACTTCCGAAGTTTAGAGCGAACCATATTTGGTCATCCGGAGACGCTGTATTTTCGTCGACTTAGTGGCGGAGAGAAAGACAGGTCACTAGTGGCTGTTCCTGCGCCTGTACCGATTTGCTGGTCGCGGGACAGACGGAGGGACAGACGAGTGCCTAAGCGGCCGCGCCGGCAAAAAGGGGTCCAACCGCTCGTCGCTCGAAGAGGGTCACTTCCGCGTGAGACTCAACAGCTACACTGTCCGGTGCGATGTTCGCGTAGGTGCGTCTTGTGCCACAGATCGCCCCGTTGTCGACGAACACCTCGATGATTCCCCGGTCGTGCACGATACGGAGGTCCGATGCTGACGCGCACTCGGCTCGATAGCTGATCTTGCCATCATCTTGCGGCAGTCTGATCGAAACACTGCCCTGGGACACGACGATCTCGAATGCGAGGTTCTTGCCTTCCGTCGCCACTATCCTCGTCTGGTCCAGATCGCCTTGCAGGCGCAAGTCAAACGGAGCGGCGTCAAGGCTGAAGACGCCATCGTTCGGGGTCTCCAGCGGATTTGCATTCCAGGTCGCTTCAAGCTCGCGCACAGGTTGCATGAGCAGGCGCCCAGCGGCGTCGAGCCTGAGTTGCCGGGGCAGTGACATTTCACCTGAGTAGGGCGACCCTGGCGGCTTGCGGTCTTCCCAGTTGAATAGCCACGCCATTGCAATCTGCCGGTCGTCAGCGCGGAAACTCTGCATTGCATAGAAGTCCGTTCCAAAGTCCAGAATCTGCAACTCATCGGAATCGGGGACGAATGTGTCGTCCACAAAGTCACCGATCAGTGCGAACAGCAGATTGTGGCGGCCAGTCGCCGGTTGGCGATAGCCGACAAATCCCATGACCATCACCCAGCGGCCATCGAGGGGAAAGAAGTCCGGGCACTCGACCGCACGCGCGCCGTTTTCGCGGTAGTGAGCGGCCGCCCGATAGATCGGACCGAGATACGTCCAGTCGGTGAGGTTGTCGGAGCCATAGAGCAACACGGCGGGATCGCCACGAACTGCCGCGCCCAGAACCATGCGGTAGGCGCTGGCCGCTTCGTCCCACCAGACTTTGGGATCGCGGAAATCGTGCTCGACGCCATCATGCACGGGGCGTGTCGCGATCACCGTTTCCGAACCGACGGGGTGCAGCGCGGTCTGGCCCAGTCGAGCCAGCTTCTGGATTTCCCGATAGCCGGTGAACAAATCGTAGGCCGGCAGCCGCTCGGTGTAGAAGAACATTCGCTCGCCGTCACGGCCCTCAAACGCGTTGCCCGAGAACGCACCGCCGGTCGCCCCAAGCCGCCAGAGGTTCTGTTCCGGGTGCATGAACACCGGCAGGTGAGTCCAGTTGAACAGGTCCTTGCTGATCGCGTGTCCCCAATGCATCGGGCCCCACTCGATGCTGGCCGGATGGAACTGGTAGAACAAGTGCCAGTCCTCGCCGATCTTGCAGAGCCCGTTGGGGTCGTTCATCCACTGCCGGATCGGCGAGAAGTGCATCACCGGCCGCGCCGGATCGTGCTTCAACCACGCATCGATTTCTTCTCCAGTTCTCAGCGTCAGCTCAGCACCGAACTCCCAGATCGTGATGCCGGTCACTTCGACGGTAGCGGGATCATAGCCATAGGCGAACAGGATGGACCCGCCGTTATCCCACTCGATCGTTACGCGGCTTGCCTCGCGATGGTGGTAGTGGAAGAAGTCCGGGTATTCGGCAAAGGACGGGGCCTGCCAGAGCAGGGCATCGCCGTCGCGGACACGAAAGGCCCCGGGGCCACGCGCCCAGAATTCCAGCTGGTAGCCGGCGGTCAGAGTGACAGTCGCCCTCAATTTCGGCTCAGCGCCTCGACCTGTCCGGGGACTGGAGTCGCACGGAAAGCATTCGCACCTCGGTCGAGCAGCACCTGCGCGTCGCTGCCCGAATCCAGAACGATGTTCTGGCTGGATTGTGCCTCGACCAGAACGGCGACGACGTCGAGGGACGTCAGGTTCCTCGTCGAAAGAATGGCGCCTACCTGGGTTGCAAAGGCTGCACTGTTGGGCTCATCGCTCGCGCGCGTTGCCTCGGTGGTTGCGACGATGTGATTGTTCGCCACGTAATTCCCACTCCCGGACGCGATCCGAATGATCACTGGCTTTTCGCCTGCCGGTTTCACAAGGCGGGCGTCTATGGACTCAGAGATGTGGTTGGCGATCACCGAATTGTCGTTGCCGTTCAGGTGCAGTAGGCCGAACCGGTCATCTAGGCCGTTGTCGTATCGGAGCATCGGGGACCATGGCTCGCGATCCCGAAAGAAGTGGTTCGACGAGACCAAATTCTCCGAACAGCTCCCGGAGAACACAAGCATGCCCGGGTAGAAGGAATGGAACCTGTTGCCGGTGATCGACGACCTCGCCACGCCAGAAAACTCGATGCTGCTCCGTCCGCGGGGAAAGACATTGTTCCCCGCGACCAGCAGACCACCGAAATTCTCGGCGTAGATCGAGTAGCCGTGGTAGCCCGCGCCGATCAGGTTGTTGGAAACCTTCGACGCCTGCCCCATGCCGCGGAACTCGATGCAGTTCCCGCACTCGGCAATGAAGTTGTTGTCGATGGTGGCGGCGTCGGCGTGATGCGAGACGATGCCATGTTCGAGATAGACGATGCCCATTCCTGTGATGCGGAACGAATCGTTGGCGCTGGCGATATGGATGCCCGTCTTGCCATTCCGGTATGAGTTTTCGGCGTCGTCTGTTTCGCTCGAGAAATGCATCCCGTCGATGCAGAAGTCGGCGAACTCGACCGAGCTGATACGGGGGCTGCCGGAGCGCTCCACCAGAAACGCCGCACGGTCGGCGTCCGTTTTCCCTCTACCCGCTGGGAGGTCCACGAGCACGCGACTGCCACCCGGCCAGATCTCGTGCCACTGCCGCAGCTCATCCGCCGGCGTGTTGAAGCGGATGCTCGACGACGTGAACCCATGCCCGGATCCCAGGATCCGCAGAAAGCTGATGTCGATGCGGACCTGCGTGCGGAGCCGATAGTCACCCGGGGGAAGATAGATCACTGCACCGGGATTGCCGCCATCGTTCATGTCGGTAATGGCCTGGCGGCCCTTGATGTCGGCGATGATGCTATT
>JBGAKM010000026.1:0-28149 GCA_044224395.1 Devosia sp.
GACCGAAGGCTCGACCCCGTTCCGCTTGAGCATCCATGTTGGCGACGTGGGCCACACCCTTGTCGTCGGCCCGACCGGCGCGGGCAAGTCCGTGTTGCTCGCGCTCATGGCCTTGCAGTTCCGGCGCTACGAGCGCTCCCAGGTCTTCGCCTTCGACTTCGGCGGCTCGATCCGTGCGGCCGCGCTCGCCATGGGCGGCGACTGGCACGATTTGGGTGGCGGTCTGACCGAAGGCTCAGATGCTTCCGTCTCGCTCCAGCCGCTCGCCCGCATCCACGACACCTATGAGCGCGCATGGGCGGCTGACTGGATCGTCGCGATCCTGATGCGCGAGGGCGTGCGCGTAACGCCCGAGGTGAAGGAGCATATCTGGACGGCGCTGACCTCGCTCGCGTCCGCGCCGGTCGAAGAACGCACCATCACCGGCTTCGCCGTCCTGCTCCAGTCCAACGACATCAAGCAGGCGCTCCGGCCCTATTGCGTCGGCGGGGCCTATGGCCGGCTGCTCGACGCCGAGGCCGAACATCTGGGCCACGCCGCGGTGCAGGCGTTCGAGATCGAGGGGCTGGTCGGCACGGGGGCCGCGCCCGCCGTGCTCGCCTATCTCTTCCACCGCATCGGCGACCGGCTCGACGGCCGCCCGACGCTGCTCATCATCGACGAAGGCTGGCTGGCACTCGACGATGACGGTTTCGCCGGCCAGCTCAGAGAATGGCTGAAGACGCTGCGCAAGAAGAACGCATCGGTCATCTTCGCCACGCAGTCGCTCAGCGACATCGACAATTCGAGCATCGCGCCGGCCATCATCGAAAGCTGCCCAACGCGGCTGCTTCTGCCGAACGAGCGCGCGATCGAGCCGCAGATCACGGCGATCTATCGCCGCTTCGGCCTCAACGACCGGCAGATCGATATCCTGGCACGGGCGACGCCCAAGCGGGATTATTACTGCCAGTCCCGGCGCGGCAACCGCCTGTTCGAGCTGGGCCTGTCCGAAGTCGGCCTCGCGCTCTGCGCCGCCTCCTCGAAATCCGACCAGACCCTGATCGCCAACCTCGTCGCCGAACACGGCCGCAATGGCTTCCTCGCCGCATGGCTGCACGCCCGCGGCGTCGCCTGGGCGGCCGATCTCATCCCGACCTTCCCGATCACCCAAGCAGCAAAGGAGTCCTGACCATGATGACCCCCTATTTCCGCTCGCGCGCCATGGCGCTCGCCGTAACCCTACTCGCCGGGCCACTTACCGTTTCGCCGATGGTGGCAACGCCGGCTTATGCCCAATTCGGCTTCGGTGGCATCGTCTATGATCCGTCCAACTATGCGCAGAACGTCCTCACGGCCGCGCACACGCTGCAACAGATCAACAACCAGATCACCTCGCTTCAGAATGAAGCGACCATGCTCATCAATCAGGCGAAGAACCTGGCGAGCCTGCCGTATTCGGCCCTTCAGACGTTGCAGCAAAACGTCCAGCAGACCCAGGCGCTTTTGCAGCAGGCAAAGGGCATCGCCTTCAACGTCCAGCAGATCGACCAGATGTTCACCCAGAAATACGGGAACGTCTCGCTGTCGGCGTCCGATCAGCATCTCGTCACCAACGCCCGCGACCGCTGGAAGAACACAGTCGGCGGCTTGCAGGACGCGATGCGCGTGCAGGCCGGCGTCGTCGGCAATATCGACAGCAACCGCACGCAGATGTCGGCGCTGGTCGGCCAGAGTCAGTCCGCTACCGGCGCATTGCAGGCCGCACAGGCCGGCAACCAGCTTCTCGCGCTCCAATCGCAGCAGCTTTCCGATCTCGTCGCGGTCATCTCGGCCAATGGCCGGGCGAGCGCGCTGACCGATGCGGAGCGCGCAGCCGCCGCCGAACAGGGGCGCGAACAGCGCCGCCGGTTCCTGACGCCGGGCGCGGGCTACACGCCCGGCAACGCGCAGATGTTCAACAACGGCAAGTGATCGCCAGAAGGAGCATTCCTATGGACGGCAAGATGCTGGCCCGCCTCGGCGCTATCGTGTTCGTCGCCGTCGCCATCACGGCGACCGTGATCGAGCTGAACCGCAAGGAGGACGCGCCGGCATCTTCGCCGGCTGCCCTTCACCAACCCGACCGCGATCCGCTGCGCGAAGCCCAGCGCCGATGCCAGCGGCTCGGCCAGAAAGCGGCCGATGACGCCGACTGCCTGCGCGTCTGGGCCGAGACCCGCGACCGCTTCCTTGGCCGCGCGCCCGCGCCGGCCGCCCCGGAAGGGCGGTGAACCATGGGCGGCGCAGGCGTCATCGACAAATTCCTCGGTGTCTTCACCAAATACATTGATTCCGGCTTCGGCCTGCTTTCGGGCGAGGTGGCGTTCATCGCGACCACGCTCATCGTCATCGACGTGACGCTGGCCGCGCTGTTCTGGTCATGGGCCGCCGACGACGACATCATCGCGCGCCTCGTCAAGAAGACGCTGTTCGTCGGCGTCTTCGCCTATCTCATCGGCAACTGGAACAATCTGGCGAAGATCGTCTTCGACAGCTTCGCCGGCCTTGGCCTCAAGGCGAGCGGCACCGGCTTTTCGACCGCCGACCTGATGCGCCCTGGCAAGGTCGCACAGACCGGCCTCGACGGCGCCCGGCCGCTGCTCGAATCCATTTCCGACCTGATGGGCTGGGTCAGCTTCTTCGAGAACTTCATCCAGATCGCGTGCCTGCTCTTCGCCTGGGCGCTGGTCATCCTCGCCTTCTTCATCCTCGCTATCCAGCTCTTCGTGACGCTGATCGAGTTCAAGCTGTCGACGCTCGCGGGCTTCGTGCTGATCCCCTTCGGCCTCTTCGGCAAGACCGCCTTCATGGCCGAACGGGTGCTCGGCAACGTCATCTCTAGCGGCATCAAGGTGCTGGTGCTCGCCGTCATCATCGGCATCGGCTCGACGCTGTTCAGCCAGTTCACGCAAGGCTTTGGAGGCGCAACCCCGAGCATCGACGACGCCATGGCCGTCGTGCTCGCCGCGCTCTCGTTGGTCGGCCTCGGCATCTTCGGTCCCGGCATCGCCAACGGCCTCGTCTCCGGCGGCCCGCAGCTCGGCGCGGGCGCTGCCGTCGGCACCGGCCTTGCCGTGGGCGGCGCCGCACTGGCCGCTGGCGGCGGGGCGATGTTGGCAGCGAAGGGCGGAGCCGCGGCCCTATCCGGCGGCGCGGCCGCCGTCCGTGGCGGTGCTACCGCCGCAGGCGCAGCCTCCGCTGCCTATAGCCTCGGCTCACTCGGCAAGTCCGGTGCATCGGGCGTGGCGTCGGGTCTTGGTGGCGTCGCCCGTGCAGCAGGCAGCGCGACCGGCAACGCGGCAACATCACCGCTTCGCCGCGCCACGGCCAGCGTGAAATCCAGCTTCTCCGATGGCGTGAAGGCCGGCTTCGGCGCGACCGGCGGGACTTCGACCGCCGGCACCATCGGCGGGACCGACGCAGCCAATGACGCCACATCCACCAGCTCTTCGGCCGCTGCCTCCGGCGGCGCTCCCGATTGGGCCAAGCGCATGAAGCGCAGCCAATCCGTGAGCCATGGCGTGCAGGCGACCGCCCATGCCGTTCGTTCCGGCGACAGCCACGGCTCCGGCTCTTCCGTCAACCTCTCAGAAAGTGACCGCTCATGAACCTCTTCAGACGACCCGCCGCGCACTACGGCAAGACACCGCAACCCGAGACTCCCTATCAGAAGGCCGCACAGGTCTGGGACGAGCGCATCGGCTCGGCCCGCGTGCAGGCGAAGAACTGGCGATACATGGCCTTCGGTTCGCTGTTCCTCTCGGCGGGCTTCGCCGGCGCGCTGGTCATCCAGTCCGCGCGCGGCACGGTCGTGCCCTGGGTGGTGCAGGTCGATCGGCTCGGCCAGGCGCAGACGGTCGCGGCGGCGATCGCCGATTATCGCCCGACCGATCCGCAGATCGCATGGCATCTCGCCCGCTTCATCGAACAGGTCCGCTCGATCCCAGCGGACCCGATCATCGTCCGGCAGAACTGGCTTCGCGCCTATGACTGGACCACCGATCGCGGCGCCGCCGCGCTCAACGACTATGCCCGCACCAACGACCCGTTCGCCAAGGTCGGCAAGCAGCAGATCGCCGTCGAAGTCTCCAGCGTCATCCGCGCTTCGGCGGATTCCTTCCGCGTCGCCTGGATCGAGCGACGCTACGAGGATGGCAAGCTCGCCACGACCGAGCGCTGGACCGCCATCCTAACCATCGCGCTTCAGCCGCCGCGCGACGCCGACCGGCTCAAGGTCAATCCGCTCGGCATCTACGTCAACGCCATCAACTGGTCGCGGGAGATGGGCCAATGAACCGCGCAATCCGCAAATCCACCATCGTCATCCTCTTGCTGTCCGCTACGGCGCTCGCCGGCTGCGCCACCAACCGGCCGCCGGAAATGCGCTATGACGCCAATGTTCCCCCGCTGCCGGCCATTCCCGCATCGGTGACGGACGACCGGCCGAAGCCGTTGCATATCCCGCCCGCCTGGACCGTCGCACGCGGCGGCACGGCAGCGGGCACGCCGACCGCTCGCGTCGATAACGCCAATGCGGCGGCCCGCGTGCAGCCGCGCCGCGAAGGCTATTACAATGCCATCCAGATTTATCCGTGGAGCGAAGGCGCGCTCTATCAGGTCTATGCCGCGCCCGGCCAGATCACCGACATCGCGCTTGAGCCCGGCGAGAGCCTGACCGGCGCGGGACCGATCGCGGCCGGCGATACCGCCCGCTGGATCATCGGCGATACTGAGAGCGGATCGGGTGTCAGCCGCCGCGTCCATGTGCTGGTGAAGCCCTCGCGCGCCGACATTTCCACCAATCTCGTCATCACCACGGACCGGCGCACCTACATGATCGAGCTGCGCGCTGGTGAGAAGCCTTACATGCCCGCCGTCGCCTGGGCCTATCCGCAACCGGCAGGCGGCGGGCGTCAGGCCGTGCCGGCAACCCCGCTCATCCCGGCCGTCGCCGCACGCAACTACCGCTATGGCCTGACCGGCAGCAATCCGCCGTGGAAGCCGATTGCCGTCTATGACGACGGCCGCCGCGTCTATGTCGAATTCCCGCGCGGCATCGTGCAGGGCGAAATGCCGCCGATCTTCGTCATCGGTCCCGAGGGCGAGGCCCAGATCGTCAACAGCCGAATCTATCAGCACATCCTGATCGTCGACCGCCTGTTCGGCGCGGCCGAGCTGCGCCTTGGCAGCGGCGACCGGCAGCAGACCGTCAGGATCGTCCGCACCGACGGGAGGCCGCAATCATGACCGAGACCGAAACCAATTCTGCACCGATGCGCTTGCGCTCGGAGCCGCCGCGCGTCACCCGCCTGTCGCGCAAGATGCTCGCCAGCGTCGCGGCCGTCGCTCTGCTCGGCATCGGCGGCGCACTGATCTATGCCCTCCAGACGCGCGGCCCCGGCGATGGCGGGGAAGAACTTTATTCGACCGCCAACCGGCAGACCGCCGATGGTCTTGCTGGCCTGCCGCGCGACTACACTGGCCCGGTCCTTGGCCCGGCGCTGCCCGGCGATCTCGGGCGGCCTATCCTGTCCGCTCAGAATGCAGGCCAACCCGTCGCGCCGCCCGTCGTTCCGACGCCCGGCGTCGACGAGGCTGAACAGCGCCGCCGTGCCGAGGAAGAAGCCGCCCGCGTGAGCACCGTGTTCTTCCAGTCGCGGCAGGGATCACCGGCGGCCGCGACACCCGGCGCCATGCCGGGCCTTGCCGGCTTCGACCCGAGCGGCACGACGGGGCAACCGACCGCGCAGGACAAGCAGCTTGCCTTCCTCAATGCGGCGGCCGACCGGCGCACCGTCACGCCCGATCGCGTCACACCACCGGCATCGCCCTTTGTGCTGCAAGCCGGAGCCGTCATCTCGGCTGCGCTCATCACCGGCATCCGCTCCGATCTTCCCGGCCAGATCACCGCACAGGTCACGGAAAACATCTATGATAGCCCCACGGGGCGCATCCTGCTCGTGCCGCAGGGGACTCGCATCATCGGTCAGTATGACAACAACGTGCAGTTCGGCCAGCGCCGGGTGCTCCTGGTCTGGAATCGGCTGATCCTGCCGAATGGCCGCTCGATCGTTCTCGAACGCCAGCCCGGCGCGGATACGCAGGGCTATGCCGGGCTAGAGGATGGCGTCGATTATCACTGGTGGGATCTCGCCAAGGCCGCCGGCCTCTCGACGCTGCTCGCCGTCGGGGCCGAACTTGCGGTGAACGACGAGAACCGCCTGCTGAGCGCCATCCGCACCGGCGGGCAGGACACCATCAACGATGCCGGCCAGCAGATTGTTCGCCGCCAGCTCAACGTCGCGCCGACGCTGACGATCCGGCCGGGCTTCCCGGTCAGGATCATCGTCACGCGCGATCTTATGTTCGAGCCTTACAGGAGCTGACCATGGCCAAGCTGAAACTCGGCCCCATTGCCGACGATAAGCCCGTCAGGATCACGGTGGAGTTGCCCGCGGCACTCCATCGCGACCTGATCGAATATGGCCGTCTCCTTGCAGAAGGCGGCGCGCCGATTGAGCCTGCCAAACTGATCGTGCCGATGCTGGAAAGGTTCGTCTCGACTGATCGCGGCTTTGCCAAAGCACGGCGGACGCCAAGCTGATCTACCACCACCACAGCACCCCGCTTTCGCCGTAGGGGTGCCGCCAGCGCGCGAGCGCAAATGCGGCACGCTACCGGCCGCCGATCTCCCTCCATGCTTCGCATAATTCCGGGCGCCCGACGCCCGGATTCCACCTGCGAAGCACGGAGGATTCCATGTCTGCTCAACAACCGCGCGCGCGAAGGGGGCGGCCACGGCGGCAGTCCCCGCAAGACCTTCCCGACGACCTCTACGATTACAGCGATGATCCCGTGCCGCCGGCACCGCGACGCCGCAACCCGTCGCCCGACACCTTCGATGTCGAGAAACTGCCCGTCATCGACGACTGGCCAGAGCGCGTCCCTGTCACCGAGGCCGAGGTTGACATTTTCGAGCGCTATTTCGGCGATGTTCTCGACCGGCTGTTCGGGCCGATTGACGGCCCCGAAACCGGCTTGAAATCGTTATCTCAATCTGATAACAAAAAGCCATGAGCGAGGATCGTGACCCGAGCCTCGACGCGCTGCTTGACCTCGACGGACAGGTGCTCGTTGTCGATCCAGAGGGCGGTCATTGGGTGAAGTTCGTTGTCACCCGCGTTCCGGCGTCGCCGGAAAAGCCGCATGGCCTCGATTATTCGCTCACGCTTCACGGGCCTTCGGGCGAACGATTGGTCGGCTTTGACAACGCCCATTCGGTCGGCCGGGGCAGAAGGGGCGAGCCGATGGATCATCGGCATCGCCTCCAGACCGTGAAGCCATACGCCTACGAGGACGCGGCCACATTGCTGGCCGACTTCTGGCAGGTGGTGGACGCGGTGTTGAAGGAGCGAGGCGTGTTATGACCACATTGAAGGTCGGGATTGCCGACTACGAGGAGATGAAGGCCCGCACCATGCGGATTGCCAGGGGTGAGCAAAAGCCCGCTGCCGGCGATCCCAAGGTTTGGTTCACCTCCACCGAATCCTTCGCCAAGGTTCTGTCTGCGGGCAATCGCGAATTGCTGCGCATCATCATCGAACAGGCTCCGGGTTCGGTGGAAGAGCTGTCACAAATGACCGGGCGCGCGAAATCCAATCTGTCGCGGACGCTTAAGACCATGGCGGGCTACGGCCTTGTGCGCATGGAAAAGGGTCAAGGGCTGAAACTGGTCCCGAAGGTCGAGCATGATCGTGTGGAGCTGGTGTTGCCGCTGACCGCCGGCAAAACGCCCCGAAAGGCTGCGGGAGGTCACCCATGAACATTCAAAGTCCGCATGTCATGCAACGCGTGGCTCTCTACCTCCGCGTTTCGACGACGCGGCAGGCCGAGCATGACGTGTCGATCCCCGACCAGCGCAAGCAGGGCGAAACCTATTGCGCCTCGCGCGGCTATCAGCTTGTCGAGACCTTCGTGGAAGCCGGCGCTTCGGCCACCAATGACCGTCGCCCCGAATTCCAGCGCATGATCGAAGCGGGGACCAGCAAGCCCGCGCCGTTCGATGTCGTCGTGGTTCACAGCTTCTCGCGCTTCTTCCGCGATCACTTCGAGCTGGAGTTCTACGTCCGCAAGCTGGCGAAGAACGGCGTCAAGCTCGTCTCCATCACGCAGGAGATGGGCGACGATCCCATGCACGTCATGATGCGGCAGATCATGGCGCTGTTCGACGAGTATCAGTCCAAGGAAAACGCCAAGCACGTCCTGCGCGCCTTGAAGGAAAATGCCCGGCAAGGCTTCTGGAACGGCTCGCTGCCGCCCATCGGTTATCGCGTCGTCGATGCCGAGCAGCGCGGCGCGAAGATGAAGAAGAAGCTGGAAATCGACCCGCTGCACGCCGACACGGTGCGGATGATCTTCCGCCTCGCGCTGGAAGGCGACGGAGCGTCCGGTCCCATGGGTGTGAAGGCGATCGTCAGCCACCTCAACAGGAACCGCATGTTCACCCGCAACGGCGGGCGTTGGGGCATCGGCCAGCTTCATCGAGTCCTGACGCGCCGCACCTATATGGGCGAGCATCAGTTCAACAAGCGCACCAAGGCCAAGGAATTGAAGCCGGTGGAGGAGATCGTCACGGTCGACGTGCCGCCGCTGATCGACGCCGAGACATTCGAGGCCATCCAGCAGCGCTTGCAGGCCAACAATCCGAAGGTGACGCCGCCGCGCGTCGTCAGCGGCCCGAACCTGCTCACAGGCATCTGCTATTGCGGCAATTGCGGCGGGGCCATGACGCTGCGCACCGGCAAGAATGGCCGCTACCGCTACTATGCCTGTTCGATCCGGGCTCGGCAGGGCGACACCGGCTGCAAGGGCCGCGCGATCCCGATGGACAAGCTCGACCGCATGGTGGTCGGCCATATCGAGGAGCGCCTGCTCGACCCGGAGCGGATCGAAGACGTGCTCGCCTCGCTTCTAGATCGCCGGCAAGAGGGCGTCGAGCGGCGCGGCCAGCACATCGCGGAATTGAACCAGCGCGCGGCCGAGGCCGATAACCGCCTCAAGCGGCTCTACGACGCCATCGAGGCGGGTTCGCTCGATCCGGCCGAATCCGCTCTCGGCGAACGCATCGCCGGTCTCACCGCGATTCGGGATCAGGCTCGAACCGACGCGGCCCGCATCGAAGCCATGTTGCAAAGCTCATCGCATAACGCCCTGACAGGGGCGGCCGTGCGCGAACTGACGCAACAGGCCCGCGGCCGGCTCCGGCTCGGAAAGGGCGGCTATCGGCGGGAACACGTCCGGGCCTTCGCGCAGCGTGTCGAGGTCGCCGACGATGCAATCCGCATCATGGGCACGAGAAGCACGCTGCTTAGAACGCTGGTCGCCGCTGGCGGAGGGAAGTCGGCGGGAATCGGCGTTCCCGGTTTTATACCGAAGTGGCGGGCAGGGAGGGATTCGAACCCCCGGAACGCTTGCACGTTCGCCGGTTTTCAAGACCGGAGCAATCAACCGCTCTGCCACCTGCCCGACAGGTGCGCGTTTAGACGCTGACGAGGCGATCGTCCAGCGTCGGCGCCCAAAAGCTGTCGCCTGCCTCGGTGGCGTTCGCTAAGACTGGGTCATGAGCGATGTCCTTTTCGTCCATAACAATTTCCCCGGCCAGTTTGGCTCCATCGCCGCACGGATCGTGGCCGACGGGCATCGTGTGGCCGCTATTTCCTCGGAGACGGGTCGGACCCTCGACGGCGTGAAACTCGTCAAATGGGGCAGCAAGCGCGGCTCGACCGAGGGCATCCTGTCGACCGCCATTCGCGCCGAGGCGGACCTCATCCGTGGCGGAGCCGCGGCGCAGGCGGCGCTGGCGCTGAAGGCCGATGGGTTCGACCCGGCGTTGATTGTTGGCCATCCCGGCTGGGGCGAGACGATCTACCTGCGCGAGATTTTTCCGACCGCGAAACAGATCGCCTACGCCGAATACTACTACCGCAGCCAGGGCGGCGACGTGGGGTTCGACCCCGAGTTCAGCCCGGGGCGCGAGAGCAACGCGCACGAACTCTACGCCAAGAACGCGGGCATGGCCGTGGCGCTCGCCGAGGCCGATGCTATCGTCGCGCCGACGATATTCCAGGCGTCGTTGCTGCCAGCGGCCTTTCGCGCGCGGACGCAGGTGATTCATGAGGGCGTCGACACGGCGGTGGTAAAGCCGCATCCGAGCCCGAAGTTGACGATGGGGCAGGGCAAGGTGATCGACGGATCGCGCCCGCTCATCACCTTCATCAACCGCCGGTTCGAGCCGCTGCGCGGCTTCCACATCTTCATGCGGGCACTGCCCAGGGTGATGGCGGCGGTGCCGGACGCGGACGTGATCGTCATCGGCGTCGATGAGGCGGGCGGATACGGCCGGCCGGCGGACAAGGGCACCACGTGGGGGCAGCAGCTGTTCTCCGAAGTGGCCGACCGGGTCGATCGCAGTCGCATCCATTTCGTCGGCCGCGTCTCGCATCCGCTGATGGTCGAAACTCTCAGCCTGTCGAGCGCGCACGTCTACTACACCTACCCGTTCGTGCTGAGCTGGTCGCTGCTCGAGGCCATGGCGACGGAATGCCTCGTGCTGGGGTCCGACACGGCGCCGGTGCGAGACGCGATCACCGACGGCGTCGATGGCATCCTCAACGACTTCTTCGACATTGAGGCACTGGCAGACGCGATGATCGAAGCCTGCCTCAACCCGGGCAAGTTCAGGCCGCTGCGGAAAGCAGCACGCGATACCGTGCTGAAGAAATTCGATCGGGCGACGGTCTGCGAGCCTGCCTGGATGACGCTGGTTGGCGACATGCTGGGCGGGCGCTGATGGCGACGATCCAGCCGCTTGGCGATGGGGCCCTGCTCATCCGGTTCGGCGACACGCTGTCCGAGACGGCCAATCGGCAGGCGATTGCGTTCGCGGCAGCGCTCGATATCGATCCTCCCGAGGGCGTCGAGGAGATCGCGCCGGGGCTGGTGTCGGTGCTCGTGCGGACGAAGGCTGGGGCCGACATCTGGCGGCTGTCCGGCGAGTTGCGGCTGCGGATGGGCGAGGCCGCCGTCGCCCCCGTCGGGTCGGCGTGGTCGATCCCGGTCGTATTCGACGGCGAGGATCTGATGGAGGTTTGCGACCTCCTGAAGCTGGCGCCGGGCAACTTCGTCGTCCGCCACAACGGCTCGCCGCTCCGGGTCCTCGCGACCGGCTTTGCGCCCGGATTCGTCTATTGCGGTTTCCATGGGCCGGCGTTGACCGTGCCGCGGCGCGAGACGGTGCGGCCGATGGTGCCGGCCGGGACCGTGCTGTTCGCCGCCGGCCAGACGGCGATTACGGCGACGCCGATCCGGACGGGCTGGCATGTCATCGGACGAACGGTGTTCCAGAACTTCGATCCGGACGAGACGCCGCCGACGGCCTTCGCGCCCGGCGACACCATCGAGTTCACGGTGGCGATGTGACCGTCCTCACCATCCTCCGCTGCGGCCCGCTGACGACGCTGCAGGATGCCGGGCGGTTCGGCATGCTGCGGCACGGGATCAGCGCCTCGGGGCCGATGGATCGCGGGGCATTTGCTGCGGCCGGCGCCGGGCTCGAGCGGGTCGGCAGCACCGCGATCGAGTACACACAGGGACTGGCGTTCGCGGTCGACGGGCCGCTGACGGTCGCGTGGCCCGAGCCGAGGCTTGTGAAGGCCGGCGAGCAGGTCGAAATCCCGCCCGCGGGCGGCAATTACGGCTACCTGCGGTTCGACCGCGAAGTCGACATCGTGCCGGTCCTTGGGAGCCGCTCGACCAACGTCACCGTCGGGCTCGGCGGCTTCAAGGGCAGGGCGCTGAAGGCGGGGGACCGACTGGACTTCGGAGCGGAGGGCGTCACTTCAGTCCCCGCGCCGCAGGCGACAGCTGACGGGTCACTTCGCGTCATCTGGGGTCTCCACGCGGACCTCTTCGATCCGGCATTGCGCCAGATATTCGCGGAAACAACCTTCCGCGTGACGACCAGCCTCGACCGCATGGGCGTGCGGCTCGAAGACCCGGCTGGATTGTTCCGCGACCAGAAGCGGCTGAGCCTGGTGTCGGACGCGATCGTGCCGGGGGATTTCCAGATCCTCGGCGACGGCACGCCCATCGTGCTGATGCGAGACCACCAGCCGACCGGCGGCTATCCGCGGATCGCGACGATCGTCAGCGCCGATCTCGACCGGTTTGCGCAGATGCGGCCGGGAACTGATCTCACGTTCCGTCCGGTGGCGCGGTGAGCTGGCTCGACCTCAATGCCGACCTCGGCGAAGGCGTTGGCGACGATGCGGCGATGCTCGACATCGTGACATCCGCGTCGATCGCCTGCGGCGGGCATGCCGGCAACCTCGACACAATGCGGGCAACGTTGCTGGCGGCCAAGTCGCGTGGCGTCGCGGTCGGCGCACATCCGGGCATTCCGGATCGCGAGAATTTCGGGCGCAAACGACTGGTTCTCCCACCCGATGAACTCGACGCGAGCATCCGGGTGCAGGTGCGAACGCTGGTCGAGATCGGGGAGGAGGAGGACTGGCCGGTGCGGTACTTCAAGCTCCACGGCGCGCTGGCGAACATGGCTGCCGAGGAACCGGCGGTCATGGCCCTGTGCCTCGCCGCGGTCGAAGGGCTGACGGACGACATGCGGGTTTTGGCGATCGACAATTCGGCGCAGGTCGAAATCGCCGAGGCGCTCGCCTACCGCACGATCCGCGAAGCCTACGCGGACAGGGCCTACCAGGCGAACGGGCTGCTCGTCCCCCGCCAGATGCCGGGCGCAGTGCTTCACGATGCCGGCGAGATCGCTGACCGGGCCGTCCGCCTGGCGCAGGCGGGCGAGATCGTCGCGGCGGACGGAACAATCATCCGGACGGAGGCGCGGTCCCTGTGCATCCACGGCGATACGCCCGATGCGGTGGCCATCGCGCGGGCCGTGCGCGATGCCCTTGCGTCGGCGGGGGTTGAGATACGGGCCGCGCTGTGAAATAGGGCCGCCAACTCCAGCGAGGTGGCCATGACCGCACAGATCATCGACGGAAAGTCCTACGCCGAGGGCCTGCGCGGCCGCATCGCCGGCCACGTCGCCCGACTGAAGGCGGAGCACGGTGTGACCCCGGGGCTGGCGGTGGTGATCGTCGGACACGACCCCGCGAGCCAAGTCTATGTGACCAACAAAGCTAAACAGACCGTCGAAGTCGGCATGTACTCCGAAAAGTACGAGTTGCCCGAGACAGCCCCTGAGGCCGAGGTGCTGGCGCTGGTCGAAAAGCTCAACGCCGATCCGGCGATTCACGGCATCCTGGTGCAGTTGCCGGTGCCCAGGCACATCGATCCCAACAAGATCATCGCCACGATCTCGCCGGACAAGGACGTCGACTGCTTTACCCCCTCATCGGTCGGCAAGCTGCAGATCGGCCTGCCGGGACCGGTCAGTTGCACCCCGCTCGGTTGCCTGATGCTGCTGCGCGATTTTGTCGGCAACCTCGCGGGCAAGAACGCAGTGATCGTCGGGCGCTCGAACCTGGTCGGCAAGCCGATGGCCCAACTGCTGCTGCGCGAGAACTGCACGGTCACCGTCGCGCATTCGCGGACGACCGATCTGCCCGCCGTGGTGCGGCAGGCCGATATCGTCGTCGCCGCGGTCGGCCGCCCGTTGATGATCAAGGGCGACTGGATCAAGCCCGGTGCGGCGGTGATCGATGTGGGCATCAATCGCGTGCCGGCGCCCGAAAAGGGCGAGGGGAAGACGCGGATGGTCGGCGACGTCGACTATGCGTCGGCGCTTCCCGTCGCCGGCTGGATCACGCCGGTCCCCGGTGGCGTCGGCCCAATGACCATCGCGTGCCTCCTCGCCAACACGGTGACGACCGCCAGCCTCATCAACGGCCTGGTCCCGCCGCGCGACCTCACGCCGTAAGCGGTTCTAAACCGTTCCGGCGTATTAAAGCCTGGAGCGGCCAAGAATGGGCCGCTTGGGGGCTCTTGGTTTGGCCGTAGCGTCAGCGGCACTAAAACTGAGCACGACCCAGGGCGTGGCCGTGCTGAAGCTGCTGGAGCGGGCGACCGTTCCGCCGCTGCCGGTATTCTATAAGCTGCTGTTCGACTTCGTTGCGGGCGCCGAGAGAGCCTGAGATCGGCCCGTGTCGATGCGATCCTGACAGGCGGCGGGTCGGTGCAGGAGCAGTTGTTCGACGAGTTCATCGCGCCCTACGCCAATGACGAGGCGCTGACGATCGCCATCGAGCAGATGTCGGCGCGGCTTGCAGTATTGGACGAGCTTATCGTCGCCAGCGCGTCCGCGGCAGCGAGCCACTCGGTCGTGCTCAAATCCGCCTCGGCTTATTTCGCATCGGCGGTGCTCCAGCGGAAGCTGATGCGCGAATGGGTACTGCGCGTGCAGGCGTGCACCGAGCGATTGCGCACCGCCAACGCCGCGCTGGAAGAAGAACTGACAGACGCCCAGATCGAGTTCGAAGCCATTCAGGTCGCAATCGGCAGGTCGCGGGATGAGGCAATGCTCGATCCGCTGACGGGCGTCGCCAATCGGGACGGACTCGATGCGGTGCTGACGCAGTTGCGCGACGCGCAGCCGCAAGAAATGCTGAGCGTCGCCGTGCTCGACATCGACCACTTCAAATCGCTGAACGACAGCTATGGCCACAGGGTCGGCGACGACGTGCTCAGGCTCGTGGTGCGCGCCATCAAGAACGCCGTTCGAGCCAATGACACAGTAGGGCGGCCGGGCGGCGACGAGTTCGTGGTAATCCTGCCGAGCACCGGACTAGGCGCCGCGCACAACATCGCCGACGGAATCCGCGCCGCAGTGTCACGGAGCGATCTGCGCGAGGCACTTGGCGGAGACATCCTGGGCGGGATCACCGCATCGATCGGCGTGGCCCAGCTTGGTTCGGATGAGTCGCTGCTGCGGCTCTTCGACCGCGCCGACCGCTGTCTCTATCGCGCCAAGCAGGGCGGGCGAAACCGCGTCCAGAGCCACGACGGCAGTTGATCGCCGTCGGTATCCGCGGTCTCCCGTCAAGGGGTTGCGATGTATCCGGGCGAAAGAGGCGGTGGATCGAGCTCTGCAACGTAGTTGTCCAAACGTTCTACCGCGATCGTCGACATTTCCATGCCTCGCCACACGGCAGGAATGGCCCCCAGCGGTGTAAGCGTCGCTTCAGCGAGGAGAGGGCTCGCGTCGCCGTGATGCACATACAGCGCTGGCCCCGCGAAGGACGGCCCGGTGGGCAATGCGAAGTCCAGAAAGCGAGCCCGCTCGTTGTCCTGTAGTCCGACGTCGCGATCCACTTTGCACCGTTCTGCTCGGCCGCCGTAAGCACAGACTCGGCCTGCGAGTCGAACCCCGCATCTGAACCAAAGGGATCAGCGCGACCGAGCCATACCTCGCGATCGAAAAGCGCGTGGTAGAACAATGCCCCGGTGAGCGGCAGACTGGTCAGCGCGACGCCGGCGAGGAGCAATCGCCATGCCAGTCGGCGCTTCCAATCTATCACCACGACAAGCGCAAGGGCGCCGAGCGGCCACATGAAGTAGCCCCACGACATGTTTATTGGGGCTGTCAACGAACGGACGCCTAGCACGATGGCGGGGAATAGGAACGCCGATGCCAGCGCGGCGTCCAGAGCGTCGCGCGTACGTATTGCCCGCAGGCCAAGACGGATCGATCCGACCACCGCGGCGACCGCAAGCACGAGACCTACGCCGATGCCGTCAAGCGCAATGAAGCCCAGCAGGTAATCGAAACCGATGGCGCGAGTCCCCGGCCCGAGGCGTTCGCTCTGAAAGCTGATGGAGATCCAGTCGTGGCGGACGTTCCATACCAGCACTGGCGAGAAGACGAGGAGGGCAAGCAGCATGCTCGCATAAGGCCAGGGTGTTGCGAGCCAGCGCCGATGTCTCGGCGACAACAACAGGACCAGCAATGCCGGCGCCAACAAGACGACGAGGTACTTTGACAACAGCGCGAGACCGCCGGCGAGACCCACCAACAGCCACCATCGGCCGTCCATGGTCTCGTCCAGCCGAACCATGCCCCACAGCATCACGCTCAAAAAGAGCATCATGGGGATGCTGGGTTCGAGCACGACGACGAACATCGAATAGTACGTCGAAAGCTCAAGCGCTAACACAAGGAACAGCGCCGCGCTCCAGCTGCCGGTCCGACGACGGGCGATGTCCGCGAGTAGCACTTCAATCAAAGGGAGAGAGACCAACTGGGCAAATCGCGCCCCCAGCGTGGTGTCCCCAAACAGAAGCTGGCCCAGTCGCTGGAACCAGGCGACCATGGGCGGCTGGTCCAGATAGGACAGGACCCATTGTCTCGACCAGGTCCAGTAGTAGGCCTCGTCGGAGCGAAAATCGAGCTGGGCGGCGAGCATCAGCCGCAACACAGAAAAGACCAGGACCGCAACGAGCGTCAGAACGAAAAGCCAACGCGGCGCAGGTTCGTCTGCGGTCAAATCACCCTCGAGAGGTGAAAGCTCCGCGCGACGGTGTGATCGCGAAGGCCGAACGCTGGGACGACGCCCTTCTCCAGACGGTCGATGACGGGTTTGGCATCTCGCAGGTCGGAGGCGTCGACAACCACCGAAACCAGCGGGCTGTTTCCCTTTTCACGCGAGCGCTGCAGCAGGTCGAACAGCAGGGCGCGCACGTCGCCGCGGGCGGCGCAGGCGACGCATTCGCTGCCCGGCTCGTGCTCGTGCAGCGCCGGTTCGAGGTGGACGCGGACCGCGCCCGCCTCGGCGAACTTGAGCGCCGCGGCAGTGGTAATCACCGTCACCGGAATCGACGATCTGGCGCTGTCGAACGGCGTCGTCAAGATCCCGCCTTCTCGCTGACAGGCGTGTAATTGAGAATGGGCCCGAGCCAGCGTTGGACCTCGCGGACGGCCATGCCCTTGCGCCTCGAATAGTCTTCCACCTGGTCGCGTTCGACCTTGGCCACGCCGAAATAGTAGGCGTCGGGGTGGCTGAAATAGAGGCCCGAGACGGACGAGCCGGGCCACATGGCGTACGACTCCGTCAGCTCGACGCCAGTACGCTGTTTGGCATTGAGCAGCCGGAACAGCGTCGTCTTTTCGGTATGATCGGGCTGCGCCGGATAGCCGGGGGCAGGGCGAATGCCGCGATATTTCTCCTGCAACAGATCGTCCGGCGTCGAGCTCTCTTCCGGAGCGTAGCCCCAGAATTCCTTGCGCACGCGCTCGTGCATGGCCTCCGCGAAAGCTTCGGCGAAGCGGTCGGCGAGCGCCTTGATCAGGATCGACGAATAGTCATCGTTCTTGCGCTCGAAGCGCTCGGCGATGAGGTTCTCCTCGAGGCCGGCCGTCACCACGAAGCCGCCGACATAGTCCGGCGTCCCGGCGGGCGCGACGAAGTCGGAGAGCGCGAGGTTAGGCTTGTCCTTCTGCTTGGAGAGCTGCTGGCGAAGCGTGTAGAGCGTCGCCAGTTCCTCGGTTCGGGCCTCGTCGGTGAACAGGCGGATATCGTCGCCGACAGCGTTCGCGGGCCAGAAGCCGATGACGGCCTTGGGGCGGAACCAGTTCTTCTGCAGCACCTCCGCCAGCATCTTCTGGGCATCGTCCCAGAGCTGGCGCGCCGCCTCGCCCTGGTTCGGGTCGTCGAGCAGCGCCGGGTATCGGCCCTTCATCTCCCAGGCCTGGAAGAACGGCGTCCAGTCGATGTAGCGGGCGAGTTCGCTGAGGTCGTAGCTTTCGAACACCTTCGTGCCGAGGAAGCTCGGCTTGGGCGGCGTGTAGTTCGCCCAGTCCGTCTTGAGCCCATTCTCGCGCGCAGCCGCAAGCGGCAGCCGCTGCTTCTCGGCTTCGGCCTCCGCGTGGCGCTTGGCGACCTTCTCGTACTCCGCCTTCACATCGGCCACATAAGCCGGCCGCTGCTCCTTGCTCAGGAGCGCCGACACAACGCCGACAGCGCGGCTCGCGTCGTGGACGTGAACGGTCGGTCCGCCATTGTACTGCGGATGAATCTTCACCGCCGTGTGGACGCGCGACGTCGTCGCTCCGCCGATCAGCAGCGGCACGGTGAAGCCTTCGCGCTCCATCTCGGAGGCGACGTGCACCATCTCGTCGAGCGAGGGCGTGATGAGACCCGAGAGCCCGATGACGTCGACGTTCTCCTTCTTGGCCGTCTCGAGGATCTTCTGCGTCGGCACCATCACGCCAAGGTCGATGATCTCGTAATTGTTGCAGGAGAGGACCACGCCGACGATGTTCTTGCCGATGTCGTGGACGTCGCCTTTTACGGTCGCCATCAGGATCTTGCCGGCCGACCGGAACGCCCCGCCGCCATCCTTTTCCGCCTCCATGAAGGGGAGTAGGTGGGCCACGGCCTGCTTCATCACGCGCGCTGACTTGACCACCTGCGGCAGGAACATCTTGCCCGACCCGAACAGGTCGCCGACCACGCTCATGCCCGCCATCAACGGGCCTTCGATCACTTCGAGCGGACGTGCCGCTTCGAGCCGCGCGGCCTCGGTGTCCTCGTCGATGAACTCGGTGATGCCGTTGACGAGCGCGTGGCTGATCCGCTCGGCCACAGGCTTGGTGCGCCACGTGAGGTCCTTCGCCTTGGTCTCGGAGGCCGCACCGCCCTTGAACCGCTCGGCGAGTTCCAGCAGCCGCTCGGTCGCGTCCTCGCGCCGGTTGAGCACGACGTCTTCGCAGCGCTCGCGCAGCTCCGGATCGATCGACTCGTAGACGGCGAGCTGGCCGGCATTGACGATGCCCATGTCCATGCCCGCCTGGATGGCGTGGTAGAGAAACACGGCGTGCATCGCCTCGCGTACCGGCTCGTTGCCGCGGAACGAGAAGCTGAGGTTGCTCACGCCGCCCGAGACGTGAACGTGGGGCAGGCTCTCGGTGATCGTCTTGGTCGCTTCGATGAAGTCGACGCCGTAGTTGCGGTGCTCCTCGATGCCGGTGGCGACCGCAAAGATGTTGGGGTCGAACACGATGTCCTCGGGCGGGAATCCGACCTCTTCCGTCAAGAGCTTGTAGGCCCGCGTGCAGATCTCGATCTTGCGCGCCGCGGTGTCCGCCTGTCCCTGCTCGTCGAACGCCATAACGACAACCGCCGCGCCATAGCGCCGGACGAGGCGGGCGGCATCGAGGAACTTGTCGACGCCCTCCTTCATGGAGATCGAGTTGACCAGCGGCTTGCCCTGAACGCATTTGAGGCCGGCCTCGATCACCTCGAACTTCGAGGAGTCGATCATCAGCGGCACGCGCGCGATATCCGGCTCGGCAGCAAGCAGGTTCAGGAACTCGACCATCACCTTGGCGGAGTCGATCAGCCCCTCGTCCATATTGACATCGATCACCTGCGCGCCGTTCTGCACCTGGTCCCGGGCAACTTCGAGCGCCGCCGTGTAGTCGCCAGCCGTGATCAGCTTGCGGAAGCGCGCGGAGCCGGTGACGTTCGTGCGCTCACCCACATTTACGAACGGGATTTCCGGCGTCAGCGTGAACGGCTCGAGGCCCGACAGCCGGAGCTGGGTCGGAACCGTCGGAATCTTCCGCGGCTTGTGGCGCGCGGCGACTTCGGCGAAGGCGCGGATGTGGTCGGGCGTCGTGCCGCAGCACCCGCCGACGATATTGACCAGCCCCTCGCGCGCAAACGTCTCGATCTGCCGCGCCATGAATTCGGGGCTCTCGTCGTAGCCACCGAATTCGTTGGGCAGGCCCGCATTCGGGTACGCCATGACCAGCGTATCGGCGACGTCGCTGAGCTCGGCAACATGCGGGCGCATGGCATTGGCGCCTAGCGCGCAGTTGAGGCCGATGGTGAAGGGCGCCGCGTGGCGCACCGAGTACCAGAACGCGCTCGGCGTCTGGCCGCTCAGCGTCCGGCCCGAAAGGTCCGTGATGGTGCCCGAGATCGAGATCGGCAGCTCGAACCCGCGCTCCTCGAAGATGCGCTGCGCCGCGAAGATGCCGGCCTTGGTGTTGAGCGTGTCGGTGATCGTCTCGAACAGCAGCAAATCTGCGCCACCATCGATCAGCCCGTTGATCGCCTCGGCGTAGGACTCGGCGATCTGGTCGAAGGTGATGTTGCGGTGGCCCGGGTTGTTCACGTCCGTCGACATCGACGCCGTCTTGTTGAGCGGCCCGAGCGCACCGGCGACGAACCTCCGCTTGCCGTCCGTCTCGAACGCCAGCTGCGCCGCCTCGCGGGCGAGCCTGGCCCCCTCGACATTGAGCTCGTAGGCCAGCGCCTCCATGCCGTAGTCCGCCTGGACGATCGAAGTGGACGAGAACGTGTTGGTCTCGCAGATGTCGGCACCGGCGAGGAAATACTGCAAATGGATCGCGCGGATCGCGTCCGGCTGGGTGAGGATCAGCAGGTCGTTGTTGCCGCGGATGTCGCGGTGCCAGTCCTTGAACCGCTCGCCGCGATAGCCTTCCTCGGTCAGCTTGAGCTGCTGGATCATCGTCCCCATGGCGCCGTCGAGCACGAGAATGCGCTCGGAAGCGGCCGCGGAGAGCGCGGCACGGGCATCGGAATGGGGCTGAAGCGTCGTCATTGGAAATCCTCTCGCGGACCGCACCGCGCCGGTTCTACGGAATGGGATATAAAGATATCTTTATATGATTGCCAGAGTCCGGGCAAGCAACGGGTTCTTGCGCTACACATTACGAAGGAAATGCTTCTCCAAGGTGCCCGATGATCCCTTTCCTTCTCGTTCCCGGCCTCAACTGCGACGCGCGAGTCTACGCCGGCGTGGCGAATGCTCTGTGGCCGTTCGGGCCGGTCACCGTGGCCAACCACCAGACCGGCAATACCGTGGACGCCATTGCCAAGGCGATTCTGGCGGAGGCGCCTCCCAAGTTCGCGCTGATTGGCTTCTCGATGGGCGGATATATCTGCTTCGAGATTCTGCGTCAGGCGCCGGAGCGCGTGCTGAAGCTTGGGCTGCTCGACACCACCGCGCGGCCGGACAGCGAGGAGTCGACCGCCAACCGCCGCCGCATGATCGCGCTGGCGCAGAAGGGCAAATTCATCGAGGCGATCGAGCAGACCTTTCCGAAGTCCGTGTACGTCGAAAACGCCAACAGCTCCGACCTCTACGCGATCCACCGCGGCATGGCCGAAGCGAACGGACCGAAAATCTACGAGCAGCAGCAGGAAGCGATCATCGCCCGGCCGGACTCGCGACCGCTGCTCGGCAAGATCAATGTGCCGACGTTGATCGTGGTCGGGGAGGGCGACCAGATCACGCCACCGGAGGCCGCAAAGGAGATGCAGGCCGGAATCGCCGGGAGTTCGCTGGTCGTTGTGCCGCGGGCAGGGCACCTCGCTCTGCTCGAACAGCCCGAGACCGTTCACGCCGCCCTCAAGGATTGGGCTGCGGCCTGACGTCACAATTCGCCTCAAATTAACCCGGTCGCAACCACGATCCGGGAGTCTGCCGGAATGATGCGCGGCCCTGGTTTATTCTGGCCGCTCACCGTCCCGGCCGAGGTGCGTATTGAGTTCGACCATCCGCTTCTGGCGCGTTGCTGCGCTGATGCTGCTTATTGCTCCCGTGCTGGCCGCTTGCAGCGGCAGCGGGATTGGCAGTTCGGGCGTGAAGCGCGCCGCGTTCACCTCCAAGGAGTTCGGCGTCGGCATTTCGCCGCGGGTCACCAAAACCAAATATCCGGCGCGAGGGGGCGGCCGGGTGATGCCGCTCAAGCCTTATACGGTGCGCGGCGTCACCTACCAGCCCGTCGAAGGCCCCGGCTATGTCGAGCGCGGCAAGGCCTCCTGGTACGGCCAGGACTTTCACGGCCGTCGCACCGCCAATGGCGAAATCTTCGGCGCGTACTACCTGACGGCGGCGAGCCCCGTGCTCCCGATCCCGAGCTATGCGCGCGTGACCAATCTCAGCAACGGCCGCTCCATCATGGTCCGGATCAACGATCGCGGACCGTACATGTCGGGCCGCATCATCGATATGAGCTACCAGGCCGCCGAAGCGCTGGGCTACCGCAACAGCGGCAGCGCCGACGTGGAAGTACGCTACGTCGGGCCGGCGCCGCTCAACGGCGACGACAACAAGATGCTGATGGCGTCGCTCAACCGCGAGACGCGCATCGAGCAGCAGGCCGGCGCCACCATGATCGCGATGGCCGACACCCCACGCGTCTCGATGTCCGGTCCGACGTCGCGCGATCCGCTTTCGGGCGGCCTGATCGGCGATATCATCAACATGTTCGGCTATGCCGAGACCAACCAGTCGGTGAACGGCGCCATCGCCGCCACCGAGGCCATGGCCGGTGGCAATGCGGCGCTCGAAGAATGGCGGCAGTCCGTGGATGCCGATGCACTCAAGGTCGATGTCCTGCTGGGTATTTTTGGCGATGCCGGTCGCGTCAATGAGGTCGCGGATGCATTCGCGATGCTGGGCGCGGTCGACGAGCAAACGCTCGATCTCGGCGGCAATCCGGCCACACGATTGACATTGACCCATCTTAAGCCCGGTGTGGCACGCGCCGACGTGGTGTCGCTTGCGCGGCAACTTGGCCTCTCCGAGCCCGTTCTCTAAACTCGGTTGATCGCGCCTCGCGGGCGCGGGACATGGTTGGGATAATGCGTTTTCTGGCCTTATTGCTGCTTGCCTGCATAGGTGCGTTCGTCGCGCCGGTTTTCGCGCAGGAGTTCGAGACCAAGGCCAAATACGCGGTTCTGATGGACTTCGAGTCCGGCACGATCCTGCTCAACAAGAATGCTGACGAGCGCATGGAGCCCGCCAGCATGTCCAAGCTGATGACGCTGGCCGTCGTCTTTACCTACATCCAGCAGGGCAAGCTCTCGCTCGACGATGAGTTCTTTATCTCCGAGAACGCCTGGCGCACCGGCGGTGCCGCGTCGGGCGGCTCGACGATGTTCGCGGAGCTGAACTCGCAGATTCGGGTCGAAGATCTGATCAAATCGGTGATCATCCAGTCCGGTAACGACGCGGCGATCGCGCTCGCCGAGGGCATCGGCGGCACGGAGTCGACCTTCGCCAAGATCGCCAACCAGCTGGCCAAACAGATCGGGCTCACCAACTCCAACTTCGTGAACGCCACCGGCCTGCCGGACCCCGACCAGTACTCCACGGCGCGCGACCTCGCGACGCTGGCGCGTTACCTGATCCAGACCTTCCCCGAATTCTACCAGCTCTTCTCCGAGCCCGAATTTACCTGGAACAAGATCCGCCAGCTCAATCGCAACTCGCTGCTCGAAACAGGCATCGGCGTGGACGGGCTGAAGACCGGCCACACCGAAGCGTCGGGTTACGGCGAGGTGATTTCGGCGCCCAACGATGGCCGCCGGCTGATCGCGGTCATCCACGGCCTCAGTTCGATGAAGGAGCGCGCCGAAGAAGGCCGCAAGCTGATTACCTGGGGTATGCGCGGCTTTGAGCTCATGCCGGTCTATGCAAAGGACAAGGTCGTCGCTTATGCCAACGTCTATGGCGGCAAGGACGGCAGCGTTGGCCTCATCGGCAAAGACAAGATCGATCTGTTCCTGCCCAAGGGCGCGGAGAACTGCCCCGTGGCAACGGTGACGTACAAAGGTCCGCTGCGCCCGCCGGTGCTGCAGGGACAGCAGATCGCCAAGCTCAACATCTACTGCGCCGATGTTCTTGTGCAGGAGACGCCGCTTTACGCCAATGCGACGGTGGAAGACGGCGACCTGTTCCGCAAATCGTCGGACGCCATCAAGCAGTTGCTCCTGGGCTGGCTGCCCTGATGCTCGATCGCTCGCCCAGCCACGGCCGCTTCATCACGTTTGAAGGCGGGGAGGGTGTCGGCAAATCGACCCAGGTGAAGCGGCTGGTTGCGGCCCTGAGCCAGCAATCGATCCCTGCAGTGCGCACACGCGAGCCCGGCGGCACACCGAAGGCAGAAGCCGTCCGCGCCTTCATCCTGCAAGGGCGATCGGAGCCCTGGGGACCGGGCGCCGAAGCGGTGCTGTTCGCCGCGGCGCGGTTCGATCATGTCAGCCAGCTGATCGCTCCCAACCTCAACGCCGGCCGCTGGGTGATTTCGGATCGCTTCTCGGACTCGACGCGGGCCTATCAGGGCCTCACCGGCGGCGTGGATGTGCGGCTGATCGATGCGCTCGAAACGCTCGCCCTCAACGGCCACAAGCCTGATCTCACCGTGGTCCTCGACATGGATCCCGAAGCGGCGTTCCAGCGTGTCATCGAGCGCGAAACGGAAGCCACGCTCGTCGACACTGGCGACCGGTTCGAGAAGGAAGACCTCGAGTGGCACAAGCGGCTGCGCGAGGCCTTCCTCGCGATCGCCCGCAACAATGCCGATCGCTGCGTGGTGATCCCCGCCAACCAGAACGAGGAAAACCTCGCGCAGGAAATCTGGGACGTGATGGTGCGGCGTTTCCCCGAACTGCAGTTTGAGCAGACGGCGTGAGCGACGACGAAATCCGTGAGCCGGACCAGCTCGAGGGCATCCCGCTGCCCGAGAGCCGCAACGCCGTAATCGGGCATGAAGCGGCGCGCGCCAATGTGATGGCGACGCTCGATGCAGCGCGACTGCCGAGCGGCATCATGCTCCATGGACCGCGCGGCATCGGCAAAGCGACGCTGGCCTTCGACATCGCGCGCGAAGTGTTCGCGCGAACCGGCGACGAGAGCCGCGAGCACATCGCCGCGCAGGTTGCGGCAGGTGCCTACCCGAACCTGCGCGTGCTGCGCAAAGCCCCGCGCGACACGGGCAAGGGTTTCTACACCGCGATCCGCGTCGAAGAGGTGCGCGGGCTGATCGAAGAGAGCCGCATGACGCGCGGCCGCGCCGGCTTCCGCATCGTCGTGGTGGATGCGATCGACGACTGCAATCCATCGTCCGCGAATGCGCTTCTCAAAATCCTCGAAGAACCGCCCGCCGAGACACTGTTCCTCCTCATCTCGCACCGGCCCGGAGGGCTGCTCCCCACGATCAAGTCGCGCTGCCACGCTGTAGCGCTCCGTCCGCTTCGGGATGACCAAGTGCGCGATATCGTGCCCGCAGCGACCGAGGCCGCGATCGACCTCGCGGGCGGCGTCCCGCGCCGCGCGTTCGAGGCACTGGCGATGGGCGAGGACAAGGGACTTATCGCCCTCCAGGGCTGGTTGAGATCGCCCGGTTTCGGCGCCTCTGCCGTGTATCTGGGCGTCGCCGATGTGCTGGCGGCGGAGAAGGACGGCGCCGGCTACGCCTTCGGCAAACAGATGCTACTCGACTGGATCGCAGCCGAGGCGAAAAACGCCGCCCAGACGGGCGGAAAGCCGCGGCTTGCCTCGGCTGGTGAGCTATGGGAGAAGGCCAACGCCTTGTTTGCCGACGCCGAGGAATACAATCTCGACGCCCGGCAAACGCTGATCTCGCTGTTCGACGCGATCAGGCGACATGCCCAGACCCATCTGACACCAGCCGAAGCCCGATGACCCGGAACGCCTACTACGTCACCACCGCAATCGCCTATCCCAACGGTGAGCCTCATATCGGGCACGCCTACGAGATGGTCGCGACCGATGCCATCGCCCGCTGGCGGCGGCTCGAAGGCCGCGAGGTGTTCTTCCTCACCGGCACCGACGAGCACGGCATCAAGATGGTGCAGACCGCGCAGCGCGAGGGGCTGACCACGCGCGCGCTCGCCGACCGCAATTCGCAGCGCTTCCGCGAGCTTGCCGCCGCGCTCGGCATCTCCAACGACGACTTCATCCGCACCACCGAGGAGCGGCATATCAAGTCGAGCCAGGAGATCTGGAACCGCATGGCCGCCGGCAACGATGGCGATATCTACCAGTCGACCTACAAGGGCTGGTACTCGGTCCGCGACGAAGCTTACTTCGACGACGACGAGCTCACCGACGGGGAGGGCGGCAAGAAGTTCGCGCCCTCCGGCGCCGAGGTGAAATGGGTCGAGGAAGACAGCTACTTCTTCCGTCTCTCGGCCTATCAGGATCGCCTGCTCAAGCTTTACGAGGAACAGCCGGACTTCATCGCGCCCGCCGAGCGCCGCAACGAGATCATCTCGTTCGTCAAGCGCGGCCTGCAGGACGTATCGATCTCCAGAACGACGTTCGACTGGGGCATCCCGGTACCCAACGCGCCCGGCCACGTAATGTACGTATGGGTCGACGCGCTGACTAACTACATCACCGGCGTCGGCTTCCCCGACGACAAGGGCGAGATGTTCGAAAAGTTCTGGCCCGCCGACCTCCACGTCATCGGCAAGGACATCATCCGCTTCCACACGGTCTACTGGCCGGCCTTCCTGATGAGCGCCGGCCTGCCGGTGCAAAAGCGCGTCTTCGCCCACGGCTTCCTCACCTCCGAGGGCAAGAAGATGAGCAAGTCGCTCGGCAACGTCGTCGATCCGTTCGCCCTCGTCGACGAGTTCGGCGCCGATCCGGTGCGCTACTACTTCCTGCGTGAGATCTCGTGGGGGCAGGACGGCGACTGGGGCCGCGAAAAGTTCATCAACCGCAACAACGCGGACCTCGCCAACAATTTCGGCAATCTCGCGCAGCGCTCGCTCTCGATGATCGCCAAGAACTTCGGCGGCCAGATGCCGCCACGTCAGCTGGGTTCCGGCGAGGACAACAAGATCGTCGCCGAGACCATCCTTGCCATCGAGCGGATGACCACCGCGATGGTCACCGAGCAGCTTCATGACGCTGCCGCCGAGCTCGTCGCCGCCCTGAGCGCCGCCAACCTCTATTTCGCCGACCAGGCGCCATGGGGCAAAAAGGACGACATGGCCCGCATGGGCGCGATCCTCGCGACCACGGCCGACGTGCTGCGCCGCGCGGCGATTGCCGCGCTGCCATTCGTCCCGGCAGCGGCGAGCAAGATGCTCGACCTCCTGGCCGTGCCCGCCGACGAGCGTCTGCTCGAACACGCGCTCGATCCCGACTCCGCCGTCGCGCCCCGGACCGCGCTGCCGCCGCCCGAGCCGATCTTCAAGAAATTCGAGCAGGCAAAACCGGCGGCCTGACGTGCTGATCGACTCCCACTGCCACCTCGATTTTCCCGAGCTTGCGGCGGACCGCGCCGGCGTCATCGCGCGCGCCAAAGCCAACGGTGTTGAGCGCATGGTGACCATCTCGACGCGTGTGAGGCGCTTCGACGAGATCAAGGCGATCGCCGACGAGAACCCGGAAGTCTGGTGCAGCGTCGGCACGCACCCGCACAACGCCCACGAAGAGCCGGAGATCACGACGGCGGACCTCGTCCGGCTCGCGGAGCATCCGCGCTGCGTGGCCATCGGCGAAGCCGGCCTCGATTATCACTACGAGGGCGACTACCCGGCGCAAACCGTGGGCTTCCGTCGCCACATCGCCGCCGCCCGCGAGACCGGCCTGCCGCTCGTGATCCACGCGCGTGAGGCGGATGACGACGTCGCGTCGATCCTCGAGGACGAGACAGGGAAGGGGGCCTTCCCCTTCATTCTCCACTGCTTCTCGTCGGGCATCGATCTGGCCCGGCGCGGCCTGGCGCTCGGTGGCTACATCTCGTTCTCCGGCATCCTGACGTTCAAGAGCGCCGCGACCATCCACGAGGCCGCGACCATGGCGCCCGCGGACCGCATCCTCGTCGAGACAGATGCGCCGTACCTCGCGCCGGTGCCGCATCGCGGCAAGTCGAACGAGCCGTCCTACGTGCGGCACACGGCCGAAAAGCTGGCCGAGCTGCGCGGCGTCTCGCTTGAGGCCATCACCGAAACCACGACCGACAATTTCTACCGGCTGTTCTCGAAGGCCAAACGCTGATGGCCGCCGCGACCTCGATCATTGCCACGATCATGGGATGCGGCTCGTCCGGCGGCGTACCGCGCATCGGCGGCAACTGGGGCGTCTGCGATCCGGCCAATGCACGCAACCGCCGCAGTCGCTGCTCGCTGCTCATCGAGGGCCGCACCGGCGACAGTGAGCCGACACGCATCGTGGTCGACACCGGCTGCGACCTCCGCGAGCAGCTGCTGGCCAACAACGTCGATCGCGTCGAGGCCGTGCTCTACACGCACGAGCACGCCGACCACACCCACGGCATCGACGATCTGCGCGTGCTCGCGCTCA
>JBGAKM010000039.1:0-3501 GCA_044224395.1 Devosia sp.
CGCCTTCCAGGAAGAGCGCCAGGTGCTGATCGCCTCGCCGTTCTGCAAGTTCGCGCATGGCATCGAGACCGTCTCGCGCATCCCTTATTACGTCGAGCTGGCGACCCGGTATGCGATCAACGGGCGGCCCGGGGCCAGCTACCTCGACATGCCCGACGACATCATTCGGGGCACCTGCGAGCTCGACAAGGCGGTCCAGGTCGATCGCGTGCCAGAGCCGCCGCGCATGGTGGCCCCGCCGGAGAACGTCGAGGCGGCGCTGAACCTGCTCGAGAAGGCGCAGCGGCCGCTCGTCCTGGTCGGCAAGGGCATGGCCTGGGCACACGCCGAGGACGAGGTCCGCGCCTTCATCGAGCGCACGCAGGTGCCGTTCGTGCGCTCGCCGATGGGCAAGGGCGTGCTGCCGGACGATCATCCGCTGTCGGCCGGCGCGGCGCGCACGCTCGCACTGCAGCAGGCCGACGTCATCTTCCTGATGGGCGCGCGGTTCAACTGGATCTTCCACTTCGGCCTGCCGCCGCGCTTCTCCAAGGACGTCAAGGTCATCCAGCTCGACATCTCGCCCGAGGAGATCGGCCACAACAAATCGACCGAAGTGGCTTTGGTCGGTGACGGCAAGGCCATCATGGCGCAGGTCAACAAGGCGCTGGTCAACCGCCAGTGGTTCCATCCCAAGGACACGCCGTGGCGCATGGCTCTGTCCAAGAAGGCCGCTGAGAACGCCGCGACCATCAAGCCGCAGATCGACGACGACACCGCGCCGGCCGGCTACTACCGAGCCTTGCGCGATGTCGCCGCCTGGATGCCGAAGAACGCGGTGTTGAGCGCCGAGGGCGCCGGCACCATGGATATCGGCCTGACCCAGCTGCCGAGCTTCAACGCCCGTTCTGTCCTCAATGCCGGCACCTACGGTACGATGGGCGTCGGCCTCGGCCAGGCGATCGCCGCCGCCGTGGCCGATCCCAGCCGGCCGGTCGTCCATCTTTCGGGCGATTCGGCGATCGGCTTCTCCGGCATGGAGATGGAGACGCTGGTCCGCTACAACCTGCCGGTGAAGATCGTCGTCCTGAACAATGGCGGCATCGGCCCCGGCATGCCGGAGATCCCGGAGAATCCGTTCTTCAACCTGAAGCCCAACGCGCTGATCTACGGCGCGCGCTACGACAAGGTGCTGGAGGCGTTCGGCGGCAAGGGCTGGTTCGTCCATGACCCGAAGGACATCCGCAAAGCGCTCGACGAGGCGATGGCCTTCCCTGGTCCCGCCCTGGTCAATATCGTGCTGTCGCAGGGCTCGACCCGCAAGGCGCAGCAATTCGCCTGGCACAGCTGATTGGACACAGCCGATCGGGCACAACGGATGGAGTGACACAACGAGGGCCGGGCCAGTTTTGGGCACGGTCCCTAATCGGAGGGAACGCCATGGACCAGTCAATGCAGCCGGAGGTCACGACCGCGACTCAGCCGGCCCTCAAGGGGATCAAGGTGCTGGACCTCACGCAGTTCGAGGCGGGGCCGTCCTGCACCGAGGCGCTGGCCTGGCTCGGGGCCGACGTCGTCAAGGTGGAAGAACCCAATCGCGGCGAGCCGGGCCGCTGGGGCATGACCGATCGCTCCGACGCCGATTCGACCTATTTTGTCTACTACAACCTCAACAAGCGCAGCGTGACCTGCAACCTCAAGACCGAGGAGGGCAAGGCGCTGCTGCGGCGGATGATCGAGAAGGCCGACATCCTGATGGAGAACATGGCGCCGGGCACCTTCGCGCGCCTGGGTTTCGACTGGCCGCGCCTGCATGCGCTCAATCCGCGGCTGATCTTCGCCCAGGTCAAGGGCTTCTCGCCGGAGAGCCCGCACGCGAACTATCTGGCGTTCGACATGATCGCCCAGGCGATGGGCGGCACGATGGGCATCAACGGCCATGCCGACCAGCCGCCGGTCCGGCCAGGCTCGACGCTCGGCGATACCGGCACCGGCATGCTGGCCGCCTTGGGCATCGTCACGGCGCTGTACCAGCGCATGACGACCGGCCGCGGCCAGCACATCCAGATCGCCATGCGCGACGCGATGTTGAATTACTGCCGCACGCCGATGAGCCGCCAGGCCGCCATGGACACCCAGCTGCCGCGCGGCGGCAATACGGTGCCGGGAACGGCGCCGGGCGGTCTTTACAAGTGTGCGCCCGGAGGACTCAACGACTGGGCCTACATCTTCGCCTCGCGCGGCAACGAGGATCACTGGCGCCGCCTGGTGAAGGCGATCGGCCGCGAGGACCTGCTCAACGATCCACGCATGACCGACCCCTCGACCCGCGGCGCCAACCGCGAGGCCGTGGACGAGGCGATCACCGCCTGGACGTCGAAGCGCACCAAGCAGGAGGTAACCGAGATCGTTGCCGGCGCCGGCGTTCCCTGCGGTGCCGTCATGACGACCCTCGAGCTGATGCACGACCCCGACCTGCATGCGCGCGGGATGATGCAGACGATCGACCATCCGGTCCGCGGCCCGGTGATCGTGACGGGCTGGCCGCTCCGGATGTCGGACACCAAGGTCGCGCTGAAATCCTCCCCCGTTCTCGGTGGGGATTGTGAGGCGATCTACGGCGAGTGGCTCGGCTGCACGCCCGACGAGGTCAAGGGCATGAAGAAGGCCAAGGTGATCTGAGGATCGTTGTCGTGGCAGCGGGACACGAGCTGCCGGAGGCCTGCAAAACACCAGAGTGACGAACGGCCCGCTCCAGCGGGCCGTTTTCGTTTGCATGCGTGGCGTGCCTTCCGGCAAGGCTCGAGGCTGCCTGGTTGACGGCCCCCGGCGTCCCGCGGCGAAGCCGGTCTTGACGGCGGACCTTTCGAGGCGAAACGCCGTTCCGGCATGACCGAGCTTTGGCGGGTTGCAGAACGCACGGTGCCGGGCCCTAATGGTCGGGAGAGCCGACTGGTTCGGCCACCAGGGCCGGCCAACAGGGTCCGATCGACGAAGAAGGGCGGCAAGGTCGCCCCGTACAAGCTGTTTCGAATGACACGACAACGGGCCGCCCGATCCCTGGAGATGGCCCACTATGGGAGTGATCGCCATGCAGGATCAGGTAGTGCAGCAGGAGATCGCGGCCGGGACTGCGCCGGCGCTCGCGGGGATCAAGGTGCTCGACCTCACCCAGTTCGAGGCGGGGCCATCGTGCACCGAGGCGCTGGCTTGGCTCGGGGCCGATGTCGTCAAGGTCGAGGAACCCAATCGCGGCGAGCCGGGCCGCTGGGGTTCGAGCGATCGTCCCGATGCCGATTCGCACTATTTCATCTACTACAACCTCAACAAGCGCAGCGTGACCTGCAATCTCAAGAGCGAGGAGGGCAAGGCGCTGCTGCGACGGATGATCGAGCAGGCCGACGTCGTGATCGAGAACATGGCGCCCGGCACGTTCGCCCGCCTGGGCTTCGACTGGCCGCGCCTGCACGCGCTCAATCCGCGGCTGATCTTCGCCCAGGTCAAGGGCTTCGCGCCGGAGAG
>JBGAKM010000009.1:0-127213 GCA_044224395.1 Devosia sp.
ATGTCAAGGGCTGGTAAGGTTCTGCGCGTTGCGTCGAATTAAACCACATGCTCCACCGCTTGTGCGGGCCCCCGTCAATTCCTTTGAGTTTTAATCTTGCGACCGTACTCCCCAGGCGGAATGCTTAAAGCGTTAGCTGCGCCACTAGTGAGTAAACCCACTAACGGCTGGCATTCATCGTTTACGGCGTGGACTACCAGGGTATCTAATCCTGTTTGCTCCCCACGCTTTCGTGCCTCAGCGTCAGTACCGGGCCAGTGAGCCGCCTTCGCCACTGGTGTTCTTGCGAATATCTACGAATTTCACCTCTACACTCGCAGTTCCACTCACCTCTCCCGAACTCAAGCTTTCCAGTATCAAAGGCAGTTCTGGAGTTGAGCTCCAGGATTTCACCCCTGACTTAAAGACCCGCCTACGCACCCTTTACGCCCAGTGATTCCGAGCAACGCTAGCCCCCTTCGTATTACCGCGGCTGCTGGCACGAAGTTAGCCGGGGCTTATTCTTGCGGTACCGTCATTATCTTCCCGCACAAAAGAGCTTTACAACCCTAGGGCCTTCATCACTCACGCGGCATGGCTGGATCAGGCTTTCGCCCATTGTCCAATATTCCCCACTGCTGCCTCCCGTAGGAGTCTGGGCCGTGTCTCAGTCCCAGTGTGGCTGATCATCCTCTCAGACCAGCTATGGATCGTCGCCTTGGTGAGCCTTTACCTCACCAACTAGCTAATCCAACGCGGGCTCATCCAGAACCGATAAATCTTTCCCCCGTAGGGCGTATCCGGTATTAGCTGAAGTTTCCCTCAGTTGTTCCGAAGATCTGGGTAGATTCCCACGCGTTACTCACCCGTCTGCCACTCCCCTTGCGGGGCGTTCGACTTGCATGTGTTAAGCCTGCCGCCAGCGTTCGTTCTGAGCCAGGATCAAACTCTCAAGTTTGATATCTGACTTGGTCGACGTCTGCACGTTTTGCGCGTCACGCATTTCTGCGCGACATTGACGAGGACACACACCTGTCACTCCACTCCGAAGAGTGTGTGATTGGTAGTGTACCTCTTGAGAAAACGTACCGTCGAAGTCTGTTTGTCTAATCTCACGATCAGACCGCAAGAACCTCGCCGTCCACGTTTCCCTTTCTTCCATCTTCACAATGTCAAAGAGCGGACCCTGGGAGCCTCTTTCGAGGGCAGCGTCATGGAAGTGTCAACTTCCGAATTTTGCGAACAGAACTTGTGTCCGGTTTCCCGGCAGCAGGTCTGCCCTTTCGATAGGTCGTCAACAGTGGGAGCGACAAGCGCTCGGCGTCGTCAACGGAGCGGGTTGTATTCGAGGCGTATTTGCCTGTCAACACCCCATTTTCAATTTTCGATCAAGACCGGAAACTGAAAGTCTGAGAAGCAAAATTGCTCTTGTTTCTCAGTGGCTTGCTTCGTTCGTCACCGCGTTTCCGCGCCGCCGCCTCAGCGATGGCGGGTATATATGGATGCCCATTTTGGCTGTCAACACGGAAACTGGCGTTCTGTGAAAAACAGATGACGCATAAGTCGGTCGAGCGTCGCCGCTGACCTTCAGATCGTTGCAAATCCTCACGTTTCGAGAGTTTTGCACATGGGGTGCGGCAAGTGTGCATGCGCCAAACCAACCGGAAATAGGCCGCAATTGGGGCCGACCACCCCTGTCGATCGCTTCGGCTTGACGGAGCGTCGAAGGCCGCGCCATGAATTCGGGGCGCTTGGCCCGCCCCAAAAGGCGAGCCGGCTGGATGATCTATTTTCGGGGTTGGGGCAGGACCAGGGTTGAATCCGGCGCAACGCAATCGCACGCTCGCCTTGGTGCGCGCCGGCTTCGAAGACGGGCCGGCGCTGACGGTCGCCTCGACGGACGGCGAAATCCCCCAGGGCCGCGAGCTGAGCTTTGCCTGGCTGACAGGCACGGTCATGACCGGTTTGACCTCCGTGATGCTGATGGGCGCCGCGCTCTATGTGAGCTTTCAGGGCCAGGGCAACTTCTCGACAGCCTATGAAGCCCTCCAGATCATCACTTCGGACACCGAGACCGCGACCGACCTGATCACCAAGACCAGCCGCGTCCGCCCGGTGGCCGTCGCCAAGTCCGAGCTCGAGATCGTCGAAGCCTCGATCCGCGAGACCGTGGACGGCCGCGACCTCATCAAGAAGCAGCCTTTCGTGCGCATCCGCGCGACTCTCGCCACCGCGGCGACCTCGCTGTCCGAAAACATCCCGGACTACGACCCGCAGGCGATGATCGATTCGACGCAGCCCATCATGGCGCCGTCCGATGACGCCAACACCAATATCTATGGCGCCGAAGTCGAGGGCGAAGTGCAGATCAGCACCACGCCATTGCCCGCGAGCCTCGTGCCGCCGCGCTCGATCACCGACCAGAACGCCGAAGCGTATGTGCGCCAGACGCTCGAAAACTTTTTCGGCGAAGGCGCTGCCGGCGGCGATCCCACTCTCGCTTACGCCCCGGAGCCGACCGGCGTTCAGGATCTCGGCGTCGTCGAGCCGGGCGGCATGACCAGCGTGATCGAAAACGTCACGGTGATGCCGAAGCGGACGACCGCCGAGCAGGCCGGCCTCGGCCGCACCGAGCGCATCATCACCGTCAAGGAGCCGAGTCGGATCGAAGATCTGCTGCTCAAGAACGGCTTTACACCCAAGATGATCGAGGCGATCAGCGGCACGCTGACCAATGTCTATCCCTCGACCACGCTGCCGAGCAAAGCGCGTCTGCGCATCCTGTTCGGCGCCTCGCGCACCTCCGATGTGCTCATTCCCTACCGCCTCTCGATCTACGTCCACGACGACGGCAGCAATGCCGACGTGCACGCGGCAACCGTCGCACTGACCGATCGCGGCGCCTATGTGCTGGGCCTTGCCCCCTCCGAGATCGCCTTCCCCGAGGAAGACACCGAAGAGGTCAACGTCTCCAACCTGCCCTCTGTCTATCGCTCGATCTGGGAAACGGCGCGCAAGCACGACATCAACGACGAGATCACCAAGCGCATCGTTGCCATGTTCGCCTACGATGTGGACCTCACCAAGAAGGTCACCGCCGGCGATTCGATCGAGGTTCTGCAGACAGAGCCCAATGCCAGCGGCCAGCAAGACCTGCTTTATGTCGGACTAAAACTTGGTTCCAGTCTGCGCCAGCTCTATCGCTTCCGCACGCAAGACGGCGCCGTCGACTTCTACGATCCCGACGGCGAAACCGGTAAGCGCTTCCTGACACGCCGCCCGGTGCAGGGCGGTGGACGTCTCGCGAGCCGCTTCGGTCCCGATCTTCAAGACGCGCCGCCTGCATACGGGCGTCGACCTCGCGGCCCCAAAGGGAACGCCGATCTACGCCGCGGGCGATGGCGTTATCGAGAAGGCGCAGTGGGTTTCAGGCTATGGCCGCTACATCATGATCAAGCATGTGAACGGCTTCGAGACCGGCTACGGCCACCAGAGCGCTTTCGCCGACGGCATCAAGCCGGGAGTCAAAGTCCGCCAGGGCCAACTCATCGGCTATGTCGGCTCGACCGGTAACTCGACGGGCAATCACCTGCACTTCGAGATCAAGGTCAACGGCCGCTTCGTCGATCCGCTGAGCGTGAAGCTGCCGCGCGATCACACCCTGCCGACGCAGGAATCGGGCGCCTTCAAGCAGACCATCGCCCAGATAAACGACCTGATGCTGCGCGACGGCGTCGCCCCGCCGACTCAGGTCGCGGCGCTCACCACGACCGGCGGCAACGGCTGAGTCTCACTCCGCCGGTTCGTAAACCAGCAGCTCAGCACCGCCGGGCTCCCGGAAAAACAGCCGCTTGCCGCCCGGGAACGCATAGGCCGGCTTCGTTATCGTCCCACCCGCCGCAACGATCGCTTTCTCCGCCGCCGCGATATCGTCCGTCCGAATCCCGATCACTGGCGCCGCGGGCTTATCCTCGGGATCGCCGTTGATGCCCCCGAGCACGCCGCCCTCACGAACCTCGATATAGTCCTCGCCATAGGACTGCGCCGCGAAGCCAAAAGCCTGGCTGAAGAAGGCGCTTGTCCTCGACGCATCCCCAGCGGGAATCTCGAAATAGTCGATCTCGTACTTGGCCATGCGTCACTCCGTTCTTGTTTCGTTCTAACTCACAGAGGCGCCCTCGGCAATCCCCGACCAGCGCCGCTACGAAGCGGCGCCGTTCTCGATCGGCTTCAGCGTATGAAACCCGCGCTTGGCCAGGAGACCGTTGATATCAGGGTCGCGGCCGCGAAACTTGCGATAGGCCTCCGCGAAGTCGCGCGAGCCGCCGCCCGAATAAACGTAAGTGTAGAGCCGCTCCGCCGTCGCCGGATCGAAGGGATCGCCGGCCTCCTCGAACGCCGTGAAGCCATCGGCATCGAGCACCTCCGACCACAGATACGAGTAGTATCCGGCAGCGTAGCCATCCCCCGAGAACAGATGGCCGAAATGCGCACTGGCATGGCGCAGCGCGATCTCGCGCGGCATGCCGATTCGCTCGAGCGTCTCCTTCTCGATGGCATCCGAATCGACCGCCGTGCCCGCCCGCACGGAGTGGAAGGCCATGTCGAGCAGTCCAGACGAGATGAACTCGACGGTCTCGAATCCCTTGTTCGCCTTCCGCGCCGCTTTCATACGCTCGAGCAGCGCCTCGGGGATCGGCTCGCCTGTCTTGTAGTGCGTCAGCCGCGCCAGCACCGGCGCGGTCTCGAGCCAATGCTCATAAAGCTGGCTCGGCAGCTCGACGAAATCACGCACCGTGCTGGTGCCCGAGATACGCGGATAGGTGACGTTGGAGAGCAGTCCGTGCAGCCCGTGCCCGAATTCGTGGAACACCGTTCTGGCTTCATCGAGCGAAAGCAGCGCCGGCTCGCCCTCGGGCGGCTTGTTGAAATTGCAGGTATTGACCACCAGCGGGATCACTTCGCCGCCCAGCTTCTGCTGGTCGCGGAACGACGTCATCCACGCCCCGCTGCGCTTGCTCGGTCGCGCAAAGAAGTCGCCATAGAACAGCCCGATCGTCTTGCCCTGGCGCTGTACCGCCCACACGCGAACGTCGGGGTGATAGACCTCCACATCGTCGAGGAGCTTGAACGTGACGCCGAACAACCGCTCGGCTGTGAAGAAAGCCGCGTCGATGACCTTGTCGAGCTCGAAGTATGGCTTCAGCTCGTTCTCGTCGAAATCGTACCGCGCCCTGCGCAGCTTCTCCGCATAGTAGCGCCAGTCCCACGCCTCGAGCGTACCCTCACTCATCAGCGCCTGCAGCGCATCCCGATCGTCCTCCGCGCGCTGGCGTCCCGGCGCCCACACATCCTCGAGCAGCTTCTGCGCCGCAGCCGGCGTCTTCGCCATCGAGTCGTCGAGCTTGTAGGCCGCATACGACTCGTACCCCAGCAGCGACGCCACCTCCGCCCGCAGCGCCGCCATCTCGGCAATCACCTTGCGATTGTCGTTGGCATTGCCATTGTGCCCGCGATTGACGAACGCCCGCCACACGCGCTCACGCACACTGCGGTCCGTCGCAAAATGCAGGATCGGCTCCACCGACGACCGCGACGTCGTCGCCGCATACGGCGCATTGAGCTTCCTGCCCCGCGCCGTCTCCGCCGCGGCCGCTCGCGCAAACTCCGGCAGCCCCTCGACCTCCGCCTCGGTCAGCGCAAAAACGACATTCGCTTCGTCCGCGAGCACATTCTGCCCAAACGTCGTCCCCAGCGTCGCAAGCCGCTCCATGATCGCCGCGTAGCGATCACGCTGCGCCGCAGTAAGCCTGGCTCCACTGCACACGAAATCGAGGTGATACCGCTCGAGCACGCGCATCGATTCGGGATCGAGCCCCAGCGTCGCACGGCGGCGATAGAGATCGTCGATCCGCGCAAACAGCTTTGGGTCGAGATAAATGCTGGTCCAGTGCCGCGTCACGACCGGCGCCATGTCGCGCTCGACCGCCTGCATCTCGTCGTTGGTCTCCGCCGAAGTCAGTTGCCCGAACACCATGTCGACGCGCCGCAGCGCCTTCCCCGCCAGCTCCAGCGCCACGATAGTGTTGTCGAAGGTCGGCGCCTCGCTCTGCCCGGCGATTGCCGCAACCTCGCTGGCATGCTCCGCCAACGCCCGCTCGTAAGCGGGCTTGAAGTGCGCCGTCTCGATCGCATCGAAGGGTGGCGTGCCGTAGGGCGTGGACCAGGTGTCGAAGAAAGGATTGCTCATACGTCCATTCGTTTCCGATTCGAGGGCAAACAAAAAGGGCGGCCCGTAAGCCGCCCTTCGCGATAGTTAGCGTTACGCTGCAGCTGCCGGCGGGATGACCTCGCCTTCGAGTTCGGGCACCAGCATCAGGCCGGCATCGCCCGCGTCGATGTTGACGGTCTGGCCGTCCTGCACCTCGCCCGAGAGGATAGCCTCTGCCAGCCGGTCCTGTACCTCGCGCTGGATCACGCGCTTCAGCGGACGCGCGCCATAGGCGGGGTCGTAGCCCTCGCGCGCCAGCCACTCCTTGCCCTTATCGGTGAGCACGAGATTGATCTCGCGATCCTTGAGCAGGGCGCCGAGGCGCTTGAGCTGAATCTCGACGATGTCGCCCATATGGATGCGCTGCAGCCGGTGGAACAGGATGATGTCATCCACGCGGTTGAGGAACTCGGGTCGGAACGCGGCCTTGACCGCATCGAGCACCTTGCCGCGCACCAGCTCCACCGATTCATGTTCCTGCAGCTCGACCAGATACTGCGCACCGAGGTTCGAGGTCATGATGATGATGGTGTTGCGGAAGTCGACCGTCCGGCCCTGCCCGTCCGTCAGGCGTCCATCGTCGAGTACCTGCAGCAGAACGTTGAACACATCCGGATGCGCCTTCTCGATCTCGTCGAACAGGACGACCTGATACGGCCGACGCCGCACCGCTTCGGTGAGCACACCACCTTCGTCGTAGCCGACGTAGCCCGGAGGGGCGCCGATCAGCCGCGCCACGGAATGCTTCTCCATGAACTCGGACATGTCGAGGCGCACCATCGCGTGCTCGTCGTCGAACAGGAACTCCGCCAACGCTTTCGTCAGCTCGGTCTTGCCGACGCCGGTCGGCCCAAGGAACATGAACGAGCCGATTGGCCGGTTCGGATCCTGCAGGCCGGCACGCGAACGCCGCACCGCTCGGGAGACGGCCTCGACGGCTTCCTCCTGCCCGATGACGCGCTTGCCCAGCGAGCCTTCCATCTGGACGAGCTTCTCGCGCTCGCCTTCGAGCATCTTGTCGACTGGAATGCCGGTCCAGCGCGAGACGACCTGCGCGATGTCAGAAGCCGTCACGACCTCCGACACCATGTCGCTCTCGCCGGCGCCCTTGTTCTGTTCGGCTTCCTTGATCCGCTTCTCGAGGCCGGGGATCACGCCATAGGCCAGCTCGCCCGCCTTCGCGAGGTCACCTGACCGCTGTGCGATCTCGAGCTGGCTGCGAGCCGCGTCGAGCTCTTCCTTGAGCTTTTGCGATCCCTGTACGCGCTCCTTCTCGGCCAGCCACTTGGTGCTGAGCGCCTGCGCCTCGTCCTCAAGGTCAAGCAGTTCGCCCTCGAGCCGGTCGAGCCGGTTGCGCGACCCTTCGTCGGTTTCCTTCTTCAGTGCCTCGCGTTCGATCTTGAGCTGCATGATGCGCCGATCGAGCTCGTCCAGCGCCTCGGGCTTGCTGTCGACCGCCATGCGCAGCCGCGCTGCCGCCTCGTCCATCAGATCGATGGCCTTGTCGGGCAGGAAGCGGTCCGCGATGTAGCGGTTGCTGAGCGTCGCAGACGCCACGATCGCGGAGTCCGAGATGCGGATCCCGTGATGAAGCTCATACTTCTCCTTGAGCCCGCGAAGGATCGAGATCGCGTCCTCGACCGTAGGCTCGCTGACGAACACCGGCTGAAAGCGACGGGCGAGCGCCGCGTCCTTCTCGACATGCTTACGGTACTCATCGAGCGTCGTCGCACCCACGCAGTGGAGCTCACCGCGCGCCAGCGCCGGCTTCAGCAGGTTCGACGCATCCATGGCGCCATCGGCCTTGCCGGCGCCAACGAGCGTGTGCATCTCGTCGATGAACAGGATGATCTGGCCTTCGGCCGCCGTGATCTCGTTGAGCACGGCCTTCAGCCGCTCTTCGAACTCGCCGCGATACTTCGCACCAGCGATCAGCGCGCCGAGGTCGAGCGCCATCAGCGACTTGCCCTTGAGCGACTCCGGCACGTCGCCATTCACGATGCGGATCGCGAGACCCTCGGCGATAGCAGTCTTGCCGACGCCGGGTTCACCGATCAGCACGGGATTGTTTTTCGTCCTGCGGCTCAGCACCTGGATCGTGCGGCGAATCTCTTCGTCGCGGCCGATCACCGGATCAAGCTTGCCGTCGCGCACGGCCTGCGTCAGGTCGCGCGCATATTTCTTCAGCGCATCGTACTGCGACTCGGCCGATGCCGAATCCGCGGTGCGGCCCTTGCGGATGGTTTCGATCGCCTGGTTCAACGCATTGGCGGTGACCCCGGCCGACGCCAGGATCTTGCCCGCATCGGTGTCCTTGTCGATCACCAGCGCCAGCAACATGCGCTCGACGGTCACGAACGAATCGCCCGCCTTCTGCGCCGCGCTTTCGGCGGTGTCGAATACCCGCGCGAGTTCGCGGCTCAGATAGAGCTGCGATCCATCGCCGGACACCTTGGGAATCTTGTTGAGGCCGGCTTCAACCGCCGCGCGGACAGCCTTGCTGTCACCACCGGACCGGTCGATCAGGCCAGAGCCGAGGCCCTGGTCGTCGTCCATCAGCACTTTCAGCAGATGAATCGGAGCGAACTGCTGGTGGCCGCGACCCAGGGCCATCTGCTGCGCGCTCTGGATGAATCCGCGCGCCCGCTCGGTGTACTTCTCAATATTCAAGGCAACTCTCCTTTTGCCACGGCGTCCCGCCCATCAAAGGCGCGAGGCTGCCGCTCGAAGTGTTGGTGTGAGAACGCCCGACAAGCGGCGCGTTTCCCGACTTCGAGGAAGATATAGGGAGAGTCCGGCGAGGGAAAAGGGGCGCCTGCCTATCTCGGTAACCAGCGAGGGGTCCGTGACCAAGGCATCAGCATCCCGTTGAAATACGCCAGGACACAGATGCCGAGAATGAGCGCGGCGGCGATCACCACCACGCGCCAGTTCGTCCTTAACCACCAGAGCCACACGACCCAACTCCCTCGTTGCGCAAAGATGTCGGTACGTAGCCGTGAGGTCGCAAGTCTCGCTATTCCGTCCGGTTGAACAGCTTCACCGCGGCGAACAGCAGGATCAGCGCCGACGCAGCCACGAGCCCGACCTGCAGCAGTACGGGCACCTGGTAGCTGCCCCACCAGATGCCGGGGTCGAGCGTGGCGCGGGCAGCGGCGGGGATGTCGAGCCGGTCGAACACGACCGCACGGACGGGTTCGACAGCGTAGGTCATCGGGTTGACGTGCGTGACGAGACTCAACCAGCCCGGCAGGTTCGACAGCGGGAACAGCGCGCCGGACAGGAACATCAGCGGCGTGATGATCATCTGCACCAGCGGCATGGCCGATTGCACCTGCTTGACGCGGGCAGCGAGGACGAGGCCGAGTGCCGTGATCATGAAGCTCATGATGAAGAGCAGTGCGAGCAGCTCGACGATCATCAGCGGATCATAGGGCACGCCGACGAGCCCCGCGAGAACGATCACCACCACCGACTGGATCGTCGCAACGGAAGCGCCGCCAAGGCACTTGCCGACGAGGATCGACGTCGTCGAGATCGGCGCCACCAGCATCTCGCGCAGGAAGCCGAACTCGCGGTCCCACACCATCGAGATGCCGGCAAAGGCCGCCGTGAACAGCACCGACATCGCCAGCACGCCGGGGAACAGGAACGTCTTGAAATCGACGCCACCCGTCCCCTGCTGCACCAGCGAGCCGAGGCCGCCACCGAGCACGAACAGGAACAGCAGCGGCTGGATCACCGAGGAGATGACGCGCGCCGGGTCGCGCTGGAATCGGATCATTTCGCGCTCCCACACGACGAGCGCCGCGCGGATCTCATGGCCGATCCCGCCCTTGGGCACGCGCACCGAAGCGACGGAAGCAATCGTGTTGTCGGTCATCTCAGCGTCCTCTCATCATCTGCGCACGACGGGCGTTGAGCCCGCCCGCATTGGCCTCGGCATCGCGCAGCGAGGTGCCGGTGAAGTTCAGGAACACGTCATCGAGGCTCGGCTGCTGCACTGTCACTGACTTGATCGCGATGCCGAGCTTTTCGAAGAGCTGCGGCACGAACGCCGCGCCCTCGGCGACAGCGAAGGTCACCAGCCCTTCGACCATCCGCGCCTCGAGCCCGAATTTCTCCTTCAGCGCCGCTATCGCCGCCGGGTTGTCGGCGGTCGCGATCTGCACGCGGTCCTTGCCGATCGCCGCCTTGAGATTGGCCGGCGTATCGAGCGCGACGATCTTGCCCTGATCGATGATCGCGATACGATCGCAGTTCTCGGCTTCGTCCATGTAGTGGGTCGTAACGAACACGGTAATCTCCTCTCGCTTGTGGAGTTCGCCGATGTACTGCCAGATCGAGGCGCGCGTCTGCGGATCGAGCCCGATAGTCGGCTCGTCGAGGAACAGCACCTTGGGGGAGTGCAACAGGCCGCGCGCAATCTCGAGCCGGCGACGCATGCCGCCCGAAAACTGCATCACAAGATCGTCCTTGCGGTCATACAGGCCGACCATCTCGAGCACATCCTTGCGCCGCGCCGCAGCCGTGATGCGGTCGACGCCGTAAAGCTCGCCGTGAAAACGGAGGTTCTGCTCGGCGCTGAGATAGCCGTCGAGCGTCGGCTCCTGGAACACGAGGCCGATCGAGCGACGGACGGCGTCGCGATCCTTGGCGACATCGAAGCCGGCGACTCGCGCCGTGCCGGACGTCGCATCGGCGAGCGTGCAGAGAATCTTGATGGTGGTCGACTTGCCGGCGCCGTTCGGTCCGAGGAAGCCAAACGTTTCACCGGCATAGACCTGAAGGTCGATGCCTTTGACGGCCTCGACGCTCTTGAACGACTTCCTGAGGCCTTTGACGTCGACGGCGAGTGGGGTGGGTGTGGTCATCGCGAACTCCGCGCTTTCCCTAACAATGTTAGAGAGCTATACTCTAACGGCGTTAGAGAAGGCAAGGGGCGAATGGCGATTACGCGTGATGACGTCGTCGGCACGGCAATCCAGCTGCTGCAGGAGGTCGGGCTCGATGGCCTGACCCTGCGCCGGCTCGCCACGGAACTCGGGATTTCGGCCCCGACGCTCTACTGGCACGTCAAAGACAAGCGGGAACTGCTCGACCTGATGAGCGAGGCGATGGTGCAGCAGGCGTGGGAGACGATGCCCCCCTTCCCCACAGATTTGCCGTGGGACGAAAAGATCGCCGAGGGCTTGCGCCGACAGTATCAGGCAATCACCGCCTTCCGCGATGGCGCGCGGGTTGTCGCCGGCAATCGCCCAACCGAAGCGGCCCTACCGGGTATCGAGCGATTCCTGGGTTTGTGGGTGTCGGCTGGTTTCCCGCCCAATGAAGCGCTCGCCTACATTCTCGCGTTGGGTGACTTCATCACCGGTTGCGCGCTGGAGCATCAGTCCGAACTCGAGCGACAGGCACAGCCGAACGACGCCCGCGCCGAGATGTGGAAGAAGCTCGACGCCTACCCCAACCTGAAAGTCGCCGTCGCGTCACGTGGCGGCGGCGCTCGCGCGGCGGCACAGGCCGGTCGCCCAAACAGCAACTTCGAGCGCGGCCTGAACCTGATGATGCGCGGGCTCCGCCTCCGTCACGCCGAACTGGTTGCCGAAAAGCAAAAAGCCGCGAACTAGCGCGGCTTTTCGAAGATTTCGTTCGCCTTACTCAGCGGCGGTCGTCGGATTGCCGGTCAGGAAGGCCGGAAGCTCGACTTCGGGCTGCGGGGAATTGCCCGGATCGCCACCCTCAGCGCTGCCGTCCTGCGGGCCGCGGCTCCGGCGGCGACGGTTGCGGTCGCGGCGGCGATGGCCATCGCCACCCTCGCCCTGCTGGCCACCGGCGTAAGCGGGACGCTCCTCGCCATTGGCCGCCATCTCGCCCTGCGTCGCGGGAGCCTGCTCGCCGCCCTCTTCGCCCTCGGGCGCAAAGGTCTGCGGCTGGTCGCCGTTGCCCGGCTGGGGCTGCGGACGGAACGGCACGACCGGCTCGGGCGATGCAAACCGATCGTTGATCGGCTGGAAATCGTCGTCTTCGTCGGCCTCGGGCGGCGGGCCGCCGGGCTGATCGCGGTACTGATTCTGCTGCTGCGCCGTCGCGACGATGCGGAAATAGTGCTCGGCATGCTGTAGGTAGTTTTCGGCCAGCACCGGGTCGCCGGAGGACTGCGCGTCGCGGGCGAGCTGCAGGTATTTCTCCGCCACATGGGCCGCGTTGCCGCGCACCTTCACGTCCGGGCCGTTGGACTCGAAGTTCCGGCTCAGCGGGTTGACGTGCTTGCGCCCGCCATTGTTGTTCCGCCCGCGCTGCCGGTTCTTGTTATTCTGGTTTGGTCTCATTGCTCGCTATACGCCTTCAAAATGAGCCTAGAGAGTTGTGTTCGTCTCAGGCCCGCTACGCCAGTGGCGCCCGAATTGGGCGGCCCAAAGGGCGGGATCTTTCCGAGAACTGTCTGGCTGAACCACTTTTGGCTCATCACGTCAGGCCGGGTTCCATTCCGGGATACCCTTGCTGGCAATCCAGCATCGCCGATGAGCGGGTGGCTGTCCCCTTTGGCGCTCAACCCGCGCCGCTGACAGCACGAGGAAGCTAACCGGTTCGCCTTGTCATTCCAAGCGGAAAATGCCCCGGTCGCACCCTACGGTTTCGGTTTCCTCAAGAATGGGAAGCCGAAACGACCCGATCAAGCCCCGCGAGGTCCTTCTGGACCTCGATCCGTCCGAAACCGGCCCGCGACAGGATGCGGGTCACCGTATCCCCCTGATTTGACCCGATTTCCAGCAGCAGGCGCCCTCCCGGCGTGAGTCGGCGCCCCGCACCGGCCGCGATCGCGCGGTAAGCCTCCAGCCCGTCCCAACCGCCATCCAGCGCCGCCTTGGGGTCGAATAGCCGCACCTCGGGCTGAAGGGCATCAATCTCCGCCGATGCGATGTAGGGCGGATTGGACACGATCAGGTCGAACGGCTCGCCATGCGGTACCGCGTGCCACCACGAGCCCTGCCGAAACTCGACTCGCGGCGCGACCCCATGCCGACCGGCATTGCCACGGGCAACCGACAGCGCCTCTTCGGACAGGTCGGTGGCGATCGCCTTGGCCCGCGGCAAGGCGCTCAGGATCGCGACGACGATCGCGCCCGAGCCAGTCCCGAGGTCGAGGATGCGAGACGTCTTGCGCTGGTCGCCAAAGGCGATGGCCTCGCCGACGAGCAGCTCGGTTTCCGGGCGTGGATCGAGCGTCGCCTCGCCCAGCGCGAATTTGAGCCCCCAGAATTCGCGCTCGCCCACGATACGGCTCACCGGCTCGCCGGACAGGCGGCGTGTCGCGGCAACCTCCAATCGCTCCGTTCCCTCAGGCGTCATCGCCTCCCGCTCGCGGCGCACCAGCGCCATCGAGTCGATGCCGAGGACATGCTGCGCAATCAGCCGAGCATCGAGCTCGGGCGTGTCGATCCCCGCCTCGCGGAATCGATCGCGGATCTGGCGCCAGGCGAGACCGATGGAAACGGAAGCGCTCACATGCCTTCCATGGCAGCGAGCTGCGCCGCCTGGCTTTCGGTGATGAGCGCGGAAATCAGCTCGTCCAGCGAGTCGCCCGCGATGACCCGGTCAAGCTTGTAGAGCGTCAGGTTGATGCGGTGGTCGGTCACCCGGCCCTGCGGGAAATTATAGGTGCGGATGCGCTCGGAGCGATCGCCGGACCCCACCTGCTCGCGGCGGCTGTCGGCCCGCGCCGTATCGCGCGCATTGCGCTGCTCTTCGTAGAGTCGCGCCCGCAGCACCACCATCGCCTGCGCGCGGTTCTGGTGCTGCGACTTCAGCGATGACGTCACCACGATGCCGGTCGGCAAATGCGTGATGCGCACCGCGGAGTCGGTGGTGTTGACGTGCTGGCCGCCCGCGCCCGACGACCGCATCGTGTCGATACGGATGTCCTCGTTGCGGATCTCGATGTCGATGTCCTCGACCTCGGGCAGCACGGCGACGGTCGCAGCCGACGTATGAATGCGACCCTGCGCTTCGGTGGCTGGTACGCGCTGCACACGGTGCACGCCGGACTCGTATTTGAGCTTGGCGTAAGCACCCTTGCCCGAAACTTTCGCGATGACTTCCTTGTAGCCGCCGACTTCGCCGTCGGCTTCTTCCATCACCTCAACCTTCCAGCCCTGAAGATCGGCATAGCGCTGGTACATGCGCAGCAGATCGCCGGCGAACAACGCCGCCTCGTCGCCACCGGTACCGGCGCGGATTTCGAGAATGACGTTCTTGTCGTCGGCGGCATCCTTGGGCAGCAGAAGGATACGGATATCCTGCTCCATCTGCGCGATACGGGGCTTGAGTTCGGCGATCTCGGCTTCGGCCATCTCGGCCATATCTTTGTCCGAGGCAAGCTCTTCGGCCGACCGCAGATCGTCGACCGCTTTGCGCCACGCGACAATTGGCCGAACCACCGGCTCGAGTTCCGCATATTCTTTGCTGAGCCGCACATACTCTTCGGCGGACGGACCGGCCGAGAGTGCCGCTTCGACACTGTCGAAGCGCTTCTCGAGTTGCGCGAGCTTGTCTTCGGGCAGGCTGGCCATGGGCGCTAAATAACGAGGCCCTGCTGCTGCGCCAAGTCCACCAGCAGCTCGCGGATACCGACGCCCTGCTGGCCCTCGCCGAGCGCGGCGGCAACGGCGGCGCGGATCGGCTTGAGTTCCATGCCCATCACCATCTCCTTGATCGGACCGATGGCCGGCGGCGACATCGAGAGGCGGGTCATCCCGATCGACATCAGCGCCAGCGCCTCGACCGTCCGCCCCGCGAGTTCGCCACACATCGTGATCGGCACGCCGTAACGGCCCGCCATATCGACGATGTGGCGCAGCGCGCGCAGCCGCGGCAGCGCGATCGGGTCATAGGTCTTGGACACGCGATTGTTGGCACGGTCCGCAGCGTTGAGGAACATGATCAGATCGTTCGACCCGATCGACACGAAGTCGCATTCGGGCAGCACATGATCGAGCTCGAACAGCAGCGAGGGCACTTCGATCATAGCGCCGATCTTGAGGTCCGATGGCGGCTTCGCGCCGGAACGGATTAGGCGCTCAAGCTCCAGCCGGATAACGCGCTTGGCCTCGACGAACTCCCACGTCTCGGTGACCATCGGCACGAGAATCTTCATCGGCCCGCCATCGGCCGCGGTCAGCAGGGCGCGCACCTGCGTGCGGAGCAGGCCAGGGCGATCGAGCGCCAACCGCAGCGAGCGGAAGCCCATCGCCGGGTTCTCTTCCTGCATGGCGCGCAGATATGGGATCACCTTGTCGCCGCCGACATCGAGCAGACGGAAGACGATCGGCTTGCCCTCGCTGAGCCGAATAGCTTCGCGATACAGCGCCACCTGCTCCTGCACCTTGGGCAGGCGCGAGGCGATCATGAACTGCAGCTCCGTGCGGAACAGGCCGACGCCCTCGGCGCCGGTGTCCTGCAGCATCGGCAGGTCCGCCACGAGGCCCGAATTGTGCAGCAGCGTAATAGCGATGCCATCGCGGGTGACCGACGGCTTGTCCTTGAGTTCGAGGTAGTGCGCGCGGCGCTTTGCCGTCAGCCGAACCTTGTCGACATAAGTCTGTTCGAGCTCCGGCGTCGGGCGCAGATGCACCGTGCCCGCCGGACCGTCGACGATGATGTCGTCGCCGTTCTCGGAGATCGATACGATGTTCTCCGCCTGCCCCACGGCGACCATGCCGAGCGAGCGCGCGACGATGGCAACGTGCGCGGTGGCCCCGCCCTCTTCGAGAACGATGGCGCGAAGCCGCGTCCGGTCGTACTCGAGCAGCTCCGCCGGCCCCATATTGCGCGCCACAAGAATGGCGTTCTCGGGCAGCTCGCGCGGACCTACACCCGTACCATTTCCGGTGAGTACCCGCAGCAGGCGGTTGGCGAGATCGTCGAAATCGTGCAGCCGGTCGCGGATATAGGGATCGGTCGAACGCAGCATGCGGGCGCGCGTGTCGTTCTGCACGCGCTCAACGGCAGCTTCCGCCGTGAGGCCGTTGGCGATCGCTTCGTTCAGGCGATCGACCCAGCCGCGATCGTTGGCGAACATGCGGTAGGTCTCGAGGATATCGCGATGCTCGGTCCCCGCTCCCATGTCGCCATGGCTCAGCATGTCGTCGATCGAAATCCGCATCGTCGCCAGCGCCGCCTCGAGACGCCGCGTCTCGTGTTCGGTGTCCTCGGCGATAAAGTTGGTGACGACGACGCGCGGGTCGTGCAGCACCACCTGGCCGAGCGCGATGCCTTCGGTGAACGACTGGCCCTGCAGCGTCCGCGGACGGCGGAGATCGACCTCCTGCCCCGGCTTGATCAGCGTATCGAAGTCGCTCGTCGCGATCATTTCGGCGAGCAGCGTCGCCGTGGTCAGCAGCGCCTCGGTCTCGTCCTCGCCGTAAACCCGGCTGTCGCGGTTCTGGACCACGAGCACGCCAAGCGTCTGTCCGGCGCGGAGCACCGGCACGCCGAGAAACGCGTTGAACGGGTCTTCGCCCGTTTCCGGGCGATAGGCGAAGGCCGGATGCGACGGCGCGTTCTCGAGCGCCAGCGGCTCGGCCTGCGCGGCGATGAGGCCGACAAGGCCCTCGCCCAGCCGCAGCGTGGTCATGTGCACGGATTCGCGCTTGAGGCCGAACGTCGCAAACAGTTCCAGCGCGCCGTCGTCGCGCAGCACATAGAAGGAGCACACATCGGTGTGCATGTTGGTAGCGATCAGGCCGACGATCTTGTCGAGGCGATCCTGCGAAGCCAGCGACTCCGCCATGGTTTCGCGCAACTGCCTGAGCAGCAGACGCGGACCGCTCATCGCTGTCGTCGCCATGACCCTCAGCGGCCCAGCACCGCCTCCTCTACGCATCGCGCGGAAACGCGGATTCCCGTTTTCCGTTCAACGATGCGGCTTAGTGAGGCCGGGCGCGCCGCCCTGATCAGGCACCCGGCTTGTCCAGCCCGTAATACGTATGGAGGGCGCGAACCGCAAGCTCGGCATACTCGTCGTCGATCAACACCGAGGTCTTGATCTCGGAGGTGGTGATCAGCTGGATATTGATGCCCTTGTCGGCCAAAGCCTTGAACATGCTGGCGGCAACGCCCGCATGGTTGCGCATGCCCACGCCCACCACCGACACCTTGGCGCCACCCTTGGAGCCGTTGATCCGGTCGTAATCGATCTGTCCGGACGCTTTTGCCGCCTCGATGGCGCGGACCGACTTGTCATACTCGCTGTCGGGCACGGTGAAAGTGATGTCGGTCACCGACCCGTCCTCTGAGATGTTCTGGACGATCATGTCGACGACGATGGATTCGTCGGCCAGCGCCCCGAACACGGCGGCGGCGACGCCCGGCCGGTCCTTCACGTCGCGCAGGGTAATCTTGGCCTCAGCCTTGGCGAGCGTCACGCCCGAAACGATCTGCTTTTCCATGATCTCATCCTCATCGCAAACCAGCGTGCCGGGCACACCGGGCGTTCCGTCCGGCGCGATCTGGGGCGCATCCGGGTCGTCGAAAGTGGAGCGGACGACCAGCCGCACCTTATGCGCCATGGCCATCTCGACCGAGCGGATCATCAGCACCTTGGCGCCGAGCGAGGCCATTTCGAGCATTTCCTCGAAGGCGATCCGGTTGAGCCGCTTGGCCTTGGGGTCGATGCGCGGGTCGGTGGTATAGACGCCGTCGACGTCCGTATAGATGTCGCAGCGGTCGGCCTTCACCGCGGCCGCAATCGCCACCGCCGACGTATCCGAACCGCCGCGGCCGAGCGTCGTCACCCGGCCGGTCTCGGGAACGATGCCCTGGAAGCCGGTGATCACGGGCACCCAGCCCTCTTCCATCCGGGCATTGAGCTCGTCGGGAATGATCTCGGTGATGCGCGCTGCACCATGTGCATCGTCGGTGTGGATCGGCACCTGCCAGCCCTGATAGGAGCGCGACGGGATGCCCATTTCGCTGAGGACGATCGCCATCAGGCCGGCGGTGACCTGCTCGCCCGAGGCGACCACCGCATCATACTCGCGCGCGTCGTGCAATTTGCTCGAGTCATTGACCCAGCCGACGAGCTCGTTGGTTTTGCCCGACATGGCCGAAACCACGACGCTGACCTGATGGCCGGCGTCGACTTCGCGCTTCACATGGCGCGCGGCCTGTCGAATCCGCTCGACGGTGGCGACCGACGTGCCACCAAACTTTACGACGATACGGGCCAAGATGCTCCCCGAGGCCTTGCTGCGACCGAACCCGTCGGTACGCTTTCAGTTCGGCGGGGGACATGCCACAAAGCCCCAAAGCGCGCAAGCAAGGGACTTTGGCGATGCCGGTCGACAGTCGCGAAGTGGTCAAGACAGCCCTCGATCGGTTCAACGCGGCGCTTTCGTCCCGCGACCCGGGCATTGTGAAGAGTTTCGATCCATCGATCGTCTTTGTCGGCTCCGAGCCCGGAGAAGAGGCGCGTGGTCTGGTCGAGCTCGAGGCGCTCCTTGCTGGGATTTTCCGCTCGGCGGCCACCGTCCAGTTCGACTGGCAGAAGATCGACGCTTCGGGCGAAGGCCAGGCGGCCTGGTTCCAGGCCGATGGCGCCGTGATCATCACCTCCCCAACCGGCGAGAACCGGCGGCCCTATCGGCTGACCGGCGTGCTGGTGAATGGCGATGACGGCTGGACGTGGCGGCTTTTCCACGGCAGCGAGCCCTGGATCGCTCCGGCGCGCTGACCGGTCGCGGTTTCCAAAGGATCGCACCGGGTATAGGAACCGGCCATGACCGACAGCACGATCAACACCGACGAGATCGCCAAGTTCGCGGCCATGGCCGACGAGTGGTGGGATCCGGCGGGCAAGTTCAAGCCGCTGCACAAGTTCAACCCCGTGCGCCTCGCCTATATCCGCGATTGGGCGCTCCGGCACTTTGGACGCGACGCCACGCAGATGCGGCCGCTCGAAGGGCTCCGCATCCTCGATATCGGTTGCGGCGGCGGCCTGCTGACCGAACCGCTAACCCGGCTGGGCGCCAGCGTCACCGGCATCGACGCGGGCGACAAGAACATCGCGGTCGCAAAACTTCATGCCGAGCGCATGGGGCTTGCGATTGACTATCGCACCACAACCTCCGAGGCGCTGGCGGTCGAGGGTGCCCGCTTCGACATCGTGCTCAACATGGAAGTGGTCGAGCACGTGGCGAACGTGCCCCTCTACATGAAGAGCTGCGCCGACCTTGTGGCGCCTGGCGGCCTGCTGTTCTCGGCAACGATCAACCGCACGGCGCGCGCACTGGCCTTTGCGAAGTTCGCCGCCGAATACGTCCTCCGTTGGCTGCCGCAGGGCACGCATGACTGGAACAAGTTCCTGACGCCGGGCGAGCTCAAGGCGCTGATCACCCGCAACGGCCTCAGGATCGCCGACGAAACCGGCGTCGTGTTCCATCCCCTCGCGGACGAATGGCGCAAGGATCGCGACATGGGCATCAACTACATGGTGCTGGCCGAGCGGGCGGCCTCGTAGAGACCACCAACCAAAACTGGAATACCGATCTACGCGCTGACTATCTCAGCGCGCATTGAGCGCCGCAAAATCCTCATCGCTGAGCGCGATCGATGCGGCGGCCGTGTTTTCCTCGAGATGTGCAACCTTGCCGGTGCCCGGGATCGGCAGCATCACGGGCGAGCGCTTCAGCATCCACGCCAGCGCAAGCTGGCCCTGTGTTGCCCCGTACTTCTTGAGCAGTGACGCGAATTTCGGATTGCTGGCGTTGGAGTTGCCGCCATCGATGGGCCGCCACGGGATGAAGCCGATGCCATTCTGTTCGCAGTAGGTGAGCACGGCCTCGCTGTTGCGGTCCGTGATCGAGTATTTGTTCTGGACTGTCGCGACCTTGAAGTACCGTTGGGCCGACTTGATCTCGTCGACGCTCACTTCGCTGAGCCCCACGTGCCGGATCAGGCCCTCTTTCTGCATGTCCGCTATGGCGCCGAACTGCTCGGCGGCAGGGACTTTCGGGTCGATCCGGTGCAGCTGCCAGAGGTCCAGCCGCTCCAGTTTCAGCCGATGGAGCGAAGTCCGCACGCCTTGCTGCAGGAACTCCGGCCGCCCCACCTGAGCCCAGCGATCCGGCCCCTGCCGGGTGTGACCGCCCTTGGTCGCGATGATCACCTTGCCATAGGGCGCAAGCGCCTCGGCGAGCAGCTCTTCCGACACATACGGACCATAGGCCTCCGCCGTATCGACAAAGTCGATCCCGAGCTCCGGGATTCGCCGCAGCGTGCGCATGGCCTCGTCGAGATCCTGTGGCGGACCCCAGATGCCCCGGCCGGTGACGCGCATCGCGCCAAAACCGAGGCGATGAACCGTCATGTCGCCGCCAATGGCGAAAGTGCCCGAAAGCGAGGCATCGGGAGTGGTCATGGCAAAATCTCCGTGGTTGACGGAGAGTCTATCGGTAAATGACGATAGAAGGCAAGGCGCGAGGCCGGATGTCCTAGTTATGCTCTTCCTTGAGCGAAGGAAGCGGCATGAAGTCGACGCCGTCTTCGACCAGCGCCGCGACTTCTTCCTTCGTCGCCTCGCCATAAATGCCGCGCGCATCCACTTCCTTGAAGTGAATCTTGCGAGCTTCGTCGGCGAATTTGTCACCGACGTAATCGGCTTCGCTGGTCACCTTGTTACGGAGCGCCATCATGGCCTCGCGCAGCTTCTGATGCTCAGGATGGCCGATCGAGAGCGACACCTTTTCGGCCTTGGCCGGGACATTGTCCGTCCGGTTCACAGCCGGCGCCATGATCGCCTTGTCGACCGCCGTGGTGAGGCAGATCGGGCAGGTCACGAGACCTCGGCGCTGCTGAGAATCATAAGCGGCGGCGTTCGAAAACCAGCCGTCGAACTTGTGGGATTTGTCGCAAACGAGCGAGTAGTGGATCACGCGGGTAACCTCTCCGGACGCTCAGCTTGCGCCCGTAGGGTTAACGGATAGCGAAAATTCCCGTCCGTTCGCAAGCGCCGGCACACGCCCGCGTGCTTCCGCCACAGCACTCGTATCGATATCGGCGACAAGCACGCCCGGCCCCTCGCCCCCAAGCTGGCCGAGGATTTTGCCCCAGGGGTCGATGATCATCGAGTGACCGTGGGTCGATCGGCCGTTCTCGTGCCGGCCCGCCTGCGCCGCAGCGATGACGTAGCATCCTGTCTCGATCGCGCGGGCGCGGAGCAGGATTTCCCAATGCGCCTCGCCAGTCGGAACGGTGAACGCCGCGGGCACCGTCAGCACCTCGGCGCCAGCCACCGCCAGCGCGCGATGCAGTGCCGGGAAGCGGACATCGTAGCAGATGGTAAGCCCGAGCTTCAGGCCTGCCGCCTCCGTCACGACCGCCATATCGCCGCCCGCGTAAGTCGCGCTCTCGCGATATTCGCGGTCACCTGGCAGCGTCGCGTCGAACAAATGGATCTTGTCGTACGTCGCGGTCACGGCACCATCCGGGCCGAACACCACCGACCGGTTGGCGTAGCGGCCGTCGGTCCGCGCCACGACCATCGACCCGACATGGAGACTAATCCCGGTGTCACGAGCGATCGCCACACACCGGGCGACGGTCGGACTGTTCTCCCACGGCCAGGTGGTCGACCTCAGGCCGTCGCGATCCTTGGCGAAGACATTGGTGACTTCGGGGCTCAGCGCATAGACCGCGCCTTGCGCCGCAGCCTCCTTCGCCAGCGCGGCCAGCGCCTCGAGATTTGCCTCGGGCTCCATGCCCGACTGCATCTGGAGGGCAGCGACGCGGACCATCAGCCAAGCAGCGGGTCGAGCTGCGAACGCCGCTCGAGCGCCGCGAGCTCATCGTAACCACCGACATGGCGGTCACCGATGAAGATCTGCGGCACCGTCCGCCGGCCATGGGCGCGCTGGATCATGTCCATCCGCACTGCGGGATCAGTCGCGTCGATCTCGTTATAGGCAACGCCCTTTTCGTCCAGCAGCGCCTTGGCGGCGAAGCAGTAGGGGCACCAACCGGTGGTGTAGATTTCGACCTTGGCCATGCCGGAGATATGGGGAGAGGCGGTGTCGTTCACGAGTCCGCTCTCAACGCTGTGAACGCTTGGCAATGATCTGCGCGATCCGCTCGGTGTCTTCCTTCTGGAGGAACCGCCCCCGTTCAAGGATTTCGAGCTGGTATTCGCGATAGGTCAGCCCCAGCTCCTGTGCCTTGGTGGCGCGGCGGATGGCCGTCTCGACCGGGACCTTCTTGAACGCGGCCTCGCTCGCCGCGCGCCATGAGAAATACGTCTTGATCCCGCCCGGACCCCATTCGGGCACATGCTGGTCGAGCGGCGGCCCGCCATTGTGGCCTATCCCCGGGATATCGGCAGCGGTGATGTCTGCCGGTCGCTGCCAGAACATGCAAAGCTCACCACATCCACGCGAGCCGCGCCACCCGCTTTGAGAGCCTTGCTGACCGCCTTTACTGTCGCACCCGTCGTGATGACGTCGTCGACCAGCACCACACGCCGCCCCTTGAGCCGGGCGAGAAAGTCCGGATGCACGCTAAACGCTCCGGCGACGTTGCGCCGCCGCGCATCGCCGGAGAGCCCCACCTGGTGCGGCGTGTTCCGTTTGCGACGGACCAGCGCCGGATCGACGGCTACGCCCGTGAGCGACCCAAGCACCCGCGCCAGTTCCGTTGACTGGTTGTACCGCCGCGAGAAATGCCGGGCACGGTGCAGCGGCACGGGCACCAGCACCGCGTCATTGTCCCAAAGCTCGTGCCCGGCCTGTGCCATCAGCCGCGCGCAGAACCGCGCGAGCTCGGGCCGATCGCCATATTTGAGCTTGCCGACCAACGCCCGCGCGACGTCATTGTAGATCACTGCGGATCGGGCCCGCTCGAAGGGCGGTGGATCGGCGATCGCTTCGGCCGAGCGCGCATCCGGTCCGAGCGACGCCGCGAACGGCAGGCCCAACACCGGACAGAGCGGCGCGGTGATCGGGCGCAGATCGCGGAAACAAGTAGGGCAAAGCGCATCGGCAGTGGCGACAGGCCTGTCGCAGCCCAGGCAGACGGGTGGGAAAGCGAGGTCGAGCAGCGCCCCGCCGAGCCAGCGAAGCGGACCGCCGAAGCCGGTTTTGACAAGCGATGCCCCCGTCTCCATAAGGCCATCCTGCCACCGCCGAGGCGCTCTCGCCAATGCCTGACATCTCGCTCGCGCCCAAAGTCTTCGACCGCGCCCTCATCGCCCGCCACCTCGAACGGCGCCCACAGGGGCACGATGATTTCGTCACGCGCCTCGTGCTCGCCGACCTCGAGGAGCGACTGGGCACCGTGACGCGCAGCTTCGAGCAGGCACTGATCATGTCGCCCGATGCGAGGGTCCTGCCCACCCGCGGCCAGAGCGCCAATGGCGCATTCAGCTACGAGCGCGTCTCGACCGTGCTGCAGATGCAGGGCGTTCCATCAGTCGATCCCGAGGCGCTGGATCTCCCTCGCCGCGGCTACGACCTGATCGTGTCGATCTTCGATCTCGATGTCGTCGACGACGTTCCCGGCTTCCTCGCGCGCGCCCGGGCGCATCTGCGCGGCGACGGTCTGCTGCTGGCGGCTGCGATCGGCGGCGACAGCCTGACCGAGTTGCGCGAAGCGTTCCTGTCGGCTGACGCAGAGATCGGTGGCGGCGCATTCCTGCGCGTCGCGCCGTTCATTCCGCTCAGCGCAGCGGCGGGACTTCTCCAACGCGCCGGCCTCGCCCTGCCGGTAAGCGATGTCGAAACCCACACTGTGCGCTACGAGACGCCCCTCTCGCTGATGCGTGAGCTGAAGGCGCTGGGCGCGTCGAACCCGCTCGCAGACCGGCCTCACAAAATGGCGACGCTCAAGCTGATCCGCGCGGCGTCAGCGGCCTATGAGGCGCTTGCAGCCGACAGCGACGGGCGCGTGCGCGCTACGCTCGAGATTGTGTGGATGAGCGGCTGGGCGCCGCACGAGAGTCAGCAAAAGCCGCTGAAGCCCGGCAGCGCCGAGATCAGCCTGACGAAAGTGCTGAAGACGAAGAACTAGAGCCGTCAGCCGCCGGAATTGTTCATCGCGTTGCCGGCCTTGTTATTCACATCGCCGAACAGACCGGCGAGGCTACCGCCAAAAGCCATGAATGCAACAATGCAGCCGACGGCGATCATGCCCGCCATCAGTCCGTATTCGATCGCGGTTGCGCCGCGGTCATCCTCGAGGAAGCGCCCCAGAACTCTCATCAGTTTACCCCTGTCACAGCAGATCGCAGAGCGGCGCAATCAGCGGTTCATCCGCCGGTGGCATCGGGTAATTCCGCAGCAATTGCGGACGAACCCATTTCAAGGCTGAGTGCTCGCGCTCCTGCGGAGTGCCCTGCCACTTTCGGCAGACGAAAAGTGGCATCAGAAGATGAAAGCTTTCGTAAGAGTGAGAGGCAAATGTCAGGGGCGCGAGGCAGGCGGATTTAGTAGAGACACCCAATTCCTCCTCGAGTTCACGGATCAGCGCGGCCTCGGGTGTCTCCCCTGGCTCGACCTTGCCGCCTGGGAATTCCCAGAGCCCGGCCAGTTGCTTGCCCGGCGGACGCTGCGCGATGAGGACACGCCGGTCGGCATCGACCAACGCACAGGCAACGACGAGCTGGATACGGAGCTCGCTCATGCCGGCGTCCGATAGACGTAATCGTACTGTCGGCGGTAGCCGAGGCTGCGATAGAGCGCCTGTCCAGCGGCATTGTCGGCCGCAACATTGAGCGCCGCGGTTCGCGCCCCATTGGCGTAGCCCCAGGCGAGCCCCGTCCGCATCATGCGCGCGGCGTAGCCCTTCTTGCGCTCGGTCGTATCGGTCACAACGTTCCCCGTGATGACGATACCGTCGGCCACAGCCATCAGCGACGACGAAACGACACGGCCGTCATCTGCGCGCAGAATGACGCCGCAAGCGGGAACGTCGAACACCGCGATGATCGCCTTGAATTTGGCAAGTGTAACGTCGTCCCAGTCTTTCAGCGCAACCTGGGCATCGAAAAAGACCGGGTCATCTGCGGCAGTGATCTCGCCCTGCGGGTCCGGCTCAATCTCGACCAACGGCCTGGCCATCAGCATCGAGTGGTCGACCTCGTGCCAGCCCTGGCGGTCGAGTTCCGCGAGCAAATTCGGGCCGCTCAGCAAGTTGACGCGAAACGTCGGCCGGATGCCGCGCGCCTCGTGCCAGCGGCGCGACGCCGCAACGCGCTCGGCAACATCGTCGTCGTCGGAGGGATCGAAGCACTGCGTCGAGTTGGTGCGCTGCGTGTGACCGCCCGCGGCGCGACGCACCCAGGAACGGTCCCACTCGACCTCGATGCCCGGCCAGGCCTTGAGTCCGGCGCGCTCGATCTCGACCGGCGTCGGCAGGCTCACGTCAGCTCCGGTAGTTGCCGTTGATGTCGATATAGCCGTGCGTCAGGTCGCACGTGTAAACCGTGGCCGCACCGTCGCCGAGCCCTAGGCCCACGCGCAGCTCGAGCTCCTGGTTCTTCATGTAGGCGGACGCCGCCGCCTCGTCGTAACTCTTGGCCCGCTCGCCGTTCTCGGCGACCACGAAGTCGCCGAACGCGATCGACAGCTTGTCGCGATCGGCCGGCTCGCCCGCCTTTCCCACCGCCATCACGACACGGCCCCAATTGGCGTCCTCGCCCGCAATGGCGGTCTTCACCAGCGGCGAGTTGGCAATCGACTGCGCGATGCGGAAGGCGCTCTCATCCGAGGTCGCGCCCTCGACATTGACGGTCACGAGCTTGGTCGCGCCCTCGCCGTCGCGCACCACGAGCATCGCAAGATCGTGCAGCACATCGCCCAGCGCTTCGGCGAAAGCGGCCGCGCGCGGATCATCCGCCGAGGTGATTGGATCGATGTTCGCCTTGCCCGTCGCGAACACCAGGCAGGTGTCCGACGTCGAGGTATCGCTGTCGACGGTGACAGAATTGAACGAGCGCTGGATCAGCGGCTGCAGCAGTCCCTGCAGCACCGCAGCCGAGATCGGCGCGTCGGTGAACACGAAGCTCAGCATCGTCGCCATCGCCGGCGCGATCATGCCCGAGCCCTTGGCGATGCCCGAGATCGAAACCGTGACGCCGTCGAAATCCACCGTCGCGAACGACGCCTTGGGATAGGTGTCGGTCGTCATGATGGCCTTGGCCTCGTCCATTGACGGCCCCGCCGCGAGACGTGCTGCGGCCGCTTCGGTGACGCCGGCAAACTTGTCAGCCGGCAGCGGCTCGCCGATGACGCCGGTCGAGGCGAGAAAGATCTGGTCCTGCGGAACGTTGAGCGCCGCCGACACGATCTCGGCGGAGCGGCGCACCGTCTCCTTGCCCTTCATGCCGGTAAAGGCATTGGCATTGCCCGAATTGACCAGCAGCCCGCGCGCCCTGCCGCCCTTGAGATTGTCGCGACACCAATCCACCGGCGCCGACGGGCACCTGGACGAGGTAAACACACCGGCCACCGTCGTACCCTCGTCGAAGGACGCCAGCAGCACGTCGGTACGGTTCTTGTACTTGATCCCCGCTTCTGCAGTCGCAAACTGGACACCGGCAATGGTCGGCAGATCGGGATAGGTTTTCGGCGCGAGGGGAGAAACGGGATGGGCCATAGCGGTGCCTCTCTTGTTACGCCCCCAATGCCTCATGTTGGTGAAGGCTGCAAGACGAGGAGCGTTCGGTCGGCAAGGGAAGCACTCAAACCGCTCCGCCCACCGGGACTTCCCCGCGAAGGTAGGGACCCAAATATCCGCAGGCGCAAAGCGCGAGTTAGGTCCCCAGCTTTCGCCGGGAAGGCACGAGAGTGAGGCGCTTTTGGTCGCGCCTCACCAACTGCAGCCTTGCCCTACTGACCCGCGCCCAGCTGAGTGTTCACCTGCTCGGCGAGCTTCGCATCCGGGATGTCGATGGTTGCCGCCTTGCGCAGCTCGTCGAACAGCGCCCGGTACTTCGCAACATAAAGCTGCTGGCCGATCTGCTGTGTCATCGCCTCGAGCGTCGGCTTGGCGGCCGGACGGCGGTCTTCGACCTTGATGATGTGCCAGCCGAACTGGGTCTGCACCGGATCGGAGATCTGACCAACCTGCATGGCAAACACGGCATCGCCGAACGGCTTCACCATGACGCCGCGCTTGAAATAGCCGAGATCGCCACCGGACTGGGCGGCATTGGGCTCGATCGACTTGGCCCTGGCCAGCGCCACGAAATCGGCACCGGCGTCGAGTTCGGCCTTGATTGCCTTGGCGTCCTCCTCCGAGCTCACCAGAATGTGACGCGCGTGGATTTCGTCTTCCTCGGGGATAGCGGCGACCTGCTTGTCGTACTCGGCCTTGATGGCTTCGGGCGTGATCGTGTCGCTGACGGCGGTCTTGGTATAGACGCGGCGAAGCGCCCGGTCGGTGAGATATTGGAGGCGAAGCTTGAACAGCTCGTCGTCCCGGGCGCCGTTCTTGTCGCCGGCCTGCGCCATGAGCTTGAGATCGATCATCTGCGCCAGCAGGACCGCGCGGACCTGGTCGGGCGGGATCTGGTTGAGGTCGGCGCCGATATCCTCGGCGGCGAAGGCCAGGTCGGCCTCGGTGATCGGCTCGCCGCCGACCGTCGCAACAATCGTGCCCGGACCAGGTTGTTCGGCCGGTGTGGTCGTATCCTGCGCCAGCGCAGCGGCCGGGCTGAGGGCCAGAAGCAGCGCAAGGGCTAGCGATTTCAGGGATGTCGGCCGCTTGGCCGGGCGAAAAAACGCACTCATTGGGGGTTTGGCTCCGTGATGGGCGCCGGGCCCTCGACGGCGCGCCGGGCTGGTGTCGCCCATTTGCGCTCCGTTGACAATAGAACCCCCCGCTCTTACATAGCGCAACGCTTTCAAACGCCCGAAAAGCGGCGGTTTTTCGCGCTCTAGAGCGTTGCCAGACAAGCCGCCGCCGCGCTCGAAAAGTGGCGCTATCAAGACAAGGAACGCCCTATGGTTTTCGCCGCTATCGCCAAGGCGATCTTCGGCTCTGCCAACGACCGGCAGATCAAGAAGTACCAGCCCAAAGTCGACGCCATCAATGCGCTCGAACCGCAGATGGCCAAGCTGAGCGATGAAGAGCTGAAGGCCAAGACCGTCGAGTTCCGCGCCGAGCTCGCCAAGGGCAAAAAGCTGGAGGACCTCATCGTCCCGGCCTTCGCCGTGGTGCGCGAGGCCAGCAAGCGCACCCTCGGCCTCCGCCATTTCGACGTGCAGCTGATCGGCGGCATGGTGCTCAACGAGCGCTCGATCGCCGAGATGCGCACGGGCGAAGGCAAGACCCTGGTTGCGACCCTCGCCGTCTATCTCAATGCGCTCGAAGGCAAGGGCGTCCACGTCGTGACGGTCAACGACTACCTGGCGCGCCGCGACAGCCAGTGGATGGGCCAGATCTACAACTTCCTCGGCCTCACCACCGGCATCATCGTCCACGGCCTGTCGGATGCCGAGCGCAAGCAGAGCTATGCGGCGGACGTCACCTACGGCACCAACAACGAATTCGGCTTCGACTATCTGCGCGACAACATGAAGTATGCGCGCAACCAGATGGCGCAGCGCGGCCACCACTACGCCATCGTCGACGAAGTGGACTCGATCCTCGTCGACGAAGCGCGCACCCCGCTCATCATCTCCGGCCCCACCGAAGACCGCTCCGAGCTCTACGTCGCCGTCGATGAGATCATGAAGCAGATCGGCGAGGGCGACTTCGACCACGACGAGAAGCAGCGTTCGGTGACCTTCACCGAGAGCGGCACGGAAAAGCTCGAGGGGCTGTTCCGCGATGCCGGTCTGCTCAAGGGCGAAGACCTCTACGACATCGAGAACGTCAACCTCGTGCACCACGCCAACTCGGCTCTGCGCGCGCACAAGATGTTCTCGAGGGACAAGGACTACATCGTCCGCAACGACGAAGTGGTGATCATCGACGAGTTCACCGGCCGCATGATGCCGGGCCGCCGCTATTCGGAGGGCCTCCACCAGGCGCTGGAAGCAAAAGAGCGCGTAAAAATCCAGCCCGAGAACCAGACGCTGGCCTCGATCACCTTCCAGAACTATTTCCGCCTCTACAAGAAGCTCGCCGGCATGACCGGTACGGCGGCGACGGAAGCCGAAGAGTTCGCCAACATCTACGGCCTCAACGTCATCACCGTACCGACCAACGTTGCGATCGCGCGCCAGGACGATGACGACGCGATCTTCCGCACGGCCGAAGAGAAGTTCGACGAAATCACCGACGTGATCGTCGACTGCCAGAAGCGCGGCCAGCCCGTGCTCGTCGGCACGACCTCGATCGAGAAGTCGGAAATGCTTGCCGACATCCTCAAGAAAAAGGGCATCGGCAACATGCAGGTGCTCAACGCGCGCTACCATGAGCAGGAAGCGCAGATCATTGCCGACGCTGGCGTCCCCGGCGCCGTGACCATCGCCACCAACATGGCGGGCCGCGGCACCGACATTCAGCTGGGCGGCAATCTCGAGATGCACATCGCGCGCGACGCGACGGGCCTCGAAGGCGTCGAGCGCGACATCAAGATCGGCAAGATCAAGGAACAGATCGCGCGCGATAAGGAGAAGGCGCTCGCCGCCGGCGGCCTCATGGTCATCGGTACCGAGCGGCACGAAAGCCGCCGCATCGACAACCAGCTGCGTGGCCGCTCGGGCCGCCAGGGCGACCCGGGGCACTCGAAATTCTTCCTGTCGCTGCAGGACGATCTGATGCGCATCTTCCCCGTCGACTCGATGGACTCGATGCTCGGCAAGCTCGGCCTCGAGCAGGGCGAGTCGATCACCCATCCGTGGGTCACCAAGGCCATCGAGCGCGCGCAGGGCCGCGTCGAAGCCCGCAACTTCGACATCCGCAAGAACATCCTCAAATACGACGACGTGATGAATGACCAGCGCAAGGTCATCTTCGAACAGCGTCTCGAACTGATGGACAAGGAAGACGTCGCCGAGACGATCCAGGACATGCGCCACGACGTGGTGGACAGCGTCATCGCGCGCGCCATCCCTGAACGCTCCTATCCCGAGCAGTGGCAGATGGAGCAGCTCAACGAAGAGCTGAAGGCGCAGCTCAACCTCGACATGGATACCCGCGAGTGGATCCACGAAGAGGGCATCGACATCGAGATGGTGCGCGAGCGCCTCGTGCGCGCCGCCGATGAAGCTGCCGCCGCCAAGGTCGCCAAGTACACGCCCGAGATTATGCGCCAGGTCGAAAAGTCGCTGCTGCTGCAGGCGATCGATCAGCTGTGGCGCGACCACCTCGTGACGCTCGACCATCTGAGCAAGGTCGTGGGCTGGCGCGGTCTCGCCCAGCGCGATCCGCTCAACGAATATAAGCAGGAAGCCTATGAGCTGTTCCAGAAGCTGCTCACCGATATGCGCGAGCTGGTGGTCAAGCAACTGAGCTTCGTCGAAGTGCAGATGCGCCAGCCCGAGCCGCCGCGCGCCCCCGACCTCAGCCGCGTCAGCGAAATCCACATCGACCCGACGACCGGCGAGAACGACGCCGAAAGCAACGTCACCGGCACCATCGGTGGGCGCTTCGCCGCGGCGGGTGCGCTCGCAGGTGCCTCAGGCACCGACGTCGCCGAAGCCGATCCGCGCCTCCGGCCCATCGATCCCAAGCTGCTCGTCGGCGTGCAACGCAACGCCCCCTGCCCCTGCGGCTCCGGCAAGAAGTTCAAACACTGCCACGGCAGTTTCTGACGGAACAAAGGGCGGCTCTCGGGCCGCCCTTTTCGTTTCTAGAACGAAGTTAGACGGCCCTAGACCTTGAGCACTGGCGGGCTGTACCCAGCGACCACTCGGTCGATAGTCACGAGCTTAATCCCTTCGTGACGAGCCTGCGCAAGCAGCATTCGGTCAAACCCAACGAACGGACGCGCTCTCGCCGACCAGTTCGCACAGCCCCAACAACACCATCATGGTGCCATCCTTCGCCAAGACGGCACCAGCTCGCACCACAAACTGACACCGCATAAAGCTCGAGTTTCTCGTTGACGATGTCTTTTTGGTGTACCAGAATGATGGGATCGCGATGCACATTGGTGTGAGCGAATGAAGTTGTCACAGGGAGGATTTCGTGAGGACTATGAATAAGGGGGCTCGCGGGTGGGCTTTTCGCGCACTGGCGACGGGTACGGCATTCTTGGCGCTAGCGTCAGCGGCGCAGGCGGTGACACTGAAATTTTGGATGCATGAACATCCACCGCGTCTGCCGCTCGACCAGAAGATCATCAGCGAGTTTGAGGCCGCCAATCCGGACATCAAGATCGACTACCAAGTGATCCCAGACGCGGACTTTAACACCAAATTGCTGGCAGGTTTTGCTGCAGGCTCCGGACCAGACGTCTGGAACCAGCTTTCGGTCTTTGTGGGGCAGGAGCATGCGTCCGGCATCCTCGCACCCCTCGATTTTGCGGCGACGGGGGTCGCCGATCAGGCGGCCCTCAATGCTCGCTATTCCGCCGGTCTGGACGGCATCACATTCGACGGAAAGCCCTACGGGCTGCCGACCGAGGTTAGCAATTTCATGTGCTTTGCCAATGACGACCTGTTCGCGGCGGCGGGGCTGGATGCGAGCAAGGACTTCCCCAAGACGTGGGAAGACCTGCTGCCATTCGCCGAAAAGCTGACCAAGCGCGATGCGGCCGGCAATCCTGTGGAACGCGGATTCGATTTCGACTGGGCTTCGCCGCTCTATATCTGGCTGACGCTCAACCCGATGGTGACGCAGCTTGGCGGCAAGATGATCGACGAGACCGCCTATACGGCCAACCTCACCTCGCCCGAAATGAAACGGGTGTTCTCATACTGGGCGGATCTCGCCAACAACAAGAAGCTGGGTGGGCCGCAATACAGCGAAAGTCGCACCGATTTTCTCGCGGGCAAGCTCGCTATCGACTGTTCGTTCGGCAGCTGGGGCATTCCGCAGATGGACGACGCACATATCAAGTGGTCGATCCACCCCGCACCGCGCTGGGCCGATGCCAAGCACGACAATGGCAACGACAATTATGCGTTCTACCTGATGGTCAATGCGCGCTCGGATGCTGAGACACAGGCGGCCGGCTGGAAGTTCGCAGCGTTCTATGCCTCCCACTCGCTTGAATTGTTCACGGTGGCCGGGCTGTTCACGCCAACGCCTGAAGTGCTGCAGTCGCCCGAGTTCAAGGCAAAGGCCTATATGCCGATCATCCTCGACGAACTCACCAAGGGTAGCTTTTCGCCGCGCATCGCCGGGTTCAACCAGGTGGGCGACGCACTGGCGAGAGCGCGCGACCGGATCGTGCAGGGTGGCGAGTCGGTCGATGATGTGTTGGCGGCGGCCAATGACGAGGTAAATGGCATTCTCAAGGACGAGAAGGCCAAGGCCGAGGCTTCTGGCCAGTAACCGCCGGCGGCCGGGGCCCGTTCTCCTGCCCCGGCCGCCTTAAGGAGCTTCGTTCATGCCATCCTATTCGATCGAGCGACGACGCCAGGTCGCAGGCCTGGGCTTCGTCTTGCCTGCGGTGCTGTTCTTTGCGGTGTTCAGCATCTTTCCTATCGCCTTCGGCTTCTACCTCAGCCTCACCAAATTCGACCTATTGAGCCCGCCGCGCTATGTCGGCTTCGACAATTTCCGGGCGCTGCTGAGCGACCGACTGTTTTTGAAGGCACTGGCCAATACGCTGGTATTCGTGCTGGGCAGCACTGTGCCCGTGTGGGTGTTCTCACTGGGTTCAGCCCTGCTGTTCAGGCGGGCGTTCAGAGGGCGGGATTTTCTCAAGGCGCTTTTCTTTCTGCCGGTCCTGCCGCCGCTGGTCGTCGTGGCTATCGTCTGGAAGATTTTCCTCCACCCGCAGGGCCTGTTGAGTTCCATCATCGGGCCCCTGGTGGGACGGACCGAAATCAACTGGCTTACCGATATCGGCATCGCGCCCTACGCGATGATCATCGTCACGAACTGGACACTGATCCCGTTCTTCATGATGATCTGGCTCGCCGGACTGGTCGGCATTCCGCAGGAATTGCGCGAAGCGGCGCATATTGATGGCGCCGGACCACTCGCGGCGTTCTTTCACATCGAGTTGCCGTTGCTCAGGAACACCGCCGTGCTGGTGGTGTCGCTCTCGACGATCACAGCGTTCCAAGCCTTCATCGTCCAATATGTGCTGAGCCCGGACAAAGGGGGCCCGGCGGATTCGACGCTGACCCTAGGACTGTTGGTCTGGAAATACGGTTTTCAGTATTTCCGCATGGGCGACGCGGCGGCTATCTCGGTGGTGCTGTTCGCCATAATCCTCGGCATCACCGCCATTCAACTCTGGCTGGGGCGCTCCAATGTCCGCAACTAACTCGATCGTGCGCAGTAGGCTGCGACTGGGAACACCTCTCATCGTCGCCGGTTGCGTCGTCGTCGCCGCATTGTTCGCCTTTCCAGTGTTCTTCATGGTCACATCGAGCTTCAAGCTCGAGCCTGACATCATGCGCATCCCGATTAAGTGGCTACCCGACAGCTTCTTCGATCTACGGCAATATGCGCTGGCAGCTGAGATTGCACCGATCTGGACTTATCTAGGCAACAGCATACTGATTTCTGTGATCAATGTGCTTTTTACCTGCTTTTTCAGCGCGCTGGCCGGATACGGATTCGCCAAGTTTGAGTTTCCCGGGCGAACGCTGCTGTTCTATTTTGTCATATCGACGATGATGATCCCATTCCAGATCCTCGTGGTACCGCTTTTTGTTGAAGTTCATGCGTTCGGCTGGGCCAATTCCTACGTTGGGCTGATCGTGCCGGGAATCATGAACGCATTCGGCGTGTTCATGATGCGCCAGTACGTCGCCGATATCCCCGATGCGCTTATCGAGGCAGGTCGCGTGGATGGTGCGGGAGAGCTGCGCATCTTCATCGAGCTGATGCTGCCTTTACTGCGTCCGCCGCTGGCCAGCCTTGCGATCATCATCTTCATCTGGAGCTGGGGGAACTTCCTCTGGCCGTTAATCGTAACGCAGGATCGGGACATGACTGTGCTGGCGGTTGGGTTGACCAACTACAGCCAGCCGTTCTCACGCCAGCCCATGTGGGGCGCAGCGATGGCCGCCTCCACCATTGCCACCCTGCCGATCGCTGCAATCTTCATTTTGTTTCAGCGTCACTTCATTCAGGGCCTGACGGCGGCAGCGGTTAAGGGATGAATCGACGGTCATGAAGGATACCGAATTCACCATCCGCCAGATCGCCGAGGCGGCCGGCGTCAGCACCACCACTGTGGATCGCGTGCTGAACGGGCGCACGAACGTCCATCCGCGTACTGTTGCTCACGTGCACGACACAATCCTGCGGTTGGGCGAGGCGCGCCCGCGCGCCGCATCGGACCTGCTTGCGAGCTTCATTGTGCCGGGCGGCACCAACCAATTCCACGAGCGGTTGCAAGCGACGCTTGCCGCTAACGACATCTTTTCGTCTGGCAAGTGGAGCACCAACGTCGAGACCGTCGACATGTTCCGCCCCGCCCAACTGGCGGAGGCGCTCGAACGGGCGGCCAGGAGCGCTGACGCCATCGGCTTCGTGCCGTTCGATACGCCGCGGGTTCGCGAGATCGTAAAGGACATCGCTGCGCGCGGCATACCGCTGGTCACCATGCTGTCGTCGCTGCCGGCGCTGGGAGGCTTGCCCTACGTAGGGCAGGACAATCGCGTCGCTGGACGCACCGCCGGATTCTTGATGGGGACTATGATGGCCGGGCGGGGGCGGGTGGCGGTGATGGCCGGCAACCTGCGCTTTCTCGCCCACGAAGAACGGGAAATGGGATTTCGTGCAGTGATGCGCGAGGATTTTCCGGAGATCACTCTAACGGAAACGCGCGAGAGTAACGACGATCTTGACCAAGCGCGGAGAGTGGCGAAGGAGCTGCTGGCGATCGAGGGCGTGTCGGGCCTATACAACATCGGCGGCTGCACGGAGGCAGTGATCGATGTGCTTCGCGGGCGCGACGGCGGCGGGCGGCTTGTGGCGATCGAGCATGAGCTGACGCCTGCAACGCGGGCGGCGCTGGCGGACGGGGTGCTGACCGCCGTAGTACATCAGGATGCCTCTGTGACAGCCAACAATGCGGTGGCGATGCTCAACGACGCGGTGAAAAATACCAAGAATGCAGCCTCCTCTCGTCTGACGCCAATTGAAGTGTTCACCCGCGAGAACCTCCCCTTGAGTTGATTTTCATGTGAACGTTGCGTCGTCTCCTGGCCGTCCCAGCGAGCACTCGGGCGGTAGTCACGAGCCTGCGCAAGCAGCCATGCAGTCAAGCCCAACGAACGGATACGCTCGCGCCGGCCGTCTGCGAGTTCCTCGAAGCCCGGTGCTGCTCTAGACGCAGCTGACGCGCATCTCCGCAAAGCCACTGGTGTCGGCGGTGAACACCATGACAGTGCATCCCTGCACCGGCAGATTGCCGAAGCCGCCCGCTGCGATCGGGCCAGCTCCATCGACGATGGTGCTGCCATCGGACACCGCGGTCACGTCGATGACGACGCGCGTCTTGCAGATGGGGAAGCTGTCCCCCGTCTGCGCCATAAAGCGCGTGCCGAGCGGGATGCAGTCCGCGGTCGGACCATCTTCGGTGTAAGCGGCGGGTGTGCTCGACGATGCGCTGGGCGCGGGTTCGACGGCGGCCACCGCTGTGACCGGCTGCTCAGCCGGAAGACCGGCCCGCGCATCGAGCGCGGCGCGCGCGGCGGCAAGCTCGATCGCTTGCGTGTTCGATGTTTGCTCCAGCGACGCGATCCGGCGCTCGAGCGCCGCAACCGCTTCGGTCGTCGCGCTCTCGGCCACGGATGGCGTGGGGGCACTCTCGACGCCAGCGGGGATGGCTACCGGCGCGGCGGACAGCGCGCCGTTGAGGGCCGCCTTGAGGCCCGCGATCTCCGCGGCCTGGCGCGACATCACAGCGTTTGCGCTGTTGTGGACGAGCAGCGCGCCGCCCAGAGCGATGAGGCCGACCAAAGCTGCCAGCAATGCGATGAGCCGGTCCATCAGACCCAGCCCGAGATTGGCTTGCAATCGGAGCCGAGCGCCGCGTCGCCAAACGCGTAGCTGCCGTTGCAGGCAGCAACCTTCGGCGGCGCGCCCTCGCGCTCGAACAGATCGAACCCTTCCTTGAGGTTGCGCCAGAATGGCGACCACTTGCTACCGGATGTCGCCTGGAGCGCCGTTTCAGTCATGCGGAAGGGAAAGATCGACACATCGACTTCGCGCTGCCCATGGTCGAGCGCGGCCTCGACCACGGCATAGATCTCATCGACCTGTTGGTCGGTCATCGCGTAGCAGCCGATCGATGTGCAGCCGCCATGTACCATCAGGAACGAACCGGTGCGGCCAAGCTCTTTGTCGAGCGCATTGGGGAAGCCGATGTTGAATGCCAGGTGGTGTCGCGAGTTCGGATTGAGCTGCGCTCGCGCCACGCGATAGAAGCCCTCCGGCGCCTGCCGGTCCCCCTCGGCGATCTTCGGCCCGAGTGCGCCCGAATACTTGCAGATTTCGTAGGACCTGAAGAGCTCGAAGCGGCCCGCGTCGCTCTTCATCCAGACTTCGAGCAGATGCTCGCGCTTGAAGATGCGCACATACGCCTCGTTGCCGAGCGCAAAGCCGGCCGAGGCTAGATCGGTGCGCAGCGCCGAACGATCGTACTTGGGTTCGCTGATGTGCCTGTCTCCGCGCGGGGTCGCAAAATAGCTGCTCACCACCGGCCAGACGAGACCCGCGATGGCGAGACATCCAACAACGGCGAGCCCTGCGACAAAGCTCGTGAACGTCCGATTCAAACCGTACCCGCCCCTAACGACAGATGCGCGAGTTTACAGCCGATCGTGTCAAACAAAAGGTCGCGGGGGCCACGGCTTCGGCGCCGTCTTGGGACCGGTGGCCGGCGTTGCGGCGGTTTGGGTGTCGGGTGCCGGCTGCTGGCCGCCCCCGAACACACCGGAGAAGAAGCCGCCGACGGCCTCGCCGCGCGCCTTCGCAGCGGCCTGCGTGTTGGCATCCGCCTGAGCCGCAGCCGCCGCTTTCGCCTCGCGATCGCTGATCGCCGCGACCTCGATGCGGTATTGCTCGTTGTCGGCAGCCTGCTTGGCCTGCAGCGCCGTCAGCAGCGGGTCATTGCCGCGTGGCGGACACGCTGCGGCAGCATCGAGCGCAGAGCCATCCGCATTCTTGATCTCGAACACATACTTCTTCTCGCACACATCCCAGTTGGGCGGCGTCTTGGAGAGCTCGAAGCGGTCGTAGCCCTCCTTGATGTTCTGCCAGAAGCCGATGTTGGGGTTGGTCGAGTAGGCCGCCATCTTCTGCGGCGTCATGCGGAACGGGAAAATCTGCAGCTGCACCGTCGGATTGCCGCCTGCAAAGCTCTCGCGCACGATCGCGTAGATTTCGGCGATCGCCTCGTCGGTCATCGAGTAGCAGCCGCGCGACGAACAATCGCCATGCACCATCAGGTCGGAGCCGGTGCGGCCCCAGGCGCGATCGAACTTGTTCGGAAAGCCTGTATCGAAGCTCAGATAGTAGCTCGAGTTCGGGTTCATCATCCCGGGAGAGATATTGTAGAAGCCCTCGGGCGCCTGCCGGTCGCCCTCCTTGATCTTGGGGCCGAACGTGCCAGAATAAGCGCAGATTTCGTAGGTCTTGAAGTACTTGTACGTGCCCGAAGCGGTGCGCTTCCAGATTTCGAGCTCGTTGGTCTCCTTGAAGATGCGCATCATCGTGCCCTGACCGGGAGACGAGCCCATCGCCTTCATCTTGTCGATGGTCGTTTGCTTGATCGACTGCGTCGCACGCAGCGACGACGACTTGGGCATGATGCCGCCACAGCCGGCCAGCGCCAGGGTTGCAGCGATTACCACCGCGAACCCGAACAGTCTGCGAAACGTCACGGCCATATAGTCGAAATCTGCCCCGAAAGAACGGGACATGACTACACGCCCCATGGTTACCGCGCAGTCACCGCGGCGCAACACCACGACAATGTGAAGGTGTTGGGAATGTGGCTATGGGCCTCAAGCACCGCCCTTGATCAACTCGCGGGCAGCGGCCGCGAGGAACGCGGACCGCGTCACCCCTCTACGCGCCGATGCCTCATCGATATCGGCAAGCAATCCAGCATCGAGCGAGATATTGGCGCGCGCCAGCTTGCCGGTTTCGCGCAGCAGCGGAATGCTCGCGACCATCGCGCCATTCCCCATCTCGGGAAACTCTTTCGACTTGAGGATCTGCAGATAGCTCCGCGCCTTAGGCAGTTCACGGCCATCAGCAATCTCGTCGGCCGCCCATTCGGAAAGAGCTTCCGTCGCGTTGTCGATCGCCTCTTCCTGCGTCTCACCCATAGCCGTGCAGCCAGGTGCGTCTGGAAAGATCACTCCGAACGCACCATCGGCCTCATCGATAATCGCTAGATACCTGGTCATCCTGACTCGCTATTTGGTCCAACCGGCTGCCTTGGCGATCGAGGCGGCGACGCCCGGCGTCAGAACGCGATGGCGAGGGACCATGATCGCCGGACGGCCTGCTTTGCGAAACTTGTCATGCTTGGTGCCGCCGACGTTCGCCCAACCTTCCTTCTCGAGGCGAGCAATCACTTTGGCCGTGTTGGTCTCGTGATTTATGGCGCCTCATCGTGCGCAGATATTTGCGCACTGTCTCTCGGTATGTCAACTGGCATTGCGCAACATGTTGCGCAAAAGATCAGTTCAGCGCCGACCCGATCGCCATGAACTTTTCGCGCCGCTCTTCGCGGATCTGCAGCCGCGACTTGCTGCCGGGATAGTCGCGGAGGAACGCCGAAATGGCGTCCGCCGTCGACGCCATGATCAGCTCCGGGTGGCGATGCGCGCCTCCTGCCGGCTCGGGGATGGTGCCATCGATGACGCCGAACGTAAGCAGGTCCTGCGCTGTGATCTTCATGTTGTTGGCGGCATCCATGGCGCGCGCCGCATCCTTCCAGAGGATCGAGGCGGAGGCTTCAGGCGACGCCACCGCATAGATGGCGTTTTCGAGCATCAGCACGCGGTTGGCGGTCGCAATCGCGATGGCCCCGCCCGAGCCGCCCTCGCCGATGATAATCGCGAGGTTGGGCACACCGATCTCGAGGCACTTCTCCGTCGAGCGCGCGATAGCTTCCGCCTGCCCGCGCTCCTCGGCACCGATGCCGGGATAGGCGCCGGCCGTGTCGACAAAGGAGATGACCGGCACGTTGAAGCGGTCGGCCATGTCCATCACACGGACGGCCTTGCGATACCCCTCCGGGCGCGCCATGCCGAAATTGTGCTTGAGGCGGGTCTCGGTCGTGTTGCCCTTCTCCTGGCCGATGACCGCGACGGGCGTTCCGTTGAACCGCCCGAAGCCGGCCTGGATTGCGGCGTCCTCGGCGTATTTGCGGTCGCCCGCAAGCGGCTGCCACTCGGTGATCAGCGAGCGGATGTAGTCGGAGAAATGCGGGCGCTGCGGATGCCGCGCCACCTGCGTCTTCTGCCAGGGCGTGAGCCGGCGGTAGATATCTGCGAGGGCCTGGTCGGCGCGCGCGGTCAGCCCGCTGATTTCGTCGTCGACATTAACGGCGCGAGCGTCGCCGGACAGGGATTTGAGTTCGGCGATCTTGCCTTCGAGATCGGCGACCGGCTTTTCGAAATCGAGATAAGACTGCATCCCTACCTACTATTGTGGTGATGCGCGGCGGTGTCGTCGCGCATCGTGGCTGGAAAGTGGCGGTCGGCTCCGCCCAAGTCAAGAATGCCGGGTCAGTTCGCCATGCCGGTGATGTCGACCTGTCCCGCGAGGATCGACGGGTCGTTCTGCGCGGCAATGAACATCGCCATCGGAATGCCGGCCGGGTCCTTCGACTTGATGTTGATGGTCAACTCGCCCTTGCCGCCGGTGATGAAGTCGCCGATCGCAACGCCGAGCTGACGCGCGGCTTCCGTGCGTCCGATCAGCTGGATGGCGAAGCCTTCTGCAAACTGGGCCATCTCGCCGCGGAACGCTTCGACGTCGGTCTTGCCCTGCTCGGCCGCTGCGAGCGGCCAGATGATCTTGCCGAGGCCGTCATCGCTGACATTGATCGTCACGTCCTTGACCGTCAGCGCAAAGCCCGAGGCCATTGCGACGTTCGGGTCGACGTCGAACAGTTCCTTGGTCGCGTTGGCGACGTTGGCGCTGATCGACATCGTGCCCAGATCCACCGCCGAGAGCGCGAGCTTGCTGAGGTTGATCTGCTTGGCCGCCTCGTCCCACTTGGCCGCGAGGTCAAAGCCCATATTGACGCCGGTGAGGCCGGCGGCGAGCAGCGTCGTGATCTGCGGATCGGTCGACGTCTGCGGTAGCGGCACCTCGACGCCGGCCGCCGACACCGACAAATCGGTCGGAATGCCGACGACGTACTGGCCGAGGCTGATGTCGAAATTGGCCACCTTGGCCTGAATACGATCGCCGCTCGGATTGTCGGGGTTGATCGCGTCGATCGCAAAGTTCGACAGCGACAGGCCTTCCGCCGACGGGATCAGCAGACGCCAGTTCTTGTCGAACCACTCTTCGCTGAGCTGGCCGGCGGCGCCCTCGAGCGCAGTCAGCGTCGGGTTGAGGTCGATATGCTTGAGCACGAACTCGCCCAGCGAGCCCTTGCCCATCTCACCCGCATCGACGGAGATCGCGCCGATCTTCATCTCGGGATAGACGCCCGACTCGAAATCGCCAGTCGTGGCGCCAGCAATCTTGATGCTGACCGGCGGCTCGGCGGGTACGTTGCAGTCCACTGCGCCCACCTGGCCGGCGCCGCCGCGAAACGCGCGGAACAGATCGACGCCATAGGCCACGATCGTGTTGAACGCTTCCGGCGGCGGCTCGGCCAACGCCTTGTTCTTTTCGATGACGGCAAGCACTTCGGCAAGCGTCACGGCGACGGGCCGCGCTTCGAACGCGCTGCTGCCGCTGCCGCCGAAGTCGCAGCTATAGGCCTCGCTGCCCTGCGTGCTGCCCTCGGTGGTGAAGGACGAATAGATCGGTGCCAGCGCCGCGGACGGATCGCCCTTCACGATGCCGGTGAACTCGAGCAGGCGGCGAAGATCAAAGCCCTCGGCCTTCAGCGATTTGCTGATCGTCTTGTCGCCCATCGACACCGTTTCGCCGCCGGCGATGGTGAGCGTCTCCGCCCGGCCGTTGACGACATTGTTGAGCACAATGTCATTGTACGTGACGATCGAGGTGGTGCCTTCCACCGAGAAGTTCAGCGTCAGCTCGGGGATCGTGATGCTCGTCGCGTTGAGGTTGGCGAGCTGATCGGCATGCGTCAGGAAATTGCTGGTGAAGATGTCCTTGATCTGGTCTTCAGACATCGAGGAGTCGACGGCGACGACGCTGGGAACTTTGATCTCGAAAGCAAACGGCACCGGCTGTGTCGGCTGCGCGGGCGCTACCTGTGCGAAGACGGGCATAACGGGAGCGGCGAGACCGAGAGTCGCGGCGACAAGTGCCGCCCTGGAGATGTTGAGCACGATGATTCCCTCTGATCGTGGTTTCGAGGCGATAATGGCGGGTACTAACGAAGCCTTTGTGGCAATTGCCAGAACAACACTCCGCTAAATCTTACGCACTGAAACCCGGCTGACTACCCGAGTTAGTGTGCTACATATCTAACACAGTTGGGACTGCTGTCAACCCATGAGCATCGAGATCGTCGGACACGCCGTGGTGAGCGCAGACGGGAGGATCGCGGATCGTCATCGGCAGATGCCCCAGATCCTGCGCAACGACAAGGATTGGGCGCGGTTCCAGGTCGCGCTCGATCGTGCATCGATCGTTGTGCTCGGCCGGCTCGGACACGAGGCCCATCCCAATCCCGGCCGTCGCCGCCTTGTCGCAACCAGTCGCATTGCTACGCTCGAACGTATCGACGACCTCGTCACTCTCTGGAATCCGGCCGGCATGGATTTTCGCGATGTCACGACGGAACTGAAGCTCGACGGCCCCGCCGCGATCACCGGCGGCCAACAGGTCTTCGACTATTTCCTCAAACGCTTCACCCGGTTCGACCTGGTGACCATCGACAGCGCCCTGATCCCCGACGGCATCCCCTGCTTCTCCACCGGCTGGCCCGACGAGGTCCTCGCCCAATCCGGACTGCGCGTGCGCGAACGCGAGACGCTCGATCCCGGCGTGCGGCTCGAGGTGTGGCGTCGATAGAAGACCAGGAGTGGAGCTCACCCTTCCCTTCGGGGAGCGGGGACCGGCGAAGCCGGTGGGTGGGGAGCTTTCCGCGCTACTTATCCGCCAGCGGATGATGCGTCTCGACCAGCGTCCGCAGCTTCTCGTCCAGTACATGCGTGTAGATTTGCGTGGTCGAAATATCCGCATGCCCCAGCAGCGTCTGCACGACGCGCAAATCGGCACCACCCTGCAGCAGATGACTGGCAAACGCATGCCGCAACACGTGCGGCGCGACACGCGTGCTCGCAATCCCCGCCCTACCCGCGAGTAACTTCAGGTCACGCGCAAACACCTGCCGGCTGAGATGCCCATCTTCGCCGCTTGCCGGGAAGAGCCAACCTCGCTCAAGAGGCTTGGCCCACGCACGTACGGCATCCCTGGCGCCATCGTTGAGCGGAACAATCCGTTCCTTGTTGCCCTTGCCGACGACAGTAAGAAAACTCGCATCGCGCATCACCGCGTCGGTACGCAAACTCACCAGTTCCGACACGCGCATGCCCGTCGCATAGAGCAGTTCCAGCAGCACATAGAGACGCAGCGCCGTCTCTTTCTTCTGCGGCGACACATCGGCATTGGCCTCGGCCTCTGCAGTGCTCAGCAGCTTGTCGACTTCAGCCACCGACAGCACGTTCGGCAGCGGCCGACGCGCGCGCGGGCTCGCGACAATGCGCGTCGGATCGTCGCCACGGATTTGGTCGGCGCACAGAAATTTGTGGAACTGTCGGAGCGCCGAAAGCCGCCGCGCCGCCGACGATGCGGCAAGACCCTGCGCATCGAGGAAGCTCAGATACGCCACGATCTCCTCGCGCTGCGCGGTCTGCGGCGACTTGCCCTTGCCCGCGAGAAAGCCGGCATAGTCGCTCAAATCGCGCCGATAGGCCTCGATCGTGTTGCGCGCCGCGCCGCGTTCGGCGCTCATCATTTCGAGGAAGGCGTCGACCAGGTGGAGGCCGCTCATTCGCGGCCCGGCGCGACAACCGTTTCAACGCCCGAGGGCTGGTCTGCAGCAGGCTCTTCAGGCGCCGGCGTCGGCTCGGCGCTGGCGCGCGGGACCACATTCACCGGCGCCGGCAGATCGTTGAGATCGATCGCGCCACCGGGGTCGCCCGCCGCCGGCACAAGCTCGCGCGCCGGAATCTTGATGGTGATGTCCTTCTCGCCCGGGTCGACCATCACCGTGAGCGCGATCATGCCGGCAAAGCCAAGACCGCCCAGCACGGCAAGCACCACGAACAGTCGGATAAGGGTTGGCATCGAGTCCCCGAGGGTTGCCCGACCTTGTCCCGCCATTTCGTGGCACGATCAAGGGCACGGCATGGCGGCTTGATAGCAGGATTGACTTTACCCTCCCCTAACGCTTCAACGCCCGGCGAGCCTGGGGACCACGCCACAATGACCGCTGCGGCACCGCAGAAAGACGCGCACCGCGACGAGCTGGCCGCCCTTCTGGCCGGCCGCCCGCTGGTGCTCGTGGGCATGATGGGCGCGGGCAAGACCACCGTCGGCCGCAGGCTTGCGGCACGCCTCGGCCGCCACTTCGTCGACAGCGACGAGGAGGTGGAGAAAGCTGCCGGCATGACCATCGAGGATATTTTCGCGACCCACGGCGAAACCGACTTCCGCGCCGGCGAAGTGCGCGTGATTGCGCGGCTGCTCAAGGATCACGATCTCGTGCTCGGCACGGGCGGCGGCGCCTTCATCAATGCCGAGACCCGCGCGTTGGTGAAGCAGTCCGCCGTGTCGGTTTGGATCAAGGCCGATTTCGAGCTGCTGTTCGCGCGAGTGCAACGCCGCTCCAACCGGCCACTCCTGAAGACCGCCAATCCGCGCCAGACGCTGATGGACCTCATCGACAAGCGCTACCCGGTTTACGCCGAAGCCGATGTCACCGTCGTCAGCAGCGACGTGCCGCAGGATCAGGTTGCAGGCGAAGTCATCGAGGCCGTCCTCGCATATCTGAGAGGTAAGCATGACTGAGCCGACCCGCGTCCACGTCCCGCTCGGCGATCGCGCCTACGACATCCTCATTGGCGACGATCTGCTCGAGGGCGCGGGCGAGCGCCTGACCGCGATGTTCCCCGGCCGCCGCTTCGGCATCGTCACCGATAGCGAAGTGGCCAAGGCCCAGCTGCCACGCCTCACCCGCGCGCTCGACAAAGCGAACGCAAAGCACGCGGCAGTCGTCGTGCCCAATGGCGAGTCGACCAAGTCGATCGCCCGCCTCAACGACGTCGTCGAAGGCCTGCTCGAAGCGCGGCTCGAACGCGGCGACATCGTCCTCGCGCTGGGCGGCGGCGTGATCGGTGACCTCGCGGGTTTTGCCTCAGCCATCACGCGTCGCGGCATGGACTTCGTGCAGATCCCGACGACGCTGCTCTCGCAGGTCGATTCCTCGGTCGGCGGCAAGACCGGCATCAACTCGCCGCACGGCAAGAACCTCATCGGCGCGTTCCATCAGCCAAAGCTTGTGCTGGCCGATCTCGCGACACTCAACACACTGCCGCCGCGCGAATTCGCCGCCGGCTATGCGGAGGTCGTGAAGTACGGTCTCATCGACGACGAGAGCTTCTTCTTCTGGCTCGAAGAAAACCAGCCTGAAATCTTCGCCGGCGGCCCGGCTCGCGCCGAAGCCATCGCCCGCGCCTGCGAAGCCAAGACGCGCTTCGTCATCGCCGACGAACACGAGACCGGTGTGCGCGCTTTGCTCAATCTCGGCCACACCTTCGGCCATGCTCTAGAGAAAGCCACCGGTTACTCGGACCGCCTGCTGCACGGCGAGGGAGTCAGCATCGGCATGGTACTGGCACACGGCTTCTCCGCCAAACTCGGCCTCGCGCCGAGCCAGGACAAGGGCCGCGTCGAAGCCCATCTCAAACGCTCGGGCCTGCCCACGACGCTCAGCGACATCCCCGGCGAACTCCCCCCCACCGACGTCCTGATGGACGCCATCGCCCAGGACAAGAAAGTCGTCCGCGGCGCCCTCACCTTCATCCTCACCCGCGGCATCGGCAAAAGCTTCATCGAAAAAAACGTCGACCCATCGGCCGTACGCGACTACCTCGACGAGATGCGCTAAAAAGGGCGAGGCCCGCGGCTCAATCGAACCACGGGCCCCGGACCGGCGTCACCCCGGCGCCGCACCATGCGGTAATTGCCTCCAACCGGGATCCAGATCGACAAACTACAGACCACTGGGCCTCATCCTTTGCGGGGAATGAAGCGACGCCGGAGGGCGGGCCAGACGGCCCGTCCGTTCCCTCCCTGGCGAGGGGGAGGGAATGGCGTGTCGGAGGACGGCTAGGGCGTGACGGTGATCACGACCCGGCGGTTGGAAGCGAAATCCGGCCCGAACTCATCGGTCGCGCCAACGCCTGTCGCGCTGGCCTTGATGAATCTGACGCCCTTCTGCCTGAGATAGGTCAGCGAGTTCTGCGCCCGCTCGATCGCAAACAGCGCATTGGCCGCAATCGAGCCCTGCTTGCTCGAATAGCCGGTGACCGTGACGTTGCACTGCCGCTCCCCGATATCCTCGGCCACCTGGTTGAGCCGCTCGACCAGCCTTGGCGTCAGCTCGTTGGAGTTCGCGTTGAAGCCGATGACATTGTACTTCTCGTCGAGATCGCAGGCGGGGCCCGCTGTCGCTTCCGGATCGGGATCGAGCATCGCCGTTTCGACCGGCTCGACATCGGCCACGCGCACGGACGCGGCCGCAGGCTTGGCATCGGTGGCGACAGTCGCGTCGCGCACCACCGGCTGTGCCACACTCTGGGCCGGCAACGGCCAGCCGCCTTCGGGTGCAACTGAAACGGCGTTCTTGGTCCCATCGGGGATCACCAGGAACTCGCCCAGCATCTGGTTGGCCACCGGCCGCGTACCTTCGCGCGTCGACAGCCCCGACGCCGTGATCGCCCGTCCGTTGAGCGTCACCGAGGCGAGGAACAGATTGCGGTCGCGCTCGGAGCCGTCGCCGCCATAAGCCTCGTTGAGGAACCTGATAGTGACGTCGCCATCAGGCCGGAACGCTGTCTCCGGCACCGCGAAAGTGAAGCTCTGGATGAACGGTGTCTTGTCCGCCTGGTCGGCGAACCGGCCAGCCTCTGCGGTGTCGATCGCTGCGGCCACGGTGCCTTCCCCAAGGACCGTGCCGGCGAAATCGACCGCGAATTTCGGCGGTCCGTCATAGGCTTCGCCGCCCATGACAAGGACCAGTGTACTATCGGCAGCCTGAGTGACGTGCGGCAGTCCCGCACAACACATGACGAGCAATATCGCCCGCTGCAAAGACATCTTCATTGCGCCCTCCTGAAAGCTGTCTGCACGAAAAGTGCTAGGCAGCGAGGGGGGCGACATTTGGCTCGCAGTGAGGCGGTGCGCCCATAGGTGGCCGGAGTTCCGCCACACAATGGTAAGGTTGTCACATCGACCGACAAATTCGCGAGCGGCCGTCACAACATAGGCACCGGCCATCTAAAGGCCGCAAAGGTGAGTCCCTTGCGCGAGCCTTCGGGAACTCCCGGAGGAAAAACCCGCTCAGCCCTGTGGAGAACCTGTCGGAACGACCTCGATGGCGAGGGCGTGGACTCCGCCTTTGAACTCGGCGTCGAGCGTTTCCATGATGGCACGATGTTGGGTGACTCGGGTGCCCGTCAGCAGCGGCGACGCGATGCGGACGCGGAAGTGCGTCTCTCCACCGGGACGAGACCCAGCGTGCCCTTGATGTCGTGATGACTCATCGATCACTTCAAGATGGGTCGGGGCGAATTTCGCCGAAAGTTTTTGAACAATCGCGTCACGAACAGGCATAAGGGTTACCCCTTCGGGCATCGTTGAAGTTTCACAGTAACTAGGACTGATGACTATCGATTCCAAGCTCTTCGACCGGATCCGCATCCAGCCGCGCACGCACGCGCCGGAGCCGCAATCCGAGGTCCCCGATTGCGCCTGGGAAGGCTGCGATCAGCCCGGCATCTACAAGGCACCCAAGGGCCATCGCTTCGAGGGCCAGTACCACCATTTCTGCCTCGAGCATGTCCGCCACTACAACACAGCCTTCAACTTCTTCGCCGACATGACGGAGAAGGAGCGCGAGGCGCATCTCTACACCACGTCGCAGACCGACGGTCGGCCCAGCTGGGGCCTCGGCAGCAAGCCGGGCGTCAACAGCGGCCCCCGCATGCCCAAGCGCGACCCCAACACGCAGGGCAAGCGCTTCGCCGATCCGCTCCACATCTGGGCCCGCTTCCGCCGCCACAACGCCAATACGCGGCCGCAGACCGAGCGCGAGATCAAGCTGGGTGAGCCCGATCGCCGCGCCTTCGAGACGTTGGGCTTCAAGACAGGGGCCAAGTCGGACGAGATCAAGCGCGCCTACAAGGCCCTGGTGAAGATCCACCATCCCGACGCGAACGGCGGCGACAAGACCTCGGAAGAGCGCCTGCGCTCGATCATCGCCGCCTACACCCACCTCAAGCAGAAGGGCTTCGTGAACGCCTGACGTTCCGGAGCGCGCGCCATGCGCCCATGGACATTGCTCGGCACCGCGACGGTCCCCGGCGAGGGCGCGCCGCTGCGGCTGATGCAGCGCGGCGACGAGTTCGTCATCATGGCGGGCACCAACCCGCTGATGAACAGCCGCATGAGCGGGTCGGAGGAAGACCTCGCCACGCTCAGCTGGCAACGCATCGCCGGCCGCGCGAAACCACACGTGCTGATCGGTGGCCTCGGCATGGGCTTCACCCTTCGTGCGGCGCTGGCCGCCATGCCCGATGATGTGCAGATCACCGTCGCCGAGATCGTGCCCGAGATCGTCGCCTGGGCGCGCGGACCGCTGGCGCACATCTTCGCCGGCTGCCTCGACGATCCGCGCGTCACCATCGACGTCGCCGACGTCGGCAAGTTGATTGCGAGCCGCAAGGCGACCTACGACGCCATCCTGCTCGATGTCGACAACGGCCCCGAGGGCCTCAGCCGCGACGGCAACGACCGGCTCTACAGTCTTGCCGGCCTGTCGGTATCGCGCGCCTCGCTTAAACCGGGCGGCGTGCTCGCCGTCTGGTCCGCCCACCCGGACGCAAAGTTCACCAAACGCCTGGGCGAATCCGGTTTCCGCGTCGAGGAATTGCACGTCCGCGAGCGACGCGGCGGCAAGGGCGCCCGCCACACGATCTGGATGGCGACGCGGCGCTGACACCGCGTCCAAACCGCCCCTACCCTCCCGGAAATGATGCTGCTATAGAGCCCCTACCCTCGAGGGCAGCCGAGGCTGCCCTAAACTCCCCTAGAGTCCCAGAAAATGGCCGATTACACGAACCTGCCGAACAAGGATTTTTCCGTCCGCGAGACGTTCGGCATCGACAGCGACATGATGGTGAAGGGATATGCGGAGGCTGATCCGCACACCCCGCCGGCCGACCCGGATTACCTGTTCGATCGCAACACCACGCTCGCCATTCTCGCCGGCTTCCAGTTCAACCGCCGCGTGATGGTGCAGGGCTATCACGGCACTGGCAAATCGACCCACATCGAGCAGGTCGCGGCGCGCCTCAACTGGCCGCTCGTCCGCGTCAACCTCGACGCGCACGTCTCGCGTATCGATCTCGTCGGCAAGGACGCGATCGTGCTCAAGGACGGCAAGCAGATCACGGAATTCCGTGACGGCATCCTGCCATGGGCCGTGCAGAACAATATCGCGCTCGTCTTCGACGAGTACGACGCCGGCCGCCCGGACGTGATGTTCGTGATCCAGCGCGTGCTCGAAGCCTCGGGTCGCTTGACGCTGCTCGACCAGAACCGCGTTATCACCCCACACCCGGCGTTCCGCCTGTTCGCCACGACCAACACCATCGGTCTCGGCGACACCTCAGGCCTCTACCACGGCACGCAGCAGATCAATCAGGGCCAGATGGACCGCTGGTCGATCGTCACCACGCTCAACTACCTGCCGCACGACAAGGAAGCGGGCATCGTCCTCGCCAAGGCCAAGGCCTACCAGAACGAGAAGGGCAAAAAGACCGTCTCCAACATGGTGCGTCTCGCCGACCTCACGCGCTCGGCCTTCATCAATGGCGACCTCTCGACCGTGATGAGCCCGCGTACCGTCATCACCTGGGCCGAGAACGCCGCGATCTTCGGTGACATCGGCTTTGCGTTCCGCCTGACCTTCCTCAACAAGTGCGACGAACTCGAACGCCCCGTGGTGGCCGAGTTCTACCAGCGCGTGTTCGGCGAAGATCTCCCGGAGAGCGCCGCGAACCTGGCGGTGACCGCCTAACTCCATGGCCACTGCACCGCGCAAGCCGAACAAGCCCGACACCACGGCGGTCTTCAAGACCGCCATGGGCGCGGCTGTTCGCGCCGTTGCCGGCAAGCCCGATCTCGAGGTCAGCTTCTCGGCCGACCGGCCGCTGCTGACCTCCGACAAGGCGCGCCTCGCGAACCTGCCGCGCCTCCCCACGCGCCGCGACATCGCGATCGCGCGTGGCCAGGGCGACGCAATGGCGATGCGCCTTGCGAGCCACGACCCCGACATCCACCGCAAGCGCTCGCCGGCCGAGCCCGAAGCGCGCGCTGCCTTCGATGCGCTCGAGCAGGCCCGCGTCGAGGCCTTGGGCTGCATCCGCATGCCGGGGATGACCGGTAACATCCATGAGATGCTCGACGACCGGCTGTTCCGTTCGAACTTGGCCGAAGTCAGCAACAAGGACGACGCTCCACTCGCCGAGGCGCTCGGCCTCATCATCCGCGAAAAGCTCGCCGGCGTGACCATCCCGCCATCGGGCCACGCGCTGGTCGACCTCTGGAAGAAAGAGATCGAGCAGAAGGCCGGTCTCTCGCTGACTTCGCTGCTCAGCCAGTACGAAAATCAGGAGTTGTTCGCGCGCGCCGCACGGCATCTGCTGCGCGATCTCAACCTCGTGCCAGAGGGCGAGCTCGACGATTCCGACGGCGATGACGAGGAGACGGGCGACGACCGGGAGCCCGAACGCGGCCAGGACGACGAGAAGACTCCCGAGCAGGGCGAAGGCGAGAGCGAAGACGCCGACGCGCAGGAAGACCAGACGCCCGGCGAAAGCGACGAGACCGGCGAGACCGAAGGTTCCGAGCAGGACTTTCAGGAGACCGATGACGACGCCCCCGGCGAGGCGGGCGACGAAGCGCCGTTGCCGCCGCCCGGCCACAACGCCAAAGAGTTCTCCAACCAGTTCAACTACAAGATCTTCACCCAGAAGTTCGACGAGATCGTCAAGGCGTCGGAACTCTGCCCGCCCGAAGAGCTCGACCAGCTTCGTGCGCTCCTCGACAAGCAGCTCGAGAACCTCGCAGGCGCCGTGGCGCGGCTCGCCAACAAGCTGCAGCGCCGGCTCATGGCGCAGCAGAACCGCTCGTGGGACTTCGACCTCGAAGAGGGCCTGCTCGACACCGCACGCTTGACCCGTGTGGTGATCGACCCGCTGCAGGCGCTCTCGTTCAAGGTCGAGCGCGACACCGACTTCCGCGACACCGTCGTGACGCTGCTGATCGACAATTCCGGCTCGATGCGCGGCCGCCCGATCACCATCGCGGCGATCTGCGGCGATATTCTCGCGCGCACGCTCGAACGCTGTGGCGTGAAGGTCGAAATCCTCGGCTTCACTACCCGCGCCTGGAAGGGCGGCAAGAGTCGCGAGGCCTGGCTGGAAGCGGGACGTCCTGCAAATCCCGGCCGCGTCAACGATATCCGCCACATCATCTACAAGGCGGCCGACGAGCCCTGGCGTCACGCCCGGCGCAATCTTGGCCTGATGATGCGCGAAGGCCTGCTCAAGGAAAACATCGACGGCGAGGCGCTCGAATGGGCGCGCAAGCGTCTGATGGCGCGGTCCGAAAATCGCCGCATCCTGATGGTCATCTCCGATGGCGCCCCGGTGGACGACTCCACGCAGAGCGTCAACGCCGGCAACTATCTCGAGGCGCATTTGCGTCAGGTGATCGAAGACATAGAACTGCGCTCGCCGATCCAGCTTGTCGCTGTTGGCATCGGCCACGACGTCACGCGCTACTATCGCCGCGCGGTGACGCTGCTCGATGCCGAGGAGCTGGCGGGTGCACTCACCGATGAGCTCGCGGCCCTGTTCGATGAAGATTCGCCTGCGGACTATCGCAGGTCCCGCTTCGCATGAAACCGCTGCTGGGCGTTGCGGTCGCCCTGCTCGCGACGTCGGCCTTCGCTGAAGACGTCACCATCACCGCCGTGCAACTGCCGACCTTCCAGGGCGCGGCGGCAGGCGAGCGCGTCCAGGGCCTCACCTATCTGGGTGGCCTGCAGCTCTCGTCGGTCCACGACAATTTCGGAGGTCTCTCCGGCATCGGTTTCACGGGGCCCGACAATCACCTGGCGATGGTGTCCGACAGCGGCTACTTCGTCGCCGGCCAGTTGATCTACGACGAAGCCAACCGGCCGCTCTCGCTTGTGGGCGTCACGATCACTGCGATCCAGAATTCGAAGGGCGCCGACCTGCCGCGTGCCGTTGCGCGTGACGCGGAAGCCCTTGCGGTGGTGGAGCGCGACGGCGCGCCCTACGCCGTTCGTGTTGGCTTCGAGAACCTCACGCGTGTTGCCGACTTCCTGTTGCAGAACGGCGTTCCAGGTGGAGCGGCGCGCGAAGTCAGCATCCCCGAATGGCTCTCGGACGAACGCACCAACGAGTCCCTCGAAGCCGTCTGCATCGCGCCGCCTGCATCGCCCGTGGCCGGCTCGACGCTACTGCTGACCGAGGGCGTCATTGCCGGCGACGGCGCGCACTCCGCATACCTCTTGGGCAAGAACGACCGTGGCCCGCTGACTTACATGTCCGGCGCCGGGACCAATCCGACCGACTGCGCCTTCCTGCCCAACGGCGATTTGTTGGTGCTCGAGCGCGGCGTATCGTTGATCAGCTTCGCGGCAAAACTGATGCGCGTGAAAGCGGTCGACGTGAAGCCCAACGCCCAGATGGTCGGCGAAGTGCTGTTCGAAGGCGTCGGCGGCTCGCTCGACAACATGGAAGGTCTCGCCGTGCATCCGGGACCGGACGGCGAGACCCGCATCACGCTGATCTCGGACGACAACTTCAACGACTGGGAGCGCAACCTGCTCCTCGAGTTCACGTTGCCGGCTGCGCCGTAAACGGCATGATCCGCCCCATCAGCACGCGATAGGGCGCGAGCAACAGCAGCGCCGCAAGGAACTTCACCGCGAAGTCGCCACTCGCCAGCGACACCCACAGCGGAACCTCGCCACCGATCCCGAGCCACGGCGCCTCGAAGCCGAGCGAACCATCCGCCATGCCGAACCAGCCATCGATGAACGCCAGCGCCGGTGCGAAAGCGAGCGTGAAGAAAATCGCCGTATCGAGCAGCGATCCGAACAGCGACGCGCTGAGCGGCGGCACCAGCCAGTAGCGATTGCGCAGGCGCTGGAACACCGCGATATCGAGCATCTGTCCGATGAGGAACGCACTGCCCGACGCGATCGCGATCCGTGGCGTCGACAGCCAGAAGCTCAGCGCAAGACCGACGAGGAACCCGACCAGCACCACATAGCGCGCCTGCGCCGGCCCATCATGCCGATTGGTCAGATCGGACACGAGGAACGCGAACGGGTAGGTGAACGCACCCCAGGTGAGGATGTCACCGAGGTGGATCGACCCCAGATCAAACTGAACCGGATACTGCACGAGAATGTTGGAGGCGGTGACAACCACCACCATGGCCAGCACGGCCACAATGAAGCGAGCGAACATATCGCACCTTTCTTATCTCGCACTCCGGCATCAGACCGGCGCGAGGTTAGGACATACCACAAAAAACAAAGCCCGCGAGGACCGCGGGCTCCGAGCTCGTATCGTGATCGAACGGATCAGGCGGCGGTCGACAGCGCGGCCTTCACTTCCTTCTTGAGCGCCAGCGCATTGACCGACAGTTCGTCGTCATTGGCCTTGAGCAGGAAGGCATCGAGGCCCCCGCGGTGCTCAACCGAACGCAGCGCGTTCGCCGAAATGCGCAGCTTCACCGTGCGGCCAAGCGCATCCGAGATCAGCGACACATTGAGGAGATTGGGGAGGAAGCGACGGCGGGTCCGGTTGACCGCGTGGCTCACATTATTGCCGACCATCGGCCCTTTGCCGGTCAGCTCGCAACGGCGTGCCATTGTACTGCTTTCTATGTGTCCCTGGGCCGGAGACGTCCCCGGCAACGGGTGGTGGTCTGTTCTTGATTTACGGCGCCTCCATAGAGAAACCGGCCATTGGCGTCAAGTTTGCCCGCTCAGCCGCCGATTTCGGCGGTTTGCGCGTCGATCCACGCCTGCCCGCCCATCGCCTCGATCATCGGCCCGAGCCACGGCTCGTACCGCTTCCACCGCGCCACCGACGAGGTGTAGATCGGCTGCCGCACCTGCCACTGGCTCGCAGTCCCCACACTCCGCGTCGCCTGCTCCGGCGTCAGGAAATCGTCGGTCCAGTCGAGTCCCGCAAAGTCGACCATCCGCCGAATCTCCGCCTCCGGCTCCGCCACCAGCCGCTCGTAATGCACATCGAGAATGGGCAGATCCAGCGCCCGCTTCCACACATCCATCGTTTCCGCGAGATGCCGCGACCGAACGCCGATCCAGTCGAGCCGCGTGGTGAACCCATGTCCGTTCGCGAACCTGATCATGTAGTTCGACACACCCACGTCCAGCGGATGCCGCCGCGCATAGATCACGCGAGCACGCGGGAACAGCTGCCAGATCAGCCCGAGCGCAAACGCATTGTCCGGCATCTTGTCGGTCACGACGGCAAAGCCCGACCGCCGTTTCGTCCAGTCGCGCACCAGGATTTCCGCTCGCGCCTTCAGCCAGTCCCGGCCGAGCCGCGCGCTCACATCGATCTGCCCAGCCACGCGAAACCGATCCGCCGCGTCATGCGCCAGCGCGATCTGCCGGGACTCGCCCAGCGCCAGCACGTCCTTATGCCGTGCCAGGATCGTCTCGATCAGTGTCGTCCCCGATCGCGGCATGCCCACGATAAACAGCGGCGCCCGCGTCGGATGCCCGCTCTTTTTGTACGAGCGGAACGCATCGGCGTCCGCCAGCTGCCGCAGCTCCGCCAGCCTCGCATCGCCACCTGCGGGATTCCACGGCCGCCCGATCAGCCGGTTGCCCTCTGTCGCATACGCCATCGCCTTCTCCGGCTCGCCGAGATCGTCGAACGCCTTGGCCAGCCCATAGGCAAGGAACTCCCGCTCCAGCCCCGCGACAGTCGCGTCACCGTGCAGCGCTTCCATCGCGCCGACCAAATCCGCGTCGCGCATCCGGCTGTTCTGCGTCAGGCCCCAGAACGCCAGCGCGTCGCGCGGATTGAGCGCTAACGCCGCGCGAAAGTGCGCCGCCGCCTCGTCGACCCGCCCCGCCTCGGTGAGCACCTTCCCGAAATTGTGCCGCAACGCGGAAACATCGGGCGCCAACTCAACGGCCCGCCGCATATCCGCCAGCGATTGCGCATTCTCGCCGAGCACACCCCATTGCGCCATCGCCCGGCACGCGATCGCCGACACGTTCTGCGGCTCGGCGGCCAGCACCCTTTCGGCCAGCACCAGAGCCTGCTCCGGCTGGTCCTGCTGCATATGCCGCCAGGCTTGCTCGATCAGTGCTGTGGTGGTCGTGGCCATGGCCCCTACCTATGCACCCGCGACCCCGCTGGCAACGTGCCGGAAGCTGTGAAGCGCTCTGCCTTGCCACCGCCATGAGGCGCAGGCAATTTGGCCTTCTGCCGCGATTCGCGCCCCTTGGGCGCCAGCCTGAGGGTTCGATTGGGTTCAATCCGCCTGCTCACCGCCTTGGCCACCCTCCTGCTTGGACTGGGCGGCGCGACGGCGTCGCATGCCGCGGCCACGGCCACCGCGTCCTACGTCGTCAACCTCGGCGGCAACATTATCGCCAACGCGAAGTTCCGCTTCGAGGACACCGGCAGCGCCTACACGCTGTCGCTCGATGCCAACGTATCGGGCATGGCGCAGCTCGTCGCCAGCGGCACCGCGAAAGTGACCTCGACCGGCCTCGTCACCTCCGACGGCCTCCGGTCCAACGACTTCGATCTTCTGACGCGCTCGGGGGGCGACAGTTTCACCATCAGCGTGCAGTACAGCCAGGCGGATGTGACGGCGTTCCAGATCAACCCGCCCATCGTCAACAACATCGACCGCATTCCGCTCGAGCGAAAGCAGTTGAGCGGCGTGAACGACTTCCTCGCCTCCTTCGTGCGCAAGGGAAAGCTCGATCGCGGCCTCTGCGACTACCGGGCGAAAATCTTCACCGGCGTCGAGCGCTTCGATCTCAATTTCAGCTTCGCCAAGGACGACGTCGCGACCAGCAAGCGCACCGGCTACCAGGGCCCCGTCGTTCTCTGCAACATCAAGTACAAGCCGATCGCCGGCCACTACACCACCAGCGAGATCACCAACTCGCTGGCCCAGGACGACCGCATCCTCATCTGGTTCGCGCCGATGGGCGAGACCGGCTACGCCATCCCATACCGCGTCCTGCTCACCACCTCGATGGGCGATTTGTCGATGGTGCTGACCGCGCTGGAGTAGCGCGACCGCTGAGATCGTCTGGCGCTTGGGCCATCCCTGGGCTCACAGCCCACGCTGACCTCCCAGCTTTCGCTGGGAAGTCAGCGCACAGACCCGAGGACTGCGCTGGCCGCTAGCGCCGATGTTCCAAAAACAATCACGATCATCGCCATCAGCGCAAAATCGGCCGCGCCGCCACAATTATGGTTAACCAACCCCTAAAATTCGCCCCGTGCCATTCCGGCACGGTCAACGCCTATTTTGCCAACACGACCGCCCAACACCCCCGCACTGCGGGCCGCCGTTTATGTCCACTCAAAAAATCTTTGCCTCATCCGCATTCATCCGTCATTTACCTCTTCCCGATTCGCCGCCCGAAACCGACAAAATCAACCAATTCGTAAGCTCTGTGAACGGCTTACGGCAGTTTCGAGGCACCCTGCCTCTCTCATTTTCCCTTGCTAGCTGGAATCACCGGACGGCACCCACTACCGGCAGTGGTGAACAAACCGGCATTCGGCGCGAGCAGCCGATTCTCCCCCTGTTCGTTCTCACTTTGTGCTGATGGTTAACATTGGCCGTTCCTGATCCGGGCGAGGAGCGTTTCTAGGAAAGGTGGCGCCCGCCTTTCCAGTTGAGAAACGCGACCAATGAGCCCGCGGGCCGTTTGCCAAAACGGCCACGCGGGCTAGTCGGCCTCGCGCGGCTCCCCTACATAGGCCCAAAGATGACGACCGCCTCCTCCCTCAAGGCCATTCTTGGGCCCACCAACACCGGCAAGACATTCTTCGCCATCGAGCGGATGCTGGCCCATCGCTCCGGGATGATCGGCCTGCCGCTAAGGCTGCTGGCCCGCGAGGTTTATACTCGCGTGGCTGACCGCATCGGCAAAGACGCCGTCGCCCTGGTCACCGGCGAAGAGCGCATCGTACCGCCCAAGGCGCGCTACTGGGTGGCGACCGTCGAAGCGATGCCGCTCGACATGCCCGTCGAATGTCTCGCCGTCGACGAAATCCAGGTCGCCACCGACTTCGATCGCGGCCACGTCTTCACCGACCGCATCCTCAAGGCGCGCGGCATCAGCGAAACACTGCTGCTCGGTGCCGCGACGATGGCGCCGCTGATCCGCACGCTCCTGCCCGAGGCCGAGATCATCCACCGTCCCCGCTTCTCGACGCTGAACTATGCGGGAAGCAAGAAAATCTCACGCCAGCCGACGCGCTCGGCCATCGTCGCCTTCTCGGCGCGCGAGGTGTACGCCATCGCCGAACTGATACGACGCGAGCGTGGTGGCGCCGCCGTCGTGATGGGCGCGCTCTCGCCCCGCACGCGCAATGCGCAGGTCGATATGTACCAGAACGGCGATGTCGATTTCCTCGTCGCCACTGATGCGATCGGCATGGGCCTCAATCTCGATGTGCACCACGTCGCTTTCGCCGATGACCGCAAGTTCGATGGTCACCAGACGCGCCCGCTGACGCCGGCCGAGTTCGGCCAGATCGCCGGACGCGCCGGCCGGCACATGCACAACGGCACGTTTGGTGTCACCGGTAACGCTGCGCCGTTCGAGGAAGACCTCGTGGTCGCGCTCGAGAGCCACGACTTCGAGCCGATCCGCCAGATCCAGTGGCGCAACACCGATCTCGACTTCGCTTCGCTCGACGCCCTGCGCGCGAGCCTCGATGTTTCGCCCGACCGCAAGACGCTGACGCGCGTTCCCATCGCGACCGATCAGCAGGCGCTCGAATTTCTGGCACGCAACGAAGCCGGCGATCTCGCCATCGGACGCGCTGCGGTCGAGCTTCTGTGGCAATGCTGCGGCCTGCCCGACTATCGCGACATCTCTCCCGCCCAGCATGGCGAGATCATTACGCGCATCTACACCGACCTGAGGCGCCACGGCGCGGTGGCGACCGACTGGATTGCCGAGCAGGTACGTTTCTGCGACAACGTCGCCGGCGATATCGATACGCTCAGCAACCGGATCCGCCAGATCCGCACCTGGACCTTCGTCGCCAACCGGAAAAACTGGCTTGAAGACCCCGCCCATTGGCGCGAAAAGACCCGTGACATTGAAGACCGCCTGAGCGACGCCCTTCACGAGCGCCTCACTCAGCGATTTGTGGACCGGCGCACCAGCGTATTGATGCGCCACTTGCGAGACCGATCTATGGCCAATCCCGAAATCAACGACCGTGGCGAGATCAGCCTCGAAGGTCACCTCATTGGGTCGATCCAGGGCTTCCGCTTCACGCTCGCCCGTTCGGATGGCGAGACCGACGCGAAGTCTCTCGCGAGTGCCGCCGCACAGGTCGTAGCGCCCGAGATTGCCAGGCGGGCCGATCGGCTTGCCGGCGCACCCAACGAAGAGTTTGTGCTCTCGACCGATGGCCAGTTGCGCTGGCGCGGCGAAGTCATTGCCTCCCTCGCTGAGGGTGACAGCATCTTCGCACCGCGTCTCATCATCCTCGCCGATGAAAGCCTCACCGGGCCCGATCTTGAACGCGTGCAGGACCGCATCAATCTCTGGCTGCGGCACCACATCAACACGGTGCTCGAGCCCGTGCTGCAGCTCGAAGCGCCGGTCGATCTTGAAGGGGCTGCGCGCGGCGTCGCCTACCGGCTCTACGAGAACCTCGGCCTTTTGCCACGTCAGGCCGTGGCCGAAGAGGTCAAGGGCCTCGATCAGGACGTGCGCGCCAAACTCCGTAAGCTCGGCATTAAGTTCGGCGCCTACCACATCTATGTGCCGCTGGCTCTGAAGCCTGCCCCGCGCGAACTCGCGCTCATTCTTTACGGCCTCAAGCATGGCGGCGTCCGCCAGCCGGGTGTGAGCGAACTCCCGCACACCGTGCTCTCGGGCAGAACGTCGTTCCAGATCGATCCTGAAGTCTCGACCAAGCTCTACGAGGTCGCTGGCTTCAAGGTCGCGGGCAAGCGCGCCGTGCGGGTCGATATCCTCGAACGCCTCGCCGACATCATCCGCCCGTTGATCGCCCTCGATGCCAAGACGCATCAGGGCGAGCTGCCGCCCGGCGCCGCCGAAGCCAACGGCTTCCGCGTGACGGTGGAGATGACCTCGCTCCTCGGCACCGCCGGCGAAGACTTCGCCTCCATTCTCACCTCGCTCGGCTATCGCGTGCGCCGCACGCCGAAGGTTGCAGCGCCGGCAGTGGAGACCGCGCCCACCGAAGTGGTCAGCGAGGACAAGGTCGACGCCGTCATCACCGAAGAAGCGATGGACGCCGTCGAAGGCGTGACCAACACCGAGCCCGCCGCCGCGGAAGCTGCCACCGTCAATGAAGCGACTGCCGATCTCGGCGCGCCCGCACCTGAGGCCGAAAAGACCGCCGAGCCCGAGTTCGACGAAGTCTGGTTCCCAGGCGGCCGTCGTCCCGACAATCCGCGCCACGAGAAGCGCCAGCGCTATCAGCGTCCGGCGCCCGCTGACGCTGCACCGGCTGCCGAAGGCGCCGCACCTGCCGAAGGGGCCCAGCCCGAGCGCAAGCAGTTCCGCCGTCCCGATCGCGACAAGGCACAGGGCGGCAAGCCCCCTCGCCGCTTCGACAACAACGGCGACGGCAAACCGGGCGGCAAACCCAAATTCGGTGGTGGCAAGCGCAACGACGCTCCGCGCGAGAACTGGAAAGAGCATCAGCCGCGCGAAAAGCGCAACGTGCCCCTCGATCCGGACTCGCCCTGGGCCGCGCTCGCCGCTCTGCGTAATCCCAAGCAAGAGTAGCGCTTGGCGAAGCAACGCCTCGACAAGTGGCTGTTCTTCTCGCGCGCCGTGAAGTCGCGTACCCTCGCGCAAAAGCTGATCGAGACCGGCGCCGTTCGCGTCAACTCCGAGCGCACGCTCCACACCGACCATCAGGTCGGCACAGGCGACGTCCTGACGATGACGGTCCACTCGCGCCTGCTCGTGTGGAAGATCGTCGATCCCGGCGCGCGCCGCGGTCCACCCGCCGAAGCGCAGGCCCTCTACGAAGACCTGTCGCCCCCACCCCTGCCACGCGAGCCTCCGCCTCCGCTCTTCGGCCAGCGCGATCCCGGCTCCGGTCGTCCCACCAAAAAGCAGCGCCGCGAGATCGACGGCCTCCTCGACGACTGAGTTTTCGACCGATTTGGGTCATCCGCTATCTGAACGGAAGGACTCCTCGACCGCTACCTCAACCGAGGTTCAAGTCGTGAGAAAAGGAAATTCTCTCCGGCCAAGCTTGGCGAAATACGCCGACTTGCGAGCTATGCGGAAACGCGTTAGCACCCTCGCGACCGTCCCAAGCGCCTTCCGCTAGGGCCGAGTCCCACGCGTTTCGGGACCTTTTTGCCTCTATGACCTACATCGTCACGGACAATTGCATCCGCTGCAAATACATGGACTGCGTCGAGGTCTGCCCCGTCGACTGCTTCTATGAAGGCGAGAACATGCTCGTCATCCATCCCGACGAGTGCATCGATTGCGGCGTCTGCGAGCCCGAATGCCCCGCCGAGGCCATTAAGCCCGACACCGAGCCCGGCTTGGACAAGTGGCTGGAAATAAACGCGAAGTACGCCGCCGCTTGGCCCAACCTGACCGAAAAGCGCGACGCTCCGGCCGACGCCAAGGAGATGGACGGCGTCGAAGGCAAGTTTGAGAAGTACTTCTCGGAAGCACCCGGTCAGGGCGACTGAGAGACGACGCCTCGCCGCCCTGCTTGTGCTCGGGCGACCGCCTGCCCACATATCGAGCATGCCCATCGCCACGAAACGCCCAGCCGCCGGACCGTTAACCCGATTGATTCGGTAGTTTTTGATTCTGCCGGAAAATTGTGCTATAGTCCGTCCATCGATGCAGTACCCAGCCACGTGCCGACAGGCACGCTTTTTTTGACAGGAACTTTGGTCTGAAAAAACGGACGGTCTAGCGGGGCCGGACGCTTGAAGGCTTTACTGTGTCATAAGTAAAAAGGACGGTCTTCCGCAAAGAACCAGTCCGGCGGCGGCGTCAAAGGAGTATTTCATGGTAGCCAAGAAGTCAGTGCAGCGCCTCGGTTTCAAGACTGGTGAGTATATTGTCTATCCCGCCCATGGCGTGGGGATGATTACGTCTATCGACGAGCAGGAAGTTGCTGGTCTCAAGCTCGAACTCTTCGTGATTTCGTTTGAGCAGGACAAACTTACTCTGCGCGTCCCGACCGCCAAGATTAAGTCCGTCGGCATGCGGAAGCTGAGCGAAGAAGATACGGTCAAGAAGGCCCTCGACACCGTCACCGGCCGTGCCCGCGTCAAGCGCACCATGTGGTCGCGCCGCGCTCAGGAATACGAAGCCAAGATTAACTCGGGCGACCTGATCGCGATTTCGGAAGTCGTGCGCGATCTCTACCGCTCGGACGACCAGCCGGAGCAGTCCTATTCCGAGCGCCAGCTGTTCGAGCAGGCGATGGACCGGATGAGCCGCGAGATCGGTGCCGTCAACAAGCTGACGCTCACCGAAGCCGTGCAGCTGATCGAAAAGCAGCTCGCCAAGAGCCCCCGTCGCGGTCCCAAGACAGAGCCCGACGCCGAGGAAGCTGCGGCCTGATCCAGGGGCTCAGCGCATAAACATCAAGGCCGGCAGCGATGCCGGCCTTTTGTTCAGCTACTGGATCGCGATGACCTTATAGGCGGCGCCGGGGGTCACCGGGTCACCCGGATAGAGATTGTTGAGGATGTAGAAGAGGTTGGTCGCGTTGGGCACGGCGGCCATCTTCCGCGCTAGCGAGTCGGCCGTGTCGACCGCCCCCGCGGTAACCGTCCTGATGGTCAACGACCGAACCTGGCTGAGGTCGGCGTTCGAGGCCGCGCGGAAGCTCTTGAGCGTATCGGTGGCCGCCCGTGCAAACAGTTCGCTGTCGATGCGCGCCGCGAAGATAAACCGATAGACGCGGCCCTGGAAGCGCACGACCTCGACCCTGAAGTTCCACTGGTTGGTCGCTGCGATACCCGAGGCCGTCTCGAACCCATTCTGACTGCCGACGGTCACCGTTTCGGGCCTGAGGCCGGCGATCCAGCCCGACTTCAGGTAGTCGGCGAGTGACATGTTGGCGGGCACTTCAGCGCTGTCGAAACGCACGGCCTCGCCGTCGCCGGCAACGCCAACGACTGCACCCTGCGAGATCTGGAGCTTGTAGTTGTCGGGAACACTGAAGGTGAACTTCAGGCCCGGATGGACGAACTTGCGGCCGATCACGGCACCTTGGCTGGGGCTGTCGCCGAACAGGATCCCCGCGATCGCCTCCATATACTCGGCGCGGTTTTGAGTCCCGAGGCCCGGCGCACCGAAGAAAGCGCGTGCGTTCTCGGTCGCCTTCTGGATACGGTCCGGCGTCGAAGGATGCGAGCTCAGGAAATCGCCTTCCTGGTCGCCATCGCCGGCGGTAAACTGCGCAAACCGGCCCATCGCGCCGAGGAACCGTCCGGCTGCATGCGGATCGAACCCGGCCTTGCCGGCAATGAGGATGCCCTCCTTGTCGGCGGCAAGCTCCTGCGCCTGGCTGAAAGCCGCGAGCGACAGCTTCGCGCGGTTTGCGGTCTGGTCGGTCGAGGGATCGGCGCCAAACACACCGGTCACAACCTTGTCGACGATCTCGGTGGTCTTGATCCGGTTGGTCCGCGCCCGCGCATGCTTAAGCACGACGTGCGCAATTTCGTGGGCAAGTACGGCGGCGAGTTCGCTCTGGTCGCTTGCCAGCGCGAGGATACCACGGGTCACGTAAATGTAGCCGCCAGGCAGTGCGAACGCGTTGACCTCGGAGCTGTCGAGAATGGTGACGGTGAAGCGCGTATTCGGCTGCTCGGCCGCCGCGAGCAGCTTGCCCACGATCTGGGCCAGCATGATCTCGGCCGGTCGGTCAGAATAGATGCCGCCATACTGCGCAACGATGCGCGGATTCTCGCGCGCGCCAATGATGTCGTCCTCGGGGTCGCCCGTCTCGGAAACAAGCGGCGCCACGTTGTCGCCGGTCTTGGTAACGGCGACGCCGGGCCCCATCACCGACGAGCATCCGACGAGAAACGCCAGCAACATGACGGCCAGCGCGAAGTTGACGAGACGCGGGGTCATTGAACCGCCAGCACCTCGATCTGCTCGGGATGCGTCACGGCAATGCGCGGCCCGTCCCGATCGTCGATCCAGCCACGAACGCGGACCAAGGCACCACCTAGCCGGGCCGGGTCCAGTCCGGTCTCGGCAAACAGGCGAAGCGCGCGCGCATCGATCACTGCGGTGAAGTCCTCTTTGAAGTAACGCCCGAAGTTCAGGAACACTTGCGCGCCGAGTTTCTCTGCAACGAGAACCCGGCCTTCGACCAGTTCGTAATGACCTGTCAGAGTCGCCAAATCTGCCGGCCGGTCGGCGCGCCGCACCCTGTAGTAAGAATCGGCCCAGATGCCAAGCCCACCGGCCCGCGCCCGAGTCTCGGCGGCCATCAATTCTGGCAGGCAGGCGCGGTTGTCGGGAAAGGAATAGACCCGGGCCTGCCCCTTCTCGAGCATCGCCTGCTGCACCCAGATCGGACTATTGCCGGTCACCTGCACCTGGGCGAGCGCCCGCCCGTGCCGGTCGATCTCTTCACCGCCATAACGGAGTAACACCGATTTCTTGTAGGTGAGCGCGATCAGGGCCGCCTTTGCTTCGTTGCCCCTCGGCCAATCCTCGTGTCCGTCGCGGCCGAGGGCCAGCTTCGGGGCCTGAATGCCGATCAGCCGAACAACGAGTCCCGTGTCGAGCAGGAGAGTGTCGCCATCGACGATTTCGGTGACCGTGCCCTTGGGGCCATCGCGCAGGCCTTCGCAGGCGGGCGCCGCCGCGATCGTCATCATGGATGTGAGCACCGCGCCCAAAACCGCCCGTCGTGCAAGCAAGTCCAGCCCCGAAGATAGCGGCCCCGACACTGCACGAAATTGCGGCAAAAATCCTTCCGCGCCCGGGCGTAGCGCGGAGCTGTTGCACTCAAGCCACAGGGGCGGGGAGCGTTTGCGGCTCACCCAGCTTCTGCTATGTGCTGTCGCCGACGACCCCGTAGCTCAGCAGGATAGAGCGTGGGATTCCTAATCCCAAGGCCACGCGTTCGAATCGCGTCGGGGTCGCCAATTCCCGCGCGGCGAGCTGGCGCGCCCAACGCTAGCGTGACAGGTTGAGCGTGGCACTTCCCATCATCAACGCGGTCTGGATCGGCAAGACGCTCAGCCGGACCCACGCGGCATGCCTTGCATCGTTCGTGCGAACCGACCACCGTGTGGTCCTGCACACCTACGGGGAGGTCGACGGCGTTCCGCGGGGAGTGCTGCTGGCCGACGCCGCTCGACTTTGGCCGGAAGACCGATTGCTTCGCTACGCGGAGGGCGGCGGATACGCGATCTCCGCCAACCTGATCCGCTATCAGATGCTGCGGCGAGGGCTTGGCCTCTATGTCGACTGCGACATCTATTGCGTCCGACCGATCGAAGACGCCGACTACATTCTCGGATGGGAAGACGCCTGGAACATAAACTGCGCCGTCCTGAAGCTCCCGGCTGACAGCCCGGTGACGATCGACCTGGCCGCGATCAAGGAGGGTTGGGTGCCGCCCTGGTGGACCGATCGCACGCACTTGCCACTTGCGCACTACCCATGGGGAACAACCGGTCCACGCGCACTGACGCATGCGGTAAAGACCCACGGCATCGGAAATTTGGTTGCGCGACGAGAACTCTTCTATCCCGTTCACTACGGCGATTGGAACCGCCTGACGGCGCCGGGCCACACCATCGCCGATATCACGACTCCCGAAACCCACTACATCCACTTGTGGAACGAGCTGAGCAAAGGGGCCGAAATACTTCCAGGCTCACCGCTGCACGAGATGCTGACGCGCGAGCGAGAGTACTGACGCAGAGGGCCCCACGAGCTCCTGCTCGCGGGGCCTTCGATATGTTCGATGAAAGCCTCGTTAGCTGGCGCGCACGTAGACCGTGAGCGAGCCGTCAGTCAGCGTGTAGGCGACGATCTCTCTGCCAGACTCGCCCGCTGCGGCCAGCGCGGCGACAACGGCAGGATGCGCGCTGAGGGTGGCCTGGGCGCTACCGTCGATCGCCTCGAGGCCATCGCATTCGCCGATGGTGACCACGGTCACAGACGTAACCGCTGCAAGGGACGCTTCGTCGAGGGCGCCGTAGGCGAGCGCTGTGACGTCAAGGTCATTTGCGCCGGTGCCGCAATTCATCATCATCGGCTCGGAGCTCATCATGCCGCTTTCGCTCGAAGCGAGTTCGGATGACAACGACGACGAGACAGACGACAGCTGGCTCGACACCTCAGACGACACCGACGAAACGGTGCTCGAAACGTCCGACGAGACGGACGAGACAGCACTCGACAACTCGGACGAGATCGACGAGACGGTGCTCGAAACGTCGGGCGTGCTCACACTCACTTCGCCGCTCGTGCTCACATCGACGCTAACGTCTTGGGCAATAGCGCTCGCAGCCACAAATACCGCTGCCGAGAGCAGCGCGATGATAGAAGTCTTGATCATGATAAACTCTCCAGGCCCTGAATAGCCTCTTCGGGAGTCATCAATCCCGTTCTATTACGTTGGTTGCGCGGGACTATAAGTTAATTGAAATCGGCAACTGCCGATCAAATGTCATAAGACATGACCGTGTGTCGTGTGATGTTGACCAAATCACAGAACAGGCGAGCGCGTCCCGACGTTAAGAAATGCACATCACTTGCCATATAAAAGGCTTGTGCAGCCCTATGATGTCCCGACTTCCTTCGACCCAAGGCCCAGCCCGGATGATGTTCACCAGCACCCTCGCCCGCATAGCCTTTGCCGCCGCACTGATGGTTGCGTTGGCAGCGTGTTCATCGACGCGGCTGAGCGACGGACTGACGGAGCGGATGGATTCCGGCACCGCGCAGCTCAACAGCGCTGAAGCGATCGGCATCATCAACAACTACCGCGCGACACTCGGCGTTGGCCCGCTGCGCGAAGATCCAGCGTTGAGCGCACAGGCAAAAACGATCGCAGCGAACTATGCCAAAACCGGGCGACAGGCGACCAAGCCCGAAGGCACGAGCGAAATCCGCTACTCGGCCGGCTATCCGACCTTTGCCGACACCTTCTCGGGTTGGCGCAATTCGGGCCAGCAGTCGCTGGTAATGTCCGGTTCGAGCGTGACGCGTGCCGGCATCGCCGTGGTGTACGAGCAGAATTCGCCCTACGGCGTCTACTGGGTCGTGATCGTTGCCTGACGAGGTCATCGACTGCCGCGGGCTCAAATGCCCGCTGCCAGTACTGAAGACCGAGAAGCGCCTGAGTCAGCTCAAGACAGGTTCTCGCGTGGCGGTACTGGCGACCGATCCTATTGCCAAGATCGACATTCCACTCTTTTGCACGCAGAACGGACATGAGTGCGTGATGCGTGTCGAGGGTGATGTCATGCGGTTCGAGATCGTGAAACGCTAGCGCCCTAAAGCCTCAGTTCGACGCGAACTGCACCGAGCTTGGCCGCGGCCGTGGCAGTGGGATGCCAGTGACGATCTTGCCCAGATCCGTTGCGACATGGATGGGACCAACGATCTCGTCGGTCAGGTAGCTCGGCTGGCCCTTGAGGCCCATCGGGAACTCCGCTTCGCGTTGCTTGACGTAGTCCTTCGCCTTCGCGCCGCAGATGTACGGCTTCATGTCGGTGGGGTCGACGTTGCGATTGCCCAGCTGAACGACGGTCTTGCCGGTGGGCTGCAGGGCGCCCGACAGCCCACGGAGGAAGAGCTGCGCGGCGAGCTCGTTGCGCTCTCGCGCGGAGGACCCACCGAGGACCACCGCGATCAGCGAGCGGCCATTGCGCTTCATTGTGGCGACGATGTTGAGCCCCGAAGCGCAGATATAGCCGGTCTTCATGCCCGTGACGCCGGACAGTCCCTCGAGCATTTCGTTCGACGTCTTGAGCGTGGTCTTGCCGATCTTGACCGCTTCTGTGCGGAACATCTCTTCATACTGCGGGTAGTCGCGCATCAGGTAGAGCGCGAGCATCGCGAGGTCCCGCGCACTCGACACTTGACGGTCGTTATTGAGACCATTGGCGTTCTCGAAATGCGTGGCCGAGAGGTCCATCTGCTGGGCCATCAGGTTCATCTGGCCGACAAACGTCTTCTCGTCGCCGCCAATGGTCTCGGCGATGGCAACGGCCATGTCGTTGGCCGACTTCACCAGCATGATGTAGAGCGCATCGTTGAGCGAAACCGCATCGCCCTTGTCGAGGCCCGACTTCGCCGGCGCCTGGTTCCAAGCGTGCTGCGAAACCTTTACCGGAGTGTCGAGCGTAACACGGCCATCCGCGATCGCCGCGAAGGCGAGATAGGCCGTCATCATCTTGGTGAGCGACGCCGGATGCCAGGGCTGGCCAGAGTCCTCTTCGTACAGCACCTGCAGCGACTGCGCATCGACGAGCAGCATCGGAATAGCGCTGGCATGGCTGATGGAGCCGGCAAGAAGCCCGAGGCCAACAGCCAATCTTTGGAGGATCCGCGTGACCTTGGTCAAAATCGAAATCTCGGCAGAAACAACGAGATCGCTTCTAGCGCCATGTTGTGGCTGCCTCAAGGAACGGCGGTGGCCCTGACGGGATTTTGAACCGATACCTGCTGCCACAATCTGGCAGCGGACCATCCTACGTCTTGAGCACCGAAAAAGGAGAGCGAGATGACCAAGATCGTGACCATTCTGACCGAAGGATTTGCCGACTGGGAGACGTCTTTGCTCAACGCGGTGGCGCGCAGCTTCTACGGCGCCGACACCGCTTATGCGACGCTCGACGGCATGCCTGTTGTCTCGATGGGCGGCATGAAGGCGACGCCCGACTTCGCCTTGGGCGATCTCGACGCGGCCGGTTACGACGCGCTGATTGTATGTGGCGGCAAAGCGTGGGAACAGCAGAACCCGCCCGATATCAAGGGCGCGCTACAAGAAGCGGCTGCCGACGGCAAGGTCGTGGCGGGCATCTGCGCAGGCTCGTATCAACTGGCGAAGGCAGGACTGCTCGACGATGCAGCGCACACGTCCAACTCGCGCGAGGATCTCGAAAAGACCGGCTATCGCGGCAACGCCAACTATCGCGATACGGCAGAGGCGGTCCGCGACGGCAAGATCATCACCGCTGCCGGCGTCGCGCCGGTGAGCTTCATGGTCAAAGTGATGGAAGCACTCGGTCTGCGCGATGGCAACCTCGACTATTATGTCGCGCTGCACGCCGCTCAGTATGGCGGCGCGCAAAAGCAGGCTGCCTAGACCGGGATCATCAGGCGCGTGTTGCGGCGGATTTGGGCGCCGAGCTTGACGTCCGTCGCAGACGTGCCGACGAGCAGGGCGAAGCTGCCGGGTTCGACCAGCCAGTGCTTGGCGTCGACGCTGTAGAAGGCGAAATCGCGATCCCTGAGGTCGAGCTTCACGCGGCGGGTTTCGCCGGCCTCTAGGTGAACCTTGGCGAAAGCCTTCAGCTCCTTCGCCGGACGCGGCACCGATGAAGCCTCGTCCGCAACATAGAGCTGAATGACCTCGCTGCCGGCGCGCTCGCCAGTGTTGCTGACCGTGACGTAGACACTGGCTGTGCCATCGGGGTCGAACTTGCTGTCGTCGACGGCAAGGTCGGCAAGCTCGAAGCGCGTATAGCTGAGACCGAAGCCGAACGGAAACATCGGCTCGACGCCCTGCCGGTCGTAATGGCGATAACCGATGAACACACCCTCTTCATAGCGGACCTTGCCCGCGAGGCCGGGATAGATCTCGCGATCTTGCGAATGGACGGGATTATCGTTCCAGCGAACCGGGAAACTCTGCGGTAAACGCCCGCCGGGCTCTGCTTTGCCGGTGAGCACATCGACGATCGAGTGCCCGGCTTCCTGCCCGGGATACCAAGCCTCGACAACTGCGCTGACTTCGCCGAGCCACGGCATCTCGACCGGTCCGCCGGTCTGCAACACGACGATCGTTCGCTTGTTGGCTTTGGCCACCGCACTCACCAGTTCGTCCTGCCGGCCCGGCAGCTTGATGTCGAGCAGGTCCGCGCCTTCGGTGTCCCACTCGCCCGAGCGGCCGACAAAGACCACGGCAACATCGGCATCGCGCGCGATCGCTGCGGCGGCAGCGATCGCCTTGTCGCCGAGTGGCAGGCCTATGCCGAGGCGCGCGGCAGAGAAGTCGAGAATACCTGCAGGCTTCTTGCCGAATTCGAGCTCAACACGATAGCTGCGGCCAGCCTCGAGATAGATCGTGCCCACCAGCTCGTCGTTGCCTTCCTCGAAGAAGGTGCGGCCCTTCTTCCAGTTGGCGCCCCAAGCGTCGGCGATAACCTTGCCGTCGACCTTCACGCGCGCATAGCCGGCGGCGACAATGCCGACGCGATGCTCGCCCGTGTAGGAGGGCACGAAGTCAGTGCTGTAGCGCGCTGACCAAACCGACGGATCGGTGATGCCCGGCGCAACGTAGCCGAAGAGGAAAATCTCGGCGCCGAACTGCTCGGCGCGGTGAACGACCTCACCCGATAGGTCGGCCGAGTTGTAAAACTCGACGTCGAAGCGTTGTTCGAGCTTGGGCTCCCAGCGGTGATTGGTCGAGCCGATAGCATAGGACACGCGCCCTTCGCCGAGCGCCGACACCATCGCGTCGAACGGCGACACCATGTAGTGCGGATTAAGCTGCGCGCTGCCGCCGCCCATGATCTGGGCCGACTTAGCGTTAGGACCAATGACGGCGATCTTGTTGATGAATTCGGAGGCGAGCGGCAGCACGCTACCCTCGTTCTTGAGCAGCACCATGCCTTCGGCGCCGGCCCGACGGATCAGCGCGCGATGCGCCGGGCGATCGTCAGCGCGTTCCTCATACGGCCGCTCATCGTCGATGGCGCCCGTGCGCATTGCAAGACGCAGCACATTGAGCGCGCGCTCGCGCACCATCGCGGCAGTCACGGTGCCGGAGTTCACCGCATCGATCAGCTTCTGGCCGCGGTCGCGGGTCGGACCCGGCATTTCGAGATCGAGGCCCGCATTTACCGTCTCGGCGGTGGCGTGCGAACCGAACCAGTCGGACATGACGACGCCCGTGTAGTGCCAATCTTTGCGGAGGACCTGCGTGAGCAGCCATTCGTTCTCGGACGTGTAGGTGCCGTTGAGCCTGTTGTACGAGCTCATGATCGCCCAGGTGCCGGCGACCTTCACCGCGTGCTCAAACGGGATGAGATAAACTTCGCGCAGCGTGCGCTCGTCGATCTGCGAGCTAATGGTGGTGCGCTCGATTTCGGATTCGTTGCCGACGAAATGCTTGATCGTCGCGCCGATCCCCTGCTCCTGGAGGCCGGTGATGAAGGCGCCGCTGAGGAGCGCTGTGAGCACCGGATCTTCCGAGTAGCACTCGAAATTGCGTCCGTTCGTCACCGAGCGGTGGATGTTGACGGTGGGCGACAGCGAAACGTGCGCGCCCTTGGACTTTACTTCGTCGGCGAGGGCGCTGCCGATCTCCTTGACCAGCTCGGTGTTCCACGTGGCACCGAGAGCAATACCAACGGGAAACGCAGCGGACTTGACGCCGCCGATGAGACCGCCGCCGCCACGCGCACCGTTCGGCCCGTCGGTGACGCGGAGCTTGTGGATGCCGAGGCGGGGGATCGCGGCGACCGACCATATGTCTTCGCCCGATAGCAGGCTGACCTGCTCGGCCAGCGTCATCTGATCCACGAGTTCGCGGATACGGTCTTCGCTCATGATGTCTGCTCCCACACGCGGCTGTGAACCATCATGCTCGCCGCAACCCCGTCAACACCCAGACAGGTGCCTTCATGACGCAGAGCACGCCCACGAACAGACCGAGCCCTAGGCACAGACAGTAACCTGCACTATATTGGTGCCCATTCAGACAAGGATTCGGCGATGGCTTTTCGGTCGGACGGCAACAAAACGCACGTGTGCAACGCGATGGGGGACATCCTCAACCGCATCGGCGACAAATGGAGCGTGATGGTGGTGGGGCAGCTGACCCACAAGACCATGCGATTCAACGAGCTGCGCCACACGATCGGCGGGATCAGCCAGCGCATGCTGACCCTGACGCTGCGGAACCTCGAACGCGACGGGCTCGTCACCCGCACGGTCTATCCCGAAATCCCGCCGCGCGTGGAGTATCAGCTGACCGAACTGGGCCGCACGCTCACCGGCCCGCTCGACACGCTGTGGAACTGGGCCGCCGAACATATGCATTCGGTGAACGAGGCGCGGGAGAATTACGATCGCGTGCACGAGACGATGGCGGCACCCAAGCTCGAGCGCCGCTACGCCGGCGCAGCGAACTGATCTTCACCAGAGCCAGCCTCGCGGATGATCTCCGCGCATTGGGGCTGGTCACCGGGGACGCGGTTCTCGTCCACGCGGCTCTGCGCAGAGTCGGCAAGGTGATGGGCGGATCACAGGTGATCCTCGATGCCCTGCGCGACGTCGTGGGGCCCCAGGGCACGGTCCTCGCCTACACCGACTGGGACGGCCAGGACGATATCGAGGACCACCCGGCGCTGCGCGAGCACGCGCGCCCGTTCGACCCGCTGACTTCGCGATCGGTCCGTGACAATGGCTGGTTCCCCGAACTGCTGCGCACGACACCTGGGGCACTCCGCAGCGGCAATCCGGGTGCCTCGATGGCTGCTATCGGAGCGCGGGCCGACTGGTTCACCGCCGACCATGCGCTTGACTATGGCTACGGGCCACGGTCACCACTGGGTAAACTGCTCGAAGCCGGCGGCAAGACGCTGATGCTCGGCGCGACGCTCGACCACATGACGCTGCTGCATCATGCCGAGCACCTCGCCGACTTCGCGCCAAAGCGCGTGCGCCGCTACGAAACGCCGATGCTGATCGATGGCCGAGTAGTGTGGACGGCGTTCGAAGAGTTCGACACCTCCGATCCGCCTGATGGGCTCGCCGACGACTACTTCGTGACCATCGTCGAGGAGTTCCTCGCGACGGGACGGGGGAAGCGCGGGGAGGTGGGCGCTGCGCCATCGGTGCTGGTTGAGGCGAAAGAGATCGTGCCTTTCGCGGTGGACTGGATCGAGCGGGCCATGCGGCGCTGAGGGTCGACCTCAGCCGCGGTGCTCCCCCTATCCACCGTCATGGCCGGGCTTGACCCGGCCACCCAAGTGCGTTCGCCGACCTGCTCGAAGGCTAGTCACGCTGGGTGGCCGGGTCTTCGCCCGGCCACGACGGCCGAGAGAGTTGTGACCTGTCCCTAGATCAGCCGCTTGATCGGCTTGTGGCGCCAGAAGAACCAGTAGTAGCCGGACTGCAGCAACAGGATCGTGCTGAAACTGGTGGCGTAGGCCCACCAGATGCCGGAGAGGCCGAGCGAGGTGGTCGAGAGGTAGAGCGCCAGCGGCGTTTCGACGATGAGGATGGTGCCGAGGCTCAGCAGCATCGGGATCAGCACGTCGCCCGAGGCACGCATCATGCCCGAAAAGATGCCGCTCATCGAGAACAGCAGGACGCTCCATAGCACGATATGGAGCAGCGTTTCAGTGATGGTCATCACTTCGGGCGAGGTGATGAACAGCGCCACCAGATACTGCGAGAAGATGTAGGCAATGACGATCAGCCCGCCGGTAATGATGAGATTGATCCCCAGCGCCGTGCGGACGATGCGCCGCAGCTGGTCGGTCTGCCCGGCGCCGATCGCCTGCGAGCCAAAGATCGACGTGGCGATCATGATCGACATGGCCGGAAACTGGATATAGCTCAGCACCTGGTTGACGGCGCCATAGGCGGCGGTCGCATTGGACCCGAAGCGGTTGACGATCCCCACGACGACGATCGCGGCGAGTGACGAGATGACCATCTGCACGCCGGCGGGCACCCCCAGACGAAGGATGGTGCCGAGCAACGGAACGTTGATCCTGAGGTCGCGCAACAGCGCGGCGTCGGGCGCGAGCGGGCTCTTGCGGGCACGCAGGTAGAAGAACAGGAACACCAAGACGATCAGGAAGCCGGCGATGAATGCCACTGCGGCCGCGTCGACGCCAATCCTGGGCAACCCGCCCCAGCCGAGGATCAACGCCGGTGTCACCACAAGCCCGACAGCGGTGGAGAGGATCAGCGAGATCAGCGGCGTGACGGTGTCGCCCACACCGCGGAGAACCGAGGTGACGATGAGGAAGATGAAGAAGCCTGGCATGCCGATCAGCACGATGCGGCCATAGCTCACCGATTGCTGCAGTACGTTCTCGGGCGCGCCCAGGAGCCGCATCAGCGGCTCGGTGAAGAAGATGCCGATCGCAGCAACCGCGAGGCCGAGGATGAAGGACGCGGTGAACGTCGTCCCCGCCACCTGCTTGACCTTCTCGATGTTCTTGGCGCCAAAAGCCTGTCCGATCAATACCGTCGATCCCGAAGCGAGGCCGACGATGAACGAGATCAGCAGGATCATGATCGGAAAGAACGTCGAGACCGACGCCAGCGCATCCACGCCGAGCAATTGCCCGATGAAGATCGAATTGATGGTGCCCGAGAGCGACTGCAGGATGTTGCTCAGCATGAGCGGTAGAAGGAAAATGAGGAACCGCTGCCAGAGTGGCCGGTGAGTCGGGCCCATCGATGAACTCCGTTGAAGTCGCGCGATTGGTGGGGCCACTTCACGTCCGGTGGGACGCAGGCGGGTCAGGGGCTCGAAGCTGGATCGTGCGGCGGGGCTCTTTATCCTGCCCGGACAGCGAGCGTCAACAATCGGCATGTCCGGTCAGATGTGCTAAGGCGCGACTGGCACATGATTTCCGGCGATGGAGCGCATCACTACTCCTGAGGAGGCAAGCGGGTCGCCGGCTGCTAGTGTGAGCGCCTGTTGATCCGAACGTTGCAATTGCCCTCATCCGCCTCTCTGCCCTGGCCCACATTCTTTCACGGCATGCGCCTGTTCTTTCCGGTCGCGGTGTCGATCGCGTCCTACGGCGTGGTGTGGGGCGTGCTCGCGGGACAGGCGGGGCTGTCGCCGCTCGAAGTGCTTTTCATGAGCGGCATCGTCTATGCCGGCTCAAGCCAGTTCGTCGCGATCACCATGTGGTCGCCGGTCGGCCTGCCGATCGCGTCGATCGTGATCGCGACGGCGATCATCAATCTGCGCATGCTGCTGATGACGGCAACGCTGCGGCCGCTGTTTGCCGGTGTACCGATGTGGCGGGCGCTGCTCGCCATGTTCTTTGTCAGCGACGAAGTGTGGGCGATGACGATGGCGCAGAACGGCAAGCCGGCGAGCGGGCCAGCCTTCATGCTCGGCGCCGGCGCCCTCGCCTGGATCGCATGGGTGGCGTCGACGCTTGCGGGGCGACTGCTCGGCGCGGTGATCGACGATCCCGCGACCTACGGACTCGACTTCGCCTTCACCGCAACGTTCCTCGCGCTGCTGTTCAGCATGTGGAAGGGCAAGGGCGATCTCATTCCCTGGCTGAGCGGCGCGCTGATCGCGATCGGCGTCGCACATATCGTGCCGGGCACCTGGTACATCATCGCGGGTGGCCTCGGCGGCAGCCTGATCGGCGCGCTGGTGCAGAGCCGGAGGGCACAGCATGTCGCTTGATGCCGCGCTCGCGATCCTCGGCATGGCCGCCATTACCTACGCAATCCGCGCCGGTGGCTTCCTGATCGCCACGCGACTGCCGACAACGGGCTTCGTGGCGCTATGGATGCGCAACATCCCGGGTGCAGTTCTGGCCGCGCTGATTGCGCCCGAACTGGTCAAGGGCGGTCCGGCCGCATGGGTCGCAGCGGGAGTGGCAGCGCTCGTTTATCTCGCGACGCGCAACGTATTTGCGGCAATCGTCGGCGGCGTGCTGGCGATCTTCCTCGTTCGTCGCTTCTTCGGGCTCTAGGGAACGCGTGAGCGCTCTCGGAGTTGGTCGGTCACGGGGCCTTCTGTGCCCGACCACTCATTGAGGAGGATGCCCATGCGGACCATCACCGCGCTATTCGATACATATGACCATGCGGCCTCGGCCGTTCGCGCCGTCAAGGACGCCGGAATCTCGAGCACCGACATTTCGGTTGTCGCCAATAACGTCTCGGGCGACCTCCGCGGCGACGACATGGATGCCGAGGAAGGCGCCGCGGCCGGCGCCGGAGTCGGTGCGGTTGCCGGCGGCGGTGCGGGCCTGCTCGCCGGTCTCGGCACCCTGGCAATTCCCGGCATCGGCCCCGTGATTGCCGGCGGCTGGCTGTTGGCCACCGCGGTCGGCGCGCTTGCGGGCGCGGCGATCGGCGGAGCAGCCGGCGGGCTGCTGGGCGCTCTCGCTAGTGCCGGCGTGCCGGAGGAAGAAGCCCACATCTACGCCGAAGGCGTGCGGCGCGGCGGCACGCTGGTGTCGGTTCGCGCCGACGACAGCCGGGTGGACAGCGTCGCAGCGATTCTGCGCAATTCGGCCGGCGTCGACCTCGACCAGCGCCGCAGCGACTACCTTGCTGAAGGCTGGAAGGGCTTCGACGAGGATGCCCCCGCCTATTCGCAGGAGCAGATTCGCGACTATCGCACCAGCTATGGCCTGATCCCGCCGCCGGTCTGAGCCATCAGCCCCTTTTCCCGGGGAGCGCCGGCCATCGGCGCTCCACCCTTGCGGCTGGCCATGCCACTGTCCGCGCCAATCGATTCACATCAAGGACACCCATGCTCCGCGCCCTCGCCGTTCTGCTCGCCCTCTCGCTGACCCCCGGCATTGCCATGGCAGGCGACAAGGAAGACGCCTTCCTCGCCAAGCTCGTCGGCAAATGGAGCGGCACGGGCACCCTGTCGGGCGCCGAGACGGGGAAGCTCGTCTGCACGTCGAGTATCCGGGCGGTGAGCGCCGGCATCACCTACAAGGTGAGCTGCGACGTCCCCGAGTTCGGCGACCAGAATTTCTCCGGCACCGTCTCCTACAACGACGATAAGGGCCAGTACGAAGCCAAGTCGCCCAGCGGCAGCATCACGGTAGGGACCAAGAGCGGCAACGCCGTGATCTTCACCGTCAAGATGAAGGGGCTCGCGGTCGGCACCTCGGTGATGAAGCTCACCACCAGCAAGATCACCGTCGACACCAAGGTGAAGCGCCCCGGCTCGTCGGGCGAGATCAAGTCGTATCTGGAGCTGAAGAAGTCGTAGGCACGTCGCTGTCGAAGGCGGCGAATTCGGTCTCCGACAAGATCCATCCGGCGACGACCACCACGCGACCATTGCGATAGTCATCCGCCACGGCGTCGAGGAACGCCGGGCTGGTGCGGTCGCTGCGATCGCCGACCTGTCGAGCGCGGAAGACAATGATTCCCGCTGCAGCGCCAAGCCCGACAATCGTTGCGCCACCGATCAATACGCGCCGCCCGATCGCCATCACGCCTGCCTCGTAAGGACATGCCCGGCAAGGCGTCCCGCCAGCGCGACGAGATTGAGCGTCGGGTTCACATAATCGCCGGACGGAAACACGGACGAGCCGGCGACATAAAGGTTGTCGAGGCCGAAGACCTTGCAGTTCGCATCGACGACGCCATACTGCGGTGATGCCGCCATGCGCGTCGTGCCGATGTGATGATTGCATCCGGCGATGAAGGCACCGGACCAGTCCTCGACCTGGAACTCCGGCTTGAGACGCGCGCGCACAAACCCCTTCTGGCTGAGGATGCTGCAGAACATCAGCGTCGCCTGCCGATACGCATCCGTATCCGCCTTCGAGATCGTCCAATGCAGCTCCGGGCGCGCGATACCGTCGGCGTCGACTGCATCTGCGAGCGTCACGTAGCTGCCCTCGTGCGGCGTCTGCTCGAACTGGAAGGTCGGGTCGAGCCGAACGTATCCGGGCGACCGCGTGGCAAAGACGCTGGAACTGACTTCTATAACCGGATCGTCCGCGGCCACCGCGGTGCTAGCGCCCGGGAACACGCCGAAACGCGGCAGCGCATGCTGCGCACGGAACTCCCGACTCAGCTCCCAACAGAGGTCGGCGGGATGGCCAGGGCCGACGACGGCGCCGCTGAAATCGGCACGGCTGTCGACGAACAGCTCCACCGGCCAGAAGTTCGGCTTCTCGGTGAAGTCGCGCCCCGCCAGTTCGTTGCGACCGCCCAGCAGCGGATTGCCCCGCACGTACTTTCGGCCGGCCCATAGAAGGATGCGCGCATTCTCGATGCCCCCGGTGCAGACGAACACCTGCGTGGCGCTGATCCTGATGGACTGGCCCGAAGGACGGTGACGGAGCGACAGCGTTTCGACGCGCGACGTTCCGGTATCGAGGTCGATGTCGGCGAGCCGCGTGTCGGTCAGCACGTGGATGTCGGGATGGGCGCTCATCCGGGCCACGGACTCGTCGTCGCCCAGCCGGAGCACCGGCGCCGAGTAGCGAAACTGTGTCGCCTCGAGATGATCGTAGCCGCCGAAGAGTCCCGATTGCAGCGACACGGGTTCGGCGGCCGGATCGAACGGTTCAAGTCTCAGAAAATTGCGCGCATCATCCATGAACGGCGACAGGTCGTCGTAGCCGATCGGCCAGGCCGGCATGCCGCGGCGGTCGCCGAAAATTTCTCGCGAGAACGGCCGCGAGTGACCGCCCCAATGGTTGGACGTGCCGCCGAAGGCGAGCAGCCGTGTGCCGATCTCGGGGTAGTAGTTGCCCGTCGGCACAAGCCGATAGAGATCGTCGCCGGCATCGGTCGCATCATCGACGCCTCCGGCTTCTACGACCAAGACCTTGCCGCGCCTCGACAATTGCTGTGCGAGGTAAAGCCCCGCCGGCCCGGCCCCGATCACAACGAAGGGGTACGCATCGAGCGCGATGTCAGGCTCCCAGCCAAGAAACATCCAGATATCGCGATCCCTATGGGCGGCATCTTGCGACGGTAACCGAGTCCAATTCTACAGCGCGCCGTGCATGGATACACGCTTGTTTGACCAGTGATTTTATGGTCTGGTGGCGCGTTGCGGGAGGTCCCTTGGGAGAATCGAAATGTCCAAACGCGCATCCAAATCACTCATCATGGCGTCTGTGCTCTTGCCGTTGCTGGGCGCCCCTGCTCTGGCGTTTACCTTTACGCTCGACAAGGACAGCATGGCCAAGGTCAATCACCTCATTGAGTGTGCGACCTGGCTGGTGAACGGCGATCCCCGTCACGCCAAGTTCTGCACGCCGTCGAATTTCACGAAGGAGGAGATCGACGAGCTGACCAACTTCGCCGGCAAGCTCAGCGCAACGAGCCCGAAGACCTCAAGCTCTGAGCCGTGCTACCTGGGCGCAGCGCTGGCCCCGTCCTACTCGTATTCGTACCCGCCCGACTGCCGGGATTGATCCGCAAGGCACAGCGAGCGCGCAGCTGATGCGCGCTCAGCCGCGGTTGCTTCGAGCCAAGGCGAGCGTAGCGATCTCCGGCCCCGTGAGGGCACGCTCGTAAATCCGGACTTCATCTACATGGCCATCGAACGGTCCGCTGACCTCGTCGATGCTTGCGCCGTTGAGCTCGGCGCCGATGATGACGGGGCGCTCCAGCGTCTCTGTATCGAGCCGCAAATGGCCTTTCTCGATGCGGCTGGTGATCAACTTGCCGTCGGCATAGAGCGACATTTCACCGGTGGCACCATCGAAGACGCCGGCCAGATGCACCCACCGACCGACGGTCGGTGGCGCCGCCGGATCGTGCGCATAGATGCTGGGCTCGCCTTCGGCAAGACCGATATGCCATTTGTAGGTCGGTCCCTCAGCAGACGGCCCATAGCCGAGATAGAACAGGTCGGGATGGATCGCGGTGCGCCACTGCCGCTGCACGAGGACGAGGTGGCCGTCATACGTAGCGGTCGGCGCCCATAGCGTACGCGGATAGGCACGTACGGTGACCGTGAGTGCATTGGTTCCGCTGTTCAGACTTTCCGTCGCCGGAATGCGCACGAAGTTCGCATCGGCGCCGCCAACCGACACCGAGCCGACGAAGTCGCCAATGCCGTGCGCAGCATTCGCATTGGGCCCGATGATCACACCATCGTTGCGAAACCCGGACGCGTCTCGCACGCGATCGCCTTCAGTCTCATTGAACCGCCACAGCCCGATCAACCCCGGCTCATCGGCGATGGCTTCGCTCGGCTCGCGCATCACGCGATAGCCGACGATCACAGCCGCGGCGCCGAGCCCCAGCGCCGTGCTGCCCACCAACAAACCACGCCGACCGATCGCCATCAGCAGATCACACACCCGGTAACGCTGGTGTCACTTCCAGATCAACTGCGCTCAAGCGTCAAGGTCACACCCCGGAATCCGAGCCCTTCGCATCGCAATCCACAATCCCGGCGCTCGAGTCCAAGTCGGATGCGCTCAACTCTCGCCATGTAGCGGAGTCGACGAGGTGAAAGGGGCCGACCAATGTCTGAGGCTAGACGCCAAGCGACGTGTTGCGAACAAAAGCCACCAGTTCGGCGCGGGTGTGGACGCCCAGCTTGTCGAACAGGCGCTGGGTATGGGTCTTGGCGGTACTCTCGCTGACAGCGAGGGCCTCGGCGACCTTTTTGGCCGAGAGGCCCGAGGCGACGAGTTGCAGCGTACGAACTTCGGCTGGCCTGAGGTCGTAGAGGGCACGCAGCGCCTCGAGCGGCAGATTCAACGCGGCATTGGGTTCGGCGACGAACACAGCAGCTACGGCGGGGGTTCGCGGGCGGTCGACGCGACGCTCGAGTGGCAGCACGTGGACGACCTGGCCAGTACCGTCGCGCCGCCGTACCGGAATGCCACCGGACGGCCCCAGTGTTTCGCCGGGCTGGGTGGCGGCGAGGATGGTGCGCTCGAGCTGGCCCTTGACCAGTTCGTTCGGCGCCAGCAGCCGTCGATTGACCTGAGAGATGGTGTCACCCTCGCGCAGCATCGCCTCGGCGCGCCCGTTGGCATAGGTGATGCGCCCATCGGCAGCGACGAGCAGCACGGCCGAACCAAGGGCGCCCAGCGTCGCCTCGAACGTAGAGGCGATAACCGACCTCGCCTCGAGCAGGTTGCCGATCAGGACGGCACGTCTGAGGTGCGGTGCGAGGTTACGGAAGGTCTCAACCTGGTGCTCGTCGATGGGCAGCATCGACTCGTGCAGGCCGAGCCCAAACGTTGCGACGAGCGTCGGGCTGTATTCGAGGATCAGCACCAGTTGATCAACCAGCCCGAGCGGCCTCACGAAGCGTTCGTAGTATGGATTGCCGCTCCACATGTCGGGCGTGGAGTAATCGAGCATGCGCAGCGGCTCTTCGACCGGCAGACGCAGCAGCATGCCAGGCCCGCCCCACAACGCGAAGATGTGGTCTGCCGTATCGGCCATGATCGGCAGGTATTCGGCCGGAATGTTGGTAGTGGCGCTAACCGAGGTACCACCCGCCAGGTAGTTGACCCCGATCGCACCCATATGAAGGCCGACGTAGCGCCGGATGCGATCGATGGTATCGTTCCACAGTTCTGGCTGCAGCACGGCGTCGTAGACGAACCCGATGAGGTCCAATTCAGTTTGGACAATGCGGTCCACGGTCACGACCCTGCTGGTGGCAGGGTCATGATAGCCCGAGATTTACAGTCAAAATCAAGCCGCTAATGCCGCTGGACGGCAAGTGTGATCAGTAGTCGAGCTCCGGCTCGTAAACGTAGCCCTTCTTGGGCTTGATGACGTGGCAGAAGTTCTCGTACTCCTGCTTGCACTCCGTGATGGTCACCTTGTCTCCTGGCGACAGGTCGGCAATCCAGGCGCCATCGGGCTCGGCATAGATCGCCGAGGGCTGGTTCACGGTTCCCCGGAAGGTCTTGCCGCCGCCGTCGTTGCCGCCATCGTTCGCCGGTGCGGGCTCGGGCGTGTCGTCGCTATTGTCGACCGCTGCGGCCGGCTTCTTGGGCTTGCCGGTCTGTATATACTTCTTGCCGCTCCCGTTGCCGTTTGGATCCGTCGTCAGCGGCGGCGGTGGGTTGGCAATGCGGGCGGACTTGCCGCAGATCAGACCGAGGCTGTCGATGTTGGAGCCATACTTGCCGTAGATGCCGATCGCGTAGGAGTCGCCACCGCAACTGGCCAGCTCGCTGCGCGCCGCCTCGCCGCCCTTGAGAAAGCCACCGAAATCGGTCCGCGCGAGCCGTTCCCTCCTGTGCCCGCCAGCGAACTGCCGGCAGACGAGCACCACCCGGTGAACCAGATCGACGTGCGAAGTTTCGACCTCCATGCCCTCCACGAGGTCGCCCGTGCATAGCGCGTCGGCGGACGAACCGTTGCCACTGCCGACTATTCCCGTCAGACGGGTTTGACCGGTCGGCCGATCGTTCGCCATGCTTTGGCACCGGGCGGCCACCGCATTCAGGTCCTTGCCAGCGGCGACGGAGATGCCCGCCAATACCTCGTTCGGGTCACACATCAGTTCGAAATATCCGCCTCCGGGGCCGCCAAACTCGCCCGTGCGAGTGAGCTCCTCGTAGGGCTGGGCGAGCGCTGCGGCGGGCGTCAACGCCAGAACTGCCAAACGGAGGATCAGGGACTTAAGACGGCTCATAGTCTGCTCCGTAAACTGCGGACTGGTGAATTATCTGCTCAAAAGTCGAGTTCGGGCTTCCACACCCAGCCGTGGACAGGCTTGGCCACCTCGCACCAGTCCTCTTCCTCCGCATCGCAGGCGATAATCGAGACCTTGGCACCCTTCTTGAGGCCCTTCTTCTCGTTCCCGCCAGGCGAGTCGTAGATCATCGACGCGGTGTTGGTGCGGCCGGCGAACGGCCCGCGACCGCCCTTGCCATTGACGCTGATGCCGCCTTTACCGATCTGGATGTGGATGCCGCCACCTTCATTGTCGTCATCACCGGCCGCGTCGGCAGCGGGCGCTTCCTCGTCGGCATCCGGCTGCTTGGCTGCCGGTGGTGCGGCTACCGCCCCGAGTGCGGTGCAGCCGAGACCGATGCTGAGAATGCCCTGGTTGCTGCCGCTATCCTTGTAGGTGCCGACGACCGAAGTCGCGATATTGCCGGCCTTGCAGTCGGCGACGCCCTTTGATCCGGGCGCGCCGCCGCTGACATCGGTCGCCTTGATGATTTGCGGCGCGGAACCCGGGCCATAGCAGGTGGCGCGGAATGAATAGACGGCGCTGTCCTCGGTCATGGTGACGTCGAGCCGCTGTACCGCCTGGCCTTCCTTGCAGGTGACCGGTTCACCCACGCCGCCCTCGGACACCCCTTTGAACTTGCCCAGTTTCGGCACGATTCCGCTCGTCCTGCCGTCGGCGTCGATCGACTGGCAGTACGGCACGATCGCCATGAGCTGCTCACCGGAATTGTACGCAAAGCCGATGATGGCCATGCCCGCCGGGCAACCCGCCGAGAAGGACTGACCATCTGTGTTGCCGACGCGCCTGGTCTCTGCCGCCTGCGCCGATGGCAAGCCCACCAACAACAGACCAAGCGCAAGAAGCACGTTCAACAGGTTCCCGGACAGGCGCATTGTCTCTACTCTCCCACTATAGGTAGCGAGACGGTGCGCGAGCCGCGCCACAAAGTCGTCAACCATTTGGCTGACCGCTGGGTTGAGTTGCGTTCCCCGCATTGCAAATCGTTGCCTTGCCACCAACGGAAGGCGATGAGTCAGCCTGATCGAACTTTAAGCGCGGCGACCTTGGATGGAGTTGTAACCTTCGGCTGCAGACACCATCGTTCACGGGGCTTTACGCCCCGCAGTGCGTCGGATTGAGCGCACTTAATCCGCAAGTGACAGCTGGCTGGTGCCCCCGGTCGGGATCGAACCGACACTCCTTTCGGAACCGGATTTTGAGTCCGGCGCGTCTACCAATTCCACCACAGGGGCTCCGTGAGGGTGAGCGGACTTAAGCAAATCCGCCTCCCCCGTCAATCGAGCGCACCGTGACGGTTGGCCGAACGAGCCGTCGCGGGATCGCTCGGACAGAGCCGGAATCCGTTGCGTCGCGAGCCGCTCGGTGCCGCTGCCGTTCTGCCGGGCAAACGTGATAGAACACGCCTGGTAAGTGGATGGCAGAAGCGCAAATGGCAGGCAGGATCAGGACCGGCATGGCCGGCTGGGTGTTCCCCGAGTGGCGGGGTGGCCAGTTTTATCCCGAGGGGCTCAAGCAGAAGGACGAGCTTCACTGGGCGAGCCGCCACGTGACGGCGATCGAGATCAACTCGACCTTCTACCAGAACCAGAAACCCGAAAGCTTCGAGGCCTGGGCCGCGCAGACGCCCGAGGACTTCGTCTTTACGGTGAAGGGCCACCAGAAGGTGACCCACATCAAGCGGCTCAAGGACGTAGAGGAGCCGCTCGAGCTGTTCTTCCGTTCGATCGAAGCGCTGGGCAAACGCCTCGGCGCCGTGTGCTGGCAACTGCCCGGCAACTTCAAGTTCGACGCGACGCGGGTGGAAGGATTCCTCAAGCAACTGCCCAAGGGCATCCGCCAGGCGATCGAAGTTCGCTCGACGACGTTCGCCGACCCCGCTTTCATTGAGCTGATCAAGGCGCACAACGTGGCGCTGGTCATCGCCGACACCGCCGACTGGCCCTATGTCGACCAGACCGCCGACTTCACCTATGCGCGGCTGCAGGGCGCCCCGGGCAAGGAGAAGTACGAGAGCGGCGAACTCGACGCCTGGGCCAAAAGCTTCAAGGCCTTGTCCGAGGGGAAAGCGATCGACGGCAAGACGATCGTCCCGGCATCGGGCAAGCAGCCCCAGCGCGACGTGTTCGCCTACTTTGTGTCGACCGACAAACCGAACGCGCCCGTCAACGCGCTGGGCCTCCAGACGCGTCTCAACATCACGGCCTCGACAGACTGATCACCTGCGCGCGAGCGGGCTTGCCTTCCGCCAAGGAAGAGCCTCAATCCGCCGTCAAAACACTATGGATATGACTATGACCAGCGCCGCTATCGCCCCCACATCCACCGCCCGCCCGGCTCCGCTCGACAAGATTCTTGTCGGGCTGAGTTTTGTGCTGGGCCTGGCCACTATTGCGGGCGCCTGGGGCAGCCAGCTGTTCGGCGGCCTCGTGCCATGCGAGCTCTGCCTAGAGCAGCGCATGGCGTACTATTGGGGCCTGCCCGTTCTGGCGCTGGTCCTCCTGGTCTGGAACCGGCTGCCGCTGCCGGCGTGGTACGCGGCCGTCACGGCCGGGGCCGCGATCTTCGTCTGGTCGACCTACATGGCGAGCTATCACGCAGGCGTCGAATGGGGCTTCTGGCCCGGCCCGACCGCCTGCACCGGCACCGGCACCGGCCTCAATTTCAACGATCTCGCGGCCGGCGCGGTGAAGCCGGTGATCAGCTGCGACGCCGTGCAGTTCCGCTTCCTCGGCATCTCGCTCGCCGGCTACAACGCACTGATCTCGGCGGCAATCGTCGTGATGCTCGTGGGTGCAATGGTGTTCCAGGCTCGCAGGAAGGCCTAGGCCCGCAGCGTCAAAGCTCCCGGCAAAACTTCGAACCGCGCCGGAATACGGCCCGGCGACTCGCCGTCGACTTCGATGATCGCGCCGTTGACCGCTGGATTGCCCAACGGCTCTACCTCGACCCACCGGCATCGCTTCATCGTCACGCGCGGCAGCGAGACGTGGGCGCCTTTGTAGATCAGGTTGAAATCGAGGATCATGCGGAGCTTGCCCTCGGCACGATAGACGAGGACGTCGAACTGACCGTCATCGATCGCCGCATCCGGCGCGATCATCATGCCGCTGCCGAAGTACCGGCCGTTCGCGGCAACGACGAGCGCAGTGTGCACGTCGACCACCTCACCATCGTCGAAGCGAACACGCGCGTCCTGCGCACGATAGCGTAGCAGCTCCATGACTGTATGGTAGTAGAATGCCAGTTTACCGTGGACCTGCCGACCTTGCTTCGACGCGTTCACCGCACGCACCGTCGGACCGGAAACACCGAGGCTCGCGACATTGAGAAAGTGCCGAACGCCCGGCGTACCGTCGTCGCCCAGATAGGTGACGCGGCCCGCATCGATTCGTTTTGTGCGGCCCGATCCGATGGCATCGACCGCTGCGGCGAGATCGGCATGGCCGCCGAGCGTGCGGACAAAATCGCGGCCCGTGCCGACCGAGATCACTCCGAGTTCCGGCCCGCCGCCTGCGAGCAGGAGCCCGTCGACCACCTCGTTCGCCGTGCCATCGCCGCCCGCGGCAATCACCAGCGCGGCGCCGTTGCGAACATGTTGCGCCGCGAGGTCGCGGCCCTGCCCCGGTGCAGTTGTACTGAGCACGCTGAGCGGACCGAGCTTGGCCTCGAGCATGGCCGCAAGCGTCGGCCAGGCCGCGCTCAGCCGCCCGCCACCCGCCGCGGGATTAACAACGACGCCAACCGACATGAAGCCCCCTCACCATGGTGAGTTGAACCGCACAGGCAGCGAAGTGCAAGGGCTACGGCTCGAGCTCGATGTCCCAGTAGAGATAATCGAGCCAGCTCTGGTGCAAATGGTTGGGCGGGAAGGCCCGGCCATTGTTGTGGAGGTCATGCACCGTCGGCTGGAACGGCGCCTGCGTCGGGAACATCTTGATTTCCTTAGGCAGGCGGTTGGCCTTGCGCAGATTGCACGGCGCACAGGCGGCGACGACGTTCTCCCACGTGGTCCGGCCGCCCTTCGACCGCGGGATCACGTGATCGAAGGTGAGGTCGTCGCGCGAGCCGCAATACTGGCACTGGAATTTGTCGCGCAGGAACACGTTGAAGCGCGTGAAGGCGGGGTGCCGCGCCGGCTTCACATATTCCTTGAGCGACACGACGCTCGGTAGGAACATTTCGAAGCTCGGGGACTTCACGATCCGATCGTAGCTGGACACCACCTGCACCCGATCGAGGCAGATAGCCTTGATCGCGTCCTGCCACGACCAGAGCGACAGGGGATAGTAGCTCAATGGCCGGTAGTCGGCGTTCAGGACCAGCGCGGGGCACGACTCGGGCGACACATGAATTGTCACCAGAAACTCCCGCTGTGGGAATCGGCAGCACTCATATTGGCTCTATACTACATGCAGTATGTCGAGCCTGTGAAGCGTCAAAACGCCTGCGTTTCTAGGCCTTGCCGGGCATGTGCTTGAGCAGGAACGACGTCGCGAAGGCGAGCCCGTCCGGCGCGATGCCGTGGCCAACGCCGGGCGACATGTGCAAGGCAGCGTCGAACCCGGCTGCCGTCAGTGCATCCGCCGCCTCCTGGCTGAGCCTGGGGTCGACCACCCCGTCCTGATCGCCGTGGATCAGCGCAACCGGCGGCATGGCGAACCGGCCCGAGCCGAACCCATCAGGCGGCACGAACGCCCCCGAGAACGCCACGATCGCCGCCAGCTTTTGGTCGAGCGAGGTGCCGACATGGAGCGACATCATCGCGCCCTGGCTGAAGCCGGCGAGCACCGTGTTGGCGGGACTGATCCCCGTCTGCGCCCAGAGGTCCATGAGGAAATTGACGATCACCGGGCGAGCGTTGCTGACGCCCTCGATCCGCCCGGCGATCCGGTCGACCTTGAGCGGAAACCACTGAAAGCCGGAGGGGTTCTGCTCGCAGATGTCGGGCGCATTTGGAGCGACGAACAGCATGTCCGGCCAGAGTTCGCGCCACTGATAACCCAGAGAAATCAAATCCTGCCCGTCGGCGCCATAGCCGTGGAGAATGACCATCAGTTGCTTGGGCTGGCTGCCCGATTTGGGCGGCAGCATCGGGCCCGAAAGAGTCGCGGTCACAGCGCCGTCCCCGATGTCTTCCGCATCACCGCGGCATAGTACTTCCAGAACAGCAGCGCGGCGGCGTGGCGATAGGGCGCCCAATTGGCGGCGATCGCCGTGAGCTCTTTCTCGGTCGGGGTGTCGGTCATGGCCAACGCATGGCCCACGGCCTTGCGCAACGCAAGGTCGCCGACCGGGAAAATGTCCGGATGGCCGGTGCAGAACATCAAATAGATCTCGGCCGTCCACGGCCCGATCCCCTTATGCGCGGTGAGGTAGGCCGTCGCGTCCTCACCGCTCATCGTGTCGACCAGCGCGAGGTCCAGCTCGCCCGTGACAATCGCCTCGGCGATGACGCGGACGGTGCGGTACTTGCCCGCCGAGAACCCAGTTGCGCGCACCGTCTCTTCGCTGAGCGTGAGATAGGTCGCGGGATCGAGCGCGCCGGACAGCGCAGCGAAGCGGCCCCAGATGGCGCGGGCGCTGGCGACCGAAAGCTGCTGGCCGCAGATGACGCGGGCAAGACCGCTGAAGCCGGCTGGCGTCAGCCTGATCTCGAACGGCCCCGCTTGCTTGGCGACCGCCCGCAGTTCGGGGTTGCGCCGCAGCAGCGCACGCAGCTGCCGCGCCAGCACTTCGGACGTGGTGAGCCTTTGTGTGCTAGAGCGGGCCATGCCCTCGCCGATCCTCCGCTTTGCCCCGAGCCCCAATGGCTACCTGCATCTGGGCCACGCTTACTCGGCGCTGTTTACCGATTTCTGGGCGCAGCGTCTCGGCGGCGCCTTTCTGCTGCGGCTTGAGGACATCGATCTGTCGCGCAGTCGACCCGAATTTGCCGAGGCAATCGACGCGGACCTGCATTGGCTCGGGCTGACCTGGCCCGAGCCCGTGATGGTGCAGTCGACGCGGATGCCGGTCTATCAGGCGGCCGCGCAACGCCTCGCAGGCCATGGCGTCCTATACCCCTGCGACTGCAGCCGGCAGGAGATCGCCGAGCGCGCCACGGGCACCGACCCTGATGGCGCGCCGCTTTACGACGGCAAGTGCCGCCTCCACGGTCTCGCCGGTGGCGAAGGGCGCCAGGTCCAGATGCGACTCGATCTTGCGAGAGCTATCGCACTAACCGGACCTCTCACCTTCACCATCGCCGCGCCCACCCCGCTCGACCGACCGCAGATCCGATACGCGCGTCCGGAACTCTGGGGCGACGTCGTGATACAGCGCAAGGATGCGCCGACGAGCTATCATCTGAGCGTCGTCGTCGACGATCACGCGCAGGCCGTTACGCACGTCACGCGTGGGCGCGACATGGAGCCATCAACCGATATCCATGTTCTGCTGCAGATGCTGCTCGGCCTGCCGCAGCCGATCTACACCTTCCACAGGCTGATCCTCGGCGAGGACGGCAAGAAGCTCAGCAAATCAAAAGGCTCCCCAACATTGAGGAGCCTTCGCGAAAGCGGATGGACGGCAGCCGACGTTCGGGCTGCCGTCAGGTTCTAGCTAGAGCAGCTTTCTATACGCCATGCCGACCTGAGCATGCGTGCCGATGTTGGTGCCGGTGGTGCCATGCACGAAACCATCGATGGTTGTATCAGGTGTTGGGGTCCAGCCCAGACGCAGACCATACTCCACGAACATCGTCGACTGCGGACCGCCACTGACGGTGCCGGGGATGCCGAAGATCGCCGCTGACGCGCCCGAACCGAACGCCGCTCCAATCGCACCCGACGCGGTGAGGTCGACATCGGCAGCGAGGGCGGTCGTCCAGTCGACGCCGGCCTTGAGCGTGGTGAGCGTGCTCGCTTGGCCGGAGTAGTCGGCCGAAAAGAGGTTCGGATTGCCCTCGGGGTCGTCCTCGACGAACGAAGTCAGGCCGAGGATGCTCTGCTTGGCACTGGCCGAGAACACGATCTCGTTGTTGTCGTCGGGCTCGACCACGAGGCCGGCGCGCACATAACCCGCGCCAAGCAGTCCCATACCCGTACCGGTCGCTTCGTAGTCGGCGACAGTGCCGTTGTCGTAGTGGCGGGTGAAGGTCATGTTGAGCCCGCCCAGCTCGACGCCACCCTCACCGAAGAAACGAACGCCGGTGCTGTTTGGATCGACATAGCGCAGCGCCGCCGTGCTGAGGACGCCCATCGCAGACGCGTCGGGCACGCCCAGGTTCACGACGGACGCACCGCCCAAGACGCTGAAGCCATCGGCGAGATTGTACCGCCCGGTGGCACCGAACATGAAGGAGCCGAAGCTGCCGACGAGACCCAACTCGTCGTCGCCCTCGAGCGGCTGGTCGGAACCGCGCAGGAGCCCGGCATTGGCATCGAGATGTGTCAGGAGGCCAAGTTGCTGCTGGCCGACCTCATCGAGTGAATCCTGCTGCGACGCCAGCGTGGTGTAGCCGACGAGGATGTCGAGCGTGTCGATATCGACCTGGCTCTCCCCCGGCGTGCCATTGCCATCGGTCACGGTGAGGTCGAACGAACCGTCGAAGTTGGTGTCTGAGCCAACGAGACCGGTCGCGAACTTGTTGCGCACGAAGATCGGGTCGAAATTCTCGCCGTCCTGCGTGGTGGTCTGTGTCTCGCCGAAGGCGGTTACGCTGTAGGATGAGCTGTCGCCCTCCGCCAGGGTATAGGCGCCGCGCGAGTCGACGCTGTAAACGCCGTACATGCCCGCGGGCACAGTCACCGGGACATTGGTGGTGGTACAGTTGGCGGTCGGGTCGCCGTCCACGGCGCTGACGATCGGGCCGATATAGCTGGCTGTGTTGCCCGACACCGTCGGACCGCCCGCACATTCGGCCGCCAAAGCCCCCGCCGAACCCATCAGCACCACGCCAGAGGCGATCACCAGTCTCTTCATCAATGCCCTCGTCAAAAACTAGAAAGGGCGACCCGAGGGCCGCCCTTCAGATTCAGCCTTGCGCTGAGCTTAGCACTGTTTCCACTGCAGCTGGTAAATAATACCGGCCTTGACGTCCTGCGTATCGACCGTCGCCAGGGCTTCCTTGTTCTGCTTGGTCTGAACGCGGATGGCCGAGTTGGTGCGGAGGTTGACGTCCGCGCCGCAAGCCGACCAGACCATCGCCGACGCCGTCAGCTGGTTCTGGATCAGGTATTCGTCATCGACCGGGCCGTTGAAGTTCTTGGTGTAGCTCGGGCCCTTCACGCCGGCGAAGAAGTACTCGACGTTGAACGTCGTCTTGCCGCCGGTCGGGATGTTGTTGTAGCCGCGGAAATCGATGGCGAGCACCGAGATGCTGAGGCCCTGCGGCACGTGCACCGGGATGGCGATGTTGCAGCTCTTGCGGTCGAACGACTTGTTGGTCGAGCCGCCGGCTTCCGCGAAGTACGCGTCGAACAGGATCGACAGCGACTTGGCGTCCGGGCTGAGGGTCGCCGAGGCGGTGCCATCGGGGCAGCCGGTACCGCCGTAGGACGGATCGCCGAGCGCGATGTCGTCGGCGTAGGCGGTTCCGGCAACGGAGCTGCCGATGAGCAGGGCTGCAATGGCCAGGATCTTTTTCATTTTGCTGTCCCTATGGGGGTTGATGGAGGAACGCATCTGGAGCGACCGTTCTTGTCAGGACGATGACTGATTGGAGCTTAAGCGGGCGTGAGACACGCATTCAGCCTGCGTTCATTTTGGTTCAAGCCTAAGCCCCGCCCCGCCGTAGAGTGCCGTTCGAATGGGCACACGCGACCACCTCAAACGCGTTCGAGGCGGGAAGGTTCCATGGCCATCGATGCGGGTGTTTTGCTGAAGAATGGCGCGACGGTCGCGCGCATCGCGGCATCGAACGGCGTGTTGAAGCGGGGCCCGAGCAGAGCGGCAAGCCGATCGTCCTCGAGTTCCATCGGGTTGCGCCAGAGATAGGCCATTTTCGCCGCCTCACGCATGATCGGATCGATGATCCCGAGAAGGTTCAACAACCAGAGCTGGAACGGCGCGATCTTTGTCCCCGTCGGCGCCGTCTTGATGATCTCGGCGGCCATCTGCTCCGGCGTCGCGAAATGGCCGGCAAAATGGAAGCGCTCGAAGGCGCCGAGCGTGCTGCGCAGCGACGCCAGCGCTTCGAACGCACGGGCGAGATCGGGGAGATAGGCCCAACTGTGGCCAATGCCCGAAGCGCCCATGGTCGCGACGCGGCCTTTGGCGGCTTCGCGGAACATCGCCAGGTCGAACCAGTCGTTGGACGAGCCTGGACCGTAGAAGTCGCCGGCGCGAAGGATGACCACCTGGACACCGCCCTGGGCGGCCGCTGCCTCGAACATCTGCTCAACCCGGACGCGGATAGCGCCGCGTGGGGTCTGTGGGGTCTGCGGCAGGTCGGGGGTCACGTAGCGATCGCTCGCGGCGAAGTTGTAAATATTGCCGGGGAACAGCATCGTCTTGCCAGATGTGCCGAGCGCCTCGATCACCCGGGCCATCTGTGCTTCCATCCGCCCCTTGTCCCAGGTGTGGTAAGGCAGGTTCAGCGCGTTGACGACGACTTCGGCATCGCCGATCGCCCGACGCATATCGGCCACCGAGTCCGAGTCGCCCTGGATGAACCGTATGCCCGGCGTGCGATACTTGTCGGTCCGCGCCATGCCCGCGACGCCCCATCCTGCCGCCGCAAATGCCTTGGCTGCCGCCTGCCCGATATGACCGTTGACGCCCAGAACGACGACTTTGCCCTTGCTCATGTTCCATCTCCTGTTGTGGATGCATGCAAGATGGGCCATTCACATTGGAGCGTTAATTGACCAAAGTCATACCATCGCTATTCAGGAATGTATGGATTGGCCAACGCAGATCCAGACTGGGCGTTGTGGCGCAGCTTCGCCGCGGTGGTCGCGGAAGGCTCTTTGTCTGCCGCCGCCCGCCGCATCGGCTACAGCCAACCCACGCTCGGCCGCCACATCGAGACGCTGGAACAGCAATTGGGCGTGCTGCTCTTCGACCGGACGCTTCAGGGGCTGAAGCCGACCGCAACTGCGGTGCGGCTCTATGAGCCAGTGAAGGCCGCCCAACTGTCGCTGGCGCAGGCGGCGCTGGTTGCGGAAGGCACCGCGGGCCAGATCGAAGGCACGGTACGGATCACATCGAGCACGGTCACCAGCCACTACATCCTGCCGCCAATGCTGCGCGACCTTCGCAGCGAGTTCCCCGCAATCGCGCTCGAACTCGTGCCGTCCGATTCGGTGGAGAATCTGCTGCTGCGCGAGGCCGACATTGCGGTCCGCATGTTCCGGCCCACCCAGCAGGAGCTGATCACACGCAAGCTTGGCGAATCGCCCATCGTGGCCTGCGCCCATCAATCCTACCTTGGCGCGCGCGGCACGCCGCAATCGCCGGAGCAGTTGGTCGACCACGACCTCATCGGCTTCGACCGGTCCGAAATGCTGCTGACCGCCGCCAAAACCATGGGCTTCGAACTCAGCCGCGACGACTTCGTGGTGCGCACCGATAGCCAGACCGCGGTGTGGGAGCTGATCAAGGCGGGGCTCGGCATTGGCTTTGCGCAGCGCAGTCTCGTGCGAGAAACGCCGGGGCTCCGGGAAATCCTGCCGATGGTCACGCCGCCTCCCCTCGAAGTGTGGCTCACCACGCATCGGGAACTGTTCCTCAGCCCGCGAATTCGTGCCATCTATGACCGCCTCGCGGCGGCCCTTACCGACTATATCGCCCGCACCTCGCGCCGCCCGGGCCCCTCGGACACCCCATGAGCCAGACCCTTATCAACGTGATCACCATTCTCGCCGTCGGCGCGGTCGCGGTTATCCTGTTCATGGGCTTGTGGAACATGTTCAAAGGTCAGGACCCCAACCGCAGCCAGATGCTGATGCGGGCGCGTGTCATCGCGCAGGCGGTCGCGCTCGCGATCCTGCTGGGCGCGCTCTATTTCTTCGGTCGCGGGCCGACAGGCTGAAATGGTCAAGCTCAACAAGATCTACACCAAGACCGGCGACGACGGGACGACCGGGCTTGTCCGCGGCCCGCGCCGGCTGAAATACGACCTACGCGTCAATTGCTTCGGCACGGTGGATGAAGCCAATGCGGCCATCGGCGTGGCGCGGCTGTCGAGTGGCAGCATGCCCAAGGTTGATGCCGTGCTCGGTCGCATCCAGAACGATCTGTTCGATCTCGGCTCCGACCTCGCGACGCCGGGCGCCGACCCCGAGGGTTCGCCGCCCTCGCTGCGCATCACTGCAGCGCAGACGACGTGGCTCGAGCAGCAGATCGACCACTACAACGAAGCCCTTGCCCCGCTGACGAGCTTCGTGCTGCCCGGCGGATCGCCGCTCGCTGCCGCGCTACACGTCGCACGCACCGTCACGCGTCGCGCCGAGCGCCTTGTCGTCGAACTCGTGCTGACCGAGCCCGGCGTCAACGCAGAGGTGATGGTCTACCTCAACCGGCTGTCGGACCTGCTGTTTGTGTTCAGCCGCGTCGCCAACGGCAACGGCAAGACCGACGTGCTCTGGGTCCCAGGACGTCACACAAAACCGTCGGATGCTGGTTAATCTCTGTTTACCCTTCCGCCCTACGATGGCGGGATGGATATGACGGACGTCGCGACACAACTGATGGCGATGCGCATGGGCGCAACGCAGCAGGCTGCCTCGATGGCGATCCTCAAGAAAAATCGCGAGATGGAGATGTCACTCGTGAACATGATCGCCGATGTCGCCAAGTCTGCGCCTGCTCCCGCCGGTCAGGGACTTGTCGTCGACAAGCGCGCATGAGTGAGCTTCGATAACGCCATCCGCGCCATCGCCTATGCCGAAGCGCCCACGCTCGGCGCCGCGATCGCCCTCATCGCCAAGCACCGCAACGACGTCGACGCCGCTATGCGTGAGGCCGAACCCGACTCCAAGCCAGTCGTCACAACAGGTGCTGCGGAAGAGCGAGCGCTGACCAAGCTCGCGGCGGAGTCGCACGCACTCGACAAGCTCGCCTAGAACAGCGGCGGGATCATCCCCGTCGGCAGCAGTCCTGCAAACACCACACCCGCAGCGATGTTGAGCGTCTGGCTGTAGGAGCCATCCTCTGCCTGCGTGCCGACGATCCAGCCTTTGTACTCGGGCGGGATCATGCCATCGAGCCGCTCGACGACGCCATTAGAATGGAGTTGTACTTGTCCCTCGAGCCGGCCTGTGCCGTCGAGACCGAGCGTCCCCTTTGCATCGAACGAGCTCGTCGCATCGCCGCCCTTGAAACCGGTGATATTGAACTTACCACCGGCCGCCTGCCAGCGCTTCAACAGATCGGCATCGCCATAGGTCCGCACATCGTCGGGCAGATTGGTGATCTCGGCCTCGAACGTCGACTGGCCGTTGCCGATCTGCGACCCCGGAACGTCGAGCCCTTCGACGAGACCGTACTGCGCAACCGTCGCGAGCCCCTTCTCGCGATCGTATTTGGCGGGCACGTCGATGAGATGCGCCTCGAGCTTGCTCGCCTTCGCCAACAGGCGATCGTCGAGCACCGTGTCGTTCCACACAGGCTCGGTGACGACGAGCGACGCGCGGCCGAGACGCCAGCCATCGAGCCGCACGCTCGCCTCCGCGCTGGCGAAATCGACGCGACTCTTGCTGCCGGTAAACGCGTCTTCGACGTTCGCCGGCGACTTTGCAAACAGCAGCACATGCGTCGGACGATAGACTTCGACGGCGGCCTTGAGGTCCGCGAGCGTCACGGTGATATCGCCGCTCACCACAGTGGCGTTGGCGCAGTGAGCATCGAAGCCGAACGGAAAGCCGCTGATCGAGAAGCTGCCGCAAACGACGCGCGGCATGGTTTCGCCATCGGCTGTCTCGAGCGACTTCACGTAGTCGGTCGCCTGCCCCGCCGCCCAGTACCAGGCGGCGCTGTAGCCGACGGCCAGCACGATGACGATGACGCCGAGCGCGATGATCTTCTTCATGGGTTCTGCTTCCCGCAACGCAGCCAGTCTTTTCGGAGACTTGCGGCTGAATAGCGGCGCGCTTACCAAAACCCCATGGCGGACGGCAATCCTTACGTGTTCGGCTACGGCTCGCTGATCTGGAATCCGGGCTTCCCGTTTGTCCGCTCGGAGCGGGCATTGCTGCGCGGCGCGCACCGCTCGCTATCAGTCTATTCACATCGGCACCGCGGCACAGCAACCCGACCCGGGCTCGTCTTCGGACTCAGTCGCGGCGGCTCCTGCCTCGGCATGGCGTTCGAAGTGGCGCGTTCCAGTTGGCCGCAGGTATTCGATTATCTGCAGGCACGCGAGCAGGATCGCGGAGTCTATCGCGAGGCGTGGCGCAACGTCACTCTCGCCAGCGGCCAGCAGATCGTCGCCCTCGCCTATCTGGTGAACGAAAATCACCCGCAATTTGCCGGTCCGCTCACCGTCGACCAGCAGGTGGAATTTGTCCGTCAGGGCACAGGCGAGTCCGGGCGCAACACCGAGTACGTCCGCAACACCGCAAAACACCTGATCGCGCTTGGCATCCGCGACCGGACACTCGAAGCGATTGTGGCGGCACTCGATAGCGATGAGGCGCTGCTGGCGCCAAGTGTGTGAGCGTTAGGCCGCACTGAGACTGGTGACCGGTTCGGCGCCTTCGAGATCCCAGACGGTCGTGGCGCGTTCGAGATCGTCGCCGCCGGTTTCGACCGCGAAGGCACGATCAGCCGCCTCGAGCGCCAGACGAAAGCGTGAACGGCTCTGCGCATCGTTGATGACGTCGTGGGCGGAACCAACCCACATCGGCACGGTGCCACGGGCCAGCATGTGGAGGCTGTCAGTCGTGAGCGCGAAGGTCTCCAGCCGTTCGGGCGTGAGGGCATAGAAGCGGCCCGACCGACCGCGCCAGTTGATCTGCCGTCCAAACGCCGAAGCGCCCAACCGCCGTTCCACCAGGATCATCATGCGCCCCATTCCCTCGAGACAAGGGAACAAAACTAGAACGAATTCGAGTCGAATGTCAAGGAAATTGCGCCCAAGACGCTAGATGTATGGGCCGCTTCGGAGTGCGCGTCAATATGTAGTGGTATGCGAGTTAGTGAGCCCCATCCGCTTGAAGCGCGTCATTCAGCTTGGTCCTAAACGCGGCGTCGACCGGGCGCCCTTCACCATCGCTCACGGCGCGCGCGATCAGCCGCGTCGTCTCGGGCTCGATAACAGTCTTGAGCTTCGCCATGAAGTCCGTCGGTGGCAGGCCCGGCTGAATAGCCGGCAGGAACTTTGCGCGCGCCGTCCCCGGCCAGCACACGAGGCTGTTGCGGCCCCAGAACATGCCCGAATTCAGCGCCACTGGAATAACCGGCACCCCGAGCGCCTCGTACATTCGTGTGATCCCCTGCCGGTAGTCGGTCTCGGCAAGCGGCGCTTTGCGCGTTCCCTCGGGGTAGATGACGATGCGGCAGCCGCGGCTGATCTTTTCCTTCGCATCGGCGAGCATCGCTGGGATCGCCTCGGCACCGAGCTTGCGGTCGATGGAGATGGTGTCGATCGACTGCGCTGCCCAACCGAAGAACGGAATATCGATGAGCTCGCGCTTGGCAATGTAGGCCGGCTTGTCGTCCGTGAACGGCAGGATCGCAAAGATGTCCCAGTCGCTCTGGTGCTTGGCCGCGATAATGCAGGGACCCGGCGGGATGGCTTCGCCGCCTTCGACGCTGGTCTTGATCCCCACCACCCAGCGAAGGAGGAACACGTTAGAGTTACGCCAGTACTGCGCGATGGCCCAGCTGACGGGCGTCCGTCGCCGCCAAAGGATAGCGATCAGCCCGACGATGAATGCGAGAACAGCCGTCTGCCCGATGAACAACAGGTAGAAGATGGCCGTGCGGACGGCCTGGATGGCAGCCAAGTTCCCTCCCCGCCGGTTAGCCCGGCTGTGCGCGGCCTAGATGCCCGCAAACGTCGCACGGGCGCAAGCGCTCCGCATCACGACGTCTGTGTCAGGAAGCGCCGGACGGTCATGCGCGAGGTAATAGCGGTCAGCGCCGCGATGACCGGGACCACCGCGGCAATGCCGAGGATACCGTCGATGCCCAGCGAGAAGCGGCCGACGAAAAAGCCCAACTGCGCCGCCGCGACATCGGGAATGATCGACCCCGCTGCCCCTGCGACGAGGAAGAAGAACAGCACCGCCCCGAACCCACCGATCAGCCCGCCACGAAGGCCCAGCGCCAGGAATCGTCCCTGGAATTCGCCGGCGATGAAGCTGTTGGAGGCGCCGATGAAGTGCAGCACATCGACGATTTCGCGGTTCGATGCCATCGTGCCGCGTGTCGCAAACACGACGGCGAGCACCGTCGCCAAGACAATCAGCGCCAGCACCAGCAGCCCCGAAAACACGATCGTGCCCGCCATCGTGTTGAGCTGCTGACGCCACGCCGCATGTGTATCGAGCGACGCGCCGTTGATGGTCGCGATATCCCGCGCCAGCATCGTCAGATCGACGTCACGGCTGTCGCTGAGCTCCACCACGATCAGCCGCGGAATATCGATCGCGCTGAGATCGAGACCAGACCCCAGCCAGGGCTCAAGCAGCTTCTCGCTGTCCTCGATCGACAGCACGTAAGCCCGCGCCACGCCCGGCGTCGCCTCAGCGAGCGCAATGGCAGTGCGGATATTGCTCTCCATCACCTCGCCCTCGACGGGCCGGATCTGGATGGTGACTTCGCGCCCGACGTCGGACGACCAGGCAATCGCCGACTTCTGGACGAGCACCACGCCTCCCAGCGTCACCCCGCTCAGGAATGTCATGATGGCGATGAGCAGCACCAGCGTGCGACCGGCGACCGAACGCTCGGGCACGATCGCCGCAGTCCGCTTCTGCGAGCGCGGCGTCGCGGCCTCGGTGGGCATGGTGATCGTCACGTCAGCCATTGATGATCAACTGCCCGTCATTGAGCTGCATGCGCGGGAACTTGAACATATCGAGCAGCGGCAGCTCATGCGTCGCGAGAATAATCGTCGTGCCCAGCCGATTGAGCTCGACGAACAGCCGGACCAGCTTCTGCGACAGCTCTGGATCGACGTTACCGGTCGGCTCGTCGGCAAGAAGAATGTCGGGACGGCCGATCACCGCGCGAGCGATCGCCGCGCGCTGCTTCTCGCCGCCCGAGAGCAGCGGTGGCAGCGCGTCCATGCGCTCGCCGAGACCCACCCATTCGAGCAGCTCGCTCACATTGTCGCGATACTCGCTCTCGGCCTGCCCGCGAACCCGCAGCGGCAGCGCAACGTTCTCGAACGTCGTCAGATGGTCGAGCAGGCGGAATTCCTGGAACACGATGCCGATGTGGCGGCGCATTTCGAGCAGCGCATCGTGGTCAAGGGCGCCGACATCCTTGCCGAACATCGTGACGTTGCCGCGGCTCGGCTTCAGCGACAGCAGCAGCAGCCGCAGGAGGCTGGTCTTGCCCGAGCCCGAGGGGCCGGTGAGAAAATGGAACGAACCCGGCTCGATGCGGAAGCTCAGGTCGCGGAGGATTTCCGGCCCGTGACCGTAGCGCAAACCGACATTGGTGAACTCGATCACTCGGGCGACGTCTCCGAATCAGCCGGCGCGATCATAGCAGCCGAACCATGTTTATTCCGGTCGCGCCGCCGAACCGGAAAACCGGGTTCCACTTTTCCTGGCGACGCTCCAGCAGGCCCTAGCCCCTAACATGGGCAAGTTTGAGGAAACTTAACCACGCCGCGCCTAGGGTCGGCCATGAGTTCACCGGACCTCCAGACGGTTGTTATCGCATGCCCGAACTGTGGCACGCGCTACCAGGTGCCGTACGCCACGATCGGCGTGGACGGCCGCGATGTTCAATGTGCCCAGTGCACCAGGCACTGGCACGCCACCGCCGAGGCGCCGCGCCAGCCCAAGCCGCCCGTCGAAACCGATGTGCTGTTCTCGGCCGCCGAGGAATCGGCGCTCGACGCCAGGTTCGAGGCCGAGGCCCGGTCGGCCACGCCGGCACCAGCCCTCCCCGCCACAGTGCAGCGGGACGCCGACCATGCCCGCACGCTGGCCGATATCCGCGCCGCCCTCGCACCCAAGCCCAAAGCGGAGCCGGTCAACGCGCTCGATCCGGCGCTGCTCACCAAGAGCAAGCGCGAGTTTGCCCAGCGCCAGAAATCGATCCTGGGGCGCCTGCCCATGGCGCGCGTGCGTCGCACGGTGCGGCTCGCCGCGTTCGTCCTGCTCGTCAGTATCCTGGTGCTTGGCTTTGCGCTCCGGACTGACCTCGTCCGCTGGTTCCCCGCGCTCGCCGGCCTCTACGCCTCGATCGGCATGCCGGTGAACGTCATCGGGCTCGAGTTTGAGAACAGCAAGACGATGACCACCTTCCGCGGCGGCAAGTCGGTGATGGTCATCAGCTCCAACATCCGGTCCGTCGCGAGCTCCACCGTCGCCGTTCCGCCGGTGCTCATCACACTGCTCGATGCGAGCGGAACAATCGTGTATGAGTGGACAGTCACGACGGTCGCCACCGAAATGGCGCCCGGCGAAGTGTTCGAGTTCTCGACCGAAGTCAGCGCGCCCCCGCAGGGCGCCACGACAGTCCGCCTCAGCTTTGCAACTCTCCGCGCCGGCACCGGCGCCGCCCCCGCAGGAACACTTTGATGGCCCGTATTCTGGTTGCCGAAGACGACGACAATGTCCGCGCCTTCGTGACGCGCGCATTGCTCCACATGGGTCACGAGGTCACCGAGGCCGAAGACGGTGGTATCGCGGCCGAGATTTGCGCCGAAAAGAATGGCGAGTTCGACCTGCTGTTGTCTGATATCAAGATGCCCGTGATGGACGGCATCGCGCTGGCGCTCACCGTCGCAGCGCAGTTCCCGGCGCTCACCATCATGCTGATGACCGGCTTTGCCGATCAGCGCGAGCGCGCCCACGGCCTCGATGCACTGATCTACGACGTGGTGCCCAAGCCATTCTCGCTGCAGGTGCTGCTCGAAAAGGTCGACGACGCGCTGCGCGGCAAGCCAATCGAGCTGCCCTCGATGACGCGACTCGCGGCTGGCTAACCCGCGAGGGCCTGTACTTCTATCGCGTAGGTCTTCGCGTCTTCTTCCATGAAGCGGAGGAAGTGTTCGCCCTCGGCTTCGATCTCGCGGACCAGCTTCTTGCTCAGCTTGTGATAGGGCTCGATCTCGAGCCGCGCCGCGTCCTTCTTCCGCGAGACGACGTAGCCCGCCGCGATGACGCCATCGACGAGCACGCCCGGCTTGAAGTTCTCGAAGATGTTGATCCGCTTGAAGTCGCTCTCGGTCAGCATGCGGCGCCGGTTGTCGTAGCCGAGATAGGCGTTGTCGTAGAGCGGTAGGAAGCGGACGGGTGCCGGCGTGTCCGCCGCCGGACGCGGGGCATCGGGGAAGTCGTAGAGCAGCCGGCCGTCGACGTCCTCGAACACCACCAGTTCTTTCTCCAGCGCCTTGAACTCGACGCTGAGCTTGGTCAGGCGGCACCAGACCTGCATGTCGTTGATGCTTGCAGGACCGTAGGCGGCGATGTATCGCCGGACCAGATCGATCCGGCTGAGCTTCGCTTTGCGCTTGCCCAGCCACGTCTCGGCGCGCTCGAGCAGCGGCGGCGAACCGTTGCCCCAGATGCGCGTGGGCGGTACCTGGACCAGCGTCTCGCGCATCTGCACCATCATGGCGAGCGCCAGCGGATCGGCATCCGGGAACGTCTCGCCAAGCGCCTTGCCGACCGCACCGATCGTGGTCGGGCCTCTCTTCAGCGCCTTGAGGCCCTCGCGATGGACCGCGTCCTCGTCCTGACCATTGAAGCGCCTGCGGAAGCTGCTCCGCCACGTGGCCATCAGGTAGTCCTGCACCAGCGCCCGGAAACCGACGAGATCGTCCGCCGTATGCAGATGCAACGTGCCGCGCATGGTAGTCGCGCGCGCCAGCGTCTTGTCCACGATCAGCGCCGTCAGTGCTTCGTGTGTGAATCCGCGAAGACGCGACCAGAGCCCGATGTACGGATCGTTAGACTGCTGCGCCTGAAGCCCGCCGAGGAACGCCACCGCATCGGCGATCGACATGTCGCTCCGCTCCAGCAGCATCTGCCGGGCGAGCGTCGCGCGATTGAGCTGGCGGTTGGTGAGTGTGCTTGGCATCGCGAGTCCCTCATCTTTGGAGGATGACGATGCCGCAGAGCTGCTGACAAGCTACGTCAGGAGTATCGCCCCCGGGATGTCGGTGGGGAAGGTGCGGTGCTGGCGCACCACTACATCGAAACCCCTTCGCCCTCAGAATACGCCTCCAGCTCACGCCGCATGATGTCGGTGAGGTTGCCGCGGCGTTCGATCACCAAAGCCTTGCCCTCGGCGTTGATCAGCACCGACGCTGGCAGGTTCATCGAGTTGTACTCGTTCTTCATCGCATGCGAGTAGGCGCCGACATTGCCCATAACCATGAGGTCGCCCACTGCAATTTGCGGGAACGGTCGCGGAGCCAGCGTGCTGTCGGCACCGACGGTGAACACGTCGCCGGACTCGCAGAGATAGCCCGCGACAACATAGTCGGACGTCGCGCCCGGCACACGCCCGTCGCGGGCGACGAACGAGATCGGATGGAAGCTGCCATACATCGCCGGCCGGATGTTGTGGTTGTGCCCCGTGTTGACGATGACGAAATTGTAGTCGGGCGTCTTCTTGACCGCCTGCACTTCGGCGATCAGCACGCCGCTTTCGGCAACCACGAACCGACCCGGCTCGATGAACAGCCGAATGTCGCGGCCAAGTTCGGCCGAGAACGCCGTCATGCTCTCCGACAGCGCCTTGCCCCATGCCGCGAGCGGCATCGGCTTGTCAGTCGCCGGATTGTAGACGACCGGCAGGCCACCACCGAGGTTGACGAACTCGAGGTCCGGGAACGTCTTGGCAAAGTTCAGCGTCAGATCCTTGATCTTCAGCCAATGGCCAAGATCGGCGCCCGAGCCGATGTGCGAATGCAGCCCCACGAAGCGGATACCGGCCGCAGCCGCGACGTGCTTGGCCTCATCGAGCTGGTCGAAATAGATGCCGTGCTTGCTGCTCGGCCCGCCCGTATTGGTCTTCTTGGTCTCGCCATGTCCCTCGCCGGGATTGACGCGGATGGAGCAGTAGTGACCCGGCGCCACTCGGCCGAGCAGCGCAATCTGTTCGATTGACGTGCAGTTGATGAGAATGTTGCGGCTCACCAGGAACCGGTAGACATCAGCCGTCGCACCCTCGCCCGTGTAGTAGATCTCCTCGGGGCTGAAGCCGGCGCGCAGGGCGCGGTGCACTTCGTTGACCGACGACGCATCGATCCACAAGCCTTCGTCGCGGACGATCTTGAGGATCGCCTGCAGCGTCAGCGCCTTGCAGGCATAACGGATGCGATGATTGGGATAGGTGATGGCCGCCTTGAGCTCGCCGCAGCGTCGCCGGATGGTCGCTTCGTCGAAGACGTACAGCGCCGTGTGATAGTGGTCGGCGAGCCTGATGACCTGCTCAGCGGTAAGAAACGACATTCTACTCATTCCAGTTCAAGTCGGGTGGGCGGCATCGATACAGTCAGCGACCATCTCCTGCAGCCGCCACAGATTGCGATCGTGGATGCCGAGCTCTTCGAGCTTCCGCACCGTCGAGAAGAGATACTCAGCCATCGAGCCACGGAGGCCGACAGCCGTCGCCAGCACATCGGCCAGTTGCTCATCGCTCAGATGCGCCATGTAGCGCCCGCTCTTGCGGTTCATGGCAAAGGTCAGCGCCTTGAGCGGCCCGTCCACCGTCTCCACGTCGATCCAGCGCCACGGAAAGGCGCTCGGCACCATGCTGACTTCGCGTCGCACGAGCTTGTCGAGTTCGGCCGCCAGCACCGCCTCGGGCAGCGCATAGATCACGCCCCGGCACTGACCGCCGCGATCGAGCGCCATCATCAGCCCCGGCGTGTCGCGACTGCCGCGATAGCGATAGTCCCAGCCGAGGCAGAATTTGCGATGCCAGCCGCGCGCCACGGCCTGCTGGCTCGCGGTAAATGCCGTCTCCGGCCGCCAGATCAGCGAGCCATAGCCGAACAGCCAGAAGGATCCGGGTGGTCGCGTCGCGATCATCTCGCCGACGATCTGTGCGAAGTCGTCATCCGTCGCGGTGCGAAGGCCTGGGAACGGCTGGGGGCCGGGGTCGGGAATATCGCGATGGACGCGCCGCACATGCTCGGCCGTCAGCCGCATCTGCCGTGGCGCGCGAGGCATCGGATTACTCCACGCCCCCATCGCCATGGCCGCCGCCGAGTTTGACCACGGGCTTGCGCGGCTCGACGGTCGCGCCCGTAAGGACCGACTTCCACCGCGCCGCCTGCGCCAGCACGTTCTCGGGCGCGGTCCCGCCATAGGAGCGGCGTGCACGCACCGACGATTCGACCGACAGCACCTTATGGATACGGCTGTCGATCCGGTGATCGATCAGCTTGAAATCGTCGATCGTGAGGCCGTCGAGTGGAATGCCCTTCTCCTCGGCAAGCTTCACTACATGACCGGTGATCTCATGCGCATCGCGGAACGGGATGTTGGCCTGCCGTACGAGCCAGTCGGCTACATCGGTCGCGGTCGAAAAGCCCATTGAGGCCGCAGCCCGCATCCGCTCGCGATTGACCTGCAGATCCTGCACCATGCCCGTCATTGCGGCGAGTGACAGCGACAAGGCGTCGAGCGCGTCGAACGCCACTTCCTTGTCTTCCTGCATGTCCTTGGAATAGGCCAGCGGCAGGCCCTTCATCACCACCATCAGCGATGTCAGCGCGCCGATGATGCGGCCGACCTTGGCGCGCACCAGTTCTGCGGCGTCGGGGTTGCGCTTCTGCGGCATGATCGACGAGCCGGTCGTGAACTTGTCGCTCAGCCGGATGAAGTTGAACTGCGCCGACGACCAGATCACCAGTTCCTCGGCGAAACGCGAAAGGTGCATCGCCATTATGGCGCCAGCACTCAGCGTCTCTAGGATGAAGTCCCGATCGCTCACCGCATCGAGCGAGTTCGCCGTCGGTCGGTCGAACCCTAGCGCTTTCGCCGTCATCTCGCGGTCGATCGGGTAGGGCGTGCCAGCCAGCGCCGCCGAACCAAGCGGGCTCTCGTTGAGCCGCTTGCGCGCATCTTCGAGCCGCCCGGCATCGCGCCCCAGCATCTCGACATAGGCGAGCAGATGGTGCCCGAAAGTCACCGGCTGCGCGCTCTGCAGATGCGTAAAGCCCGGCATGATTGTCTCGGCCTCGGCATCGGCGCGGTCCACCAACGCCAACTGTAATACCTTGACCTGCGCCAGCAGCGTGTCGATCGCATCGCGCACATAGAGCCGGAAGTCCGTCGCCACCTGGTCGTTGCGCGACCGTGCCGTGTGCAGCCGCCCCGCCGCGTCGCCGATCATCTCGCGCAAACGCGATTCCACATTCATGTGGATGTCTTCGAGTGCGCGCGAAAAGTTGAACTTTTGCGATTCGATTTCGGCCAGCACGGCGTTTAGGCCGGTGACGATCGCGTCGCGATCCTCATGCGTCAGAATGCCCGCTTCGGCGAGCATGGTCGCATGGGCAATTGATCCGGCGATGTCCTGGCGGTAGAGCCTTTGATCAAAGCCGATCGAGGCATTGATCTCTTCCATGATGGCGTCGGGGCCGGACGAAAACCGGCCGCCCCACATGCGATTACTCATCGCCAGAATCCCTTGGAGTTCCGAGTGTCCGAACCCGTTGCTGAGCGCAAGAGACTGACACCCCGCCGCGTCACGATCGCGGCCCTCTTGAGCGCGGCGGTAGCTATAGCCATAACGATTTGGGTGAGCAATGCCGGGCTTTTGCAGGCCTCCGAGTGCGCCCCGCAATCGGTCGCCGCGCAGAAAATCGACGCCGTCGCCGTCGGCCAGCTGGCGGCGCTCAACGGCACCGGCACCGGCCGCGGCTATTCCGGCATGAAGTTCACCGACGCCGAGGGCAATCCCAAGACGCTCAAGGACTTCGCCGGCAAAGCGCTGCTGGTCAATTTCTGGGCCAGTTGGTGCATCCCCTGCCGCGCCGAAATGCCGGCGCTCAACGAGTTGGCGGCGGCAGAGAACAACGACGACTTCATGGTGCTGCCGATCAACCTCGACCTCGGTGCCGGCGGTCTCGACAAGGCCAAGGCCTTCCTCGCCGAAGGCAACTGGACCAACCTGCCGCTCTACGCCGACTCGACCTTCGATTCCTTCAAGCAGCTCCAGACCTCAGCGGTGGCGCTCGGGCTCCCCTCGACCCTGCTGATCGACAAGAACGGCTGCGAGCTTGCGGTGCTGCAGGGCCCGGCCGAATGGCAGAGCCAGGATGGGCGCAACGTCATCGCCGCGCTGAAGTCGATATGAGCGGGGTCGTCCTCACCGTCGGTGCACTGGCGCTCGACACCATCTTTCGCCTCGATCATCTGCCGACGTCGCCTGGCAAATACCTGCCGCTTGAAACGGTGCAGGTGACGCAGGCGATGGCCACCGCCCAGGCCGCGACGATCGTTCGCCTCGGCGGCAAGGCCCGCCTCTGGGCCTCGATCGGCGACGATGCGACGGGCGAGCGGATTGCCGCCGACCTCGCGGAAGCCGGCATCGACCTCAGCGCGCTGCGCCGCGTGCCCGGCGCCGCGTCTGGCTATTCGACCATCCTCATGGACAATGCCGGCAACACCATCATCGTGCCGCATTACGACGCCGCCATCCGCAGCCGGCCCGACCACATGCCCGACCTTTCCGACGTGGCTGTCATCAGCGTCGACGTGCGCTGGCCCGATGCCGCCGAGATCGCATTGCACGCCGCGCGCGACATGAGCATCCCCGGCATCCTCGACATCGAGGCGGCGCCCGAGGATGTGCTCGACCGCCTGGTGCCCATCGCAAGCCACCTCATCGCATCCGAGACCGGCGCCTTCACCCTGACCGGCGAGCCCGATCCGGCGAAGGCGGCCGCGGCGCTTGCCAAACTCAACAAGGGCTTCGTCGCCGTGACGGCCGGCGCCCGCGGCACCTACTGGCCCGGCGGCCACCAGCCGGCATACCCAGTCGATGCCATCGACACGCTGGCCGCCGGCGATGTGTTCCACGGCACCTTCGCATTCGGCCTCAGTGAAGGCTGGGACATCGCCCGATCCATCCGCTATGCCGCCGCGGCCGCCGCCATCAAATGCACGCGCTTCGGCGGCCGCCTCGGCGCACCAACGCTTGCGGAAGTCGACGCGTTTCTCGTCGAGCGCAGCTGATAGTTCAGCGAAGGCCCCTCACCTCATCCGGCTCCGCCACCTTCTCCCGTCAAGGGAGAAGGCCATCGAGCCGAAAGCTTAGTGGGTCGGCCTTCTCCCCTTGCGGGAGAAGGTGCCCGAAGGGCGGATGAGGGGTGGGCCGCTTGCGCAGCAGCTAGGCGTCGTCCCCGCCGCCATGCTCACGCACCGGATTGTCCGGCTCGACATTGATGTCGAGCAGCGGCGCCGGTGCTCCGTCGAGCTCCAACGTACCCGAGGGGCCGCTGAGGGTCGCGGCTGTCGCGTGCGGGCGGCCGAAATCCGCGGCGGCGGTCTCCTGGCCGGCGGTAATGATCGAGCGACGGATTTTTCGCGTGCGCGTGAACAGCGCCTCCATCCCCGGACCGTCGCCCTTCTCCACCATCTCGCGCAGCTGGCCGAGGTCGCCGAGGAACCGCCCCAGCATTGCGAGGACCGCTTCGCGATTGGTGAGGAACACGTCGCGCCACATCACCGGATCGCTCGCCGCGATACGCGTGAAGTCGCGGAAACCGGAGGCGGAGAACTTGATGACCTCGCTCTGCGTATCGGCCGCAAGGTTATCCACCGTACCCACGATGTTGTAGGCGATGAGGTGCGGAATGTGGCTGGTGATCGCCAGCACCATGTCGTGATGCGCCACGTCCATCGTCTCGACGTTGGACCCGAGCGCTGTCCAGAACGCCGAGAGCTTGCTGACCGCCGCGGGGTCGACATCCGCTGCCGGCGTCAGCACGCACCAGCGATTGGTGAACAGCTCCGGGAAGCCTGCTGCGGGGCCCGAATGTTCGGTGCCCGCAAGCGGATGGCCGGGGATCAAATGCACGCCCTTGGGGCTGAGCGCGGCCATCTGCCTGGCGACATATTCCTTCACCGACCCGACGTCCGACAGGATCGCGCCCGGCTCGAGATAGGGCCCGATCTGCTGCATCACCGGCCCATAGGCCTGCACCGGAATGCAGAGGATCACGAGGTCCGCGCCCTTCACCGCCGCGACGGGATCGAGCGAGTAGAAGTCGCCGAGCCCGAGCGAGCGCGCTTCGTCCAGCGTCTCCTGCTTGCGCGTCGAGATCGCGATCGTCTTGGCGAGGCCCTTGAGCCGGGTTGCACGCGCGATGGAGGAGCCGATGAGGCCGATACCGATCAGCGCCAGTTTCTCGAACATGTTTCTAGTCCCTTGCCCCCGGCGCACCGAAATCCTTGAGGACCTCCGCCACGCCGCGCATATGTTCCTCGAGCCCGATGGTGATGCGAAGCCCGTTCGCGATGCCATAGCTATGCATCTCGCGCACCAGCAATCCCTTGTCGCGCAACGCGGTGAACGCCGCGCGCGTCGTTTCCGCATCTTTGAACAGAGAAAGAATGAAATTGCCCTGGCTCGGCGGCACCGTGATCGAGTTCGACCGGATGGCGTTGGTCAGCCACTCGCGCCAGCGCTGATTGTGCTCGCGCAGCCTTGCCGTGAACGCTGTATCCCGCGTCGCCGCCGCCGCCGAGACCTGCCCCTCGAGCGTTACATTGAACGGCCCACGCAGGCGGTGAATGGCATCGACGACATGCGCCGGACCGTACATCCAGCCAACGCGCAGACCGGCGAGGCCCATCTTCGAGAACGTTCGCACCATCACCACGTTCTCGGCCTCGTCAACGAGGTCGATCCCGACCGTGTAGTCGTCGGCGGTGACGTATTCCGCATACGCACTGTCGACCACCAACAGGATGTCGGGCCGGAGCCCCGCATGCAGCCGCCGCAACTCGTCTGCGCCAAGATACGTGCCCGTCGGATTGTTCGGATTGGCGAGGAACACGATCCGCGTTCGCTCCGTCACCGCCGCAAGGATCGCATCCACATCCGCGCGATAGTCGGTCTCCGGCGCCATCACGATCTCGGCTGACGCGCCACGTGTGATGATCGGATAGACGTTGAAGCCATACTGGCTCATCACCGCCTCGTCGCCCTCGCCGAGATAAATCTGCGCCAAGAGGTGCAGGATATCGTCCGATCCGAAGCCGCAGACGATCCGCGCCGGATCGAGCCCATGCACTTCCCCCAGCGCCTCGCGCAGCAGCCGCGACGAACCCTCGGGGTAAATCTCGAACTTGTCCGCCAGCGACAGATACGCCTCGCGCGCCTTCGGGCTCGCGCCCAGCGGGCTTTCATTGGCGCTGAGCTTGATCAGCGTGACGCCCGACGGCACGTCCGAGCGGCCCGGCACATAGGGCGCAATCTTGAGGATTCCGGGCTGGGGAACAGGACGATCGGACATGGTCTCAGACAGGGTCGAAAAATCGCCGGGACCATAGAGAAAGGCCCTGCCGAAGGCAAAGCCTTACCGCTTAAGCTCCTCCATCGCCGCCTGTGGCGCAAGTGAGGGGACGCGGATGTAGCGTTCGAGCTTCTTGCGGCGAGGGACGGCCGGGAACAGTTCCTTTTTGGCCGAGACCACGAACACGCCTGAGAACAGGGGGCCGAATAGTCTGCCGAAGCCTTCCGTGAAGCGGGCGAGCTTAATGAAGAAGCGGTGGTTGAAGGGCGGCAGGTGCAGTGCCATGCGCCAGCGCTCCGGCACGAAGGAATGGTCGCGCAGCAGCTTTTCGAGCTGCGGCTTCGAAAACGGATTGCCGTCGCCGAACGGCTGATTGTCGTAGGCCGCCCACATGCCGCGCCGCCGCGGCACCACCACGATCAGCCGCGCATTGGGGGCCGCGATGCGCCAGATCTCCCGCATCAGCTCTTCCGCGTCGGCGGCGTGCTCGAATGTGTGGACGGCGACGATCAGATCGACCGCGGAATCCGTCAGCGGCATTTCGAGCGGATCGCACAGCACAGTGTGCGACGGCCCCTCGCGTGGCCAGGACGACGCGCCCTGTCGCGCCGGCATGAACACCAGCACGCGCTCGGCCGTGTCGAGGGTGAAGCGAAGGTAGGGCGAGGCGAAGCCGAAGCCCAGCACGCGTCGCTTGTCGACAGGGCCGGCCAGCCGCATCACCTCCTCGCGCACGAGCGCCCGGGCGATCTTGCCCAGGGGAGATTTGTAGAAGGCGATCAGGCGTTTGACGTCGGGGTTCATAGCTCAGCAGTCATGGCCTAAACGCCATATTGGGATTAGAACACTGCAACCCAATACCCCATTGGAGCAAGGCCAACGTGCCGGTCCTCATCGACATCTTCCTCTGCCGCACCGACAATTACGGCTACCTCGTGCACGACGTCCAATCGCGCCGAACGGCGGCGATCGACGCCCCCGATGCCGGCGCCATCAAGGCTGCGCTCAACAATCGCGGCTGGACGCTGACCGACGTGATCATCACGCACCACCACCGGGACCACGTCGAAGGCCTGCCGCTGCTCAAATCCGACTTCGACATCACCGTGACCGGCCCGCGCGCCGAAGCCGAAAAGATCATCGGCCTCGACATCATGGCGGGCACCAACGAGCCGATCAGCCTGGGCGCAACCGAATTCCGCGTCATCCCGACACCGGGCCACACCAACGGGCATATGGCGCTGCATAATGTTGTGGACGGTCACCTGTTCAGCGGCGACGCACTGTTCTCGATGGGCTGCGGCCGCATGCTCGAAGGCAAGCCCGGCCCGATGTGGGAAGGGATCAAGGCCCTGCGCGCCCTGCCCGACACCACGCTGATGTTCTGCGGCCACGAATACAGCGTCGACAACGCCCGCTTTGCCATGAGCATCGAGCCGCGCAACGTCGCGCTCCAGATCCGCGCCGCCGAGGTCAACAAGATGCGGGCAGAGGGCAAGTTCACTGTCCCCGTCAGCCTGGGCATGGAGAAGGCCACGAATCCGTTCCTCCGCGCCGACCGGCCGGAGATGGCCAAGGCCATGGGCTTGGATCGCGATGTCGATCCAGCCGTTGTCTTTGCAGCCCTCCGTGCTGCCAAGGACAAGTTCGTCTGACCAAGCTCACCTTCAAGCCCGTTACGCCGGCCCGCTGGCCCGACTTCGAAGCGCTGTTCGAAACGCCCGGCGCACCGAAATACTGCTGGTGCATGGCTTGGCGCGCTACGGCCGAAGAAATCAAGTCGGCGCCGCATGGCAGCGACCGCAAGCCGCTCATGAAGGCGCGCATAAGAGCCAGGACCACCGTCGGTCTCGTCGGTTACCTCGACAGTGAGCCCGTGGCCTGGGTCTCGATCGCGCCGCGCGACACCTATCGCGACCTCGGCGGACCGGATGCCGAGGACGGCGAAAAGATCTGGTCGCTGGCCTGCATGTACATCCACAAGACACTGCGCGGCGAAGGCCGCGGCAACGAACTGATCGAAGCCGCCAAAGCCTACGCCAAGAAGCGCGGCGGCACGCTGCTCGAGGCGTATCCTGTCGATCCCAAATCGCCGAGCTACCGCTTCATGGGCTTCGTGCCCGCCTTCAAGCGACTGGGCTTTGAAGAAATCGGCAAAGCCGGCTCACGCCGTTATGTGATGCGGCTCGCGCTTTAACCACTGGCCGCGAATCTGCCTCAAAAGATTAACAAAAGGTTGCGAACTGGCACGCGCGTTGCGACGTTAGTGTCAGAACGCGGAACATCCTGTGTCATTGTGAGACAGATGTGTCGCTCCGGGACAGGAACGGCCTCTTGGCGATCCAGATCGACACAACCTACCGCACAATGCCCGCCGCCACCGGCTCGGGCGCGCGGTTTTCGTCGTACCGGCAATCGCCCAAGCCCGAATTCCTGAGCCAGTTGATCGCCGAGCGCGAGCATCTCGCCACCCAGCGTGCGAAACGCCAGGCCACGCCGCTCGAAGTGCTGCGGGTCTATGATGCCGGCGGCAAGCTAAAAGTGCTGCGCGTGCCGCCGGGCTATCGGACAAACGTGCTCGCCTGACGGCTGCTAGTTCGCCATCGTCACGTCGCGCCCGGCGCCCGTGATCGAAATGGTGAAGCCGGCAACCACGTCCACCAGCGCCATCGCCATCAGAATAAAGAACGTCGAGCTGGCGGCCGGAGCATAGAGCAGGAACTCGACCAGCATCACGACGAACAGCCCCGTCGAGAGCATGTGCTCGAATATGGAGTTGCGGCCCGTATTGGTCGACTTCAGCACCTCGACGAACAGACAGCCGAGGCCGAACAGCAGCCACAGATCGCTCCAGGTCAGCGACCACGACACGCCCGAGACCATTGGGATGGTGAGCAGCTGGCTCGCCCAGCCATTGGGCTGTCCACCGAAGATCGTCAGCGCCGGCAGGTGGTAGAGCACCCACGGAAACAGCAGAAGGGGCGGAATGAACCGTCCACCGCTACGCACGCGGCGGCCTTCTGGCGGAATGATGACGGTCTCGCTCATCGGCAGCTCCTGCGCTCAATCGGTGCCGGACAATGGCAAAGACAACGCCGCGCCGCCAGCCCCTAGAGCTTGAGGGTGCCGACCATGTTCTCGGGCTTCACCTCGGCATCGAACTCCTCTGCCGTCAGCAGCCCGAGTTCGATCGCGCTCTCCTTGAGCGTCGTGCCCTTCTTGTGCGCGTTCTTGGCGATCTTGGCCGCGTTGTCGTAGCCGATCTTGCGGTTGAGCGCAGTCACCAGCATCAGCGACTGGTCGACCAGCTGCTTGATCCGCGCCCGATCGGGCTCGATGCCGATAGCGCAGTGATCGTTGAAGCTCTTGGCCGTGTCCGCCAGCAGCCGCACCGACTGCAGGAAATTGTAGGCGATGACCGGCTTGAACACGTTCAGTTCGAAATTGCCCTGGCTCGCCGCAATGCCGATCGCCGCGTCGTTGCCCATCACCTGCACGGCGACCATCGTGGTCGCCTCGGACTGCGTCGGGTTCACTTTGCCCGGCATGATCGACGAGCCCGGCTCGTTCTCCGGAATGGTCAGCTCGCCCAGCCCCGAGCGCGGGCCCGACGCCAGCCAGCGCACGTCGTTGGCGATCTTCATCAGCGCCACCGCGAGCTGCTTCAGCGCGCCATGTGTGCCGACAAACGCATCGTGCCCCGCCATAACCGCGTACTTGTTCGGCGCCGTGACGAACGGCTGGCTGGTGAGCTTTGCGATCTCGGCCGCAACGGTCTCGCCATACTTCGGATGCGCGTTGAGTCCCGTCCCCACGGCGGTGCCGCCAAGCGCCAGCTCATAAAGCTGCGGCAGCGTCGCACGGATCGCCTTGAGGGCGAGGTCGAGCTGCGCGACCCAGCCGCTCATTTCCTGCCCCAGCGTCAGCGGAGTTGCATCCTGCAGATGCGTGCGGCCGATCTTGACCACATCCATAAACTGCTTGGACTTCTCGTCGAGCGTGTTGCGCAGCAGCATGACCCGATCGACGAGGTAGTTCTCGATCGCCTCGACCGCGGCGATGTGCATGGCCGTCGGATAGGTGTCGTTCGACGACTGGCTCATATTGACGTGGTCGTTGGGATGGACGGGTTTTTTCGACCCCATCGTCCCGCCGGCCATCTCGATGGCGCGGTTCGAGATGACCTCGTTGACGTTCATGTTGGACTGCGTGCCCGAACCGGTCTGCCAGACCACCAGCGGGAAGTGATCCTTGAGCGCTCCGGAAATCACCTCATCCGCCGCCTTCACGATGAGATCGCGCGTCGCCTCGTCCATCAGCCCGAGCTTGAAGTTCGCGAGCGCCGCCGCCTTCTTGAGAATGCCGAAAGCACGGATGATCTCGGTCGGCATCTTCTCGCCGCCGATGTCGAAATTCGCGAGCGAACGCGCCGTCTGCGCCCCGTAATATTTGTCGGACGGCACATTGATGGTGCCCATCGAGTCGGATTCGACGCGGATCGAGGTCAACAGCTACTCCCAAAGCAAACGGCCAGCCCTTTTGGGACTGGCCGCTGGAAAGTTCAATAGAGCCCAAAGGCCGATCAGGCCTTCTTCGGCTCCAGGATCTGGCGACCGCGGTACATGCCGGTCTTGAGGTCGACATGGTGCGGACGGCGCAGCTCGCCCGAATCCTTGTCCTCGACATAGGCATTGGCGGCCAGGCCATCGGCGGAACGGCGGAAACCGCGCTTCATCGGCGAGGTTTTGCGCTTCGGAACTGCCATCGTAAACTCCGTCAAATCGTACGTTTCGCCGAGGGTTCGGCGCGACAGATCAGGGTCTGCCGGGAAAAGTCGGGGCTCTATAATGGAGAAATCGGCCCGTGGCTAGGCCAAAATGGGGGCTTGGTTGCCCTGCGCGTTCCTCACCACCGTCATCCCCGGGCGAAGACCCGGGGACCCAGCCAAACGTACGGCAACCCGATGGCGTCATTGGGTGGCCGGGCCGAGCCCGGCTATGACGGTGGAGAGAGTGGCGTCCGAGCCCCAACTGCGGTAAGCGCGCTCGCTATGAGCTTTTCCGCCAAACTCCAGCAAAACGCCGCCGACATCGAGCGCGCGCTCGACACGCTGCTGACCGCCGAGCGGCTGAGCGGGCCGGGCGAGACGCCGGCGCGGCTGGTAGAGGCCATGCGTCACGGCAGTCTCGAAGGGGGCAAGCGTTTGCGACCCTTCTTGCTCCGCCAAGCCGGTCAAATGTTCGGCAAGAGCCCGGAAAGCCTGATTGCAGCGGCGGTGAGCGTCGAGCTGGTCCACTGCTACTCCCTCATCCATGACGACCTGCCCGCCATGGACGACGACGACCTCCGCCGCGGCCGCCCCACGGTCCACAAAGCCTTCGACGAAGCGACAGCAATCCTCGCGGGCGACGCCCTCCTCACCCTCGCCTTCGGCCATTTGGCCGAACACGGCGTTCCCGGCGATGGCGTGACGACGGCCCGCCTGGTCGTCGAGCTCGCGGCCGGCGCGGGGACCGGCGGCATGGTGGGCGGCCAGATGCGCGATATCGAAGCGGAAAGCTCGATGCTCAACGAGACCGCCATCGCCCGCATGCAGGCGATGAAGACCGGCGCCCTGATCCGTGCCGCCGTCCGCATGGGCGCGATCCTCGGCGGCGCCGACACTGGTGCGCTCGGCCACCTCACCGCCTACGCCGAGGCCGCCGGCCGCGCCTTCCAGCTCGCCGACGACCTCCTCGACGTCACCGCCAGCGCCGAAGCCATGGGCAAGGCCACCGGCAAGGACGCCGACGCCGGCAAGCAGACGCTGGTCGCGCGCATCGGCGTCGACGCCGCGCGACGTCACCTCGGCACCATCGTCCATGACGCGGTCACCGCACTCACCCCGTTTGGCTCGGAAGCCGACACCCTGCGCGAGGCGGCGCGTTACTTTGCGACGCGGGAGAGCTGAGGCGATGGGCGACATCTTCCAGATGGCGGGCAAGTCCTATCGCGATGCACTCGCCCTGGTGCAGCAGCGCGGCATGGTCCTCGGCATCGCGCTCGCCATCCTCGCGGCATCGGGCATCGTCAGCCTCCTCGTCGAAGGCATGCTCGGCAACGCATTCGCCCGCCAGCTGGCGAGCACGCTGATCAGCCTCGCCGGCATCTGGGCCGCATCACCTTATCTCGTGAGCCTCTACCGCTACCTCCTCAATGGCGACACTACGTCGCCGCAGGAGTTGCGCAACAGCGAGATGAGTCGGCGCTTCTTCGGCTGGAGCGGCGTTCTGGCGTTTGTCACCGCTGCGCCCGGCTACATCTTCGCGCTCTTCGCGCCGCCGGGTCTGACACCCGAGACCGCCAGCAATCCCGAGACGATCACCCTCGTCTGGGGCACCATGCTCCTGCTGGTCGCGGTGTGGATCTTCACCACGCGCACCATCACGCTGCTCCCCGAGGCTGCAATGGGCGACGACCAGGGAATCGCGCAGGCCTTTGCCCGCACCCGCGGCCGCTTCTGGTTCACCGTCGGCGCCGTCACCGTGCCGCTGCTGCCCATCACCGTGCTGGGGCTCTTTTTGACCTCGAGCACGACGGGCGTCTTCTCGATCGTCCTGTCGATCGCCATGGTGCTTGTGCTGGGAACGCTCGCCCTCCCCGTCACGGCCAATCTCTACCGCTGGTTCCAGGACAACCCCAAATGACCCTCGCCTCGGTTCAGGCCGATCTGGCGCAACGCGCGCCGGACCTCCATGTCATCGTCACCGACGCCAGCACCGCCACGGTGCAGCTCGCCGCTGAAGTCCACGGCTGCGAACCCGGCCAGATCGCCAAGACCCTCGCCATCCGCGTGGGCGAGCGCGATTTCCTGCTGGTGACGCGCGGCGATGCCCGCCTCTCCAACCAGAAGGCGAAGGCCGCGTTTGGTGGCCGCCCGCGCATGCTCGGCCCCGAGGATGTCTTGCGGCTGACATCGCACCAGGTCGGCGGCGTCTGCCCCTTCGGCCTCCCCGCCCCGCTCACGATCTATTGCGACGTGTCGCTCAAGATTTACGACGAAGTCATCCCCGCCGGTGGCTCGACCCATGCCAGCGTGCGGCTCGGCGTCGATCGCCTGGTCGATTTGTGCGGCGGCCAGTGGGCCGATGCCTGCGACATTCCGGAGCAGGTCGACCCGGCTTGACCGGCGCCGGGCCAATCACCATTCTCCCCACGTGGCGCCGGGCCCCTCTGACGTGAGATCGCCTCTCACGTGATGTCGGAGCTACTCCAACTCATGGAGAAGGTCCGGTTATGGAAGCTCTGCTTGCCGCCCTGATGGGCGAATTCCTCGGAACACCAGTCTATTTCTGGATGGCGTTCGTCGGCATCGTCATCGCGCTGCTCGTCTTCGACCGAAAAGGAGATCGGCGCCACCGAGAGCCTGCTGCTTTATGGCTTCTACGTGCTCATCGCGCTCGCCTTCGACGCCTGGGTCTGGTGGCAGCGCGGCGCGACATCGGGGCTCGAATTCTACACCGGCTATTTGATCGAGCAGTCGCTGGCGATGGACAACATGTTCGTCATCGCCACCATCTTCGGCTTCCTCGGCATCCCCCGGCTCTATCAGCACCGCGTGCTGTTCTGGGGCATCCTCGGTGTCATCGCCTTCCGCGCGATCCTGATCGGCCTCGGCGCGGCGCTGGTCTATCAGTTCAACTGGATCCTGTTCCTGTTCGGCGCCTTCCTCGTCTTCACGGGCTTCCGCATGTTCCGGCATCAGGACGAAGAGCCGGACATTCAGTCGAACCCCGTCTTCAAGTTCATCATCACACGCTTCCGCGTGACCAAGGAACTGCACGGCCGCGCCTTCGCGGTGAAACAGCCGCACCCGACGACCGGCAAGCTCGTGACCTGGCTGACGCCGCTCGCCGTGGCGCTGGTGATGGTCGAAACAGTGGACCTGATCTTCGCCGTCGACTCCGTGCCCGCGGTCTTCGCCGTCACGCAGGACACGTTCATCGTTTACACCTCCAACATCTTCGCGATTCTCGGCCTCCGCGCGCTTTACTTCGCGCTCGCCGCCGCGATGAACCGCTTCCGCTACCTCCAGACCTCGCTGGCGATCATTCTCGTCCTGGTCGGCATCAAGATCTTCCTCGTGCCGCTCCACATCCACATCGACACGCTGCTGTCGCTGCTGGTGACGCTGAGCATCCTCGCCGGCGGCGTACTCTTCTCGCTGTACAAGACACGCAAGGAACCCAGCGTCAGCGCGGAACAGGCGCCGCAGACGGGCCAACTCGAACCGTAGTCGGCCGTATCGTCCGCATTTGAGCTTAATCCAAACGCATCGATTGCGAGCCTATAGTCGTTTCTTCGCGCGAACATCGGGACGCCGAGGTGAACCATGCACGACGATACGGCCGGAACCAGTTCGGGACGGACACGAGCGGATGTGCTCGCGATGCTCCGCCAGATGCGGCCGGCGCTGGGCGTCCTGGTGCTCGGCTACGTGCTTGCCACCATGGCGTGGTTCGCCGCCGCGGCGATCACACCTGTGTGGCTCGGGCAATATGTGCTGCGCATGCTGGCGTTCGTGGCGCTCGCCTGGGCGGGCGCGCCCTTCCTGCGGGCGCTCTACCGCTTCGTCGCGCTGGGCGAGGCGAGCGCACTACCGCCACTCACCCACGACGCTTCCGTGCGCATTTTCGCAGCCTATGCCAGCCTGATGGCAGCGCTCTACTTCGTCCCGGCTTTCGGCTTCGAGATCGTCGCGCCATTTGGCGGCACGGAGCTCGCGACGGCCGTCTGGCTCGCTCTCATGCTGGTGGTCTGGGTCATCGTCGTCCGGGCCAGCACGCTGCTGCCAATGGCCGCCCTCGACCCGCAAACCGCGAGCTGGGGCGCCGCGATGACGCACACGCGTGGCCACTTCATGCGCACGTTCCTCACCGTGACCGTTCCTGCGGCACCAGCCTTCGCCGCGTTACTCGTCCTAGGCCTCTTGGTGAGGATTGGATCGATGATCCCGTTCCTGTTCTTTCCCGCAGCTGTCGTGATCCTGCTGGCGATCCAGCTGCTGCCGCTCTCGGCAGCGACACACCTCTATCTGAGGTGGCGCTCGGCAGGTTCGACGTAGTCGGCATCCCGCTCGAACCGAGACGCCTCACTGGGCCGCGGTCTTCTCGCCGACCCCAAAACGCTGTTCTATATACTCGGCAACCATCAGCTTGAACTGGTCGGCGACGTCGGCACCGCGCAACGTGGCAACCTTCCTGCCCTCGATGAACACGGGCGCCGCTGGTGTTTCGCCGGTACCCGGCAGCGAGATGCCAATATCGGCGTGCTTGGACTCGCCCGGCCCGTTGACGATGCAACCCATCACCGCGACCGACAGCTGCTCGACGCCCGGGTAGCGCTCCCGCCACTCGGGCATCGAGGTGGTGAGGTTGTCCTGGATTTCCTTGGCCAGCGCCTGGAACGTCTGGCTCGTGGTACGCCCACAACCGGGGCACGCGGCAACGATCGGCAGGAACTGCCGGAAGCCCATGGTCTGTAGCAGCTCCTGCGCCACACGTACTTCCTGCGTGCGGTCACCACCGGGTTCGGGCGTGAGCGACACGCGGATCGTGTCGCCGATCCCCTGCTGCAGCAGAATGCCCATCGCGGCCGAGGATGCGACGATGCCCTTCGATCCCATGCCCGCCTCGGTCAGCCCCAGATGCAGCGCATAGTCGCACCGCGCGGACAACTCCTGATAGACGGCAATGAGGTTCTGGACGTCCGACACCTTCGTCGAGATGATGATGTGATCGCGCCCGAGGCCAATCTCTTCGGCCCGCGCACCCGACAGCAGCGCCGACTGAATGATCGCCTCGCGTTGCACGGCAGCGGCGGAGATCGGCGTCGCCGAAGCCGCATTCTCGTCCATCAGCTTGGTCAGCAGCTCTTCGTCGAGCGAACCCCAGTTGACGCCGATGCGCACCGGCTTGTTGTACTTGATCGCGAGCTCGATCAGCGTCGCAAACTGCGTATCGCGCTTCGCCTTGAAGCCGACATTGCCCGGATTGATCCGATACTTCGCCAGCGCTTCGGCACACGCAGGATGGTCCGTCAGCAGCTTGTGGCCGATGTAGTGGAAGTCCCCGATTAGCGGCACGTTGATGCCGCGCGCCGCGAGCTTGTCGCGGATGTGCGGCACGGCGGCCGCGCTCTCGTCACGGTCGACCGTGATGCGAACCAATTCCGAGCCGGCGCGCCAGAGCTGCCCCACCTGCTTGACCGTGGCGTCGATGTCGGCCGTATCGGTGTTGGTCATCGACTGGACGACGATCGGCGCGCCACCGCCGACGGTAACCCCGCCGACATTGACCCCGACCGTATGCTTGCGCGGAGAAATGCTCATGAGATGCCGTCACATAGGCCGATGTTGGTTTCATGACAATGCGGCTCACGGACCCGGGAACCAGTCCTCGACTTTGCCGATCAGTTTATAACCCACCAGCCCCACCCATTCGCGCAAGGCGATGCTGGCAACGGCGAGGTTTTCGGGCGCCTGATCCGGCTTGATTCGCCAGCCTTCCGCACCGCTCGCAAGATAGTCCGCCGGCCACGGCACCACCGGGAACTCCGCCATCCGGAACAGCCCAACCGAGCGCGGCATATGAAATGCGGATGTGACCAGCAGCCAGGTCTGGCCATCCACGACACCCGCCAGTTCCTTGGCGAATTGCGCGTTCTCCTCCGTGTTGCGCGAGTTTTCATCGAGGATAATGCGCTCCGGCGTGACGCCGAACGAGATCAGCATGCGCTGCGCCGCCAGCGCCTCGTGTTCCTGATCCATCGCCAGCGCCGCGGGGCCGGCGGCCACGAGCACTTTCGCCTCGGGATGCGCCAGGGCGAGCCGAACCGTCTCGACGTAACGGTCGCCCGAGCGGTTGAGCTCCCAGCCGCCACGCACCGTATTCACCTCGCCATCCATCGCCCCGCCGAGGACCACGATCCCGTCAATCCGCGCCGGCTCTGGCGGCCGCACGAAGCGGTCCTCGAGCGGCGTGATGATCGCATAGCCGGACGTGGTGAAAGCAGTGACGAACAGCAGCAGACCGCTCACGATCAGAAAAAAACCGGCTCCAGCCGCGCCTGGTGCGAAAGCTCAGCAGCAGCGCAAGCAGCAGGCAGATCGCGATTAGCGACAGCGGCTGCGCGATCAGCCAGAAAATCCGGGTAAGGACGGGAAACATCGGGACCTGACGCTTGCGGAACTGTTCGGACCGGCAGCTAATGGGCCGACGGAGGCGGCAAGATGACGTTTCAGGCCTATATCGACAACATCCAGAAGCAAACCGGCGTCGACCCGGCCGATTGGCCCAAGCTCGCCAAGGCCAAGGGCCTCACCAAGCCCGGCACCAAGGCGACGGCCATCACGGACTGGCTGAAGGCCGACTACAAGCTCGGCCACGGCCACGCCATGGCGATCGTGAAGCTTTTGAAGGACACGGGCGTCCTGACCTGAGGTCTTGAACCCGGCCCCCTCGCTCCCCATTTCCATCCGAGTTGAGAGGAGACATGCCAATGGGCCGCCTGCTGCAGTTCCGCACCGAATTGATGATGCTGTGGCGCGCGTTCATGGCGCCCGCGACGCCCGTCTGGCTGAAGGGCCTGATGCTGGTCGTGCCGCTCTATCTGATCAGCCCGCTCGACATCATCCCCGATTTCATCCCGTTCGCGGGCTGGCTCGACGACATCGTTGTGATCCCCCTGCTCGTCAGCTGGATCGTCGGCCTTCTGCCCCAACAGACCACGGCCCGCGCCGCACGCAGCAACGCCGGCACCGTGATCGACGGGGATTATCGGCGGCTCTAACCGCCGGCCATCGCTTACTCGAACCGCACCAGCAGGTCCTTGGCGTCGATCTGATCGCCTGGTTTCACCGTCACTTCCGCGACGACGCCTTCGGCTTCGGCGTGGATGGCGGTTTCCATCTTCATCGCCTCGATCGACAGCAGCACGTCGCCGGCCGCGACTTTGTCGCCGACCTTCACCTGCAGCCCAGAGATGACGCCCGGCATCGGTGCGCCGATCTGCTTGGCATCGCCCAGCGCCGCCTTGGCGCGGACCTGCACCTCGCCGACCTTGAGCCGATCGGGCACGGTGATGGTGCGGGGCTGGCCGTTGAGATCGAAGAAGACGCGGACCTGTCCCTTCTCGTTGGTCTCGGCGCGGCCCAGATAGTTGATCACCATCGTCTTGCCGCGCTCGATCTCGACGAAGATTTCTTCGCCCTGCGAGAGCCCGTAGAAATAGACCGGCGTCGGTAGCACGGCCGTCGGGCCGTACTTGTCCTGCGTCTTGAGGAAGTCCGAGAACACCTTGGGGTACATCAGGTACGACGCAAGACGGAGATCGTCGATCTTCTCGCCCGATTCCTTCTCGATCTTGGCGCGTTCGGCCTCGAGATCGACGTCCTTGAGGTAGGAGCCGGGCCGTTCGGTCAGCGGCGTCCGGCCCTTCAGCACTTTCGCCTGCAGCGCCTTGGGGAAACCACCCGGCGGCTGCCCGAGATCGCCGGCAAAGAAGCCGACCACCGAGTCCGGGAACGCGACGTCCTTCTTCGGATCTTCGACATCTGCGCGGGTCAGCCCCGACGAGACCATCGCCAGCGCCATGTCGCCGACAACCTTGGAGCTCGGCGTCACCTTCACGATGTCGCCGAACATCTGGTTCACGTCGGCATAGGTCTTGGCGACTTCATGCCAGCGCGACTCGAGGCCCAGTGAACGCGCCTGCTCCTTGAGATTGGTGAACTGCCCACCGGGCATTTCGTGGAGGTACACCTCCGACGCGCCGCCCTTGAGATCGCTCTCGAACGCCCGATACTGCGTCCGCACCGCTTCCCAGTAGAACGAGATTTCACGGATAACCTTGGGATCGAAGCCCGGGTCGCGATCGGTGTCGCGCAACGCCGCTGCAATCGACCCGAAGGTCGGCTGGCTGGTCGTGCCTGAGAACGCATCCATCGCCGCGTCCACCGCATCGACGCCGGCTTCCACCGCCGCGATGATGGTCGCTGCCGCAGCGCCCGACGTGTCGTGCGTATGGAGGTGAATGGGGAGGCCGACTTCCTGCTTCAGCGTCGCGATCAGCTTCTTGGCCGCCTGCGGCTTCAGCAGCCCGGCCATGTCCTTGAGGCCAAGCACATGCGCGCCCGCCGCTTCGAGTTCCTTGGCCAGCGCCACATAATACTTGAGATCGTACTTCGACCGGTTCGGATCGAGCAGGTCGCCCGTGTAACAGATCGCGCCTTCGGCCACCTTGTCGGCCTCGATCACCGCGTCGATCGAGACGCGCATGTTCTCGACCCAGTTGAGGCAGTCGAAAATGCGGAACACATCGACGCCGCCCTTGGCCGCCTGGCGCACAAAGAACTTCACGACATTGTCGGGGTAGTTCGTGTAGCCCACGCCATTGCTGCCGCGCAGCAGCATCTGCGTCAGGATGTTCGGCGCACCTTCGCGCACCGCCGCCAGACGCTCCCACGGGTCTTCGTTGAGGAAGCGCATCGCCACATCGAACGTCGCACCGCCCCAGCACTCGAGCGAGAACAAATTCGGCAGCCCGCGCGAATAGGCTTCTGCGATGCGCGTGATGTCATCGGATCGCATGCGCGTCGCCAGCAGCGACTGGTGCGCGTCGCGCATCGTCGTGTCGGTGAACAGCACGCCCTTCTGCTGCCGCATCCAAGTCGCGAGGCCCTTGGGCCCCTGCCGGTCGAGCACCTGCCTCGACCCCTCGACGATCATCAGCGGCTCATAGAGCGGCGGGATCGGCTCCAGTGCACCGGCAGGCGGCCGCGGCCGGTCGCGCACCTCGGGGTGCCCGTTGATCGTGACATCCGCGATGTAGGTCAGGAGCTTCGTCGCGCGATCCTTGCGGCGACGGATGTCGAACAGCTCTGGCGTCGTGTCGATGAAGCGCGTCGTGTACTTGTTCCCGATGAAATCGGGATGCGTGATGATGTTCTCGAGGAACGCAAGGTTGGTGTTCACGCCACGAATACGGAACTCGCGCAGCGCACGATGCATGCGCGCGATTGCCTCGTCGGCCGTCGGCGCCCAGCACGTCACCTTCTCGAGCAGCGGATCGTAGAAGCGCGTGATCACCGCGCCGGCATAGGCCGTGCCACCATCGAGGCGCACACCGAAACCTGTGGCTTCGCGATAGGCGGTGATGCGGCCATAATCTGGAATGAAGTTCTCTTCCGGATCTTCCGTCGTGATGCGGCACTGGATGGCGTTGCCGTTGAGCTTAATGTCCTGCTGCAGCGGTACGCCCGATTCCGGCGTCCCGATCACCGCGCCCTCGAGCAGCCGGATCTGCGCCTTGACGATGTCGATGCCGGTGACGACTTCGGTCACCGTATGCTCCACCTGGATGCGCGGGTTCACTTCGATGAAGTAGAATTTGTTCGTGTCCGCATCGAGCAGGAACTCCACCGTCCCCGCACCGCGATAGTTCGCGGCATTGCCCAGCCGGATCGCGGCACCGGTGAGATCGTCGCGCACCTGCTGGCTGAGATACGGCGCGGGCGCGCGCTCCACCACCTTCTGGTTGCGCCGCTGCACCGAGCAGTCGCGCTCGAACAGATGCACGAGGTTGCCGTGGTCGTCGCCCACGAGCTGCACTTCGACGTGCCGCGCGCGCTCGATCAGCTTTTCGAGATACATCTCGTCCTTGCCAAACGCCGCCTTCGCCTCGCGCTTACCTTCGCTGACTTCCGAGACCAGCGACGTCTCGTCCATGATCCGGCGCATGCCGCGCCCGCCGCCGCCCCAGCTCGCCTTGAGCATCAGCGGGTAGCCGATCTCGGCGGCCATCGTCTTGACCGCCTCCATGTCGTCGGGCAGCGCGTCGGTGGCCGGGACCACCGGCACCTTGCTCGCGATCGCCATGTTGCGCGCCGCGACCTTGTTGCCGAGGTCTCGCATCGTCTGCGGCCGCGGGCCGATGAAGATGATGCCGGCTTCCTCGCAGGCTTCCGCGAACTCCGGCGATTCCGACAAGAGGCCATAGCCCGGATGGATCGCATCGGCGCCGCTGACGCGCGCCACGCGGATGTATTCGTCGATCTGCAGATACGCCTCGACCGGCCCCTTGCCCTTGCCGATAAGGTAGGCCTCGTCCGCCTTGAAGCGATGCAGCGCCAGCTTGTCCTCTTCGGCGTAGGCGGCCACCGTCTTGATGTTGAGCTCATTGGCGGCGCGGAACACGCGGATGGCGATTTCGCTGCGGTTCGCGACGAGGATTTTCTTGATCGGCATCGATTTCACAGTCCGATGAGAGGGGATCAGGGCCGCAAGGCCCAAAGACGAAAAAGGAGCCTCGCGGCTCCCCTATTTCTGGTTCAGATAACCCAGCAGGTGGGACATCTCGTAACCGGCATGCGCCGCCTGCGCCACGATCTCGGCCGCCGGCATCTTTCCCGCCTGGCTCAACGCCCACAGCGTCGTCGAGCGGGTCCCGGACCGGCAATACGCAAGCACCGGACCATCGCTCCCCTCGAGCACGGCCCGTTCGTCATCGACCATCTGGGGCGACACCCCTTCCCGGCCGAGCGGAATGTAGTGGTAGCTCAGCCCCGCCGCTTCCGCTGCGGCTTTCATCGTGTCCGATGTGGGCTGGTCGGGAGACTCGCCGTCAGGGCGATTGTTGATCACGGTCGTGAATCCGGCGGCCTTGATGGCTGGCATATCGTCCGGGCTGATCTGCGGCGCCACGCTGACGTCGTCGTTGATCCGCTTCAGTTCCAACACTTCGCTCCGAGATACGCGAGAGGCTTCCCGTCACGGTTATAGACGGCTGCTCAACGATGAGGCAACAGCAGGAAAACGCACTATTGCGCAGCGCCTACCCAGGGCTGCCAGATCTCTCCCCGCGCCGCGATGAATGCATCGGCAACACCCTCGACGGTTGCGCCGGGCTCATTGAGGTTCTGCAGCAGCGTGTTCATCTCGGCGAACGGCAAATGCGCCCGCTGGAAGTACGCCGCAACCTCGGGCGCCTCGAGATAAACCCACTGCGCCAGCGCCACGATCACCGGATCGGCCGCAAAGCCCGAGGGCTGCGGGCTGGCGCAGGCGACGCGGCCGAGGCACAGGAAATTGTCCTTGTTGTATGGCCCGAGGTCCACCGGCTTGAAGCCGAACTGCGCAAGGATCGCATTGGGCTGCCAGTAGTAGAACAGCAGCGGCTCCTTGCGGCTCATCGCTTCGGCGATCAGCGCGTCGAGCTCGAACCGGTTGGCGGGCTCGACGATGTCGAAAATCGTATCCAGCCCGTGTGCCCGCAGCAGATTGCGGTTCACCACCGCGCAGCCCCAGTCGGGCGGACACGACACGAATCGCGGCCGGCCGTTGACGGCGAAATCCTTGGCCCGCGCCTTGAGGCCGGCAATCGTTGTGGTCTCGGGGTGCGCCTCGACCTCGTAATCGGGCACGAACCAGCCTTCGAACACCGGGTCGGCATAAGTCGCGCCCGCCTGCCGCACTTCCTGCCCCTGCAGCGATCCGTTCCAGATATCGGCGACGCGCGTGATCCACAGTTCCGGCGCCACCGCGGGCTGGCCGTTGACGCCCATCGAGGACGCCGTCGATGCGAGGTCGCCCGGCACCACCTGCACCGCGCAGCCGAAATGCTGCGCCACCAGCCGGGCGTGGATTTCAGCCAGCAGTTCCGCCGATGGCCACTGCATCCGCGCGATGGTGATCGTCTCGCCGCCGCACGGCGCGGGCGCGGCAGGCTCCGCCGAGCTCGCCCCGCTCCCGTCGGGCAATGGCAAAGACGTGATCGAGTCCTGCGCTCGGGCAACGGAGCCACCCATCGCCCAAAGTGCCACGAAGACAAGGAAAAACTGCCGCATGGACGCCGACCCTAGGGGATTCTCCACGCCCTCGCCAGCATTGACCATTTGATCAAATCGGGATGACTCCCGCGCATCCTTTGTGCAATATCCCGGCCAGCGGAGGGCCTTACCGGCCTTCCCACATCATATTGCCGACGCTCAAAGATGCCCATAAAGGGTGCCGGAGCGCAGGCAATCTCGCAGAGGGACATCATGAAGAAATCCACCAAACTGCTGGGCCTGGCGGCTGCGGCAGCGCTGCTGATCTCGGCCCCGGCATTCGCCCAGGACATCAAGATCGGCGTTCTGCTCGGCTTTACCGGCCCGCTCGAAGCCATGTCGCCCCCGATGGCAGCGTCGGCCAACCTGGCCTTTGCCGAAGTCAACGCCGGTGGCGGCATCGCCGGCAAGCCGGTGACAGTTGTGTCGGCTGACGACGGCTGTATCACGCCCGACGCCGCGGTCACCGCGGCTGACAAGCTGATCAACACCGACAAGGTCGTCGCGCTGCTCGGGCCGATGTGCACCCCGGTGAGCATGGCCGTCGCCAATAGCGTGTCCATTCCGGCCGGCGTGCTCTCCGTGACGCCGTCGGGCACCGGTCCCGCCATCACGTCACTTGCCGACAACGACCTGTTCTTCCGCACCACGTCCTCGGACGCCTACAACGGCCAGCAGCTTGCTAAGCTCCTGCTGAGCAAGGGCATCAAGGACATCGGCATCGCCTATGTGAACTCCGATTACGGCAAGGGCCTCGCCGACACGATCGCCGCATCGTTCGCCGCTGGTGGCGGCAAGGTTGCTGCCAATGTCGCGCACGAAGAAGGCAAGGCTGACTACCGCGCAGAGCTCGGCCAGATTGCTGCTTCGGGTACGCAGACCCTCGTGATCATCGCCTACGCTCAGGGCTCGGGTAAGACCCTGCTCCAGCAGGCGGTCGAGAGCGGCGACTTCACCACCTATGTGGGTGGCGACGGCATGGTCAACGACGAGCTGTTCACCGGCCTCGACGCTGCCGCGCTCGAGAACATGATCGCCGTTCGTCCCGGTGCGCCGAGCAGCGCCGGCATCGACGCGTTCAAGGCCATTGCGGCCGCTGGTGGCGTCGACGTGAACTCGACCTACGTCCCGAACTCCTACGACGCCGCCTTCCTGATCGCTGCCGCTCTCGAAAAGACCGGCGGCAGCCGCGAAGGTCTGAGCCAGGCTCTCCGTGACGTCGCTTCGGCTCCGGGCGAAGTCGTTCTGCCGGGCGAGTGGAAGAAGGCCGTGGAACTGATCAAGGCCGGTACCGACATCAACTACGAAGGCGCCTCGGGGCCGCTCGAGTTCGACGCCAATGGCGACGTTGCCGGTGTGGTGATCGAAATGGCCGCCAAGGGTGGCAAGTTCGTGGAGGTCGGCGAGGTCAAGTAACCTCCCACCGCACCGCTCCTGACGGGGGCCCGGACGCGTTCCGGGCCCTTTTCTTTTGCCCGGCTTGACAGAAGACCGACGGTCTCGTATTTAAAGACCATCGTTCTCTTATAGGAGCCGCGCATGTCGTTCACCGTCCGCAACATTCCCGACCTCACTGGCAAGCTGGCCGTCGTCACCGGCGCCACGGGAGGCCTGGGCTACGAAACCGCGAAGGCGCTCGCAGGCGCCGGCGCAACGGTCATCGTAGCCGGCCGCAATGCCAGGAAGGGTGCCTCAGCTCTGGATGCCATTCGCACGGCTCATCCCGGTGCCGACGTGGCCTTCGGGCAGGTCGACCTCGGCAGCCTCGCCAGTATCGAGGCCTTCGCCTCCAGCCTCGTGGCAGGGCGGCGGCACATCGACATCCTGGTCAACAATGCCGGTGTCATGACGCCACCCAGGCGAATGACAACCGAGGACGGCTTCGAGCTGCAGTTCGGCACCAACCATCTGGGCCATTTCGCCCTCACCGCACGCCTTGTGCCCTTGCTGCGCGGTGGACGCGTCGTGACGGTGTCGTCGATTGCGCATCGGCGCGGGGCGATTGCCTTCGACGACCTTCAGTCGACCAGATCGTACGATACCCACCGCGCCTATGGTCA
>JBGAKM010000027.1:0-26892 GCA_044224395.1 Devosia sp.
GGCTTTGAGGACGTCGCGCGCCTGTCGACCGCACCGCTGGTCGCCACGCACTCGAACGTCCACGCGCTGAGCAACTCACCGCGCAATCTCACCGATCGCCAGCTCGCCCAGATCAAGGAGTCGGGCGGCATGGTCGGGCTCAATTACTCGGTCGGGTTCCTCCGCGCCGATGGCATGGGCTCACCCGATACCGGCCTCGACGTCATGGTCCGTCACATCGACTATCTCGTCGACAAGCTGGGCGAAGACCATGTCGGCCTCGGCTCCGATTTCGACGGCTGCGTCGTGCCTAACGGCATCAAGGACGTGACCGGCGTGCCGAGCCTTTTCGCCGCACTCGCCTCTGCCGGCTACGATGCGCCCCTGCTCGATAAGCTCGCGCATGAGAATTGGCTCGCGACACTTGAGCGGAGCCTGAAGCACTGACGTGACCGACAGCCCGCCGCATGTTCTGCGGCTCCCCAACTTCCGGCTGTTCCTCCTGGCGCGCGCCCTCTCGTCGATCGCGTTCCAGGGCTCGGCCGTCGCCATCGGCTGGCTGATCTACGACAAGACCCGCAATCCGTTCGACCTCGGACTCGTCGGCCTGTTTCAGTTTCTGCCGATGTTGGCGCTGACCCTGCCCGCCGGTCATCTCGCCGACCAGTTCGACCGGCGCCGGATCGGCTTCATCTGCCAGGTGCTCGAGGCGATCGCCCTGGCCTTCATCGCCTTTGGCGTATGGACCGACACGATCCCCGTCTGGGGCATCTTCGCCGCGGTCTTCGTCGTCGGCGGCGCGCAGACGTTCGAGCGCGCCGCGATGACCTCGTTCCTGCCCGCCATCGTTCCGCCGGCGCAGCTCCAAAGCGCCGTCGCCACCTCCACATCGGTGATGCAGACCGCCATGATCATCGGACCCGCCGTCGGCGGCCTGCTCTACGGCGTCGGCCCCGTCGTGCCCTTCGTCATCTCGCTGCTCTGCTTCACCTCTGCCAGCATTAGCGTCTCGCTGATCCAACATCCCGTGAAGCTGCCGCAGCGCACGCCGATCACGCTCGAATCGGTCTTCGCCGGCGTCAACTTCATCCGCTCGCGGCCGATCATGCTCGGCGCCATCTCGCTCGATCTGTTCGCCGTGCTGCTCGGAGGCGCAACTGCGATGTTGCCGATCTACGCCCGCGATATTCTCATGGCAGGCCCGCAGGCGCTCGGCTTCCTCCGCATGGCGCCGGCCGTCGGCGCCGTGGTGATGGCCGTCACGCTCGCCCGCTTCCCGCTGAAGCATCACGTGGGCCGCAAGATGCTGATCGCGGTTGCGATCTTCGGCGTCGCGACGATCGTCTTTGCCTACTCGCGCAACATCACACTCTCGATCGCCATGCTGGTGACGCTCGGCGCGGCCGATGCGCTCAGCGTCGTCGTCCGCTCATCGCTGGTGCAGCTGCTGACCCCCGACGACATGCGCGGCCGCGTCAACGCGGTGAACGCCCTCTTCATCGGCACCTCCAACCAGCTCGGCGAGTTCCGCGCCGGCACCATGGGCGGCCTCATCGGCCCCGTGGCCGCAGTCGCCGTTGGAGGCATCGGCACGCTGCTCGTGGTCGCGCTATGGGCCCGCCTCTTCCCCGCCCTGCGCAAGGTCGACACCCTGTCGGGCTAGAACTTCCCGGCGGACGGCTTCGCCAGCCACTTTGCATCGGAAGCGACCCGTTACGCCCACCTGTACCCAGAGCATCACCCGCCCCCGTATGGCGAGCGTTCATCCCCCGAAATCTATCGGGAGTCGGGTCTTTACTTGTCGCCAGCCCAACGACCGTGAAGCAGATGTGGCCGCTCGGCGACAAACCATGCTCAAGGCGATGGCCTTGCCCGACATCTGAATCAAGTGTGAGGATGGTGGGTGCGACAGGGATTGAACCTGTGACCCCCGCCGTGTGAAGGCGATGCTCTCCCGCTGAGCTACGCACCCATCCCGTCGGGACGCCGAAAAGGCGTTTCAGATCAGACAGATGGTGGGTGTAACAGGGATTGAACCTGTGACCCCTACCATGTCAAGGTAGTGCTCTCCCGCTGAGCTATACACCCATCTATCTGGCGCCGCCGAAGCGGACGCGGCGGATAGACCATAAAAGCCCGCCGAGGGTCAAGCGGCAATAAAACCGCTGCCCGATCGCCCCTTTCGGCACCCCTCGCGCTTTCGTAAGTTGCAGTTGAACGGCGCGATACCGATCTAGGCGGCATCACCTAACATTGGAGGGTTTCCATGGCGACCGAGCGTGCAATTTTGGCTGGCGGATGCTTCTGGGGCGCGCAGGATCTGCTGCGCCAGCAGCCCGGCGTGATCTCGAGCCGCGTCGGCTATTCCGGCGGCGACGTTCCCAACGCCACTTACCGCAACCACGGCTCTCATGCCGAGGCGGTCGAGATCGTCTTCGACCCCGACAAGATCAGCTACCGCAAGCTGCTTGAGTTCTTCTTCCAGATCCACGATCCCTCGACGATGAACCGTCAGGGCAACGACGTCGGCACGTCCTACCGCTCGGCGATCTTCTATACGACCGACGAGCAGAAGCAGGTCGCCGAGGACACCATCGCGGACGTCAACGCCTCGGGCATCTGGCCCGGCAAGGCGACGACGACCGTCACGCCCGCCGGCCCCTTCTGGGAAGCCGAGCGCGAGCATCAGGACTACCTAATCAAGCATCCGGGCGGCTACACCTGCCACTGGGTCCGCCCGAACTGGGTGCTGCCCAGGCGTGCGCAGAGCGTCGCGGCGGAGTAGTCTAGGCCGGGCGAATGAGCCCGACCGAGATGCCCGTGTGTCGGCCTTCTCCCCTTGCGGGAGAAGGTGCCCGAAGGGCGGATGAGGGGTAGGCCGCTTGCGCGCGCCTTACGCCGCCAGCAACCGCTCGACCTCATTGACGAGATCGCGCAGGTGGAAAGGCTTGCTCAGCACCGAGGCATCCTTGGGCGCCTCGCTGTCGGGATTCAGCGCCACGGCGGCAAAGCCGGTGATGAACATCACCTTGAGATCGGGATCGAGTTCGGTAGCGCGGCGCGCCAGCTCGATCCCGTCCATTTCCGGCATCACGATATCGCTGAGCAGCAGCGAGAACGGCTCTTCGCGCAGCCGGTCATAGGCCGACTTGCCGTTATCGAAGGAGACGACGTCGTAGCCCGCATTTTTGAGCGCGCGCGTCAGGAACTGACGCATGTCGTTGTCGTCTTCCGCCAGAAGTATCCGCTTGATCGCCGCCATAGTCCCCGCCGCTTGTCCCCCGGCCATCGCATCTTTAGTCGAGTTTTCCCGATTGGCAACGCCCGAGGACATGAAAAGGCCGGTTCTGGACAAAGCTGGGGACGGGATGCAGGATAACTGCAACATCTGACGTTTGGGGATCTGACTTGCGGTCCGACTACTGGGACAAGCCTGCCTTCGAGACCGTACGGCCTCGGCGGATGACCGCGCCCATCGTCTTTAACTCCGCCCATTCCGGCCGCGACTATCCCGAGCGCTTCCTCAAGATGACGCGGCTGGACGAGCTGTCGATCCGCCAGTCCGAGGACGCCTATATCGACGAGCTGTTCGGTCGCACGCCGCACCTCGGCACGCCACTGCTCCGCGCGCATTTTCCGCGTGCCTATCTCGATGTGAACCGCGAACCTTGGGAGCTCGACCCCCAGATGTTCGTCGAGCCGCTGTCGGACCGCTTCAATACCACCAGCCCTCGCGTCGCCGCCGGCCTCGGCACGATCGCCCGCGTCGTGGCCGAGAACAAGCCGATCTACCGCGACCGGCTGACCCTCGACGACGCGCGCATGCGCATCGAAGGCATCTACATCCCCTATCACGCTACGCTGCAGCGCCTCCTCACCGACGCCGTGCAGAACTACGGCGTCGCCGTGCTCATCGACTGCCACTCGATGCCACGCATCTCGCGCTCCGGCGATCGGCTCGCGCCAGACATCGTGCTCGGCGATCGCTACGGCACCACCTGCGGCACGGGGCTGATCGATCTCGCCGAGATGGTGTTCGCCGGCGCTGGCCTCCGGGTCGCGCGCAACCGCCCTTATGCCGGCGGCTTCATCGCGCGGACCTACGGCCGTCCGCAGCACGGCATCCATGCGCTGCAGATCGAGATCTCGCGGCACCTCTACATGAACGAGGTGACGCTCGAGAAAAACGAGGGCTTCAATGCCGTCCGCCAGCTCGTCGACCGGCTGGCCCTGTCGCTGATCGGTTACGATCTCGCCCTGCTCAACGGCCCGCAGCATCTGCCGGCGAAAGCCGCAGAGTAACTCCCCCAAGAACAGAAGGGGCCGCTGTAGAAGCGGCCCCAGTCAAGGGAGGAAACGATGGCGGCTCACTCTGCCTAAAGCGAAGGCGGAAACCGCGAACCGCCCATCCATCATGCACATCCTGCGTGGGCCGATTTGCTGCCTCGCACAAGCGGAGCCTTGCCCATACACAGCGCCGACCTGGCAAATGTTGCAGAAATGAATCACTTCTGTGACAGCAAAAGTCCGCGAATAGTCGTGCCAATGTCTGCTATGGCTCTGGGCTGGAACGACAATCTTGTCAGGGGCACATGCATGTCTGATACGAGCCTTGGTGGCCTCGACCGGGAAACCGTACGGCGGACGCTTCTCGATGCCGCCGACGTCGCCACCGAGCGCACGCTGGCCGGGTTCCGCACACCGCTCGCGGTCGAGAACAAATGGACCGACGGGTTCGACCCCGTCACCGCCGCCGACAAGGATGCAGAGACCGCCATCCGCGCGCTGCTGGGCGAGCGATTCCCCGATCACGGCATCATCGGCGAAGAGTGGGACCCCAAGGCCTCGGCGAGCGACTTCGACTGGATCATCGACCCCATCGACGGCACGCGCGCCTTCATCTCCGGCGTCCCCGTGTGGGGCACCTTGATCGGCCTCATGCATAAGGGCCGCGCCATCGCCGGCCTCATGGCGCAGCCCTTCATCGGCGAACTCTGGCTCGGGCTGCCCGGCGAGACGACTTATCGCCACCAGGGCAAGAGCACGGTCGTCCGCACCTCAGGCGTCACTGATCTCAGCCGCGCCAAGATCAGCGCGACCTCGCCCGATATCTTCGAGCTGACCAGCACCGTCGATCACATCAACCGCCTGCGCAAAGCCACGCTGCAGTGCCGCTGGGGCCTCGACTGCTACGCCTATTCGCTGCTCGCCGCGGGCCACATCGACGTCATCGCCGAAGCCATGCTCAAGAATGTCGACATCTCGCCGCTGATCCCCATCATCGAGAATGCCGGCGGCGTGGTCACCACCTGGGACGGCGGCCCCGCCGAACAAGGCGGCAACTGCATCGCCGCCGCCACCCCGGAACTGCACAAGGCAGCGCTAGAGGTACTGAACGGCTAGATCGCCGCTCTAGCTGCTCTGTTCGGTGATGAACGCATCGAACGCCGCAAACACCTGCGCGCGGATCGCATCATTCTCCATGAACAGTTCATGCCGTGCCGCCGGAATCACCACGTGCCGCCCCGTCCGCATCCGAAGCCCGAGCTGCTCGGTGTAGTTCGACGACACAACCTCGTCGTTGGCCGCCGCCAGCATGAACACCGGCATGCGGATCGCCGCCGGGAACGCATCGGTCATCGCGTCGGACATCGCGTGCATCGCCGCGCCGGCCCACCGGAACGTCGGCTTGCCGATGATCAGGTCCGGTCGATCCTTCCACGTATCAACGGTGATCATATAGCGCCGCAGATCGGAGGTGAGCGCATTGCCGGGGAAAGACTTCTCGCTCGGCAGATCGTCCGCCTTGCGGCCGATCGGCGTACGGCCGAGCCCGACCAGCGACACTGCATCGGCAATCGCCGCCATTCCTCCAAAGCTCAACGGTTGGCCACCCAGACCCACCATCGGCGCCGACAGGAAGACGCGGTCGAACATCATGCGGTCGCGCGTCGCCGCGATCAGCGACACGAGTCCGCCCATCGAGTGGCCCACGAGGTAATAGGGCGCCGGGCAATCGGGTAGCAGGATGTTGGCGTGGAACGATTGGAGGTCCACCCAGTAATCGTTGAAGCTGCGCACGTAGCCCAGCCGTCGGTTACCGATCAGCCGGTCGCTGCCGCCCTGCCCGCGCCAGTCGAACGTCGCGACGTTGAAGCCACGCTTCTGGAAGTCGCCGATCGTCTCGAAGTACTTCTCGATGTACTCGGTGCGCCCCTGCACCAGGCACACCGTGCCCTTCGCAGCGCCCGCTGTCTTGGGGAACGTCGCGTAGCGCAGCCGCACCTTGTCGGGCGTGTTGAACCATCCGGCGCGCATCCCCTCGGGCGCGGGGTTGGTGGGCAGGACGGCGAGCTTCGGACCATCAGGGTCAACAATTGCGTTCATGGTTCTGACCTAGCCCAGCCCCATAAAGCGGAAAAGCCAGCGTCTCGGTGAGACACTGGCTTTCCTCTGAATTGTCGCCGTGCGGGGGGCGGGTGACGGCGACGCATTCGGGGTGTGCCGTTGCAGCAGACAGCGAGCACAGTGCTGGTTCTATAGGGGGCACTCTGAAGCTGTTGTGACACCTGCATTCAGATTCGGTTCATGTCCGATTGCCTGTCGCCCCCGCGCCCGGTAAGCCTGCAAAATCAGGAGGATGACGGGATGAGCGACCTGTCGCGGCTCGATGGAAAAGTAGCAGTGATCACTGGCGCCGCGCAGGGGATCGGCGAAGCCACCGCGCGTCTGCTCGCGGCGCGTGGTGCCGCCGGCCTCCTGCTCACCGACCGTCAGCCCGAGCGACTCTCCACCGTCGCGAACTCGCTCCGCGATCTGACCCGCGTCGAAACCGTGGTCGCCGATCTGGCCGTGCCAGAGCAGGTGGCCAGGATCGTCCCCGCCGCCGAAGCCGCGTTCAGCCGCGTCGATACCCTCGCCAACATCGCCGGTCTCACCGATCGCGGCAGCATCCTCGACACCGACCTCGCGCTGTTCGATCGCATGCTCGCCATCAACGTGCGCGCGCCCTTCTTCCTCATGCAGGATGCCCTCCGCATCATGGTGCGCGATGGCATCAAGGGCACCATCGTCAACATCCTCTCGGTCAACGCGCATGGCGGCGCGCCCTTCCTCTCGCCCTACAGCACAAGCAAGGGCGCCCTCGCGACGCTCACCAAGAACGTCGCCAATGCGGTCCTCGACTATCGTATCCGTGTGAACGGCATCAACCTGGGCTGGACCGAGACGCCCGGCGAGCACGATATCATCCAGCGCTCGGGCCAGGACGGACCCGACTGGCTGGCCAAGGCCGAAGCCGGACGGCCCTTCGGCCGCCTGATCCGGCCCGAGGAAGTCGCGCGTATGATCGCTTTCCTCGCCTCCGCGGAGTCCGGATTAATGACCGGCGCCCTGGTCGATTTCGACCAGCAGGTGGTGGGCATAAACCGCGTCGCGCCACAGCCCAGAACTGCCTGATTTTGGGTCTTGAACCCCGGAAAACGCCGCCTATCTCTAAGCCTGTCAGCCGGCGAGTGCCGGGGACCGGGACACCCGGGAATGAGACTTCGCCTCTTCAGGGAAGCTTATGGGACACCCGCCAAAACTCACGTTGCTCACTTGGAGAATGTGCCATGCAGACTTACGATTTCACCCCCTTCTATCGCTCGACCGTCGGCTTCGACCGGCTGTTCAACCGCCTCGATGGCCTCGTCGGCCAGGAAGCCAAGACCTACCCTCCCTACAACATCGAGAAGGTCGGCGATAACGCCTACCGCGTCTCGATCGCGGTCGCCGGCTTCGCCGAGAGCGACCTCGTGATCGAGTCCAAGGAGAACGGCCTCACCGTCAAGGGTGCCAAGGCCCCCGTCTCCGATGAGAAGCGCGAATTCCTCCACCGCGGCATTGCCGAGCGCGCCTTCGAGCTACGCTTCCAGCTGGCCGAATACGTGGAAGTCTCCGGCGCCAGCCTCGAGAACGGCCTGCTTCACATCGAACTGAAGCGCGAGCTGCCCGAAAGCAAGAAGGCCCGCACCATCTCGATCAACGGCTCGGCCCCCAAGGCCATCGAAACCGCCGTCAACTAATTCCGGTCACGAACGGCCTGTTTGGGCCTGGAGACCGACCGGAACAGGCGATTGGAATTTGGGGCGTAGAGCGCAAGCTCTGCGCCCCTTCGTTTGTGGAACCGCCGAACTCCTCGCGGGTTTCTGAGCATCATTCCGGAGGCAGCATCATGCTCAAGAAGAACCCCGATACCGGCATCGAATCCAACACCAAGACCGCGATGATCGAGCTGCTCAATGCGCGCCTCGCCGACGCCATAGATCTCGCGCTCATCACCAAGCAGGCGCACTGGAACGTGAAGGGCCCGACCTTCATCGCCGTGCACGAATTCCTCGACGAAGTGAGAGATGAGCTCGACGAGCATGTCGACATCATCGCCGAGCGCGTCGCGCAACTCGACGGCATTGCGCTGGGCACCGTGCAGACCGTGTCCGAGGCGACCAAGCTCGCGCCCTACCCCACCGACATCCGCAAGGTCGAGGATCACCTCAAGGCGCTGGTCGAGCGCTTCGCCGCGCTCAGTAAATCCACGCGCGAGGCCATCGACGCCGCCGACGAAGCCGGCGACGCCGATACCACTGACATCTTTACCGCCTACTCCCGCGCCCTCGACAAGAACCTCTGGTTCTTGAAGAGCCACCTCGAGTAGCGACGCAAAGTCGACGAGCCATCAGGGTGCGCGGTCGCCTGTCCAGGCACCGCCACCCTCGGTCGGGGCGTCGCAGTACGACCATGTGCCCTCGAAGTGTGTGCGTTCCGCGTTGAACGTAAAGCTGATGCGCCCCCAGAACTTGCTGCCCATCAGCTCGACCGAACATTCCTGCGCCGATCCAGCCTCGGCCCAGAACCCCTGCCACACACCGTCGACAAGCTTTGCAGCGATGCGCCCGTCATCGGATTCGTAGGTGCCGGCAAAAGCCTCCGTGTCCACGTTGATCGTCATGACGGCTTCGCTCGTCACCCAATGCTCGACGACAGCGTCTGGGCCTGGGGCGGGCACTTCCAGTGTGTCTTCGGAGAGAGCAGGCACGGCGATAATCGCAGCAAGTGCGGTGACGGCGACCAGTCGATACATGATAGTCCTCGGTTAGGCCGCCTGACGCGACGGCGCACGACGCTAGCCGGAGCGATCACGCAATGCCAAGGGGGCAACTCCACACGGAGTTGCCCACAATTGAGGCAGGTCCTGCCCCGCCCCAAAAAAGTCACATCCGGCGCTTGCTCCCACTTTAGACTTATGCAAATGTAGCTCCGATAGGACAGCCATGCTGTCTTAAAAGCGGGCCCCGGTCTCCCCGGAAAAGCTCGCACGCCAAACCGGCTGGACCGCTTGTCGAAAGCGGAAACGGGGGGCGGGGTGAAGAGCCCGAACGAGCGGCCATTTGGATGCAGAGCCGCTCCCCACCGAATAGGATTGCACGCCGCAGTCTGAGCCGTACGATATGGTACGACCCAGGCGCTAGGCGTGTCGAAAGGAACCACACCGGCTCGCCGGACAAACGACGACCTAACCGAAGGAACATTGCAAATGACTGAGACAAGGAACGGACAACAGCCCGCCTCGGACCTGGTCATTCGCAAAACCAATCGTCCCGAAGCCTTCGGCCTGTTCGACCCCAAGCGCGAGCATGATGCCTGTGGCGTCGGCTTCATCGTCGACCTCAAGAACCGCCCGCAGCACTCGATCGTCCAGCGTGGCCTCGCCATACTCGAAAACCTCGAGCATCGCGGTGCCGTTGGCGCCGATCCGCTCATGGGCGACGGCGCCGGCATCATGGTGCAGATCCCGCATGCGTTCTTCGCCAAGGAGATGGGCAAGCAGGGCATCACACTGCCCGAGCCCGGCAAGTATGCCGTCGCGCATATCTTCATGCCGCAGGACCGCGATCTGCGTATCAAGATGGAGAAGGTGGTCGAAAAGACCATCGAGGACGAAGGCCAGACCGTCCTCGGCTGGCGCGACGTGCCGCACGATAACTCGTCGCTCAGCAAGGCACCCGAGATCGTTGCCACTGAGCCCTACCATCGTCAGGTGGTGATCGGTCGCGGCACCAAGGTCGCCGACGACGAAGCGTTCGAGCGCAAGCTCTACATCATCCGCAAGGTCTGCTCGGGCAAGATCTACTCAGCCTATGAAGGCGAGCCGACCGATTTCTACATCGTGTCGATGAGCTGCCGCACGCTCGTTTACAAGGGCATGTTCCTCGCCGCCCAGCTCGGCGCCTACTACAACGACCTGCACGACCCGGACTTTCAGTCCGCGCTCGCGCTCGTCCACCAGCGTTTCTCGACCAACACGTTCCCGAGCTGGCGCCTCGCGCACCCCTACCGGTTCGTCTGCCACAACGGCGAAATCAACACCGTGCGCGGCAACGTCAACTGGATGGCGGCCCGTCAGGCGTCCGTGTCGTCGGACCTTTTCGGCACCGACATCACCAAGCTTTGGCCGATCTCCTATCCGGGTCAGTCCGACACCGCCTGCTTCGACAACGCGCTCGAATTCCTGATGCGTGGTGGCTACTCGCTGCCTCACGCAGCCATGATGCTCATCCCCGAAGCATGGGCCGGCAACCCGCTGATGGATGAGGATCGCCGCGCCTTCTACGAGTACCACGCCGCACTGATGGAGCCGTGGGACGGCCCGGCCGCCATGTGCTTCTCGGATGGTCTCCACATCGGCGCGACGCTCGACCGCAACGGGCTGCGTCCGGCCCGCTACATCGTCACCGACGACGACGAGGTCATCATGGCCTCGGAAATGGGCGTGCTGCAGATTCCGCCGGAAAAGATCGTCCGCAAGTGGCGCCTGCAGCCCGGCAAGATGCTGCTGATCGATCTGACGAAGGGCGCCATCGTCTCCGACGAGGAGATCAAGGCCGAACTCGCGCAGGCCCAGCCCTACAAGCAGTGGCTGGCCCGCACGCAGATCGTGCTCGAGGACCTGCCCGAGGTCGCCCCCCAGGCAGCGCGGAACGACGTTCCATTGCTCGACCTGCAGCAGGCCTTCGGCTACACGCAGGAAGATCTGAAGCTCATCCTTCCCCCGATGGCCACCACCGGGCAGGAAGCCGTGGGTTCGATGGGCACCGACACGCCGATCTCGGCGATGTCGGATAAGTCGAAGCTCCTCTACACCTACTTCAAGCAGAACTTCGCGCAGGTGACGAACCCGCCCATCGACTCGATCCGCGAGGAATCGGTCATGAGCCTCGTCAGCTTCATCGGCCCGCGTCCCAACATTCTCGATCTCGACGGTCATAGCTCGCGCCAGCGCCTCGAAGTGCGCCAGCCGATCCTGACCAACGCCGACCTCGAAAAGATCCGCGCCATCGGCTCGATGGAGGATAACCCCTTCCGTTCGAAGAGCCTCGACATCACCTACCCGGTAAGCGAGGGCGCGGCCGGCATGGAGAAGGCGCTCGACCAGCTGTTCGCTGACGCCGAAATGGCCGTCCATGCGGGCGACAACATCATCATCCTCTCGGACCGCATGGTCGGGCCGGATCGCGTCGCGATCCCGGCGCTGCTTGCGACCGCGGGTGTCCACCATCACCTGATCCGCAAGGGTCTGCGCACTTCGGTGGGCCTGGTCGTCGAAACAGGCGAAGCGCGCGAAGTGCATCACTTCTGCGCCCTCGCCGGTTATGGTGCCGAAGCGATCAACCCCTACCTCGCGTTCGAGACGCTCAACGCGATGCGCGCCGACATCCCCGAGGAAGTCGACGAGCACGAGATCGTCTATCGCTACATCAAGGCGATCGGTAAGGGCATCCTGAAGGTCACCGCCAAGATGGGCATCTCGACCTATCAGTCCTACTGCGGCGCGCAGATCTTCGACGCCGTTGGCCTGAGCTCGGACTTCGTGGGCAAGTACTTCACCGGCACCGCAACGACCATCGAAGGCGCCGGCCTGCTCGAGATCGCCGAAGAAACCGTGCGCCGTCACAAGGACGCGTTCGGCGACTCGCCCGTCCTCGAGGAAAACCTCGACGTCGGCGGCGACTACGCCTTCCGCTTCCGCGGCGAGGCACACGTCTGGCGCTCCGAGACCGTGTCGAACCTGCAGCACGCCGCGCGCGGCAACGCCCGCGACAAGTACCGCGAATTCTCGCGCCTCGTGAACGAGGTCGAGGATCGCTACGTCACGATCCGCTCGCTGTTCAAGTTCAAGACCGCCGAGTTTGACGGTCGTGCTCCGGTTGCGCTCGAAGAGGTCGAACCCGCCGCCGAGATCGTCAAGCGCTTCTCGACCGGCGCGATGTCCTATGGCTCGATCAGCCGCGAGGCGCACACCACGCTCGCCATCGCCATGAACCGGATCGGCGGCAAGTCGAACACCGGAGAGGGCGGCGAGGAAGTCGATCGCTTCACGCCGCTGCCCAACGGCGACTCCATGCGCTCGGCCATTAAGCAGGTGGCCTCGGGCCGCTTCGGCGTGACCGCGGAGTACCTCGTCAACTCCGACATGATGCAGATCAAGATGGCGCAGGGTGCCAAGCCCGGCGAGGGCGGCCAGCTGCCCGGTCACAAGGTCGATCAGGTCATCGCCAAGGTCCGTCACTCGACGCCGGGTGTCGGCCTCATCAGCCCGCCGCCGCATCACGACATCTACTCGATCGAAGATCTCGCACAGCTGATCTTCGACCTGAAGAACGTGAACCCGGATGGCCTCGTCTCGGTCAAGCTCGTCTCCGAAGTCGGCGTCGGTACCGTTGCCGCCGGCGTCGCCAAGGCGCGCGCCGATCACGTCACGATCTCCGGCTACGAAGGCGGCACGGGCGCAAGCCCGCTGACCTCGCTCAAGCACGCCGGCTCGCCGTGGGAGATCGGCCTCGCCGAAACGCACCAGACGCTCGTCGCCAATAAGCTGCGCGGCCGTATCGCCGTGCAGGTGGACGGCGGCGTGCGCACCGGCCGTGACGTCGTCATCGGCGCCTTGCTCGGTGCCGACGAGTTCGGTCTCGCCACCGCGCCGCTGATCGCAGCCGGCTGCGTGATGATGCGCAAGTGCCACCTCAACACCTGCCCCGTCGGTATCGCGACGCAGGACCCGGTGCTGCGCGCGCGCTTCACCGGCAAGCCCGAGCACGTCATCAACTACCTGTTCTTCGTCGCCGAGGAAGTCCGCGAACTGATGGCCCAGCTGGGCTATCGCAAGTTCGACGAGATGGTCGGCCAGATGCAGATGCTCGACAAGACCGAGGCCGTCACGCACTGGAAGGCCAAGGGCCTCGACTTCGCCAAACTCTTCCACAAGCCGGCAAACCCCGACAACGTCTCGATCTATCACACCGAGTCGCAGAACCACCCGATCCACGACGTGCTCGACCGCAAGCTCATCGAAGCGGCCAGGCCCGCCATCGAGAGTGGAACGCCGGTCAAGATCGACATGGAAATCCGCAGCGTGAACCGCTCCGCGGGTGCCATGCTCGGCGGCGCCGTGGCCAAGAAGTATGGCGCCGCGGGCCTGCCCGAGGACACTATCGCCATCAGCCTGACCGGTACTGCAGGCCAGGCCTTCGGTGCGTTCGTCGCGCACGGCATCTCGATCGACCTGCTCGGTGAGGCCAACGACTATGTCGGCAAGGGCCTCAGCGGCGGCCGTCTCGTCGTGCGCCCGTCCGAGAAGTCGGGTGCCAAGCCGGAAGAGTCGATCGTTATCGGCAACACCGCGCTCTATGGCGCCACCGAAGGCGAATGCTACTTCCGCGGCATCGCCGGCGAACGCTTCGCCGTCCGCAACTCCGGCGCCGTCGCCGTGGTTGAGGGCACGGGCGACCATGGCTGCGAGTACATGACCGGCGGCGTCGTCGCCGTGCTTGGCCGCACCGGCCGCAACTTCGCTGCGGGCATGTCTGGCGGTATCGCCTACGTGCTCGACGAAGACGGCACGTTCGAGAGCCGCTGCAACATGTCGATGGTCGAGCTCGAACCGGTCGTCGAGGAGGAGATGATCTCCGAGCGCGACTATGGTCACGCCGGCGACCTCGAAACCTCGGGCCTCGTCGAGATCATGTCGAACCTGTCGAACGGCGATGCCGCACGGCTCAAGGCGCTGGTGCAGCGTCACAAGAGCTTTACCGGCTCCAACGTCGCCGAAAAGATCCTCGCGAACTGGGACGAGTACCTGCCCAAGTTCAAAAAGGTCATGCCGGTCGAATATCGCCGGGCTCTCGCCGAGCTCGAAAAGGAACAGGCCCGGCTTCAGGTCGCGGCGGAGTAAGCGCTATGGGCAAGATCACAGGCTTCCTCGAGATCGAGAAGGACGAGCGCGACTACCGCCCCGTGGCGGAGCGTCTCGAGCACTACAACGAGTTCATCATCCCGCTCGGCGACAAGGGCACCCGCGACCAGGCGGCCCGCTGCATGGATTGCGGCGTGCCGTACTGTCACAACGGCTGCCCGGTGAACAACCAGATCCCCGACTGGAACGACCTCGTTTATAAGGGCGACTGGCTGAAGGCGCTCAAGAACCTTCACTCGACCAACAACTTCCCCGAGTTCACCGGTCGCGTCTGCCCCGCCCCGTGCGAGGCGGCGTGCACGATCAACATCATCGACAGCCCGGTCAGCATCAAGACGATCGAATGCGCCATCGTCGACAAGGGCTTTGCCGAGGGCTGGATCGTCCCCGACATCAACCCCAACAAGACGGGGAAGAAGGTCGCCGTGATCGGCTCCGGTCCGTCAGGCATGGCTTGCGCTCAGCAGCTGGCGCGCGCCGGCCACGACGTGCACCTGTATGAAAAGGCCAAGCAGGTCGGTGGCCTGATGCGCTACGGCATCCCCAACTTCAAGCTCGAAAAGTGGCAGCTCGACCGCCGCGTCGAGCAGATGGAGGCCGAGGGCGTGACGCTCCATCTCGGCGTGCACGTCGGCCGCGACGTGACCATCGAACAGCTGCTCGCCGAATACGACGCCATCTCGATGGCCGGCGGCGCCGAGAAGGCGCGCGACCTGCCCATCCCGGGCCGCGACCTCGACGGCATCCATTTCGCGATGGATTTCCTCAGCCAGCAGAACAAGCGCATCACCAACGAGAACCTCGACAACATCAAGCCGATCCTCGCCGAGGGGAAGCATGTCGTGGTGATCGGTGGCGGCGACACGGGTTCCGACTGCATCGGCACGTCCAACCGCCAGGGCGCGCTCTCGGTCACCCAGATCGAGATCATGCCCGCCCCGCCCGAGAAGGAAAACAAGCCCCTCGTCTGGCCGCTCTGGCCGATGAAGATGCGCACCTCCTCCTCGCAGGAAGAAGGCGTCACCCGTGACTTCGCCGTCGCGACGATCCGCTTCGAAGGCGAAAACGGCGTGGTCAAGAAGCTCATCTGCGCCCGTGCCGACGACAAGTTCCAGCCCATTCCTGGAACGGAGTTCGAGTTGAAGGCCGACCTCGTCACCCTCGCCATGGGCTTCCTCGGCCCGGTGCAGGACGGCATGGTCAAAGACTCGGGCGTCGAGACCGACAAGCGCTCCAACGTCTTCGCCGACACGTTCCAGTACAAGACCAGCAAGGACAAGATCTTCGCCTGCGGAGACATGCGCCGCGGCCAGTCCCTCGTCGTCTGGGCAATTCGCGAGGGCCGCCAGTGCGCAAGGTCCATCGACCAATACCTGATGGGCCAGACCACACTGCCGCGCTGAGCACCGCGCAGTACGAATGCAAAAGGGCCGGTTCGCCGGCCCTTTTCCTTTCGCCCCTTGAGTGGAGCCCCTCCCTCCCGTCGGGGAGGGGGGACCGGCGAAGCCGGTGGGTGGGGGCTTGCCGATTGCGCGATACCTACTGCGCGACCGCCACGGGCATCGCCGCATCGCTCTCGACCGCCACCGGCACTTTGCCCACTCCGAACGCATCGGCCCGACCGACCGGCGCTTCGATCATCTGCATCACGTCGAACGTGTCGTCGGTCGGCACCGGCGCGTTGATCGCCGTCACCAGATCGGTCGCGCGCTTCGGCCCGCGATTGAGCGGGATCACCGCACCAGCCACTTCCAGCAGCCGCGTCTGCCCCAGCCCCTGATAGGGCGGACGCACCATCAGCCCGGCATCCGTTCCCGCCAGCGCGTCCGCAATCTCCGTGGTCACCCCACCGGCGCCCGAATAGAACGTCTTGATCGTCTGGCTCAGATAGAACGCCACTTTATCGGCGCCCGCGGCGCTGAAATGGATGCCGTCATCCTTGCGCATGCGCACGCGGTTGCCGTTGAGATCGGGACCCGACGACGAATACTTTCCGTCCTCACCGACAAAGCGGTCATAAATGTCGAGGAACTCGGCGCCGCCGCCAAACACCGCAAGCCGCTGCAGGCCGCTGATCTGGTTCATCGCGTTCGAATAGTCCGACTTGGACATCGGCGGCAGGCCGATCCAGATGAGTGGCTTGTTGGCCCCGCGCACCGCGCTCACGAAGCTCGCGATGCGCTCCTGATAGGCCGTATCCCACTCCGGCGTCAGCGCCTTCAGCGACTGGTCGCCGACCTTCAGCGTCTGCCGGTCGTTGATGCCGGCGATCATGATCGCGATGTCGAAACTGTTCGCCGCGACCTGCTCGGCCGCCGTTTTCGGCCAGTCGAAGAAATCCGGCCGCACGAACCCGGAGGATCCCACGCCCTGATTGATCACGATGATGTTGGGGTCTTCCGAATAGAGCCGCTCCAGCGCCTTCGAGATATCGACCGCCATCGAGTCGCCGAACACCACGAGCCGCGTCGCCGTCTCCGACTTTGCGACCTTGGGCTTTTCCGGCACAGGCGGCAGCGACGCCTTCTTGGGCGTCGTCTTGACCACCGGAGCCGGCTCTTCCGGCTGGTCGCCGCCGAACAGCAGGTCCATAAGCGTCCGCCGCTTCTTGGGCTGCTCCTGCGCGACCGCGTCCGTCACAAAGAACGACGGCGCCACATCGCTGACGGCGAAGAGCGCGAGCAGGACGACGATGATGGCGCGGCGGAACATAACGACCTTATCGCGGTCTTTGCGGGCGAAATGAAGACGACACGAAGCGTTTCCAGGAAAGGTGGATACCGGCTTTCCGGTTAGGAAACGCTGCAACTTCCTAAACTACTATTGTGCCCCGGAAAGCTCTTCAAAACTCTTGTACGTGATGAACCCGTCGGCCACCTCGCCGCGCCCTGCCTGGAACTTGGCGAACGCCGCCTGCGTCACCGGCCCAAGCCGCCCGTCGACGACGCCGTTATAGAGCCCGAGCTGCTTGAGCTTGGCCTGGATCGCCTGACGCTGCGCCAGATTGGGGAACTTCGTGCTGCGCGGCCAGGCGCCCACGAACTCCCCTCCGCCCTTCAGCCGGTCCGCCAGGTGCGCCACCGACAGCGCGTAGCTGTCGGAGAAATTGTACCCCTTGAGCACCAGATAATTGTTCGTCATCAGGAACTTCGGCCCGTCCGCGCCCGTCGGCGCGTAGAGGAACGCCGGCGTGGTCAGTTCCTTGAACTCCCGCCCCTTCACCCGCGTCACCCCGCGCTCGGCGAAAAATCCGATCGGTCGAAGCGTCTCGCGATCCGCCAGCAGCCAGTCGAAGCCGTCAGGCACCTCGACCTCGAACCCCCAGTCGATCCCCGGCGTGTAGCCGAGATCGAGCAGAAACTTAGCGCTGGTCGCAAGCGCATCCGCCAGCGAGTTGTGGAGGTCCACCCGCCCGTCGCCATCGCCATCCGAACCATGCGCAATGACGTTCGACGGATTGACCTGCAGATGCCCGATCGCCCCCGCCCACGAGCCCACCAGATGATCCGCATCGAGCGGCCCGCGCTGCACCATCAGCAGCGCCGCGATGAAGTCGCCGGCGTCCTGCTCATACCGTCCGCGCTTCTGGTAGGTCAGTGTCGCGAGCGAGCGGATGATCGGCTTGATCAGCTTGGCGTTGCCGAGCACGGCGCCATAGTCCGTCTCGACTCCCCAGATCGCACCGAGGATATAGGGATCGACGCCCGTCGCCTCGCCCACCGCCGCAAACAGCGCGCGGTTCTTCTCGATCGCCGCCTGCCCGCGCGTAATGCGCCCATCCGTGATGCGCTGATCGAGATATTCCCACATCGGCGTGGTGAACTCGGGCTGCGTCTCGACGAGCTTGGGGATGTTCGGATCGGCCGTCATCCCATCCGTCGCGCGCCGATAGGTCTCGCGCGTCACACCCGCATCGATCGCCCGCGACTCGAACGCACGCAGGAACTCGCTGAAGGTTTCGGCCTGGGCGGGGATGCTTGTGATGAGAGCGACAAACGCCGCCAGAAACCACCGCCGCATGCGTTCCTCCACCGCGCCCTTCCCAGCGAAAGCTGGGATCCAGTTCAACATTCGCGCAAGGCGCGAGTTGGGTCCCTGCTTTCGCAGGGAATGGCATCGGCGTGTGGCGAAAGTGTAGTGGCTACCGGTTCCGCGTCATCAAATGCCGCTCCCAGTCGAGCGCCGTGCTCACCATCTCGCGCAGTTCGTCATGCCTGGGCACCCAGCCCAGCGTCGCGCGGATCTTCTCGCCAGTGGCCGTGATCGATGCCGGATCGCCAGCCCGGCGCGGACCTTCATCGACACGGAAGTCGACGCCCGACACCGCCTTCACCGTCTCCACCACCTGCCGCACCGAATACCCCTGCCCATACGCACAGTTCAGCGTGACGTTGTCGCAACCGCCGCGCAGATGCTCGAGCAGCAGCGCATGCGCCTCGATCAGATCGGTCACGTGGATATAATCGCGCACGCAGGTGCCGTCCGGCGTCTCGTAGTCGGTGCCGAAAATGTCCATCTTGGCGCGCTGCCCCAGCGCCGTCTGCGCCGCCACCTTGATTAGGTGCGTCGCGTACGGCGTCGACTGCCCGGAGCGCTTCTGCGGGTCACCGCCGGCCACATTGAAGTACCGCAGCACGCCATACTTGATCGGATGCGCCGCCGCGACATCGGCCAGCATCCACTCCGTCATCAGCTTGCTGCGGCCATAGGGCGACATCGGATGAAGCGGCGTCGTCTCCTCCACCGGCGCCAGCCCGGTCATCCCGTACACGGCGGCCGTCGATGAAAAGATAAACCGCTCGACCCCGCCCTTCACCGCCGCCTCAAGCAGGTTGCGCGACGTGCCGGTGTTGTTGCGATAATACTTCAGCGGATCGGTCACCGACTCCGGCACCACGATCGAGCCGGCGAAGTGCACGATCTCCTTGACCTTATACTTGGCGATAACCTTGCCGACGAATTCGATATCCCCCGCATCGCCCTCCACCAGGGTGGCGCGATGGTCCACGGCCCAGTCGAACCCGGTGACAAGGTTGTCGAGAACGACGGTTTCCTGCCCGGAATCGCCCAATTTCAGGGCCATGTGGCTGCCGATATAGCCTGCCCCGCCCGTTACCAGTACCGCCATCGATCAATCTCCAGTTAAGCGCCGGAATGCTATTGGTGGGCGGTTTAGATAGTCTTTCGCCCCTCGGAGCCCCTTAACGTGTCCAAGCGCGTTCGCACAGCCGTGTTTCCGGTCGCCGGTCTCGGCACCCGTTTCCTGCCGGCCACCAAGGCCATGCCCAAGGAAATGCTCACGGTGGTCGACCGGCCGCTGATCCAGTACGCGGTGGACGAGGCGCGCGAAGCCGGCATCGAGCACTTGGTCTTCGTCACCGGCCGCAACAAATCGGTCATCGAGGACCATTTCGACAAGCAGTTCGAGCTCGAGCACACGCTCGAAGCGCGCGGCAAGACCTGGGCGCTCGACGAACTGAAGCGCGACCTGCCGCAGGCCGGCCAGACCAGTTTCACCCGCCAGCAGGAGCCGCTCGGCCTCGGCCACGCCGTCTGGTGCGCCCGCGAGCTGGTGGGCGACCAGCCCTTCGCGCTGCTGCTTCCCGACATGCTGTTCAAAGGCACCCCCGGCGTGCTCAAGCAGATGATGGAAGCCTACGAGGAAACCGGCGGCAATGTGCTCGCCGTCGAGGAAGTGCCGATGGACGATGTCTCGTCCTATGGCGTCGTCGCGCGCGGCAAGGGCCCGGACGAAGGCTTCGCCATCACCGGCATGGTGGAAAAGCCCAAGAAGGAAGCGGCGCCGTCCAACCTCATCATCTCCGGCCGCTACATCCTCCAGCCCGAAATCTTCTCGCTGATCGCCGAGCAGCCGCGCGGCGCGGGCGGCGAGATTCAGCTCACGGACTCGATGCAGAGCCTGATGCGGCAGCAGAACTTCACCGGCGTGAAGTACAAGGGCCAGTCCTTCGACTGCGGCAGCAAGGTCGGCTTCCTCACCGCCAACGTCGCCTACGCGCTCGATCGCGACGATATCGCAAAGCCGTTCCTGGCCGAGCTCAGGAAGCTGAAGCTGATCTAGCCAGCAGAACGATGTCCTAGTTCGTCACGCGCACGCCCACAGTCACCGTGTGCGTGTCGTTGATCGGCGTCGGCGGGACATTGTCGACGCTGTAGAGATAGTCCGCCGTCCACACCACGTGGCGTGCACTCTGCCAATCGAGACCAACACCGGCATCGACACCGGAGCTCACATCGCCTGTGCCCTGCACGCGCGTATGATCCCACGCGGCGCTGGCGCGCAGCGTCAGCCACGGGTTCACCGCATAACGGGCGCTGCCACTGAGCGTGTAGCTCACGTCTGTATCACCCGCGACGGTCGCGGATGGACCGAGTGCTGTATCGAGCGCCGCTGACAGGCTGAGCGTCTCGTCGGGATTGAACGTAACCCGGCCATTATAGACCCAGTCGCCCGCATCGCTGAGCGACCCATCGGTGTAGTCGAGCCAGCCGCGGCCGATCGAGGCCTCCGCCGAAACGATCGTGCCCCAAATGTAACTGACGCCACTCCGCAGCTCGTAAGTGGTGCCGTCCATGAACACGAGGGCGGTCGGGTCGACGGCATCGAATCTCTGCGTACTGATCTCAGCTTCGGTGAAGGTCGAGAGCAACGGCGTCCATTTGTAGCCGAGCCGCAGCGTCGCACCGCCCTCTAGATAGCTCTGATGCGTGTTATCGACCGTCGACAGATCGTCGAGCGTCGTCGGGCCGACGATCTTGCGCGCCGCATCGAATGTCAGCTTGGCGTCGGTGTGGCCAAAATCCTGCGTGATACTGCCCTGCGCCGTGCCGTCGAGCACGAGCGGCGCATGGAGCGTGTTCGCCGGCAGGCTACTGTCATTGCTGTCGAGCTGGCTGATGCGCCCGTTGAGCGAGCCGTCGAGCACCGTCGTCGCTCCGAGCCTGAGGCTGCTCACAATACCGGCGTGAACATCCGCGATGCGACCCTCGCCCGCGCTGTTGAGCCGGATGTCGGCGCCCGCATTGTAGGTCGTGGCGCTGCTCTCCCCGCCCAGCCGCAGCGACGCCTCGGGCGTCAGCGACATCGACGTCTGCTCACCCGTCAGCGAATTCTTCGCGTACGAGCCGCGGAGGCCCACGCTCCAGTCGATCCCGTTGCGCTCAGTGTCGTCACCCCCCTCGCTCACCTCCTGCGCAAGCGACGGCGTGGCGCTGACCAGCGCGGAGATCATCAGGATCGATAGGCGCGACAAAGGGCGCAAGCAGACTCACCGCACTTGCGGAAATACTGAACAAACCCTTGCAGCTTATGGTTAAGGAAGCCTTGCGCGAGCCCAACGGGCAAATGAAAAGGCCCGCATCGCTGCGAGCCTTCCTCGTGGCTATCGGCGGCTAGCTCCTAGGCCGCAACCACCTTCAGCACCGCACCGTCGGCGCCCACAACGCGCACCTTCGCGCCCGCGGCAAGGTCCGGCCCCGCGATCCGCCACACGCTGTCGCCGAGCCTCAGTCGGCCAAAACCCTGCGTGATGGGCTCGTCGATCACACCCTCATGGCCGATAAACACCTCGGCTCGCTTGTTGAGCAGCGGCCGATCGCTCGTCGGCTTGCGGTTGCGCGAGATCATTGTCCAGCCGATCACGATCACCAGCGCCAGCACGCCGAAGATCGTGACCTGGAACGGCCAGAGCACGCCCGGAATGAACGCCGTGAGCCCGGTCACGATACCGGCAGCCCCCAGCCACAGGAACCAGCCTCCCGGCACGACCAGCTCCAGAGCCAGCAGCACGAGGCCGACGACGAACCAGGCCCAGGGACCATATTGCACGAACAGATCGAGCAGCATCATTGGAATACTCCTCTAGTTCAGAGCAACTACTGACCGCCGGACGGGCGGCCCGCCGACGGCGGACGCGACGAACCCGAAGTCCGGCTCGTATTGCCGTCGCCAAACGCTTCCTTGGCGATCTCGGCGATACCGCCGATGGCCCCGATCACGCTCGACGCCTCGACCGGCAGCATCAGTAGCTTCTGGTTGGGCGAGCGGGCGATGCCTTCGAGCGCCTTGATGTAATTGTTGGCGACGAAGTAGTTGATCGCCTGCACGTCGCCCGCCGCAATCGCCTCCGACACCATCTGCGTCGCCTTGGCTTCGGCTTCCGCCGCACGCTCGCGCGCCTCGGCGTCGCGGAACGCCGCTTCGCGGCGACCCTCGGCCTCGAGCACCTGCGCCTGCTTGGCGCCTTCGGCGGCAAGGATTTGCGCCTGCCGCTTGCCTTCGGCTTCGAGCACGGTGGCGCGCTTTTCGCGTTCAGCCTTCATCTGCCGGCCCATCGAGTCCACGAGGTCCTTGGGCGGATCGATGTCCTTGATCTCAATACGCGTAATCTTGATGCCCCACGGCGACACCGCCGCGTCCACCACCTTCAGCAGGCGATGATTGATCTCGTCGCGGTTCGACAGCAATTCGTCGAGGTCCATCGAGCCCATCACCGTACGAATGTTGGTCATCGTCAGGTTCAGGATGGCGTTCTGGAGATTGTTCACCTCGTAGGCCGCGGCGGGCGCATCGAGCACCTGGTAGAACGTCACGCCATTGGCGGTCACCGAGGCGTTGTCCTTGGTGATCACTTCCTGGTGCGGCACGTCGAGCACCTGCTCCATCATGTTCATCTTGTGGCCCACGCCGTCGACGAACGGGATGATCAGGTTGAGGCCGGGCTTCATGGTCTTGATGTACCGGCCGAAGCGCTCGACCGTGTAGTTGTAGCCCTGCGGCACGGTCTTGACCGCCGCCAGCAGAACAAGCACTGCCAGCACGCCCAGAACGATCAGGGTAATGCTGCCACCATCGAGCACGAAATCCATCGGTGTCTCCCCTCGCGGCGCCGGGGTTCAGGAAGGCACTGCGGCACCGTGCTTTCCCAGAAATAAGTGCGCCCTGCCCCCCATGCAATGCATTGGGAACAAATGCACAAAAGTTCCGTTGAATCGCCGAGTTCTGCCCGCAATCGAGGGATCAATCATGGCTGCTTCGCGTCCCATGTGGAAAGGCCAGCTGCGCCTGAGCCTGGTGTCGATCAACGTCGAGATGTACACGGCGCACAAATCGGGTGCGACGACCGCTTTCAACCAGATCCACAAGCCCTCCGGTAAGCGCGTCCACTACCAGAAGGTCGTCGACGGGATCGGTCCCGTGGATGCCGAGGACATCAAGAAGGGCTACCAGTACGAGAAGGGCGAATACGTCCTGCTCGAGGACGAAGAGCTCGATGCCGTGAAGCTCGAGACCAAGAAGACGCTCGACCTCGTCCAGTTCGTCGACGAAGCAGAAATCCCGCCGCTCTACTACGACAGCCCCTACTTTCTCGCCCCCGCCGACGATCTCGCCGAAGACGCCTTCCGCGTCGTGCGCGACGCACTGCGCAAGAGCAAGAAGGTGGGGCTCGGCCAACTCGCGCTGCGCGGCAAGGAATACCTCGTCGCCATCAAGCCGTGCGGCAAAGGCATGCTGCTCGAAACCCTGCACTACGAGGAGGAGATCAAGAAGGCCGACAGCTTCTTCTCCGACATTCCCGCGAAGTCTGCCGACGACGATCTGCTCGAAGTCGCCACCGCGCTCATCGAGAAAAAGACCGACAAGTTCGACCCCAAGATTTTCAAGGACCATTACCAGGCTGCGCTGCGCGAGCTGATCCAGCGCAAGCTCAAGAGCAAGGGCCGCAAGATCGAAGTCGAGGACGACAAGCCGGCCAAGCAGACCGGCAACGTCATCGACCTGATGGCCGCACTCAAAAAGAGCCTCGACTCCGGCACCCGCAACCCCGCCAAAAAAGCGACGGCCAAGAAAGCACCTGCTAAAAAGGCTACAGCCAAAAAGGCGCCGGCGCGCAAGAAGGCGAGTTGATGATTGCCATCGAACCTCAATGCCAGTGTGACGGCCTTCTCCCCTCGGGGGAGAAGGTGCCCGAAGGGCGGATGAGGGGGCCTTTGCCGTATGCCGACTAAGTCCCACGACCTTCTCAAAACCTATCAGTCCAAGCGCGACTTCACCAAAACCGCCGAGCCCTCGGGCAAGGCCACCAAAACCAAGCCCGGCCAGGCTCTCCGCTTCGTCGTCCAGAAGCACGATGCGACCCGCCTCCACTACGACTTCCGCCTCGAGCTCGACGGCGTGCTCAAGAGCTGGGCCGTCACCAAGGGACCGTCGACCAACCCCGCCGACAAGCGCCTTGCCGTCCACGTCGAGGACCATCCGCTCGACTACGGCAGCTTCGAGGGCACCATCCCCGAAGGCGAGTATGGCGGCGGCACCGTGATGCTGTGGGACGAGGGTACGTGGGAGCCCATCGGCGACCCCGAGGCCATGCTCAAGAAGGGCGACCTCAAGTTCACCCTCCACGGCAAGCGCATGAAGGGCGAGTGGGTGCTCGTCCACATGAAGGGCCGCGACACCAAATCGAAAAGCGGCGCCCGCGAGAACTGGCTGCTGATCAAGCATCGCGACAAATACGCGAGCGAAGCCGATGACCTCACCGACAAGTTCACCACCAGCGTGTCAACCGGCCGCGATCTCGCCGGCATCGCCAAAGGCCTCAAGAGCAAGAAGAAGTCCGCAGCGCTCGAAGCGCCGGTGAAGGTCTGGACCAAGAAGGGCGAGCAAACCCTTCCCGATTTCCGTCCCCCGCAACTCGCAACTCTCGTCACCGAAATCCCCGATGGCGACGACTGGCTGTTCGAGATGAAGTTCGACGGCTATCGCGCCCTCGCCGCCATCGCCGGCGACCAGGTCCGCATCTACACGCGCAACGCCAACGACTGGACGAAGCAATTCGCGCCGATGGTCGAGCCGCTCAGCAAGCTCACCAAAGGCTCGGCGCTGATCGACGGCGAGATCGTCGCCTTCAAGGATGGCAAGACAGACTTCTCATCGCTTAAGGACGCGCTCTCATCCGGCGCCCCGCTCACCTTCTTCGCCTTCGACCTGCTCGAAGAGAACGGCGAGGATCTCCATCGCTTGCCGCTCACCGAGCGCAAGGAGCGGCTCAGAAAGCTCATCGGCAAGCGCAGCGAATCCGACGCCATCCACTACGCCGACCACATCGTCGGCAACGGCCAGAAATTCTTCGACGCCATGAGCAAGGGCGGCTACGAGGGCATGATCGCCAAGCTCTCCGACAGCCCCTATCGCGGCGAACGCACGCGCACCTGGCTCAAGATCAAGACCAGCCACCGCCAGGAATTTGTCATCGGCGGCTGGCGCCCGTCCGACAAGAAGAAGACGTTCGCCTCGCTGCTGCTCGGCGCCTGGGACAACGGCAAGCTTATCTATCACGGCCGCGTCGGCACCGGCTGGAACACCAAGGATGCTGCGGAGATTCAGAAAGCCCTCGACTCGCGCGCTCGCAAGACGAACCCGTTCGAGAACGCCCCGCGCGACATCATCAAGCACGCCAATTGGGTGACGCCACAGCTCGTCGGCGAAGTGTCCTTCACGGAGTTCACGCCCGACGCTATCGTGCGCCACCCGTCCTTCCTCGGCCTCCGCCGCGACAAGACGGCAAGCGAGGTAAAGCTTGAGCGACCCAAGGACGCGCCGGTCCCCGCCAAAGCCAAGGCCGCAAAGCCCGCGGCCAAGCCAAAGGGCAAGGCCGTGAAGCCGCTCGAATTCACCACCGAGCAGGGCATCGATGTCGCCAACAAACTCGGCGTCAAGCTGACGAGCCCCGACAAAGTCGTCTACGAGGACGGCAAGATCACCAAGGCGATGCTCGTCGCCTACTACGACGCCGTGTCCGAATATGCGATGCGCCACATCGCCGATCGCCCGCTGTCGCTGCTGCGTCGCCCCACGGGCACCAACAAACCGTTCTTCCAGAAACACGATTCCGGCGGCTTCCCCGACGCCTTCAAGAAGGTGAAGATCCCCGAAACGACCGGCGACACCGACATCTATCTTTATATCGACGAACCCGCCGGCCTCGCCGCCTCGGTACAGATGTCGGCGCTTGAGCTCCACATCTGGGGCAGCCACGTCGACAAGCTCGAACATGCCGACCGCATCATTTTCGACATCGACCCGGACGAGGGCCTCGACTTCAAGGCGACGCGTCAGGCCGCGATGGATATCCGCGACCGCCTCGGCAAATGGGGCCTCGAAAGCTTCCCCATGGTCACCGGCGGCAAAGGCATCCACGTCATCGCGCCGCTGCGCCGCACGCTCGAATGGCCCGAGATCAAACTCTTCTGCCGCACCTTCGCGGAAAAGCTCGCCATCGACGAACCCGACCGCTTCACCTCCAACATCCGCAAGGCCACCCGCAAGGGCCGCATGTTCGTCGACTACCTGCGCAACGAACGCGGCGCGACGGCGGTCGCGCCCTTCTCCACCCGCGCCAAACCCGGCTGCCCCGTCGCAACCCCCGTCTCATGGGACGAAATCGAAACCCTCGCCGCCGCCAACGTCTTCTCCCTCGGCGCCGCCGCCGCCCGGGCGCAGGGGCCGGACCCGTGGAAGGGCTACTTCGACATCACCCAGTCGGTGACCAAGGCGATGCTGAGTTCTGTGGCTGGGGATAAGCTGTAGGACGGTGATCTGAATT
>JBGAKM010000040.1:0-3905 GCA_044224395.1 Devosia sp.
TCTTCCGACCGACGACGCCGTCTCCCCCCTTCAACCTCAGCCTCTCCCGACATCTCAAGTGTCCATCTTCTGTTAAGTGGACACTTAGAATCTCACCTACTCGTATCCAAGGCCACGCGGCCCCCCTCGGATGGATACGTTGCCACCCGAAACGGTGAAGAACCAAATATTGTCGTTGGTGCTGCCGGTGTCGCCTTTGATGGTGATCGTGCCGTAAGCCATGGCTCATCTCCCCTCACCGGCGTCGCACGCGCCGAATGTTGCCTTCGAGCGACCTGACTGGATGGAGTGGCCCCCCGGCGACACCCGTGCCGCGCAAGGTGATCGCCACAGAAAACCCAATTCCAGCACTCTCACCGCTGCATAAGCCGCATGCGCGCGCTATTCGCCACGCGCGCACGCACTGCTTCACCAACGCCAAAATTTCTCACTGCAAGCGTTCCCACATTCACATTGCGGAGACCTTCACCCCTCCACGCGAGCACACCCCTGCACTCGACATCGAAGCGGCACCTTCCAAGAAGTCGTCTGGAAGGTACTCAGTTCTCCGCAAACACCCTTATACTGCGTGTCGAATTTTAGGGCCTGTCCTCTATTGAAGAAGAAATTCGCGCAATAATAGAATCAAAAGAGCAGGAATTTTGAATCGATCTTGCGTTGTTGTCGTCGAGGCTGCTTTTTCAAAGGCCTGAGCTACCCAATCGACCCGCGACATGCTCCTTGCCAGTCGGCCACTGGGAGCTGACTGATGCGCCGTTACGCCCTTCGCGACGACCAATGGGATCGGATCAAGGACATTCTACCGGGACGCGAGGGTCACGTTGGCGCGACCGCCAGGGACAATCGTCTGTTCGTCGATGCCGTGATCTACCGCTATCGAGCTGGCATCCCATGGCGCGACCTGCCCGAGCGCTTCGGCGCTTGGAAGGCTGTCCATACCCGCTTCAGCCGATGGGCAAAGAGCGGTGTGTGGCGCAGGCTGTTCGAGCTTCTTGCGGCCGATGCGGACAACGAATACGCCATGATCGACAGCACCATCGTGCGCGCTCATCAGCATAGCGCCGGCGCCAAAAAAAAGACGGCGAAGATCAAGCGATCGGCCGAAGCAAAGGCGGGCTGAGCACCAAGATCCATACCCTGGTCGATGCTCTGGGCAATCCTGTCCGCTTCTTCCTGACGCCGGGCCAGGCCCACGACCTGCAGGGCGCCGACGCCCTGTTGCCTGACATGAAGGCTGACACCCTGCTGGCCGACAAAGCCTTCGATGCCGACCAGCGCCTCATCGAACCTCTCGAGGCCGCCGGCAAGACCTGCGTCATCCCCTCGAAGAGCAACCGCAAAAAGCCCCGCCCTTACGACAAACAGATCTACAAGGCCCGCCATCTCATCGAGAACTTCTACTGTAGCCTCAAGCGCTTCAGGGCCATCGCAACTCGCTACGATAAGACCGCTACCAATTTCCTCGCCGCTATCCACCTCGCGGCGGCTACCATTTGGCTCAATTGAGGACAGGCCCTAGACGCCAACTCCACCGTGTCAACAAAACTGTTCAACATGATGGTGCAAGACACTTGCCCGAGTACAACCGATGACAGTGCATTCGCCTCTTCCTTGCGTCACATCGTCGCAAAACCCGCGGCCGGCTAAGGTGCATATCGCCCCCCTGGTGCCCTGCCGCGACCTTCCCCGCTTTCCAGGGCCACGATCGGAGCTGCTTGGATGCTTAGGCGTACCTTCATCGCGGCGCTGTGCGTCGCGCCGATCGGGGCGCGCGCTCAGGCGCAATCTCCGGAAGCGTTCCTGCGCAGCATCTATGCGCCCTACCTGGCCGGCGCCAACCAGGGCCAGAATTTCGAGCAGTTCGAGCGCTACTTCGCGCCCGATCTCGCCAGGATCATGGCCGCCGACGCGGACGAGGCACAGAAGCGCAACGAGGTCCCGAAGCTCGACGGCGACCCGTTCGTCGACGCACAGGATTGGGAGGTCAAGAACTTTTCCCTGTCGGTGAAGACGAGCGGCTCGACCGCGACGGCGGTCGTCACCTTCGACAATTACGGCCGCGCCATGCGCATCGTCTTCGACCTGGTCCTGACGCCGGGCGGCTGGCGCATCGACGATATCAAGGCGCCGAGCGGCTCGCTGCGCGCGCTCTACAAGTAGGCCCCGCGAACCGGGGTCAGTGGCGCCAGCTCGTGTCGGTCTTGTCGAGCTTGCGGATCAGGGCGGCGAACTCCAGGTCGCCGATGCCGACCGCCGATTCCATCTCGGAGAAGCGATCCATGTCGGCTCCCGACTTGCCGGCGAGGTTGTCGCCCATGATGTTCAGCGCGCCGGCCGCCGCCGCATCGATCTGGATCTGGCAGGCGCGCTCCAGGCGATAGAGCCGCAGGAACGCCTCCGGCACCGAGCGACCGGTGGTGAGCAGGCCGTGATTGCGCAGCATCATCGCCTGGTTCTCGCCGAGATTGGCGAGCAGCCGGCCGCGCTCGTCGAGATCGAGGCTCGGCCCCTCGTAGTCGTGGTAGGCGAGCTTGCCATGGAAGGCTGTCGAGACCATCGAGATCGGCAGCAGCCCGTCCTTCAGCGCGCACACCGCCATGCCGGCGCGGGTATGGGTGTGCATCACCGCGCGATGGCGCGAAGCATGCGCCATGTGGACGGCGGAATGGATCACGAAGCCGGCGTAGTTCACCGGGTGCTGGGACTCGCCGATCGTGTTGCCGTCGAGATCGATCTTCACCAGGTTCGAGGCGGTCACCTCGTCATAGTTGAGGCCGAACGGATTGATCAGGAAATGCGGGGCGTCGCCCGGCACGCGCGCCGTCAGATGGCCGTAGATCAGCTCGGTCCATCCGAAATGATCGACCAGCCGATAGGCGGCGGCGAGCTGGCGGCGCAGCACCGCCTCGCCCTCGGCCGGTGGCAGCGCATAGACGTCGATACCGGTCAGCGGAAGATCCGGCGCGATATGCATATCCATGGAAGCTCTCCGAACGAGATGGGGCCGAAGGAAGGTGGCCGCGAAGGAAATCGAGCAAGCTTAGGCCCGCACGCTATGATCGGGCAACGGAGGAAAGCCCGATGACCGACATGCAAGCACCCGACAAGCAACAGCCCGACGGGCGAGCGCCCAGTGGGCCGCGACTCGACACGACGCGCCTGCAGAAGATGGCGCAGGCCTATTGGGAGAGCGCTGCCCTGATGGCGGCTGTCGAGCTCGAGGTGTTCACCGCCATCGCTCATGGCCATGACACGATTCCGCTCGCCGCCAAGGCGGTCGGCATCAGTGCGCGCAACGCCGAGCGGCTCCTGACCGCGCTCTGCGCCATGACCCTGCTGACGCGCGACGGCGAGCGCTTCGCCAATGCACCCGACGTGCAGCGCTTCCTGGTCAAGGACAGCGAACGCTATGCCGGCCCGTGGATCCTGTTCACCAAGCCGCGCTGGGCAGCTTACGGCGAGCTCGCCCAGCGCCTGCGCAATCCGACCGAGAACCGTCTCGGCGCTTACGAGAGCTTCACCGTCGAGGACGCGCGGCGCTACCACGCCGCCACCTATTCCATCGGCATGGGCGCCGCCCGCCTGTTCAGCCGCAGCGTCGACCTCACGGGCCGCAAGCGGCTGCTCGATCTCGGCGGCGGCTCGGGCGCCTACAGCATCGTCGCCACCAAGACCTATCCGGGCCTGCGAGCGATCGTGCTCGACCTGCCGCCGGTCACGGTCGTGGCCAACGAGTACATCGCGGCCAACGGCGCCGCCGATCGCGTCACCACGCTGCCCGGCGATTTCACCCGCACGCCCTTCCCGCAGGGTGTCGACGTAGTGGTGATGGCGAGCAACCTGCCGCAGTACGAGCCCGACCTGATCCGGCTGGTCGTGGCCAAGGCGTTCGCCGCCCTGGAGCC
>JBGAKM010000010.1:0-116167 GCA_044224395.1 Devosia sp.
CGACCTCTCCAGCGGCGCCCGCCTCTACGACAGCTACCACTGCTCGCGCTACAACACGAATACCGGTGTACTGACGACCGAGATGTTCGAGGATGTGGTGGGACGCGCGGCGGAGTTTATCGCTTCTTAGGCGTCCGCTCGTGGAGTTCGGTCAATTCGATCTTGCTGACGGTTGCTCGAATTGTCCCGTTGGCGCCAAAAATGGGCGCGAGGGTGATCAAGTGGTCTCCGCTCAGCATGCCAACGCCTCGCTCCCAAGGCGCCACCTTTCGCTCACTGGCTTCTTCTAGGATCAAATCGCCAATCACATTTTGATGGCTGAATCCCTCAACTGACATGTCTACCCAGTCGGAGAGGACGAACGTCACCCTGACCTTCGAAGATCGGCCATCGACAGCCAGTTCGAGCCGGCTTTTGCTCTCTCTATCTAGGTGTATCCGTACTACTTCGGAGTCGCCAAACGAGGCGACTCCGCCGAACCATTCGAGCAGTTCCTTGCCACCCGGAATCGTAGCCAGGAGTCGCTGGGTCTCCTGACGGGCCTCATCGGAAGCGCTCGAGTTCCAAACCTCCATCCCAAACGGTTTGCCACGTGGTGGAGGTGTCTTGCTCATGGCGTCACGAGTGTTTCATCAGCCGTGATTTTTCGCGGTTCCAGTCGCGGTTCTTTTCGGTCTCGCGCTTGTCGAAGCTTTTCTTGCCTTTGCCGAGGCCGATGAGCAGCTTCGCCTTGCCGTGCTCGTTGAAGTAGAGCTTGAGCGGCACGATGGTGTTGCCGGCGCGTTCGACGCCCTCGGCCAGCTTCACCAGTTCCTTTTTGTTCACCAGCAGTTTGCGCGGCCGCTTCTCGACGTGGTTGAAGCGGTTGGCCTGCAGGAATTCGGGGATGTAGGCGTTGATGAGCCACAACTCGCCGCGTTCGGGTGAGGCGTAGGCGTCGGTGATTTGGGCCTTGCCGGTGCGCAGCGACTTCACCTCGGAGCCGGTCAGCATGATACCGGCTTCGAGCGTATCAAGGATTTCATAGTCGTAGCGGGCGCGGCGGTTCTCAGCCACCGGGCCCGTTACGATCATGGTGGGCTTGTTGGGTTCCTTGGCCATGGTCGCGATTAGCTAGGCAGCAACCCCGCATGCGACAAGGCCGCGTCGATGGCCTGCTCATTGCCCGGGCTGATCGGGACCACCGGCAGGCGGAACTCATTGCGCGCGAGGCCGAGCTTGCTCACCGCGTATTTGATGCCGCCGGGATTGTTCTCGAGGAACAGCGCCTTGTGCAGCGGCACCAGCTTGTCCTGCAGCATCAGGGCGTCGGCATAGTTGCCCTGCTGGCAGGCGTTCTGGAACTGCGCGCACAGGCGCGGTGCGACGTTCGAGGTCACCGAGATACAGCCGTGGCCGCCATGCGCATTGAAGCCCAGCGCCGTCATGTCCTCGCCCGACAACAGGATGAAATCCGGCCCGAGCTTGGAGCGAGTCATCGACGCCTTCTCCATGCTGGCAGTGGCGTCCTTCACGCCGGCGATGTTCGAGTGGGCGTCGCGAAGGCGAGCCATCGTGTCGACGCTAATGTCGACGACGGTACGGCCGGGCACGGAGTAGAGGATGATCGGCAGCGACGTCGCCTGCGCGACGGCCGAGAAATGCTGGAACAGTCCCTCCTGCGTGGGCTTGTTGTAGTAGGGCACGACCGACAGCACGAAATCGGCACCGACGTCCTCGGCGAAGCGTGTCAGCGACACCGCCTCATCGGTGGAGTTCGACCCCGCTCCAGCCACCACCGGTACCCGGCGATCGGCAACCTCTACGGCGATCTCGATGACGCGGCGGTGCTCTTCGTGCGTCACGGTCGGGCTTTCGCCCGTCGTTCCCACCGGCACGAGCCCGTGCGTCCCCTCTTTGATCTGCCAATCCACGAATGAAGCAAACGCTTTCTCGTCCACGGCCCCGTTCGCAAACGGAGTGATGAGCGCCGTGATCGAGCCTCTAAGCATTTGGGGATGTGTCCTCGGTTCGGGTCCGGTCCTGTTTTGTGACCGGTTGTCAGATTGCGGCCCCGGCTTTTCCGCCCTTTGGCCATAGTCGCGCAACATAGTTCGCACTGCCGGGCGGAACAAGGAGAGTTGCGTCCGGCACCCACGAGGTCCTGGCGGCAAGGTTTTGTTCACCCTGAGGGCGGACACTCCGAGTTACGCAAGGGTGGGGGCACCTTGTTGGAAGTGTACTGAGGACCAACAGGACGACACCATGTTTTCTGCGCTGGGGAGCCCGAAGGGCGCCCTGCTCGGCCTTTCGGCCGCCGCACTGATCTTGGCGATCACCTATTCGATCTCGGCCGCGCCGATGCGGGCAGAGGTTGAGACTGCGCGTCTTGCGTCCCTCCCCGTGCCAAATCCAGGCAAGCCGATCGCCGAACCGGCTGTCGAGGTTGCAGAAGCATCGGTCGACGACACCGTGACCGGCTCCATCAGCCCCTGGGCCGCGCCGGGACTCGAACAGCCCCCGATGCCGGCGCCGCTCGCCGGCTCGAGCGGCTTCATCGACGCCCTCGCTTTGCTCAGGGACAAGAAATACGCCGACGCGTACGAGGCAGGACGTGCACTCGGGGATGTCGAACGGCGGACCGTGCAGTGGGCCGCGATCTACTACGGCGGTGGCGTGATTGCGCCCGCTAGCGTGAAGGCGTTCGAGGCCGACGCACAAGACTTTGTCAGCTCGGCTCTGTTCAAGACCCGGCTCGAGCAGGCCCTGCTCAAATCGGATGCGACCTCGGGTGACCTGATCAAATATCTGGGCGGCTCGATGCCCAATTCAGTCGACGCGCAGATCGCGCTCGCCAGCGCCTATCTCGACGATGGGCAGACCAAGCGCGCCGCCGGGATCGCGCGCGAGATATGGGTCGACAACTTCCTCGACAAGGACACCGAAGGGCGCGTGCTGGCTAAGCTCGGCAGCCTGCTGACGGCGGCGGATCACTGGGCCCGCGCGCAGCATTTGATGATGCACGACCGCGCGACCGCGACCGAACGGCTGTTCGAGTTCATGACGCCGGCGCAGAAGTCGCTGGCGGTGGCCCGCAATGCAGTGTCGCGGAACGCCAAGAACGCAAAGGCTCTGCTCGACGCCGTCGACCCCTCGATGACGACGAACCCCATCTATAATTTCTCGCGGGCGCAGCGCGCGCGGCAGTTCGAATTGTGGGACGACGCGATCGCCTATCTCAACAAGGGCAAGGCGACGGACCCGGACTCTGCCGAGTGGTGGTACGAGCGCCAGACGTTGACCCGGCAGATGATTGGCGTGGGCGACTACAAACGCGCCTACGCCGCCGCCTCCGGCTATACCGATGGCCCGGAAGGTCGCGTGGTCGAGGCGCAGTTCCATGCCGGCTGGATCGCCCTCACCTTCCTCGACGATGCCAAGGGGGCGGCCAAACACTTCACCAAGATGGCTTCGCTCGCGACATTGCCGGACTCTGTGACGCAGGCCAATTATTGGCTTGGCCGCGCGCTCAAGGCGAGCGGCAACACGTCGGAGTCGACCGACGCGTTTAAGGTCGCCGCCGCCTATCCCACCGTTTACTACGGCCTGCTTGCGCGGCAGCAACTCGGACTCAAGCCAGTCGAACTCCGTTCTATGCCGGAGTGGAAGGACAGCGAGCAAAGTTTTGAGACGAACGAAGTCGTGCAGGCGATCCGGCTGCTCGTGGCAGATGGAGAAACCGACAAGGCGGGCACCCTGCTCCGCACCCTCGCGCAGAACCTGAAGAGCGGCGGTGAGCTGGTGCTCGCGGCGCGGCTGGCGCAGGAGATCGATGCCCACCATCTCGCGATCGTGATTGCCGATATTGCCGACAAGCGCGGCATGCCGCTCGACCTCTACAGCTTCCCCAAGGACGGCCTGCCCGCGAGCAAGGTCGCCACCGCCGACCCCGCTGCCATTTATGCGGTAGCCCGGCAGGAAAGCCGGTTCCAGGTCAACGCGATCTCATCGGCCGGTGCGCGCGGACTGATGCAGCTGATGCCGGGTACCGCCAAGGAGACAGCGGAGAAGATCGGCCTCAGCTACTCCCCGGCCAAGCTCGTGAGCGACCCGCTCTACAACACCACGCTGGGCGCGAGCTATCTCGACCGCCAGCTCGAGACCTATGGCGGCTCGCTGCTGCTCGCGGCGGCCGCCTACAACGCCGGCCCCGGCAATGCGAACAAGTGGATCACCGCGTTCGGCGATCCGCGCGCCGAGGCGATCGATCCCGTGGTCTGGGTCGAGCTGATCCCGTTCCAGGAGACGCGCAAGTATGTGCAGCGCGTGCTTGGCAACTACATGGTCTATCGCGCGCGCCTCGGCCGCGAGGATCTCGATATGACCGCGGCGATGCACTCCATCACCGGCTGACGCCTCTAGCCGCGTCTGGTAGGGATAGGCATGGCCCGCGCCCTCCCCGACGACCACAAAGCCCTCAACGCGCTGCCCGTCCGCATGATCACGGTCGGGCCGGCGCGCGAGCAGATGGCCGTCCATGTCAGCGACCCGTTGGGCGATGGCCGCATCCCGGTGATCTGCGTTGCGGGCTACAACCGCAACATGGTCGACTGGTCCGATTTCGTGCAGCTCGCCCACCAGGCCACTGGACCGACAGCGCCCTTCGTGCTGGTCGACCTCAAGGGCCGTGGCCGCTCCAGCGACCGGTCGCGGGGCGCCGACTATTCCACGCTCAACGATGCCGACGACCTTGCGGAACTCTGCCGGGCCCTTGCAATCGATCGCGCCATATTCGTGGGTCAGGGACACGGGGGCCAGGTGCTGATGGCCCTCGCCGCACGCCGTCCCTCGCAAATCGCCGGTACGGTGCTCATCGACTCGGGTCCGGTGTCGGACTCGCGCGGGCTCGTGCGCCTGCGCGTGACACTGAACGATCTGATGGGCGTACGCGGCGAAGCGAGCCTGAGGCCCATGCTGCGCCGCATGACGGCGACGGACTATCCAGGCGTGGCCGACAGCAAGCTGGACGAAGCTTCGGTGCGGAGCCACTACGTCGACAAGCGCGGCCGCCTGCAGCCCTTGTTCGACCCGGCCCTGATCCGCCTGCTCGAGAAGTTCGATCTCGACGACGTGCTGGTGGCGCAGTGGCAGCTGTTCGATGCGCTCGCCTGCGCGCCGCTGATGATGATGCGCACGCAGATGACGCAGCAGCTGCGGCGCGAGACATTCGAGCAGATGATGAAGCGGCGGCGCGATGCGGAAGCTTACATCATCGAAAACCAGGGCTCGCCGCCCCTGCTCGATAACGTCGAGGACGTTGGGCCGATCAGCGACTTCATCAAGCGCGTGGTCGACGCGAAACTGGCGGCCTAGGTTCCGCTCGTTGCGGCGAGGCGTCGAGCCTGCGCCTGCCAGCCCTCACGCGCGATGCGCCCACGCGCGAACACATGGTTCTCCATCCAGAGCACCTGCGCGTCGTCCCAGCTGACGATCTGGTCGTAGTGATAGACACCCAGATTGTTGAGGGTCGCCTCATCGAGCGGGCCGAGCCCTTCGATCTTCTTGAGGTCGTCACGACGGCCATCGCGAGGGCGAGCCAAACCCTCGGGCTTTGAGGCACGCTGTGAGGTCTCGACGTCGATGCCAGCGCGGGCGAGGACCTGTTCGACCGCCGTTTGCGCGGCGGCGACCGCAGCCCCCACATCGGCCGGTTCCGGAGCGTCCGGCAGCGCGCGAGTCCGCGCCCTCGACCAGCCGCCCTCGATGGCACGCATCGCTGCATCCTCATCGTGGACGGGCGGCGCCTTGGCCGGTGGTGGCATGACTGGCTCCACGAGAGCCGGCGGCGCCGCGACCGCACTGGAGTCAAGTTCTAACGCCTCGGTCGGCGCGGGCTCGGCGACGAACGCGATTGTCTCGGTGAGTTCGAGCGACACCGGAACTTCGATGGGTGGCTCGTCAAAGACGGTCTTGGTCGCGACGGGCGCCGTTGCGGCTACCGCGCGCGACTCGCGACCGCGGATCTCACCGGTCCATGCGACGCCGGGACGCGATGACGGCGTCGCGGTGAACGGAACGACCGGCTCCGGTTCGGGCTTTGGCGTCGGTGCAGGCTTCGGGGCCGGTGCAATCGGCTCCAGCCGCATCGACGTCGGCACGGTGAATTCGGGGATATCCATGGGCGGCAGCACGGTCTTGGGCCGTGGCGGCGGAGCGGGCGCTGCCGTCGTGGTCGCAGCCGGTGGCGCTGCCGTAGCGACAGGCGCAGGCGTCGTGGACGGGGGTGGCGGCGGCTCGGTCGCCACAGGCGCAGCCGCGGCGATGGGCTCGACTGGCGGCAGCGCTGCCGTTGGCTCGGCCGCGACCGTCTCGGTCACCGGGATCGATTCGGCAGCGGGCGCGACTTCAGCGGGGATCGCTGGCGCGGGAGCGACCGGCGGGGGAGCGGGGACCGGCTCAGCTGCGGGCGCGGGCTCAGTTGGCACGGGCTCTGTTGCGGGCGCGGGCTCTGGCGTGGCAGCGGCCGCAGGGACGACAACCTCGGTCGCGCTCGTGACGGTCGCAAGACGTTCCGCGGGCACGCCCGCGAGAGCGGGCATCGGGCGCGAGGCGACGACCTGTCGGGCGACGTAACCGAGAACCCAACCGAGCGTGTAGGCGACCGTGAGGATCGCTGCCACCTCGGCAATGTGAAAGACCATCGCCATGACCGGACGCTACTTCTTCACGCTGTAGCCGAACCAGCCTGCGACGAGGCCGATCGCCAGTGCGCCCAGCGCATAGGGCCAGTAGAACGACGCGAGGTAGAACAGACCATCCATCGCTATTCCTCGGCGATCGAGAAGGCGATGCGCCGGTTGGCGGCCTTACCCTCGCGGGTGTCGTTGCTCGCGATGGGCTGGGACTCGCCATAGCCCTCCGCATAAAGCCGCTCGAGATCGACGTTGCGGGCGATCAGCGCCTCCACCACCGTCTCGGCGCGCGCAACCGACAGAGCGAGGTTGAGGTCCTCGTCCCCATCGGCGTCCGTATGCCCTTCGACATGCACTGACGCCGTCGGGCAGATGTTGAGGTCCACCGCAAGCTCGTCGATGACCGGCAGCGATGTCTCGGTGAGCGTGGCGCTCCCCGATTCGAACGTGATGGCGTTACGGCGTGCCAGCCCGGCGACGCGGTCGCGGCAGATCTCGATGGGCGAGAGCACGCCGATGAAAACGGACCACTCGTTGCCTGTCGGCAACGCAGCAATGGTCGCGGTCAGCGTGTCGCGCAATGCGGGCTGCTCGACCATGCCGCGCAGCCACCAGCGGGTGCCATCGAATCCGAGGCGTCCTTCGCTCACCTGCGCCAGCGCCGTTAGGCCAGCGGTGCCATTGGCAATGAAGTCCTCGGGGTAACCGTCCTGCGCCACGAGGCCATCGGTCGGCACGTCGCCTGCGATCACGCCAAAGTACGCGGCAGTCGCTTCGGCGGGCACGCCGCCCTTCAGCACGATCGGCTGACCGCCTTCCTTCAGCGCCTCGAAGAGGAAGCGGCTCGGGAGTGGATCGACCACGGTCAGACCCCGATCCTCTTGGGCAGACGGAGGCTCGGACGATGGCGCAGCGACCGGCTCACTGCTCGGCTCCGATGAGATCGGCTCGGACGAACTGACCTCGGACGAGGGCTGCATCGACGGCTCCGACGATGCCTCGCTCGATGGTTCCGACGAACTCAGCTCAGCGGACATCGGTTCGCTCAAGGGCTCGCTAGAACTCAGTTCTGACGACGAGAGCATTTCGCTCGACGATTCGGCTGAGCTGGCCTCGGACGAGAGTTCGCTCGATGAAGGCTCGGAGGCGACGGGCTCGGACGAAATCGCGGACTCCTCCGAAGACTGTTCAGACGACGCCACCGGTTCGCTGCTCGACGGCTCTTCGGCCACTGCCGGCCTCGGCGTGTAGCCGGCAATGGTGGCTGTCCAGAGTGCGCCGGCGCGGCTGCCCTTGCGCAGAGCGGCGAGCGCTGCCTCGCCCTGCTCCTGCGCTGCCGCCGTGCCGGTCAACGTCCATGCGCTGCCATCGAAGGCGGCCTTGCCGTCCGTGAGATGGCTCAGCGCGTCGAGGGCCGCAACAACGTCGTCGGCAAAGCCGGCGGGCTCGCCCGAAGCGATCGCGGTGGTATCGCGCCCGACATTGAGCGCGCGGTCGGCGGTGGCGCTCTGCAACGCCTCGCTCGGCAGGTAGCCAGCGAGATCGATGACACCGTCGGGCGTCTTCGTTGCCGACCACAGATAGGGCGTGACGACGGGCGCGGCGTCGCGCGCCTGAATGGTGATCTGCCAGCGGGCAGGATCGATCTTAGTGGCGAGCAGGCCTTGCACCTGGTCTCGCGCAGTCGCCGTGCCGATCGTGCCGCTCAGCGTCCAGCGGTTGCCATTGAGGCCGAGAGACCCTTCGTCCATGGCCAGCAGCGCATCGAGACCTGCTGCCGCGTACGAGCCAAAGTCGTCGGGCGCGCCGGCGCCAAGCGCCGTGCCGTCGAAGGCGTCAGGCGCGCGCACGCCCTGATAGGCCTTGAAGCCGTTGCTTGGGGCAAAGCCGCTGAAGCTGACCGTGCCATCCGCGCCCTTCTGGGCGCGCCAGGCATATGGCGTGATGATGGGCAGGCTCGGCGCGGCCTGTGCCTGTGGCAGTTGCACCTCGTAGCTCCACCCTGCGGTTCGCAGACCGCTGGCGGCGAAGGCGGTGTCGGCGGCGAAGCCCTTCTGCGCGGTGTCGACGGCGCCCGTCAGCGACCAGCCGGCACCGTCGAAGGTGAGCGTGCCCGAATCGAGAAGGGCAAGGATATCCAGTCCTTTGGCGGCAGAGGCGGCGAAATCGGCCGGCGCGCCATCCGCAGGATCGGCGGTGTCGGAGGTGACATTGGCATGGGCGGCCAGCTCGGCGCGCGTCGCGTCGTCCGGCACGTAGCCCGACAAGGCGGTCTCGCCCGTCGCCGACTTCGTTGCAGTGAAGGTGAACGGCGCCGCGACCGGCGGGCGAATGTCCCCGAGCGCGAGGGTGAAGCCTTGCGGAGCACCCTCAGTTGTCCGCGCCTGGATGGCCCGGAAGTCCGCGACGCTTGCGGCACGGCCGCCCACACTCAGGCGATTTCCGCGCAGCTCGAATCGTGCATCGCGGAATTTCGAGAGAATCTCGACACCATAGTCGAGCCCCGACGCGAAGCGATCGGGCGCGCCACGACCGAGCTCGACGCCGGTCACGTCGGCACCGGCGATCTGCGCCAGGCGCTCGCGCGTTGCGTCATCGGGCACAAAGCCTGCGATCTTGAGGGCATCGCCGGACTTCTCGATCGACAGCGTGAAGTCGACGACGCGCGCCGGCTCCAGCGTCGTCGTGCCTCCAAGCGCCGCCACGCTCGCTGTGGCCGCCTCGGCGACCTCCGTACTCTCAGGCGCGCCTTCAAGGGTCACCGTGTTGTCGCTGATGGACGCGGTGCCACGCTCCAGCGTAAGGAGAGTCTTGAGCAATTCCAGAGTCTTGGCGTCAAACCCTTCCGGTGCACCTGAAGCCAGCGTCAGGCTGGTGGAGACCGCGATATTGCTCGGAACGGCGACCCGCAGCTGCGCCTCGAGCGCCTCGTCTGGCACATTGCCCGCGAGAGTCAGCCGGACGCCGTCGAAGGTTGCGGTCCACACATAGGGCAAGGCAAGCGGCGGCGTGATCGTGAGCGCCGCAAGCTGCACGCCGGGCGGGACCTTCGCGCGTAAAGCGCTGAGGGCTGTGTACGAATCAAGGTCTTTCGCGCGTCCGGCGATCGACAGCGAGAGGTCCGCGAGCTTGATCTCCCCTTCATCGAACTGCCGGATGGCCTGGAGACCGAAGCGTGCAGCCGCCTCGAAAGTTCGGGCATCCGGAGCTCCGGACAGGAGACGCGTCGTATCGGTCGCGCCGTCCGCCTCGGTCAGTAGCGCCGCGTGAACGGTGTCACTCGGGAAGCCGCCGGAAAGCGTCGTCTTGCCGCCCGAAATCGAGGCGGAGAACGGGAATGGACTGACGACCTCGGCCAGGATCACCTCCGAGGTGACTCCGCGTACGCCGCTGACGGCCGCAACCCGCGCCATCGCGTCGTCGATCATCGTCTGCGTCGTCGCGGTGCCGCGCAGGACCGCGTCCCGGCCATCGATCCGGACCGACGCCCAGTCCGCCTTGCCGGCGCGAAGTTCTGCGACCGATCGCGACTCGAGGTCCGTCGCGATGGGTGAGCCTGTCGCCGCGAGAGCGATCACGGTGCCGCCGATGACGGTTACGACACCCGGAACCAGCCAATTGAGAAACCTACCGGCCATCATGCCCCCGAAATGTCGCCGCCCGCTTCGGAGTGGCTGCGATAGCAGATGCCGAAGCGCAATTAAATCCGTCCATCCAATTGTTTATCGGCAATTCTTGGGCAAGCGAGCGGTGATGCGCGCCACGCGTTGAACACGGCGTGAAGTGGCGTGTGATCGCGCTCAAAGCGGGCGCCCGACCGCGCGCGTGACGGCACAAAAAGAAAGGCCCGGCAGTGCCGGGCCTTTCCCAAATCCGCGAAGCGGATCGATCTTACTTGATGGTCTTGGCAGCCTTGAAGGTCGCCTTGAACGCACCCAGGGTGTTGGCTTCGCCAGCGATCGACGACGTGAAGCCGCCGCCCGGAGCCCAAGCCAGGCCGCCCTTGACGTAGATGTTGCTGTTGGCAACCGAGCTCTGGACCGTACCAACCGCGGCAGTCGCGGTGATGGTTTCGGTGACCGCGGCGGAGATACCGCCCTCGGCCTGCCAGAGGCTGTCGCCGCCGCCATTGTCGATCCAACGGGCGCCGAGGTTGACGCTCACGCCTTCCGAGACGGTGGCCGAGGCCGAACCGCCAACACCCATGTCGCCAGCGGAGTCTGCTTCGCCCGACACCGCGAGGGTGAACATGTCGAAGGTCGCCGAGAGCGAGCCGAGAGCGTTCCAGTAGCCGGTGTCGTCAGCCGCAATCGCGGCCACAACCTTGATCGGATCCCAGGCGCCGGTGAAGCCAGCGTGGATCTTCCAGGCACCGGCCAGATCCGCAGCGCCAGAAGCGTGCGCGGTGATGCCGTCACCGGCATAAGCCAGCACGCCGACGAAGGTCGGGTTCGCCGAGGTGGAGGTCATCAGGTTCTCAACCGCGCCGCCGATCGAGAGACCGTTGCCGAGGTTGTGGACCAGCTGGATCACGTTGCCGCCGGTGACCGCACCGGTAGTCTGAACGCCAACGCCAGCGTCGACGATCGACGAGTTGAACAGGCCGAGGTAGTTGAGCGGCGCGTCATCCTTGTCGTTGAAGATCGAGGACTTCTTACCGGCCATGAGCATGGTCGTGTCGCCGATGCCAACCCAGGCAGCGTCAACCTGCACCTGCCACTCGTCGGTGATCCCGTCATCAGTCGCCGGGGCTACCGGAACGACATTAATGTCGTCAACGCCGTTGTTGTTGTCGCTGAGCAGCTTGATCGTGGCGGTCGCCGGACCAAAGTCGGAGTCGGCGGTCGCAACGAACTGCAGCCAGGCGTCGATGTCGAGGGTCGAGTTCAGATTGCCATCCGAAGTCGAGGTGTTCACGACGCCGGTGTTGGCCAGGGTGATCAGCGGGGTGTCGGTGTAGTCGCCGATCGAGTATTCGAACGAGACGCCACCGGTGATGACGAGGCAGTTGTCGTCCGACGAGATCGTCAGACCCGAGATCCCGAGCTCATCGCAAACGTCCAGCGACGTCACGACACCCAGATCAGCGGCGAAGCCAGCGGTCGAGAGACCAGCGGCAGCGACGGAACCGAGAAGCAGGCTCCTGATTTTCATTGTTGACCTCCAAAGTCAGTCATTCGTTTTGCCGGGTTCCCCCGACGGTTTGCCGAAACGCGACCACACTTACTTGTGTGTGTTGTCGTCGCGTCGCGACCGACAAACGATCCCATGCATGGATTCGCAGTAGCCACATTACGCAGGTCCGGGAGGGGCGCAACCGCATAAAGGCCAGATTGTGGAAGAGGCGGCATGGTTGCGATCTGGTTGTTGCAGATTCAGCACAGAATTCGAAACCACCTGTTAAGAAGCTTGAATCACGGGTTAATTCCGCTTGTCCGCACGGGGCTTTATACCCCCGGCACAGCCAACTGTGGCAACAAACTGACGACGAAGAGGCAGGCTCCAAAGGGGCCGCGTGGGAGTGATCAGCATGACCGGCAAGACTATCGTGGTGACAGGCGGGACTTCGGGCATCGGCAAGGCGTGCGCCTTCGCCTTCGCGGCCGCCGGCTGGACGGTCGCAACCTGCGGCCGCCGGGCCGACAAGCTGTCAGAGACCCAAGCGGAGGGCGGCCTCGCCTTGGCCGAGGTGGTGGATGTCGGCGACCCCGATGCCGTCGCGGCGTTCTTTGCCAAGGTGAAGGGCGAGTTGGGCCACCTCGACGTCGTCTTCAACAACGCCGGAGCCTTTGCACCGCCCGCGGTGTTTGGCGACCTCCCGGTCGAAACCTGGCGCCGCATGGTCGATACGAATCTCAACGGCGCCTTCTACGTGGCCCGCGAAGCGTTCCGCCTGATGCGCGAGCAGACTCCGCAGGGTGGACGCATCATCAACAATGGCTCGATTTCAGCACACGTCCCACGGCCTCAGGCGGCGAGCTATACCACCACCAAGCACGCGATCAGCGGCATGACGAAAGCGATCTCGCTCGACGGCCGCCCTTTCAACATCGCCTGTGGCCAGATCGATATCGGCAACACCGCAACGGACATGACGGCCCGGATGTCGGGCGGCTCGCTGCAGGCTGACCTGTCGATGAAGCCGGAGCCGACCTTCAACGTGAAGCACGTGGTGGACGCCCTGCTCTACATGGCCAATCTGCCGCTCGATGCGAACGTGCAGACATTGACCGTGATGGCGACCAACATGCCCTATATCGGACGCGGCTAGCCGCCGGCCTTCATCACCGCAATGTTGAAGTCCGCAGTGTTGCCCAGCACCGTGTAGAGCCTCACCCACAGCGGCAGCAGCTGTTCGGCGGCGCGGGCGGAGGTGATGTCGCCCAGATCGATGATCGATTGCCAGCCAAGGCTGCGCAGCAGGTCGCTCACCCGGCCCTTGGCGTGCTTGTCGTTGCCCGACACGAAGACGGTGTGGCGGCCGGGAACGCGCGATGGCTCCACCATCACCGACGCATTCACGGTGTTGAGCGACTTGACCACGAACGTCTGGGGCAGCGCGCGCTGGATCTGCTCGGCCAGCGAGTCGGTGTTCGAAACCGTCAGATGCGGCGGATAGCCCTGCGAGAAGTCGAGCGGATTGGCGAGATCGATGAGGATTTTGCCCGAGAGTTCGGTGGCAAGCACCGACAGCGTCGCGAGAGACGTGTCGCCCCGCGTGCAGTTGATGACGATCTCGCCATGCGCCGCCGCGTCGGCAAAGGTCCCTGCCCTGCCGCCGGTACGCTGCGCAAAACCGAGCACCTTTTCGTTGTCGGCGGCGCGCGCGCCCATCATCACGTCGTGTCCCATCGACACGAACTTGCCAGCCACCGTTTGTCCCGCCGCACCGGTGCCCAAGACGCCGATCTTCATCTCGCGAATCTCCTAGCCGCGCCCTTTCTAGCAACCAGCGGCGGAAGCGAGAACGAAATCCGGCTCAGGCGGCCCAGGCGGTTTCGCCGCCAATCAGCGTGCCGCGAACGGACAAATCATCCCCCAGATGCACGATGTCCGCGCGCAGGCCCGGCGCCAGTCGCCCGCGCTCATGCGCGACGCCCAGTGCCTGCGCCGGATACAGCGAGGCCATGCGCAGCGCCTCTTCGAGCGGCAGGCCGATCGTTCGGTGCACATAGGTGATCGCGTCGATCATGGTGAGATCGGCGCCGGCGAGCGTGCCATTCGCGAGCCTAAGCGCGCCGTCCTTACGGTACACGGTCTGGCCGGTGAGATCGAAGCTCTCCCAGTCGGTCCCGGTGATGGACATGGCATCGGTGACGAGGAAGATGCGGCCCGGTCCGCGCTTCGCGCGCAATGCGATACCGATGCTGGCGCGATGCACGTGAATGCCGTCGGCGATCAGGCCGGCGTGGAGGGCGCCAAGGTCGATCGCGGCACCCACGACGCCCGGGTCGCGATTGCCAATCTGGCTTTGCGCGTTGAACAGGTGCGTCACCATGGTCGCGCCAGCGTCGACCGCAGTCCGCACGACGTCGTAGCCGGCGTCCGAATGGCCGATGCTCACGACAAGGCCCGCTTCGCGCAGGCGCGTGACCTGGTTGGGCGTCACCGTCTCGGCGGCCACCGTGGTCAGGAGGTTGGGCAGCGCTTTTCGGCCTTCCACCAGCGCCAGCAGATCGGCCTCGTCCATCGGACGGATCAAGGTCGGATCGTGCGCTCCCTTGCGTGCGACGCTCAGATGCGGGCCCTCGAGGTGGAGGCCGAGAAAGCCCGGGACCGCGGCGCGCGTCGCTTCGGCGCCCGCGGCCATGACGGCGGCGTTCTTCTCGCGCGTGTCGGTGATCAGCGTCGGCAGACAGGCTGTCGTGCCAAACCGTGCGAACGTGCTGCAGATCGTGCGGATGCTCTCGATGGTCGGATCGAGATTGAGCAGTGCCCCACCACCACCGTTCACCTGCAGGTCGATGAAGCCGGGACCGATAATGCCGCCGTCCATAGGCATGCGTTGCGCATCGGTCGGCGAGTCCGCGGCGACAATGCCCTCGATCTTGCCATCGGCGACGACCAGCGCATGGCGGTCCCACCATTGTTCGCCGTCGAAGATGCGGGCGCCGGTGTAAGCGATGCGGCTCATACTGTCTCCGTGACCTTCTTGAGGTGGGGCGGGTTGTCGGGATCGAATCCCCGATAGCGCGAAAGCATCTCGACGAACGCGTAGAAACTCACGATCAACGCGAGCGCGTCGGTGATGCCGTGCCCCGTTTCTACGAACGGGATGCGTCTGGCCACCGAAACACGATCGGTGGTGGCGAACGCCATGGCTCCCTGGTTGGCCAGGCGATCCGCGATCTCGGCGACGCCAACTTCGGACGCGTCGCGTGAGGCCAATGCAAGCACAGGGAAACCGGCCTCGACGATGCGTGCGGGGCCGTGCAGCACCTCGGCGGCGCTGTAGGCTTCCGCATGGATGCCGCACGTCTCCTTGAATTTGAGGGCGGCCTCCTGGGCAATCGCCAGCGCCGGACCGCGGCCCAGCACATAGAGCGACGTTCTATCCTTGAGGGCGGCGAGCAGTGGCGTCCAATCGACGGTGACCGCACGGCTCATCGCCTCCGGCAGCCGAGTGATCGCCGCCTTCAGTGCGTCGTCGCCGGTCCAGTGGGCAAGGATCATCAAACCTGCGATGACGGAACTCACGAAACTCTTGGTCGCGGCAACCGACTGCTCCTTGCCGGCAGCGAGGTCGATGGCGATGTCGGCGGACTGCGCCAGCGGCGAACCGGCCGTGTTGGTGAGCGCGATCCCGAGCGCTCCGTTGCGGCGCGCCGACTGAGCCATGGCCACGATATCAGGGCTTTTGCCGGACTGCGAGATCGAGACTGCGGCGCACCCGTCGAGGCGCAGTTCGCGGCCATAGATCGACATGATCGACGGGCCTATCGAAGCCACGGGAACTCCGGCGGTGAGCTCGATAGCGTACTTCAGGAATGCAGCAGCGTGGTCCGATGACCCACGCGCAATCGTGGCCACCATCACCGGCTGGATACGCTTAAGCTGCTCCCCGGCGTCCGCCAGGCTGGCTGCCGACGTATCGAGAAGGCGGCGCGCCGCGTCGGGGATCTCTTCGATCTCCATGCGCATGTATGTCGCATTGGCGCTCATCAGCGGTTGCCTCCACCCAAACGAAGTTCGGCGACGAAGTCGTATGTATCGCCGCGATATATCGAGCGCGTGAACTCCACGACCCGCCCCGAAGCGAGATATGACGTCCGCTCGATATGCAGCCCCGCAACGCCTGGAGATATCCCCAGCAGGCTCGCATCCTCGTCCGAGAGATTTTCGGCGCGGATGCGCTGGATCGCCCGTACCGGACGGTTGCCGGACTTCTCGAGATGGGCGTAGAGCGACGTTCCGATGCTCTCGGGGTCGCGAAGGATGCCGGCCGATAGGGAGGCGCGCTCGATCGCGATCGGCGTTTCGCCCGAAATGCGGAGACGGGAGACGCGGGCGACGTTGTCGGACGCGCCGAGGCCGAGCGTAACCGTCTCGAGTGGCGACGGCACGTAGATACCGCGATCGAGCCAGACGGAGCGCACCGACATGCCGCGGCGCGCCATGTCCTCGGCGAACGAGGTCAGCTGGCTCAGCGACTGCTCGACGCGATTGGGTTGCGGCGCGACGTAGGTGCCCGAGCCGTGGCGCTGTACCAGGACGCCGTCGCGCACCAGATGCTGGACCGCCTTGCGGACCGTCACGCGGGACATCTCGACCCGCGCGGCGAGATCGCGCTCGGATGGCAGGGCTTCGCCGGGCTTGATGGCGCCGCGATGGACGGCGTCCTCGATCCAGCCCTTCAATTGCATGTAGAGCGGACCGCCCTGCGGGGCGATCGACTCGGCGCTGAACAATGCCTCGGCTGCATGTGGCATCAGGTTAGCCTCCGTCTCGGCGAGAAAGTCAGGAGGCGCCATAATACCAATAAAATACCATTGGCCAAGTCTATTCTGCACCCGACGGGCATTTAGCGAGCGTCAAGATTACGGCGAACAGCTCTAGGGCCGCTGGACAAGTGGTATTTTTTTGGCATTAATGACACGCTGGTTGGCGAGGGGAAATGCGAAATGACGATCCGTGTTCTTACCGCTGGCCTGGGAAATATGGGGCGTAGCCACGCCCTCGCCTATCACCGCCATCCAGGGTTCGAGATCGTCGGTCTCGTCAATCGCAGCGCACCACCCAAGGGGCTCGATGCCGACCTCGCAGGCTATGCGATCCGACCCGACTTCCTGCCGGCGCTGCGCGAACTGAAGCCCGATGCCGTGTCGATCAACACCTACTCAGACACGCACGCCGAATACGCGATCGCTGCTATCGAGCAGGGCGCGCATGTGTTCATCGAGAAGCCGCTCGCGACTAACGTCGCCGATGCCGAGCGCGTGGTCGCGGCGGCACGGGCGAACAACCGCAAGCTGGTCGTCGGCTACATTCTTCGCCACCATCCGTCGTGGATCGAGTTCATCGCGCAGGCGCGCAAGCTCGGTGGTCCGTTCGTGTTCCGCATGAACCTCAACCAGCAGTCGAGCGGGCACGCGTGGGACGTGCACAAGCGGCTGATGGAGACGACGTCGCCGATCGTGGATTGCGGCGTGCATTATGTCGATGTGATGTGCCAGATCACCGATGCCAAAGCCGTCGAGGTGCGCGGCATGGGCGTTCGGCTGTCGGACGAAGTCGCGCCTGACATGTATAATTACGGACACTTCCAGGTGCTGTTCGCGGATGGATCGGTGGCCTGGTACGAAGCGGCGTGGGGGCCGATGATTTCGGAGACGGCGTTCTTCGTCAAAGACATCATGTCGCCCAACGGATCGGTGTCGATCGTGATGGACCAGAATGCCAAGTCCGACGATCACGACACGCACGCCCGCACCGACCTCATCAAGGTGCACCACGCGGCGACCAATTCGGCGGGCGCGTTCGCCACGCCGGATGAGCTGATCACGACGACGGGCGAGCCCGGCCACGATGCGCTCTGTGCGCGCGAGCAGGGCTACTTCTATCGTGCGATCAATGAGAACATCGATCTAACGCGGCACATGGACGACGCGGTGGCGTCGCTCCGCATCTGCATTGCCGCAGATGAGAGCGTCCGCACCGGCAAGGCGATCAAGCTCTGATCAGGCGGTCCAGCCGCCGTCGATGACGTGCACCTGGCCGGTCGTGTAGGTCGCGGTCGCGAGGTAGAGCGCCAGGTTGGCAATCTCCTCGGGCTGGCCGATGCGGCCGATGGGCTGGCGGGCGATGAAGGCTTTCTTGGCCGCATCGAAATCGCCCGTCGCTTTCCAACGCTCGTGCAGCGAGGGGCTCTCGACCGTGCCCGGCGCGATCGCGTTCACTCGGATGCCCTTGGCCGTGTAGTCCGCCGCCATCGATTTGGTCAGACCGATCACGGCGGCCTTCGAGATCGAGTAGGCGGCGCGGTTCGGCACGGCGGTCACGGACGACGCCACCGTGGACATGTTGATGATGCAGCCATCGCCATGCGCGAGCATCGCGGGCAGGAAGGCCTTGATCATGCGGACCTGGGCCCAGATGTTGAGATTGAAGGCGAACTCGAGGTCGCTGTCGGGCATCTCGAGCACGGTGCCGTTGTGAACGACGCCCGCGCAGTTGAAGAGCACATCGACGCGCCCGATCTCCGCGGCGGCTGCCGTCACAGCATCGGTGTCGAGCACATTGAGGACGCGGGTGGTCACTCCGGGGATACCGTTGAGTTCGGCGAGCTTGGCTTCGTTGATGTCGGTGGCGATGACGCGGGCACCCTCACGGGCGAAAACCTCGACCGTTGCCCGTCCAATTCCCTGCGCGGCGGCGGTGATGATGCTGAGCTTGCCGTCAAGACTACCCATGATTTCGTCCTTCGCTAACGATGCGCCTAGCTACCGCGGTGCACTGCCCCACGGCAAGCCACCATAAGTCGGACGTTTGGGCTTACTCGGCGGCGGCAGACACGCGTCCACGGCCGGCCGCCTTGGCGGCGTAGCAGGCGGCATCGGCGGCCGCGAGCGCATCGTGGCCGGCGTCGGGCAGCACCGGCGCGACCCCGATCGAGGCGCCGATTGCGTAGATCGCGTTGCCCCATTCGAAGCGCATGGCTCCGATGGCGTCGACGATCTTCTCGGCTTCCATACGAGCATCCTGCACCGCGCAGTCCGCAAGCAGCACGACGAACTCATCGCCTCCTATGCGCGCAGCAAAGTCCTGGCCGCGGCAGCAGGCGCGGATGGTCCTTGCCACCTTCTGCAGCAGCGCGTCGCCGGCGGCGTGGCCGGCACTGTCGTTCACTGGCTTGAAGCGGTCGAGGTCGATGAAGCAGAGCGCATAGGGCCGACCCGCTGCCACGTGGCGCGACGCATCACCAAGCGCACGGGCAAACGCAACGCGGTTGGGAAGGCCGGTAAGGCCGTCATGCGTCGCCGAGTGGGTGAGCCGGCGTTGTTCCTGCTGGTGGTCTGTCGCGTCCTTGAACACGAGCACAGCGCCCAGTGTGCTTCCCTCTTCGTTACGCACGGGCGAAGCCATGCCGCTGACACCGTGTCCGGTGCCATCGCGGGAGACGAGGATCACATCGTTCTCGATCTCGACCGGAGCGCCCGTGCCGAGGCAATTGCCCATCACGTCGCCGGCCATCTCGCCGGTCGCCTCGTACTTGGTGACGAAGACGCGCCAGAGCGGCTGGCCCAATGCGTCTGCCTCGTTCCAGCCGGTCAGCGCTTCGGCGGCGGGGTTGAGATAGCTCACGGCGCCATCGGCGTCGGCGGCAATCACGCCTTCGCCGATAGATTCGAGCGTGACGCGCAGACGCTCCTTTTCCTCGGCCAGCTGCTGCTCGGCGACCTTGAGCCGTGTGATGTCGGTGTCGGTGCCGACAGAGCGCGTCGGATTTCCGTGCTCGTCCCACTCCACAGGCCGGCCCCGGCTCAGAATCCAAATCCAATGGCCGTCGCGGTGTCGCTCCCGATACTCGAGCGAATCGAACCCGGCCTCGCCCTTGCCCTGCCTGCGCGAGGTCTGACGCAGAGTCCTTGCGTCGTCGGGGTGCACGCGCTCCAGCCAGGCGTCCTGCGAAGGATCCACCTCTTCGTCAGGCGGGATGCCCCGCATCGTGCGCCACACCTTGGAGTAGCTCGACAGGTTGGTCTGCACTTTGCAGTCCCACACGCCCTGCCCCGCCGATTCGAGCGCGAAGTTCCAGCGGCTCTCGCTGTCGGCGAGCGCGGCCTCGGCACGTTTCTGGCGGTCGATATTGATGATCTGGACGATGACGTAGAGGGGCAGCCCCGTCGCGTCGGAACGCAGCAAAGAGCCGGTGATCAGCGCCCAGACAGGGTAGCCGGCCGCATGGTTCATGCGGCACTCGATGCTCATTTCCTCGATCTCGCCGCGCAGCACCTGTTCGAGGCGCAGCCCGACCGCCGTGCGATCGACGGCGAAGATCGCCTCCATCGCCTCGCGCCCAAGGCGCGCACCGGGCCGGAAGCCCAGCATCGCCTCATAGGCCCGGTTCACGTAGAGGGTCCGGCGGTCGACGCTCACCAGCGCCATGCCGACGGCCGCGCTCTCCATGACCTTACGGAGCAGCGCTCCGCTCTGGTCAAACCGGAAGACGTTGTTGTCGCTGATTTCGGCGCGCACGGTTCCCATCCGACAAGGCTCGCATTCGAACCTTAATGACGGGATTATTTGGCGATCAGGGTCGGGTGTCGCCCGTAAATTTCACGGGAATGATGAACGGGACGCAAATGGTCGGAACTAATATTAATCGGCCCAGCTCAGGCTGCTTTGGCCCAACCTTCGCGCATCAGTTTGATCGCGCCGTTGACGACCTCGGCTTCCGAATTGAACAGCGGACGCCAGATCTTTGTGGCCGCGGCCAGGTCTGGCAGCGCCGAACCGAAGGACTCGACGGTCAGCCAGCCATCATAGCCTGATTGGCGGAGGGCGTCGAAGATCGGCTGGAAGCGGATGTGGCCGGCGCCCGGCACACCGCGATTGTTCTCGGTGATGTGGACGTGATTGATCGCGCCGATGGTCTTCCTGATCAGCGCCGGAACGTCGTTCTCTTCGATGTTGGTATGGAAGGTGTCGAACAGATAGCCGTAGTTCGGCTCGTTGACGCGCTTAACCAGTTCGGTGGCTTGCTCCATCGTGTTGAGGAAATAGCACTCGAAACGGTTGAGCGGCTCGACCGACAGCGACACGCCCGTTTTGGCCGCATACTGCGCCGCCGCCTTGTGTACGTCGGTGCACCATTTGACCTCGTCGGCGGTCGGACCGCGGCCCGAGAACACCCCAAGCGGCTGGTGGATCGGACCGGCGTAGATATCGGCCCCGAGCGCAGCGGTGCAGTCGGTGAGCCAGTTGAGACCGTCCAGCGCCTTCTGGCGCTCGCCGGCATCCGGAGAGATCGCGCTGCCATTGGGCATGACGCCGATGCCGGTCGCCTCGAGGCCGACATCCTTGAGCCGTTGCCCCAGCTTCTGGAAATGCTCGACCTTGCCCTCAAAAATCGGGATCTCGGCGCCGTCGTAGCCGGCGGCCTTGATCTGATCGAGGATCGGGTAGTGCTGCTCGGTGACGTGGGTCGTCCACAGCAGCAGGTCGAAGCCGAGTTTCATTCTAGTCTCCGCACTGTCCTGCCGTTGCTACAGCTTGACCCACTGGCCGGACTTGCCCGACGCGATGATCGCATCGCACACCCGGTTGGTCTCCAATGCATCGCGGAAGCTTGGCGCCGCCGGCTTTCCATCCTTCAGCCCGATGAGGAAATCGGCCACCTGGTGCGTGAAGCTTTCGCCATAGCCGGTGCTGAGCCCCGGCACCCACCACTTGCCCATGTAGGGATGATCGCCATCGGTGACGTGGATGGAACTCCAGCCGCGCAGCGGACCCTCGACCCGATGGTCGAACCAGCCCACGCGATGAAGATCGTGCAGGTCCCAACTGAACGAGCCGTGCTCGCCGTTGATCTCGAGCGTGTAGGCGGCCTTGTGGCCGCGGGCGTAACGCGTCGACTCGAACATGCCGAGCGAGCCGTTCGCGAAGCGCGTCAAAACCGCGGCGGCATCGTCGATGCCGACGGACTGCATCTGCCCCGTGTCGGCGTGCTTGCGCTGTTTCACGAACGTCTCGGTCATGGCGGTGAGCGAGGAGATACCGCCGTTGATCCACAGGGCCGTGTCCACGCAATGGGCAATAAGGTCGCCAGTGACACCCGAACCCGCGGCGTCCACATCGAGACGCCAGGTGCCGGTGCCGCCTTGCGGCACGTCCGGGCTGATCGTCCAATCCTGCAGGAAGGCCGCGCGGTAGTGGAATATGCGGCCGAGCTTACCGGCCGCGACCATGTTCTTGATGAAGGTGACGGCAGGGATACGCCGGTAATTATACCACACCATGTTGGGGACGCCCGCCTTCTCGACGGCATCCACCATGGGCTGACCTTCGGCGGCCGTGCGCGCAAGCGGCTTTTCCGTCAGCACCATTTTGCCCGCCTTGGCGGCGGCGATGGCGATTTCGGCATGGAGGTCGTTGGGAACGCAGATGTCGATGGCGTCGATGTCGGGCGCTTCGATCAGCTTGCGCCAATCGGACTCGACGCGTTCGTAACCCCACGCATCTGCAAAGGCCTGCGCCTTGTCCTTGCTGCGTGCCGCCACCGCCTTGAGGACGGGGCGGTAGCCGGTATCGAAGACATGCCCCGCTTCTGCCCAGGCGTGCGAATGCGCCCGCGCCATGAAGCCATAGCCCACCATGCCGATATTGAGCGTCTTTTGCTTTGCGGCCATTTGCGTACCCTATCCTCTTACTCGCGCCAGCCATGCGCGTCGCGCACGCGCACCATCTGGCCCAGAACCTTGTTCCAGGTCGCCTGCGATTCCATCACCGAGTTCGGGAACATGCAGCCGTCCCAGCAGATATGTCGCATTGTCTTGGTGAGGTTGCCCTTATCGTCACGCAGCCAGTAGCCGGCGTGCTTGACCACATCGAGCCGGCCATTGGGATCGTCGACCTGGCAGTGACGACCGGTTTTCTCGTGGTCGCCCGACCCAAAGGTCGTGCCGTCGTTCTGCGCGACGTGGAAGTCGAGCGTCCAGGGCCGCAGTGCGTCGGCAACCTTGTGGTAGGCCTTGTCGAGCTCGGCCTTGTCGCTCCACTGGAAATCCTTGGGGAGAATGCGGTCCTTCTCGGCATTGGCGCCGAGCACGAAGAGCATCGAGTGCGCCATGTCGGCCTGGTAACCGACGACGCCGGGCATGTTGACCATCTCGAGCAGGTTCACGTTTTCGCGCCAGGAATGCATGCCGCCCCAGCAGATTTCGCCTTCTGCGACGATGATTTCGCCGTGGTCCTGGGCGATCTTGCCGGCCTCGCGGAAGGTCTCGGCGATCTTCTTGGTATTGCCGACGGGATCGGCGTCCCAAGCTTCGACGCCGGTCGAGGAATCCACGCGTACACCTCCCGTTGGGCGCAGGCCCATCTCACGGAGCTGTTTGCCGATGACGCAGGCCTTGCGCACGGCCTCGAGGAAACGCTTCCGCTCGTCGGCATCACCCATCGCCGAGCCACCGCCGGCACCGCCCCAGATCGGGGCGACGAAGGAGCCGATCTCGAAGCCGTAGCTCGCGATGTGCTCGCCGACCTTTTTGACCTGATCGCGGCTGGAGTCGATCGAGATGTGCGGGTCGGCCAGCCACAAATCGACGCCGTCGAACTTCTGCCCCTCGTACTCCGCGTTCTTTGTGAGCTCGAGCAGCGTGTCGAGCGCGATGATCGGCTCGGCGCCCGGAGCGCCCTTGCCGACGACGCCCGGCCAGGTCGCATTGTGGAGCTTGGGATAGTTGTTGACGTGATCTGCCATGAGCGCCTCCCGTAGGCCCAGTGAGTGTGTCAGGCGGCCTTGTGGCCGAGATTGAGACCGGTCTGGCGGTCGAAGAGAATAACCTTGCCCGGATTCCAGCCGAAACGAACCGTGTCCTCGACCTTGACGTCGACCTTGGCCGGCACGCCGGCGCGCACCAGCACGCTGCCGGCGCGTAGCGTAAGGATCTTCTCGATGCCGTGGTTTTCGATGTCGTGAACCTTGGCCTCGACGGGCGCCCCGGATTCGACGCTCACGTCTTCGGGCCGAATGCCGAAGGTGTAGTCGCCTTCGTTCGCAGGCTGGCCGGCGAAGGGCAGTTCGAACGTCTTGGGCGCCACCACCGCCATGCCGCCGGCGAGTTGACCGGGGAACAGGTTGATGGCCGGCGAGCCGACGAACGCCGCAACGAACGTATCGCGCGGGTTGCGATAGATCTCGGATGGCGTGCCGACTTGAATCAGGTGGCCGTTGTTGAGTACGCCGATGCGGTCGCCCATCGTCATGGCCTCCACCTGATCGTGCGTCACAAAGATGAAAGTCGCGCCGAGGCGCATCTGCAGGTCCTTGAGTTCGGACCGCAGGGCCTCGCGGAGTTTCGCGTCGAGTGCCGACAGCGGCTCGTCCATCAGGAACACCCGCGGCTCGCGCACGATCGCACGGCCGATCGACACACGCTGCATTTCGCCGCCCGACAGCCGGTCCGTCTTGCGCTCCAGCAGATGACCGATGCGCAGGGTCTTGGACGCGTACTCGATGCGCTTTTCGATCTCGGCGGCACTCATGTTGCGGATGCGCGACTTGAGCGGGAAGGCGAGATTGTCGTGCACGGTGAGGCGCGGGTAGAGCGAGTATTGCTGCAGCACGAGCGCGGTGTCGCGCTCCGCCGGGCCCCACTCGTTGACGTCGACCTCGTCGATGTAGATGCGGCCGACCGTGGGCTTGTCGAGGCCGGCGATCATGCGCAGCGTCGTCGTCTTGCCGGCGCCGGTCGGACCCAGCAGAACGAAGAACTCGCCATCCGCCACGTCGAGGTCTAGGTCCTCGACGGCGGTGTGGTGGCCGAATTTCTTGGAGATGTTTTCGAGTCGGATGCGGGCCATGATCAGTCGCCGAGCCGGATGTCGAGCGACGCGCCCGAGCTGTTGTCGAAGAAATGCGCCTGCGCCGGGTCGAGCCTGGCCCAGACGGTGTCGCCGGCCTTGCTGACATAGCCAGCGGTCGTGCGGGCGCGGATCGTGCGGTTGCCGAAGCGGAGATCGACGATGTCGAAGCCGCCAAAAGGCTGCACAATGTGCGCCTCGGTGGGACGATATCCTGGCTGATCGGTGCGGCTCACCAGCACGCCCTCCGGACGGATGCCCAAAGAGAGGTCCTTGCTGGCCTTCTTGCTGTCGAGCATGCCCAGCAGTTCGCGGGGCAACTCGAACGCCGTTTCATCGATTGCCACCTGCGCCTTGCCGTTGGCCTCGCTGACCTTGGTCGGCGCGATGTTCATGACTGGCGAGCCGATGAACTGCGCAACGAACAGATTGGCCGGATAGAGGTACACCTCGGTGGGCGTGCCCACCTGCTGCAGCACGCCCTCGTTCATGACGACAATGCGGTCGGCGAGCGACATGGCCTCGACCTGGTCGTGCGTGACGTAGATCGAGGTCGAACCGTTCTCGAGATGGAGACGCTTGAGCTCGACGCGCATCTGCTCGCGCAGCTTGGCGTCGAGCGAGCCGATGGGCTCATCGAGCAAGAGTGCCTTGGGACGACGCACCAGCGCGCGGCCGATGGCAACGCGCTGCATGTCGCCGCCCGAGAGCGCCGACGGCCGCATCTTCAGCAAATGGGTAATGCCCAGCGACCGGCCGACGGACTGGACGACCTTCTCGACCTCGGCCTTGGGCGTTCCCACGGCATCGAGCGGGAAGGCCAGATTTTGGTACACGGTGAAGTGCGGGTAGAGTGCGTAGTTCTGGAACACGAAGGCGATATCGCGGTCCGATGCGTGCAGGTTCTGGATCGGCTTGCCATCGAGCAGGATGTCGCCGGAATCGATGTTTTCGAGGCCAGCAATCGCTCGCAGGGTCGTGGTCTTGCCGCAGCCCGAGGGGCCGAGGAGCACCACGAACTCGCGGTCTTTCACCGTGAGATTGATGTCGCGGATGACGTGCAGCGGGCCGAAGTGCTTGTCCGCGTGACGGAGTTCGATCTCAGCCATGGCCGTGCCCCTGTCCAACGGTCTGGCTGACCGAGACGGCGCCGGTATCGTCTTCGTCGACCTTCGGCTCGGGCGGCGGGATATGGACCGACACGTTGAACGAGATAAGCCCGATCAACATGATCAGCACGCTCCACTCATGGAGAAAGGCCACCCAGGGCTGGCAGAGAAACAGGATGCCGAGCACGCTGAATGCGATCGACGCCGGTTCGAGAAACTTCTGGTTGAAGACGCGAATGTTCATTTGCGGATGGCACCAAAGCTCATGCCGCGCAGCAGATGATTGCGCAGAAGGAACGTGAAGATGGCAACCGGCAGCAGGAAGAGCACGGTGCCGGCGGCGATGACGGTCCAGTCCTGAAGGCCGGTGCCGATCTGGCTGGGGATGAAGGGCGGCGCGGTCTGGGCGCGGCGATTGGAGAGGATCAGCGCGAAGGCATACTCGTTCCATGCCGTGATGAAGCAGAACACTGCAGTCGCCGCGATGCCCGTCGCTGCCTCGGGCAGCACGATCTTGAAGAAGGCCTGCATGCGCGTATAGCCATCGACCAGCGCCGCCTCTTCGTACTCCTTGGGGATCTCGTCCATGAACCCCTTCATCAGCCACACCGCGAACGAGACGTTGAACGCCGTGTAGAGAATGATGAGACCGATATGCGTGTCGTTGAGACCGACGGCGCGATACATCAGGAACATCGGGATCGCGACCACGATGGGCGGCAGCATTCGCGTGGACAGGATGAAGAAGAGCAGGTCCGCCTCGCCCTTCACGCGGAAGCGCGAGAAACCGTAGGCGGTGATCGTCCCCATCGACACGGCAAGCAGCGTCGAGGTGATGGCGATGATCAGCGAGTTCACAAAGCGATCCGGATAGGCCGAATAGACGACCTCACCCTTGCCGTCGCGCGCCAAGCGCTCGCCGCCATCGAGGATGAGCTTTTCCCACCAGGGCGCAGCGTCGTACACCTCCGGCTGCACCGGGACCGTCTGCTGCGCGCGCTTGACGAACAGCTTTACGAACGGCGTCACCTGCGGCTGAAACACGATCGTGGGCGGCACCGAGGTGGACAGCACGAGCGGTTTGAAGGCCGTCGAGGTGATCCAGTAGATCGGCGACAGGAAGATCAGCGTGATCAGGATGACCGCGGCGATCGCGATGCGGTTGCCGAGGCGCCCGGCGCGCGTTGAAACGACGGCCATCTCAGCGCTCCTTCGCCTTGTTGAGGTATTTTACGTAGATGTTGGTGATGCACAGCACCATGATCAGAACGATATAGGCCAGCGCCGAGGCGGGCCCTGTCTGCCATTGCTGGAACGCCAGTTTATAAAGCCGCGAGGAGATCAGTTCCGCCTGCGGCTGGCCCGTCATCACGAACGCGATATCGAAGGTCTTGAAGGCCTCCATGGTGCGGAAGATGACGGCGATGAGCAGGATCGGTGCCACCAGAGGGAGCGTGATGCGGAAGAAGGTGTAGAGTCTGCCGGCGCGATCGATCGACGCGGCCTCGTAGAGATGCTTGGGCACGGCGCTGAGGCCGGCGAGAGACAGCAGCATCACGAAGGGCGACCACATCCAGATGTCGGTGATGGCGACGGCGTAAAGCGCGAGCGCCGGGTCGGTGAGCCAGGCGACTTTCCCAAGCCCCAAGGCGTAGTTCAGAATGCCCCATGAGGGATCGTAGATCAGCTTCCAGAACAGTCCCACCACCACCGGCGACAGCATCATGGGAAGCATCAGCAGCGTCGTCAGCAGCCCCTTGCCCGGTATCGGACGGTTGAGCAGGAGCGCGAGACCGAACCCGACGATGAACTGTCCGGTCACCGAGACAATGACGTACCACAGGGTCGTCGCAAAACTCCGCCAGATCACTGGATCGGCGAGAATGTCGACGTAGTTCTTGAGCCCGACGAAGTTGATGGGGTCCTTGCTCGATGCACGGAAGTCCGTGAACGAGAACCCAAGCGAATAGAGCAGCGGGAAGACGTTGAAGATGATGAGGAACGCCACCGTCGGAATGACGAAGAGGTTCCGGATCGTGATGTCGCTCCATCCGCGCGTCGCCGCACGCGCTCTTGGATCGAGCGTGGTCATCATGCTGGTCAAGACAAAGTCCCCCGGGCTGCCAAGTAGCCCGGGGAGGAGATCGTCTCCCCTCCCCGGGTGCAGGTTTGCTGGTTATTCGGCCGGGTAGCCGGCACCCTTGAGGGTGCTGACCCAGGTCGCCGCGAGCTTGTCGAGCGTTTCCTGAGCGGTCCCGTTGCCGTTCACGACGTAGTCGTAGAAGCCCAGCTGGCTCTGATCGAGCAGCGCGGCGTATTCGGGCAGAGCCCAGAAGTCGCGGACCTTGAACATGGTCTCGTAGAAGGCCTTGTTGTAGGGCGTTGCGTTCTGGAACTCGTCGGACTTGAGGATCGCCGCGGCGGCTGTGTAACCACCCAGTTCCGCCCACTTCTTCTGCGTCTCGTCCTTGACCAGCCACTCGAGGAACTTCATCGCTTCCTCTTTATTCTGGCTGTACGAGATCAGCGAGATGCCCTGGCCACCCAGAGCGGCGTAGTCATCGCCGCGCGGTCCCGGCGGGTTGGCGAAGAAGCCGGTGTTCTTGGCCTGCGGGTTGGTCGCCTCGTTCACGAGCGAGGGGAAGAACGCGAAGTAGTTCATGCCCATCGCGACCTGGCCCTGCGCGATCGCCGTGTTCACTTCGGCGAAGAACGCATTGCCCCAGCCCGGAGGTCCGAAGCCGAAGAGCTTCTTGTAAGCCTCGAGACCTTCGACCGACTCCTTGGAGTTCAGCAGGCCCGTCACCTTGTAGTTGGCGTAGTCGCCGAGCGAGCCGCCATAACCGAAGATGAAGTTCTCGACGCCCATCGTGAGCGCGTCGCCCGAGCTCTGCGAGTAGATGGCAGCGCCGTAGCGATTTTCGGACGGACGGTTGAAGAACTCGGCGATGTCGACAAGTTCGCTCAGCGTCTTGGGGATACCCAGATCGTAGCCGTACTTGGCCTTGAAGTTGGCCATCTCGGTCGGATCTTCGAACCAGTCCTTGCGGTAGGCCCAGCCGACGGCATCGCCTTCGAGCGGCACCGACCAGTAGTGACCCGAACCACCCGGATATTCCGAGTAGTACTTCATGGTGGCGGGCGCCATGGTTTCGGTCAGGTTGTGCGCCTTCACGAAATCGGTGAGTTCGACATAGTGACCACCGGTGGACGCCGCACCGAGCCACTGGCTATCGCCGACCACGAGGTCGTAAGCGGAGCCCTGGGCGTTGAACTCGGTGAAGGCTTTGGTCTGGAAGTCCGGCCACGGAACGGTCTCCACCGTGACGGTGACACCCGTCTCGGCCTGATACTGGTTGACCAGTTCCTGCAGGTAGTTGGCGGGATCCCATTCGGCCCACAGAATGGTGAGCTCCTGAGCGAGCACAGATGTGCTCGATACGAGCATCAGGCCCAGTCCGGCCAGAATGCCCTTGGTCGCGGTGCGCATTGCGGTTCCTCCCTTAGCGCCTCATATCGGCCAGCCCTCGCCGGCCCAAGTGCCCCCAGATGTTTCGGGGAATTCTCCTTTTGGTGCCTTACAGCCGGGCCGCCTGTTGGCGTTTCTCCTCCTGCTCGGCATTTTTCATCGGACGCACACTAACATGTTAGTGGCGTTTGTCACCCTTTCCTCGCAGAAATCGACGACGGATCAGCGTCGCGCGCCTCGGCTACCGCTGCGCGGACCAATGCGCGCCCGGCCCAGCTCGCGACCGACTGCACTTCGCGCTCTTTGAGGCCCCACAAATCTTTGAGGACGATCAGCACCTCGAGGCCGTAAACAAGCGAGAGGGCCCGGGCGAGACGCGCGAACTGCGACCTGGTCAGTTCACCGCGCAGCGGCTCGATGGCGCGCTGCAGCAGTTGCACGCGGTGACCGCGGCGAAAGGGCGGTTCGGACGACGTGCCCGATTGCTGCTGCGCCCACTGCTCCAGCGTCAGCTTGAGCGCGGCCTTGAAGGTCGCTTCGAATTCGACGATGCGCGGCAGCGATGTTTCGAGCAGTTGCGCGACCCGCTCCTCGGCATCGTCCGACTCCGAACTCCACGACAGGATGGGGCCAAGCGCTTCGTCGACGATCGCCTCGACCAGTACGGCCTGGCTCGGGAAACACCGGTAGGCGGTGGCGCGCGATACGCCCGCAGCTTCGGCGACGCCGGTGACCGACGGGGTCTCGCCTGCCTGCATCATGCGGGTCGCGGTATCGAGCATCAGGCGGCGCGTGCGAGCTCGTGCTCCCCGCTCGGATCCCACCACGCCGTCCTTGGCCAACACTGAGACGCCCATTCCAAAATGATACGCACATCTCAATTTGAGATGCAATGATCACGCGGCCTCGACCGTGACCACCGTCCGGGGGCTAAGTACGGGTGCGGTTTCCCCAGCGCTCCTGCCATGTCGGGAACATGTCGCCGGGGGCCGGCGTCGCTTCGTAGACGGCGCGCGCAATGGCGCGGGCGAGGCAAACGGACGCCGCGTGGCCAAGCGCGATAAGGTCGAAGATCGGATCGACGACGGGTTTCGCCCCGGTGGAGACCGAGAAGATGAGATCGCCGTCGACAAGGGAGTGCGACGGGCTGACGGCGCGCGTGATGCCATCCTGCGCGGCGACGGCGAGGCGCTTGAGCTGCGCTTTGGTGAGGTCGGCATCGGTCGCAACGATGGCGATCGTCGTATTGGTGGTCGCGGCGAGATATTCACGCTTGGTCTTGCCGGACTCGGCGAAGGGCACGACGCCCGCGTAGGGCCCTCGCGCGCCGAACTCGCCGTCCATCTCGAAATGGCCGGCCCAGAACTGTCCGTCGGGTCCGGCGATGACCCCGCCAGTGGGGTTCGCTCCGACGAGCGCGCCGACCGTATGGCCCGTGGGCAGCACGATCGAGGCGGAGCCGAGGCCGCCCTTGAGGCCCGCTGACGTCGCCCCGACGCCGCACCCGGCTGTGCCGATCGCGAAGTCGGCGCTGGCGTTGCGAAGGGCGGCGAGACCGAGTGCGCGATAGGGATTATCCACCCAGCCCTTGTCGCCGCCATTGAGGAGGTCGAAGAGGATCGCGGACGGCACGATCGGAACCGTCACATTGGCAACGGCAAATCCCCTGCCCGCGGCGCGCAGTCCGTCGCTCACGCCGGAGGCTGCGTCGAGGCCGAACGCGGAGCCACCGCTCAGCACGAGTGCATCGACCATCTCGACGGCCTTGTCGGGCGCCAAGAGATCAGTCTCGCGCGTGCCGGGCGAACCGCCCATCACGTCGACCGATGCGCGAAACGGCTTGTCGCCGACGAGCACGGTACTGCCCGTCTTTATCTTGTGGTCTTCGGCGTTGCCGACGACGAGACCGGCGACGTCGGTGATGAGATTGCGTGGACCGGGTTTCATGCTGCAGCCAGATGTGAACGAACCATCGAAAGGTCGCGATTGAGTGGTACGCCGTCGGGGTCCCAGATGCGACGCATCTCGAGCATCTGTTCCGCGATCGCCCAGTTGCCGAGTTTCAGATGCGCATCGAGCAGGATCTGCCCAAACAGATCGCGCTGTGCGTGGCTGCCGCCGATCTCGGTGAGCCGCGGGTTGGCGATGCCGAGGTAGCGCGCCGCATCGGCCCAGTTACGACGCGCATGGGCGAGCACGCCGCGCGCCGCAGGCAATGCCACCTCGCGCCAGACCAGACGATCGAACGCCACCGAGGTCGCGGCCTTGTCTTCGACGGCGGCCATCAGCGTGTCGGCTTCGGCGAAATCGGCGCGCGCTAGACCGTAGAGGTATTGCAGCGTCAGGAACGGCTGCACCGTGTCGGTGGCACGGGGTCGCAGATACTCGGCCAGCTTCTGCCAGCGGTCGCCGACATCGAGGCCGGCGATCTCCATGCGGGCCAGCAGCGACACGGCGCCCACCTGATCCTGCGAATAGCCCGGCTCGATGCCCCAGACATGATTGTCGTAGGCATCAAACACCGCGGCGGTGTCGCCCATCGAGATATGGAACAACGCTTTATGCCACCAGTTGTGCGTGTACATGAACGAGTTGAGGTCGACCCAGGTCTTCTGCGCCTCCCCGAGGAACGCAACGCCTTCGCGCACGCGTCCGGTGGAGAGCATCACGTGAGCCAGCGCATGCTGCGCCCACGGTTCCTTGTTCTTGATCTCGAGCGCGCGCCGCGCGGACCGTTCGGCCTGATCGAGCTGGTGCATCTGCTCATAGCCAAAGGCGAGCATTCCGTGGATATGCGGATTGTCGGCGTTCGCGGCCTCGACCGTCTTCGCGATCCTCAGCATGGCGGAAGCATCGCCGCGATTGAAACTGAAGTACTGGTGGAGCTTCACCGAGGCGAGGTCGCGCGGGAAACGGTCGACAATCGTTTCGCCGAGCGCCTGCACCGCGGGGATATCTCCCGCGATCCAGCGCTCGAGCTGGTTCAGCATCAGCACTTCGCGTTCGTTCGCCCCCGCTGCCGCCCGATTGGCGCGATCGAGATAGACCTGTGCGCGGTCCTCGGCGCCGTTGGCTTCGAGGAACATCCAGATGAAGCCGGAATAGATGTTGGCGAGAACCGAATCCGGGTCGGCGTCCGCCGCGGCGAGCACGTTGGTCGCCTTCGTCTCGTAGCCGAGAAAGCCTTCGACAAAGTCGTCGATCCCCGCGAGCGTCGCGCCCTGCGACGAGCTCACTTCATTTCCAAGTGCATCCTGTGCCATGACAACAAGATAGCCAGCGCAACGGGTTACGGGAAGGCCAAGCATGCCGCAGTTCGAGCACGACCGGGCCAGCATCCATTACGACGTCCTCGGCGAGGGAAAGCCTCTGCTCCTGATTGCCGGGACGGCGAGCGACGGCGCCAGCTGGGGTCCGCTCCTGCCGCTGCTGTCCGGCCGGCAACTGATCCTGATCGACAACCGCGCCTCGGGACAGACGAAGGTGGACGGGCCGGTGACGCACGATGAAATGGTTGGCGACTGCGCCGCCCTGCTTCGCCATCTCGGCGTGGGGCCGGTTGACGTCGTGGGGCATTCGCTCGGCGGTCACCTCGGGCTGATGCTAGCGGCCGCCCAGCCGATGCTCGTCCGAAAACTCGTCACCCTCACGGCCGGTTCGACGACAGCCAAGACCCGCGTGCTGTTTGAGGATATGGCTCGGCTCTATTTCACCATGGTGCCGCAGGACTGGTTCCGGCTGCTCTACCAGTGGTTGTTCTCCAGCCCGTTCTTCGAGAACGAGGCGGTGATCGCGGGCGCGGCCGAAGCGTCGACCAACTATGCGCACCGCCAGTCGCCCGATGATTTCGCCCGGCAGGTCGCAGCGGGGGCGAAAGGCTCGGGCATCAACCTCTCGCTGGTGACGTGCCCGGTACTTGCCGTGTCGGCCGAGCTCGACCTGCTCACGCCGCCCGCGACTGTCGCCGAGATGCACCGCCCAATCGGGCAGACGCAGTTCGTGACGATCCCCGGTTCGGGTCACTCGATCCACTGGGAGAAGACGGCCGAGACCGCTGCCGCGATCACCGCGTTCCTCGGTTAGATCACGCGGCCCCCATCGACCTCGAGCGCGACGCCGGTGATCATTGAGGCCTCGTCCGAGCAGAGAAAGCAGGCGGCGTTGCCCATGTCCTCGGGCGTCGAGAAGCGGCCGAGCGGGATCGTGGCCAGGAACCTGGCGCGGATTTCCGGCGTGTCCTCGCCCATGAAGGTCTTGAGCAGCGGCGTTTCGCCCGCCACGGGATTGATGGCGTTGACGCGCACGCCGAGCGGCGCAAGCTCGACGGCCATCGACTTGGTCGCTGTGACCATCCAGCCCTTTGACGCATTGTACCAGCTGAGACGTGGGCGCGGGCTCACCGCCGCCGTGGACGCGACGTTGAGGATCGCGCCGCGCTTGTTGGCCTTGAAATGCGGCACGAGGTGACGCGACGTCAGGAACACGGACTTCATGTTGACGTTGAACACGCGGTCGAAGTCCGCCTCGGAGATGTCATCGAGCGGCGCCGGCATGTGCGAGACGCCGGCATTGTTGACGAGGATATCCAGCCGGCCGAAGCGCGCGATTGCCGTGCCAGCCATCTCGTTGACGCTGTCATCTTTGGAGACATCGACCTGCTGCGCGATGGCGGCGGCGCCTAGTTCGTTGGCCAGCGCGTCGGCGGCATCGCCATTGATGTCGGCGATCATTACCCGCGCGCCCTCGGCGACAAACTTGCGGACGATGCCCGAGCCGAAGCCGGACGCACCGCCGGTGACGATCGCGGTCTTGCCGCTCAGCCGTGCCATGCCGCCACCGTCTTCAACACGCTGAACCCGTACAACGCTTCCATGCCTTTCTCGCGGCCGAAGCCGGATTTGCCGGTGCCACCGAAAGGCAGCTCGACGCCGCCCCCTGCCCCGTAGTTGTTGATGAACACCTGGCCCGAGTCGATGGACTTCGCGATCCGCATCTGGCGGCCGCCATTCTCGGTCCACACGCCGGCGACGAGGCCGAAGTCGGTGCCATTGGCGATGGCGATCGCCTCATCCTCGGAGTCGAACGGGATCACGACCTGCACGGGCCCGAAGATTTCATCCTGCGCCAGCTTGTGGTCGGAGGTGATGCCGGCGATCAGCGCGGGAGGGAGGTAGTGGCCGCCATCGGGCGCACCGTCGACCAGCGCACCACGCGCGACGATCTCGCCGCTGCCAACCTCGCCGATGAAGCCCGCGACAATCTCCCTCTGACGCGCTGAGACCAGCGGGCCGACGTCGAGGTCGTCGACGGCCGGACCGACACGGAGCGTACGGTAGCGTTCGGCCATACGGGCCAGCAATTCGTCGTGGATCGTGCGTTCGACGAGGATGCGCGAGCTGGCCGAGCAGGTCTGGCCGGCATTCTGGATGCCGGCATTGACGAGGAACGGGAGCGCGCGGTCGAGGTCGGCATCGGCAAACACCAGCTGCGGCGACTTGCCGCCGAGCTCGAGCGTCACTGGAACGATGTTTTCCGCCGCCGACTTTTGGATCAGGCGCCCTACAGGGACCGAGCCGGTGAACGAGATGTGATTGACGTCAGGATGCGAGGTCAGCGCGGCGCCCGCTTCTTCGCCCAGCCCCGGCACGACGTTGAGCGCGCCATCCGGCAGGCCCGCGTCCTTCGCGATCGCAGCGAAGGCGATGGCGGTGAGGCATGCCTCCTCTGCCGGCTTCAGCACGACTGCGTTGCCCATGGTCAGCGCACCGCCGACAGAACGGCCGAGCACCTGCATGGGGTAGTTCCACGGAATGATGTGGCCGGTGACGCCGTGCGGTTCGCGCAGCGTGTAAACCGTGTAGCCGTCGAGGTAGGGAATGGTCTCGCCCATCACCTTGTCGGCAGCGCCGCCGTAGAACTCCATGTAGCGCCCGAGCGCCAGCGCGTCGGCCTTTGCCTGCTTGAGCGGCTTGCCGACATCGAGGGCCTCGATCCACGCCAGCTCATCGGCGCGTTCGAGCACGAGCCGACCGATACGCGCCAGGATGCGTCCACGCTCCGCGGCCGGCGTCTTGCCCCACTGCCCCGACAGCGCTTTGCGCGCCGCAACAACGGCAGCATCGATGTCCGCTTTCGTGCCGCGGGGAATGCGGCCGAGGGTCGATCCATCCGACGGGTTCTCGATTTCGAGATAGTTTCCCTCAGCGGGCGGCACCCATTGCCCGCCGATGAAGCATTTTGAGGGATCAAAGAAGAGTGTGGGCATGTGCGCGTTCATGCCTCGGGCATAGACCCACGGACAAAGGCACCGCAAGGGGGTCGCTAGTGTCGCGGGACCGACCCCAATACTGCCTTGGCCGCGCCGCCCATCTGATCGATCCATTCCGCTAGGTCGCGACCACACAGCCCGAAGTGCTCACCGGTCATCAGCATCGCCATGGCCAGGGACGTTCGCGCGGCAGGGAGGCTGGCGCCGTCCAGAGCGTCCATCAACTCAAGATAGAGCGCCGCCACCTCGGCGCGGAGTTCCTGCTCGTCGCTGGTCATATGTGCATCGCCGCAGTTTGGCTTTTTCGCCCGAAGCAGCGTAATCATGCTTGGGCTGTATACTTTCATGCAATCAGTATTTTGCATCGTGCCAATGTTCATTTGCATCGTCAAGGGCAGCGCATGACTGGGGTGGTGGGGCGGCCCGGCTTTGCGATGACGCAGGAGGAACGGGTCGCTCAGCTCGTTGCGATGGTTGGCGGCCCAGTGAAAGCGGCCGCCATCATCGGCAAGACGCGCACGCACGTCGACAATATGCGCAAGCCCAATGCGCCGCTCCGGCTCGACGATGCGCTGGCGCTGGCGCGCGAAGCCGGCGTCACCCTCGACTGGGTGGCCACCGGCTATCATGTTCGCCCGGACCTGACCGAGAGTCAGGGGCGCGATGACCAGTTGTCGGAAGCAGGCGCCGGCGGGTTCGCCGCTTTGCCCGGCTTCACGCGGCTGCTGCCGCTGAAACCACACAAAGTCAGGGCGGGCGGCCGCAGCGTCGAGCGCTGGACGCCCTCCGATATCGCGGTGAGCGCCCAATGGCTCGATAGCAGCTTCAGCCTCACCACCGACACCGCCCGCTACGCCGAAGCCGGCGACGCGGGCATGTCGCCACTTATCGCCAAGGGTACGACGTTGATCGTCGACATGCGTCCAGCGGCACCGAGGACCGGCATTTACCTCGTCGCGATTGGGGATGAGTTACTGCCGCGGCGGCTGAGCCGGCTGCCGGATGGCAGCTCCGACCTCATCGCAGACGCCGATCCGCGCTGGCACTACACCCTGCCCGGCGCGCCGCAATCGGGCCCCGACCTTTATCGTATCGTCTGGGCGGGTCAGCCGCTCTAGCCGCGCGCGGCAAGCGAGCGCTGGAGATTCGGCGTCGCGGCGATCAGTTCGCGCGTGTAGGGGTGCTGCGGGTTGGCGAAGACGTCCTCGGTCCTGCCGCTCTCGACAATCTTGCCCGACTTCATCACCAGCACGCGGTCGGTGATGGAGCGCACCACCGACAGATCGTGCGAGATGAAGAGGTACGAGATTTCGAGCCGGTCGCTGAGTTCGGCCAGCAGGTCGAGAATCTGCGCGCGGATCGACACGTCGAGCGCCGACACCGCCTCGTCGAGCACGATCAGCGCCGGCTCGATGATCAGCGCCCGCGCGATCGCGATGCGCTGGCGCTGGCCGCCCGAGAACTCGTGGATATACTTGTGCGCGTCCGATGGCTGCAGGCCGACATTGGTCAGCGCGGTATCGATCCTTTTCTGCCGCTCGGCGCCACGCGGCGCGTCCGAGCCCAGTAGGTGGAACGGCTCGGTGACGAGCGTATCGACGCGTTGTCGGGGATCGAAGGAACCGTAGGGGTCCTGGAACACCACCTGCAGTTTGCGGCGAGCCTTGAGGTCGCCGCCATCGAGCGGCGCGCCGTCGAGCACGATGTGCCCGGCCTGTGGTGCCTCGAGCGCCATGATCGCCCGCGCCAGCGTCGACTTGCCGCTGCCGCTCTCGCCGACGAGTCCAAGATTCTCGCCGCGCTCGATGGTGAAGCTCACGTCGTCGACCGCACGGAAATAGTTCGGCTTCGCGAAGGGCCGCGTCGGCACGCGATAGTCGCGCACGACGTTCCTGACCTCGAGCACCGGGACGCCGCCCGGCAGCGCTGGGTCGCGTGGCGGCACGTGCGACGATGCTTCGAACAGGGCGCGCGTGTAGGGATGCCGGAGATGGGTGAAGACTTCGGTGGTCGGTCCCGACTCGACCACTTCGCCATGCCGCATCACCGAGACGGTGTCGGCGATGTCGGCGACAACCGCGAGGTCATGCGTGATGAAGGCGAGACCCATGCCGTCTTCGTCGACCAGCCGGCGCAGCAGCTCAAGGATGCGCGCCTGCGTCGTGACGTCGAGTGCCGTGGTCGGCTCGTCCGCGATCAGCAGTTTCGGCTTGAGCGCAATAGCCGACGCGATCACCACGCGCTGACGCTGGCCGCCGGAAAGCTCGTGCGGGAACCGATCGCGCGGAAAACGATCGCGCGGCAGTCCGACACGTTCGAGCACACGGTCGGCCTCGGCATATGCCTCGCGGCGCCCCGAAGCGCCGTGGACCAGGATGGTCTCCGCTACCTGATGCCCGATGGTCTTGAGCGGATCGAGGGCCGTCATCGGCTCCTGGAACACCATTCCGACCTCGCGACCACGGATGGCGTTCATTTCGCGCTCGGTCTTGGTGAGCAACTCCTTCCCGTCGAGCCGGATGGAGCCAGCGCGCTTTGCAGACGGCGGCAGCAGGTTCATAACACTCAGCGCCGTCATCGACTTGCCCGAACCGGACTCGCCGATGATGCCCAGCACCTTGCCGGGTTCGAGCGAGAGATCGATATCGCGGAGGATTTCGAACGCGCCGATCTCGAGCCGCAGGTCCTTGATCGTGAGGAGGCTCATCGGCGGCCTCGCTGCAGGCGCGGATCGAAGATATCGCGTAGGCCGTCACCGAGAAGGTTGAGCCCCAGCACCGTGAGAACGATGCAGAGGCCAGGGATGATGGCGAGGTGCGGCGCGAGCACGATCAGCGTCTGGCTGTCGGCCAGCATCTTGCCCCAGCTCGGCACCGGCGGTTGCGCGCCGAGACCGACGTAAGCCAGCGCCGCCTCAGCCAGGATGCCCAGCGAGAACTGGATGGTGATCTGCACCACGAGTGTGTTGAGGATATTGGGCAGGATGTGCTCGACCGAAATACGCGCCGCCCCCTTTCCCGCGACGCGCGCGGCAAGGATGAAGTCGCGCGTCCACAAGCTGATCGCCGCGGCGCGCGTCAATCGCGCAAACACCGGCACGTTGAAGATGCCGATGGCGATAACGGCATTGGTCGCGCTCGGGCCGAAGATGGCGGTGATCAGCACCGCGATCAGCAATGCCGGAAACGCGAACACTAGATCGTTGGCGCGCATGATGACGTCGTCGAGCAGTGTGCCGCGGCTGGCCGCGGCCCAGAGCCCAAGCGGTACGCCGAAGCCGACGCCGAGGCCGACCGCAATGATCGCGACCGCGATCGACGTGCGCGCCCCGACGAGGATTTGCGAGAACACATCGCGGCCATACTGGTCGGTGCCGAACCAGTGCGCAGCGCTCAGGCCCTGCAGCTTGTTGGGGATGTCCTGCGCAGCATAGTCGTAGGGCGTCCAGAGGAACGAACCCAGCGCGACGGCGATGAAGAGGACCGACACCAGCGCTCCGGCGACAAAGCTCGGCGACCGGAACGCCGCGCGCACCCAGCCGGCTTGCGAAATCTCTGCGGTGACGAGGCTCACACGCGCCTCCTGAGCCGCGGATCGATTGCGACATAGGCGATATCGACCACGAAGTTGACGAGGATCACCGCAAAGACCAGCAGCATCACCACCGATTTCACCACGATGAGATCGCGCTGGCTGATGGCCTGGAAGATCAGACGCCCCAGCCCCGGCAGCGAGAATACATTCTCGATGATGATGGTGCCCGCCAACAGGAATGCGAACTGCAGCCCGACGATGGTCAGCACCGGGATCAGAGCGTTCCGGAGGGCGTGCCCCCATAGTGCCTGCCCGCGACTGAGTCCACGCGCACGCGCCGTGCGGATGTAGTCTTCCTCGAGGGTATCGAGCAGCGCCGAGCGCATCACGCGCGCGAGGATCGAGGCCTGCGGCAGCGCCAGCGCAATCGACGGCAATATCAGCGAGCGCAGGCCGGGCCAGAGCCCCTTATTCCAGCCGGCAAAGCCACCGGCGGAGAACCAGTGCAGCCCCACCGCAAACACATAGACGAGGACAATAGCGAACCAGAAGTTGGGCACCGCGACGCCCAGCTGCGAGACGCCCATCACGCTTACATCGGTAATCGAGTTGCGCTTCGATGCCGCAATGATGCCGGCAGGAAATGCGATGATGACCGTCAGCATCAGCGAGAGCACGGCCAGCGGCAGCGATACGCCGAGCCGCTGCAGCACCAGCTCGGTCACCGGCGTCTTGTACGTGTAACTGATGCCGAAATCGCCCTGCACCAGTCCGAGCACCCACGTGACGTAGCGAACGACCGCGGGCTGATCGAGCCCCATCTGCGCGCGAAGATTGGCGAGCGTCTCCGGGTTGGCATTGAGCCCGAGCATGAACTGCGCGGGGTCGCCGGGGACGACTTCGAGGATAAGGAAAATGATGATGCTTGCGGCCAGGAGGCTCGCGATCAGGGACCCGACGCGGCCGAGGAGGTAAGAGGTCATTCAGGCGCCGGAAACGCAGATGGGAGAGCCCGAAGGCTCCCCCATCGCCAAACAAAAGTCCATCCTCACTCGGTCCAGGACATCTCACTGAACGGTGAGGCCGGGATCGGAGCGTTCTCCCAGTAGCCGGTGAGGTTCTTGTTCGCCACGGTGATGTTGGGGAACTCGAACAGGAAGCCGGCCGCGAAGTTCTCGGCGAGGTTACGCTGAACGTCCTGCTTCAGCTTCGTCTGCTGCGCCGGGTCGGTGGTGTTGTTCAGCTCGTCGATCAGCTTGTTGTAGTCGGGATTGTTATAGTTGAAGTAGTAGCCTTCCTTGGCGAACGAACCGAAGTCGTTCGGCTCAACATGGCTGACGATCGTCAGGTCGTAGTCCTTGTTGGTGAACACGTTCTGCAGCCAGTCGGCCCACTCGACATTGGTGATGTCCACCTTGACGCCGACATTGGCGAACTGCTGCTGAATGATCGGACCGGCGGCGCGGGCATAGCTCGCCGGCGGCAGCTTCAGTGACAGCGTCAGGTCAGAGACACCCGCTTCCGCGAGCAGAGCCTTCGACTTCTCGGGATCGAAGTTGGAGATGTCGGTCAGGTCGATGTAGGCCGGATCGCCCGGCGGGAAGAAGCTGCCGATCGGCGTCCCGTAGCCGAACTGCGCCCCGTCGATGATCGCCTTGCGGTCGAGCGCATGGGCCAGAGCTTCGCGGACCTTGATGTTGTCGAGCGGCGCCTTGCCGTTGTTCCACGCGAGTACAGTTTCGCCCTGCGTCGTTCCGACGGTCACCTTGAAGCGGTCGTCGGCCTGGATCTGGGCCAGCGCTTCGGGGGCCGGGAAGCCGCCGAACACGTCGACGTCGCCGGCCAGGATCGAGGCGATCGCGGCAGCCGGATCGGAGATGAACTTGATCACGACGGTGTCGAGCACGGGGGCGGCGCCCCAATAGGCGTCGTTGCGAACCAGCGAGACGTGGTCACCCTTGACCCATTCGCCCAGCTTGTAGGGGCCGGTGCCGATGGGGTTGGTGCCGTTGTTGGCGGCGTTGGCTTCGGTGACGATCACGGCGTCGCCCCAGCCCAGATTGTAGAGGAAGTCACCCTGCGGGCCACTGAGCGTCACCGTCACCGTCGTGGGGTCGGTGGCCTCGACGGACGCAATCTTGGCGAAGAGCTGCTTCTGCGCATTCACCGACGTTTCGCCGCGGGCGGTGTCGAGCGAATACTTCACGTCGGCAGAGTCGAAATCGCTGCCGTCCGAGAACTTCACGCCTTCCTGCAGGTGGAACGTGTAGGTCAGGCCGTCGGGCGAGATGTCCCAGCTCTTGGCGAGCAGCGGCTGCACCGCGCCGTCTTTGTCGATCTTGGTCAGACCTTCAAAGATGTTGCCGTAGGTCACCGAGCGGATCGCCGCGGCGGCACCTCCGGTGGTCGGATCGAGGCTGGGGGGCTCGAGCTGCATGGCGACGTTGAGATCTGTTCGCGCCTGGGCGAACACCGGCGTCGCAGCCGTAGCCGAAGCAAGCAAGCCCGCGAGTGCGAGCAGCAGGAGTGATTTGCGCATGACGTTCCCTTCTAGCCGACCGCTTCGCTGCGGTCTTGAAGGGGAGCTTAGGACCGTTTCCCCGTCTTTGGGAATGGGGCGTTTGGTGACACCGTTCCAATCGCTACTTGTTCAGTAGATTATTCAGTGCGAGCGCCATCACCTTGGCCGAATCCAGCATGTCGTCGATGCCCACATACTCGTCCGGCTGATGCGCCAGATCGAGGATGCCAGGACCATAGGCGATGCAGTTGTGCAGCCGCCCGATCCGGTCGATGTGCTTCTGATCGTACGTGCCGGGCGAGACGACATAGTCCGGCGCAAGGCCGAGCACGTCGCCGATCGCGCTGTCGACGGCCTTTACGATCGGCGCGTCACGGTCGGTCATGGTCGGCGGAATGGTCCACAGATCGCGCAGTTCGTAGCTGAAGCCGGGGCGCGTCGCCTTCAGCTTTTCGAGCAGATCGACCACTTCCTGCCGCACGGCCTCAGGCGTTTCCTCGATCAGGTAGCGGCGATCGATGACGATGCGGGCCGAGTGCGCGACGACGGGCGCGGGAAAGCCGGTGTAGCCCTCCTCCGGCTCCGGTTGCCCGCCGTGGATGGAGTTGATGTTGAGCGTCGACTGCCGCGCCAGCGGCGGCACCACCGGCATCGCGGTCTGGCGCGTCGCCAGCACCGGGTAAAGGCTCGACTCGATCTCGCCGAGCAGCGCGGCCATATGGCGGATCGCGCTGTCGCCGAGGAACGGCATCGAGCCATGCGCGATGCGGCCATGCGTTTCGATCTCGGCCCACCACACGCCGCGATGGCCGAGGCAGATGCGGTTCTTGTTGAGCGGCTCAGGGATAATGACGTGCTGCACGCGCTCGGGCGAGAAATAGCCGCGCTCCGCCATCCAGGCGACCCCGCCATAGCCGCCGGTCTCCTCGTCGGCGGTCGCCGAGATTTCGACGTTGCCGTAAAAGTCCGGGAAGGTGTCGGCGAATACTTCGGCCGCGATGATCGAGGCGGCGAGGCCGCCCTTCATGTCGCAGGCGCCACGGCCATAGACCTTGCCGTCCTTGACCTCGCCGCCGAACGGATCGACCGTCCAGCCGCTGCCGACCTCGACCACATCGTGGTGCGAGTTGAAATGCACCGTATCGCCCGGCCACGCGCCTTCGCGCCGGGCCACGACGTTCCAGCGCGGATGCTTGTCGCTGTCGCCCCGAGCGCCCTCGGCCCGCAGCAGTTCGCAGGTGTAGCCGCGCTTCCGCAGCCGGTTGGCGACGAAGTCGCAGATTTCGCGGTAATGGTCGCCGGGCGGATTGACCGTGGGAATCCGGATCAGACCCTGGGTGAGCGCGACAAGATCGTCCCGGCGCGCGTCGATTTCGGCCTTGAGCCGGTCGGTGAGAGAGTCAGTCATGGAGCTGAGTTTGGGTCAGAAACTGGCGGAGAGGAAGGGATTCGAACCCTCGAGACGCTTTTGACGTCTGCGCCCTTAGCAGGGGCGTGCCTTCGACCACTCGGCCACCTCTCCTACCGCCGCGCCTTATTCCTGCTTTGCGGGGATAAAGCAAGCCGCCCCGGACGCGGGAAAGCGGCGCGGCGCACGCCAAACGCGGTTGCCCGGTAACACTAAGCGCCAACCTTAATGCGGCAATTGCTCTCCCGGCCGGCCCCGAGATCGCTCATCGTCGTTCCCAAGTCTATTCGGGAAATGAACGATGACGATGACCCGGCCACTCGAAGATGCTGCTTACTTCTTGCTGGGACTTCCTTTCCTGGCCATCTCGTGGGCCAAGAACAGGACGCTCGGATACACGACGCCGACCGATTACAACTCGGATGACGCGCGAAAAGCCGGCGACTACGCCAATCACATCTACGGCGTGTGGCAGCAGCACCTGGGTGCCAACTTCGTTGCCGGCAAACGCGTGCTCGAGCTGTCGCCGGGCAACTCCCTCGGGGTCGGTGCACGTGCCATCGCGGACGGAGCAGCTTCGTTCATGGCGGTCGATGCCTTCGATCTGGTGCGGCCCGCAAACACCGAAGCCGCTATCGACATGAGCGGCATGTCGCCCGAGGCGGCGGCGCGGGTCCGCGCGTCGATGCAGGACCCGAGCCTGTTTCAGTTCAGGGTCGATCGCTCGTTCGACATCCCCAAGATGACCGGCGGCAGGACCTTCGACGTGATCCTCAGTTGCGCATCGTTCGAACACTTCGACTCCATCGAGGCGACGATCGAGGGCGTGAGCGCCGTCGCGGCGCCCGGCGCGATTACCGCTCACATCGTCGACTTCCAGACCCACACGAAGTGGATACGCGATGTCGATCCCAACAGCATCTATCGCTATCCGTCGTGGCTCTACGAAATGTTCGGGTATGGCGGACAGCCGAACCGACGTCGGCCGAAAGAGTATGTGCACGGCTTCGCGCAAACGGGTTGGCAGCAGCCTGCCTTTGTCCATACGGTGAACGTGCCTCCAGGGGAGCGGCACATAAAAGGTCTCGATCGCAAATTCGCGGGCGATGCCGACGACATGCGCATTCTCAACGGCATCCTGGTCGCTTCGCGGCCTTCCTAGAGAGCGCCGCTGCGAAAGGCGTTGACAGGTCGCGGAAATGGGACAAGCATCGACGCGTCTGAGTGGAAACAATCCCGAGGATCGGCCGGAGACACGTCTGGGCCTAAGTCTCGCCGGGATATCGTGGCTGGACCGCACGATCCACCGCCCCGGCTTGTTATGACCTTCTGAGAGACCACCCAGCGTTCAACCGTGCAGTCGCGGTTGATGGCAGGCATCTCGCTCAATGCCCCCATCCAATCAGCGCGATGAGGCCTCGCAGAGGGTCGTGCGCATTGATCGAGGCTCGACGAGGGAGGACTAAAATGAGCTTCTACAATCGCAGAGAGTTCCTGACCACGACGGGCGTGGCCGCGAGCTTATTGGCGGTAGGCAGTGCGCTGGGCACGCGCGCCCTCGCACAGGATCGCCACGTCCGCCACTTCTGGTGGGGCAACCCGGAACGCGACAAGCGCACCTTCGCCGCGATCGATATATTCAACGGAAAGAACCGGGGGATCGTCGTCGAAGGCGAAACGCTCGGCTTTGCCGACTACTTCACCAGGCTCACTACTGAGATTTCGGGCGGCAACATGCCCGACGTGATCCAGATGGGCTACGGCGTGATGTTCGAGTACATCAACAGCGGCGCCATCGTGGCGCTCGACGCCTACGTCGGAAACAGCCTCGATGTCTCGAGGATGGACAAGAGCGCCCTCGACGCCGGCACCGTCCGCGGCATGCTCTACGCCGTGTCGATCGGCGCCAACTCGCACGTCGCGATGTACAATAAGCGGCTCTATGAAGCGGCCGGCATCAAGGCGGGCGAGACCTTCGATCCGTTCGGCTGGACCTATGACGATGTGGCGCGCATCGGCAAGGCGATCAAGGATGCGACCGGCGTCGCGGGAACGGACGACAACACCGCCGACTACCAGAACTTCTCCGACTTCGTCATGCAGAAGGGCGCCACCTTGTACACCGACGGCGCCTACAGCGTGCCGCAGCAGGTGATCGAGGACTACTGGGCAACCTGGAAGTTGATCCGCGACGCGGGAGCTACACCGACTGCGGAGGAAACCGCGGCGCTGGCAGGCATTGCGGACCTCGCCCGGAGCGGCGTGGTCACAGGCAACTCGGCGACGTCCTACGCCTGGTCGAACCAGCTCGTGGGCACGCAGGCACTGATGCAGGACGAGCTCGGCGCCGCGATGTATCCGAACACCCCTGCCATGGTGCCCGGCTCGATCGTCCAACCCAGCCAGTTCGTCTGCCTCACGCGCGACAGCAAGGACGGCGAGGCGGCGACCACCTATATGAGCGCCTTCGTCAACGACCCCGACATGACCAAGCTGCTCGGTCTCGAGCGCGGCATCCCGAGCAATCCGGACGTGCGCGCGGCGATCGAGCCACAGCTCACCGAGATCGAAAAGACCAGCGTCGCTTTCTTCAGCGGCATCCAGGGCAAGACGGCCATCCTGCCGCCACCGCCCCCGGCCGGCGCCAATGAGGTCGAGCAGACGTTCGAGCGGCTCGCGGTGGAGGTGCTCCTCGGCAAACGCTCACCGTCGGATGTCGCTGCGGACTTCCTGCAGCGAGCCAGGGACATCATCGAAAGAGCGGGATGATCCGAGGTCGTGCCCCGCTTCGATGCGAATGGGACGCGCGTGCCCGTCTAGGATGAGACCGCGGCTCTCCAAGCGTCGGCGTAGGCGGCCCATCGCGGGCCGGGGTCGGGCACCGTTTCGCCGCGCGGTGTGAGGTCGACCATGCTCGCGAGCAATGCGGCCCCGATGCTGGTGCCAGTGCCCGCAGCTTCGGTGATGACGTCGCGGCCAGTGGCGGCGCGCAGCATCCTGGCGAACTCGGCATTGGCGGCGAACGGACCTTCGATGATCGTCGGCCCCTGCGCGCCAATGAGATCGAGGCAGGTCGCCGCCATCATAGCGAGATAGAACGAGACGGCGGCACGCTTTTCGGCGCGCGTCGCCTCGGCAGTCCAGCGACCGGTGGCGTGCGGGAATGGGCCGGAGCCCTGCTGCGCCGATGGCAGGTACATCACGCCCTCGTCGAACACGGAGTCGATCGCCTCGGGCGTCGCGTCCACCAGACCCTCGCCGAGCACCGCATTCTCGCGGCCGCCCATGAAGCGGGCGCTCGGCACGGGAGCGCCCAGCGCATTGACGTTGATCAGCGTGTCGCGCGCCGGATCGAGCGGCAGCGGCCTGGCACCAATGGCGAGGGCGATCACCCAGGTGCCGGTCGACAGCACCGAGAACGGGGCCTGCCGCGAGAGCAGATGCGGCAGCAGCGAGGCGTTGGAGTCGTGGATGCCAACATGCACGGGCGTGGTCGTCGGCAGACCGGTACGCTCTGCGATCTCGGGCAGCAGCGTGCCGAGTGGGTTGGACGCTCGTGCGACGGGCGGGAACAGCTGCGACCAACCCTGACGCAGCACCATCGGCGACAGCGCTCGGCGGTGCGGCGACCAGAGGTCGGTGTGGCAGCCGAGCGACGTCGCCTCGTTGATGCGGTGACCCGTGAGCTTGAACCCCCAGTACTGCGGGTACATCAGGATCGAGCTGACGTTCGCCCACTCGGCAGGGAACGATTTCTGCTGCCAGTAGAGCTGCGCGCCGAGATTGAGGCCGACCGGCAGGCGTGGTGACCCCGTCTCGTCGAATGGCGGTCGCACGGCGTCATACTCGGCCGCGGTCATCTCGGTGCCGGCGTACTCATAGTCGAGGATCGGCATCGCAAGGTTGCCGTCGGCATCGACAAGCGCCGCCGTCGCACCATGCGTCGTGATGGAAATCGCGTCGATGGGCGTGGTCTTCCCGAGATCGCGGAGACTGTCGAGGATGAAGCTCCAGAGCCGATCTATGTCGTAGTGCGGGTAGAGCCCGTCATAGACGACGTCATTGGGCGTCTTGCGCACGTCGGTCTCGGCGAGACGCGCAAGATCGACGAGCGCCACCTTGGCGTTGGTCTTGCCGATATCGATGACGGCGATGGCCACCCGGTCAGTCCATATGGAAGACGCGCGTCAGCGGCACGTCGACCGGCGAGTTGTCCGGATTGGACTCCATGATGTCGCGCATATGCGCCCACCACCGCTGCATGATCGGATCGAGCGGCAGCGTCGCCATGGTGTGGTTGTCGGTGCGTGTCAGGATGCCGATGAGATGGTTGGTCTCTTCATCCAGCCAGATGTCGTAGTCTGACACGCCGGCCTGGTGCAGCAGGTCGACCAGCTCCGGCCATATGTCGTCGTGGCGCTTGATGTATTCCGCCTTCATGCCTGGAAAGAGCTTCATGCGGAAAACGTGACGCTGGCTCATCGGCGCAGCCCCCTCAGTTTCTCCACCACGATGGGCAAGGCGATCACTGTTATCAAGAGCACGCCGATGAAGATCGACTGCACGATGCCCGGCACGTTGAGCAGCCCCATGCCAAAGGTCACAAGCCCCATGATGAAGGCCGCGATGACGACGCCGGTGACAGACCCTGCCCCGCCGAGAATGCTGACGCCGCCGAGCACCACCATCGTCACCACGTCGAGTTCCCAGCCTTGCGCAAGGTAGGGTCGCGTTGAGCCGAGGCGCGACGTCAGCAGCACGGAAGCGATGCCGCTCGTCAACCCGGTCAGGCAAAACAGGATGAACTTGATGCGCTCTACCCGGACGCCCGAGAAGCGCGCTGCGGTCGCGTTGTTACCGATCACGAAGATGCGCCGGCCGAAATCGGTGCGGTGCAGCAGGATGTAGAAGATCACGCCGGCCACGAGGAAGAGCACGAACTCGAACGGCACAATCCAGAACGCATTGCCCTGCCCGAAGTACGCGAAGTCCTTGGGGTAGCCTTTGAAGGCCTGATCGCCGAGAATGATGTAGCTGATGCCGCGGAAGAGGCTCATGGTGCCGATGGTGACGACGATCGACGGCAGGTTGAGCCGCGTCACCAGCACGCCGTTGAACGCACCGCAGGCGAGCCCCGTCAGAATGCCGATGGCGACAAGACCGGGCGTGCCGACGCCATATTGCAGCGCAAGCCCCATCATCGTCGAGGCGAGCGCCATGATGGCCGCGACGCTCAGGTCGATCTCGCCGGCGATGATCAGTAGCGCCATCGCGAGTGCGATCAGCGCCTTCTCCGTGAAATTGTAGGTCGCGTAGGCGAGCGAGCCTGGCTTCAGGAAGTTGGGCGACAAGCTCGCGTTGAGAACGAACAGCGCGATCGCAACACAGACGAGTAGCGTCGCCCACGAAAAGATCGCGTCGCGGAAGGACGATCCGAGGCGATCCGGGACGTAGCGGGTGGTACGCTGCGGCTGGTCGGTCATGCGCGCTCCGCCTGCTTGAGGATGATGCGGCCGCCACGACGCTCGGCCCGTGCATTGAGGATCACCGCGATGATGATGGCCGCGCCGACGATCGCCATCTGCCAGAACGGCGAAATCTGGATCACCGGCAGCGCGCGCCCGATAATGCCGAGGAACAGCGCGCCAAGGATGGCGCCGCCGACCGAGCCGACGCCGCCGGCAATCGACACGCCGCCAATGACGCAGGCGGCAATCACCTGCAACTCGTAGCCGATGGCCGTTTCGGACGAGGCAATGACGAACTTCGAGACCCAAAGATAGCCACAGAAGCCGGCGAGCAGGCCCGACACGCAGAACGCGACGAACTTGGTACGGCCAACGTTGAAGCCCGCATAGACCGAACCGGTCGGGTTGACGCCGATGGCGTAGATGGCGCGGCCCATCGGGGTGCGCGTCATGAACACATAGAACAGCAATGCAATGATGATCGCGGCCCAGCTAAGCATCGGCAGCCCCAGCAACGAGATGCGCGTGATCGAGATGAAATCCGGCGTCATGTCCGCGGCGTTGATCCACTTGCCGTTGGCGAACACGCCCGACAGCAGGAACGACGAGCCGCGATAGATGGTGAGCGTTCCCAGCGTCACCACGATCGAGGGGATGTCGAGCTTCCACACGAGGACGCCGTTGATAGCGCCGAAAGCGAGCCCGATCAGCGGCGCGGCGACAATCAGCAGCGGCACCGGTATGCCCGGGAAATGATGGTTGAGCAGCGCGAGGATCATACCCGACAGCGCGACATTGCTCGCGATGGAAAGGTCGATCGAGCGTGTCAGGATCACCGCCATCTGGCCGAGTGCCAGGATCATCAAGATCGAGGTGTCGTTGAAGATCGAGGCAAGGTTGTCGGGCGTCGTGAAGCTCGGCGCGCGGAACGTGATCGCGACGAGCATCAACAGGATCGCGAGACCGAGCCAGACTTCGCGGGCTTTGAGGATGCGGCTCATGCGGCGCGCTCCGCGATGCCGGCCGCCGCCATCACCAGCGTCTCGGCAGTGAGGTTGGTGTTCTCGTGGATGCCGACGATGCGGCCCTCGCGCATCACGACGATGCGGTCGCTCATACCCATAACTTCGGGCAGCTCGGACGAGACCATGATGACGGACAGCCCCTGCCCCACGAGCTCGCCCATGAACTCGTGAACGGCAGCCTTCGACCCTATGTCGATGCCCTTGGTTGGCTCATCGAGGATGATCACCTTTGGCTGCGTCGCTAGCCACTTGGCGATGACCACCTTCTGCTGGTTGCCTCCCGAGAGCGTCCCCGCATGCTGGCTCAGCGAGGCCGCGCGCAGGTCGAGGCGCTCGGTGAACTCGCGCGCCAGCTTGAACTCGTTGGCGAGATCGAGGAAGCCGCGCCGCGAGGTCTTGGCCAGCGACGGCAGCGACACGTTCTGGAAAATCGGCATGTCGACGACGACGCCCTGCCGCCCGCGCTCCTCCGGCACATAGACGATACCGGCTTCGATCGCTTCAGCCGGCGAGCGCGGATTGATCGTCCTGCCTTCGAGCGCCACCGATCCGCTTGTCGGTCGCGTGATCCCGAACAGCGCCTGCATCACTTCGCTGCGGCCCGCGCCGACGAGGCCGTAGAAGCCGAGGATCTCGCCCTTGCGCAGCTCGAACGAGATGTCGGCGAATTCGGTCGGATGCTGCAGCCCCTGCACCGAGAGTACCGGCGCGCCGATTGTGGTCTGGTGCTTGGGGAAGATCTGGTCGACGGAGCGGCCCACCATCAGCTTGACGATGTCGCTCTGCGGTGTGTCCTTGAGCATACCTTTGCCGACGAGCTCGCCGTCGCGGAACACGGTATAGCGGTCGGCGATGCGGTAGATCTCGTCGAACTTGTGCGAGATGAAGAGCACGGCCTTACCGCCCTGCTTCAGGAGGTCGACGAGGACGAACAGGTCCTCGATCTCCTTGTGCGACAGCGCGGCTGTCGGCTCATCCATGATGACGACTTCGGCTTCGATCGACATAGCCCGCGCCACCGCGACGAGATGTTTGTTGGCAATCGACAGGTCGCGCAGCCGAGCCTCGGAATCGATATGCCCAGCGCCCATGTCGTTGAGCAGCGTGCGTGCGTCGGCCCGCATCTTGCCCCAATCGATGATGCCGAGCGCGGTGCGCGGCGAGTGGCCGAGATAGATGTTCTCGGCGACGGTGAGGTCGTCGAACAGCACTGTCTCTTGATGGATCGCCGTGATGCCGAACTCGAACGCCTTGTGGGCGGAGCTCAGGACGATCGGCTTGCGGTCGAGGGTGATCTGGCCCGCATCGGGCTGGTAGATGCCGGTCAGGGTTTTCACCAGCGTCGACTTGCCCGCGCCGTTCTCACCGATCAGCGCGGTGACTTCGCCGGGATAGAGTTCGAGGCTGACATTGTGCAGCGCACGGACGCCCGGAAAGGACTTGCTGATACCCGACAATGTGAGCTTGGGTTCGGTCATTGCGCCATTCTAGTGCGGAAGCGGGCAGCGTCGCACCTCACTCTCGACGTGTCGTCCCAGCGAAAGCTGGGATCCAACCACCAGCTTGCGCAATCGGCGAGCTGGGTCCCAGCTTCGCTGGGAAGACACCGGTGGTGGAAGGGCGATCGAGTGAACGCAGGGCCCGGCGCTTACGCACCGGGCCCCACGAGGAGGAAGATCAATAGATCTTGGAGAACTCTTCGATGTTGGTCTTGTCGAACTGGAACGGCGCAGCCATGGCCGCCGAGTTCGTGTCATCGAGAGTGATCGAACCGACGCGGCCGATCGAGATCGTCGCGCCCGGCTCGGCCTTCGCCGTACCCTTGACGAGCTGGTAAGCGATCTGCACGGCCGAGTAGCCGAGGTCGATCGGGTTCCAGAGCGCCACAGCCTGCGACGCACCGTTGTCGATGAACTGCTTGAACTCGCTCGGGAGAGCGAGGCCGGTCACGTTGATCTTGCCGATCAGGCCATCGTCGGTCACGACCTGTGCGGCGGCCACGACACCGACGGTGGTCGGGGCGATGATCGCCTTGAGGTTCGGGTAGGATGCGATGAGGCCCTTGGCTTCGTTGGTCGACTTCACCGAGTCATCGTCGCCATAGACGGTGGCCACGAGGTTGATCTTGGGGAACTTGGTCGGCAGCACGGCCTTGGCGGCTTCGATCCAGGCGTTCTGGTTGGTCGCCGTGGACGAGGCCGAGAGGATCGCGACGTCGCCGCCATCCGGCAGATAGTCGGCGGCGAGCTTGATGATCGTTTCGCCGATGAGGCCGGTGTCGGACGGGTTGAGGTGGACCTGACGGCCTTCCTGCGCAACACCCGAGTCCCACGAGATGACGGTGATACCCGCGTCCATGGCGCGCTTCAGCGCCGGAACGAGAGCGTCGGGGTCGTTCGCGGAAATCGCGATGGCATTGACGCCCTGCGCGATCAGCGAGTTGATGATCTCGATCTGGCCTTCCGCAGAAGCTGTGGTGGGGCCGGTGTAGATCACTTCGACGTCGCCGAGTTCGGCGGCAGCTTCCTGCGCACCCTTGTTGGCGGCATCGAAGAAGCCGTTGCCGAGCGACTTCACGACAAGGGCGATCTTAGTCTGCGCGACAGCCGGTGCGGCCACCATGACGGCTGCGACAGCAGCGGCGACGGCCAGTTTCTTTAGCAAGCTCATAGTTTCCTCCCTGAGCCGGTTGTAGATATCGACCGCTCACGCGACCGACTGGATGGTTCCTTGTTCACCTGCATCCGCCACGACGAGGTTCACGCCAGCCTTTTCGAGCATGGCGCGATCCTCCTCGCGGATGCCGCCGTCGGTGATCACGGTGGCGATCCGGTCGAGCCCGCACAGTATCAGGCTCGAACGACCGGAGAATTTCGATGAATCGGCAAGGACGATCAGTTCCTCAGCCTGGTTGATGAGGGCGAGTTCGGACTGCACCACCATCGGATCGGCTTCCATCAGCCCGACCTTGCCGAGGCCCTGGCAGCCGATGAACATGCGCTTGGCGTAAAAGTGCGATGCGACGACGCCGCCGAACGGCGACAGAATGACGTTCTGCTCGCGATAAACGGTGCCGCCAGGGATGACGACGCTGTTGCGCGAATTGTGCAGCAGGTGCTCGGCGATGGCGAAGCTGTTGGTGAAGACCGACATGCGCTTGCCGGTGAGGTAATGCACCATCTGGTATGTCGTGGTGCCGCCATTGATGATGATCGGTTCGCCATCGCGGCAGAGCTCGGCGGCGGCCTTTGCAATCGCGCGCTTGGCTTCGATGTTGATGGTCTCGTTGACCGCGAACGGGCGCCCCACGAGGCCGCCCTGCTCCGGCGGATTGAGCGCTTCGGCGCCGCCGCGGACGCGGCGCAGCCGTCCCTGCACGTGAAGCGCGGAGATATCGCGCCGAATCGTCGCCTCCGACGTGCCCGTCATGTCGACGAGGTCGGAGATGGTCGCGACGGGACGCGCCTGGACGGCGGCCAAGATCACGCGATGTCGCTCGGTTTCGTGCAAAATCTCTCTCCCGTTCGTTTCAATTCCACCAAAACCCATCACTGTCAATCACGATCTGCACGTTTCTAGCGTCGATCGCCCAGACATGACGTATCTTGATCGTTTTTGATTGACAGTGACGCACGCTTGGGAGCATGTCTCGCCGCAAAGACAACAGCTTCTCTGTGGGAGGAAACTATGGCCGATGCTGCGCCCGCGCGGCTCCTCGATCTTTGGGACGACGCCAAGGCGGCCGGTATGACCGAGCCTGAGCGTCTGGTCTATCGTTCCAATATCCTGGGCTCGGACAAGCGCGTCACCAATTATGGCGGCGGCAACACCTCCTCGAAGATCATGCAGAAGGACCCGCTCACCGGCGAGCAGGTCGAAGTGCTTTGGGTGAAGGGTTCGGGCGGCGACAGCGCGTCGATCAAGCTCGACGGTTTCGCTACCCTCTACATGGACAAGCTGCGGGCGCTGAAGAAGATTTATCGCGGCGTCGCGTTCGAAGACGAGATGGTGGGCTACCTGCCCCACGCAACGTTTAACCTGAACCCGCGCGCCGCCTCGATCGACACGCCGCTCCATGCCTATGTGCCGCACGCTTACGTCGACCACATGCATCCCGATGCGATCATCGCGATCGCGGCGAGCAAGGACTCCAGGGCACTGACCAAGGAAATCTTCGGCGACGAGATCGGCTGGCTGCCGTGGAAGAAGCCGGGCTTCGAGCTCGGCCTGTGGCTCAGCAAGTTCTGCGAGGATCATCCGGAGGCCAAGGGCGTCGTACTCGAAAGCCACGGCCTGTTCACCTGGGGCGACACGCCCAAGGAGTGCTACGAGCAGACGATTGCCACCATCAACAAGGCCATCGCCTGGTTCGAAGGCAAGACCGCCGGCAAGGCCGCTTTCGGTGGCCAGGCCGTCGCGCCGCTCGCCCCCGCCGAGCGTCGCGCCATCGCCGCGCGCCTGATGCCGGCCATCCGCGGCCTCATCGGCAAGGACTCGCTGAAGCTCGGGCACTTCGATGACTCGGCCGCAGTACTGGAGTTCGTGTCGAGCAAGAACATGCGCCCGCTCGCGGCGCTCGGTACCTCCTGCCCCGACCATTTCCTCCGCACGAAAATTCGGCCGCTGGTGGTCGAGTTCGATCCGACGAAGCCCGACATCGACGCCGTCGTCGCGGGCCTCGCCGATGCGACCGCCACTTACCGCGAGGACTATGCGGGCTACTACAACCGCTGCAAGCATCCGGACTCGCCGGCCATCCGCGACTCCAATGCGGTCGTCTATCTCGTCCCCGGCGTCGGCATGCTGACCTTTGCGAAGGACAAGGCCACCGCCCGCATCTCGGGCGAGTTCTACGTCAACGCCATCAACGTCATGCGCGGCGCGTCCGCCGTGTCCGAGTACCGCGGCCTGCCCGAGCAGGAGGCGTTCGATATCGAATACTGGCTGCTCGAAGAGGCGAAGCTCCAGCGCATGCCCAAGCCGAAGTCGCTTGCGGGCCACATCGCGCTCGTCACCGGCGGTGCGGGCGGCATCGGTCGCGCTACAGCACGTCGCCTGCTCGGCGAAGGCGCCTGTGTCGTGCTCGCCGACTACGACGAAACGGCGCTCACCGCCGCGAACGAGGAACTGGGCAAAGCCTATGGCAAGGACTTCGTCCGCCCGGTCAAGATCGATGTGACGAAGGAAGACCAGGTCATTCACGCCTTCGTCGAAGCCTCGGTCGAGTTCGGCGGCATCGACATTCTCGTCTCCAACGCCGGCCTCGCCTCCTCCGCGCCGATCGAGCAGACGACGCTGGAGCTGTGGAACAAAAACATCGACGTGCTGACGACGGGCTATTTCCTCGTCAGCCGCGAGGCCTTCAAGCTGTTCCGCGTGCAGAAGACCGGCGGCAACGTCGTCTTCATCGCCAGCAAGAATGCCCTCGCCGCCTCGCCGAACGCCGCCGCCTACTGCACGGCCAAGGCCGCCGAACTGCACCTTGCCCGCTGCCTCGCGCTCGAGGGTGCCGAAGCGCAGATCCGCGTCAACACCGTGAACCCGGACGCGGTGCTGCGTGGCTCCAAGATCTGGGCCGGCGAATGGCTGGAGCAGCGCGCCTCGACCTACAAGACCGACAAAGAGGGGCTCGAGGAAATGTATCGCCAGCGCTCCATGCTCAAGCGCAGTGTGTTCCCCGAGGACATCGCCGAGGCCGTGTACTTCCTCGCGTCAGACATGTCTTCGAAGTCCACGGGCAACATCATCAACGTCGATGCCGGCAACGCACAGGCGTTTACGCGGTAGGATTGTCTGTCGGCCCCTCACCCGCCTTGCTCCGCAAGGCACCCTCTCCCCGAAGGGGCGAGGGGACCGACTGAAGCTTCGGTTCTTGCGTCCCCTCGCCCCTCTGGGGAGAGGGTGGCGCGAAGCGCCGGGTGAGGGGCAGAGAGGTAACAAATGACCGACCAACTCATAAGTGCCGACGTTCTGAGCAGCGACAACAAGGCGCGTGAAGCCGCGCTGCTGTCGGACTACGCCCATCTGGGCGAGCAGCTCAGCCGCCGCGGCATCGCGATCGATGAGATCGCGGCCAGGGTCGCCAAGTTCCACGTCGCTGTCCCCTCGTGGGGCGTAGGAACGGGCGGTACGCGCTTTGCGCGCTTCCCGGGCGAAGGCGAGCCGCGCGATATCTTCGACAAGATCGAGGATTGCGCGGTCATCAACGAACTGACGCGAGCGACGCCCACCGTCTCGCTGCACATTCCGTGGGACAAGGCCGACCCGAACCGCCTGAAGCAGGCGGCGTCGCGCTTCGGCCTCTCGTTCGATGCGATGAACTCGAACACGTTCTCGGACGCAAAGGGCCAGGCGACGTCGTACAAATTCGGCTCGCTCTCGCACGCCGACAAGGGCACGCGGACGCAGGCGGTCGAGCACAACATCGAGTGCATCGAGATCGGCCAGACCATCGGCAGCAAGGCGCTGACGGTGTGGATCGGCGACGGCACGAACTTTCCGGGCCAGGCCGACTTCACCAAGAGTTTCGAGCGTTACCTCGACGCGATGCGCGAGATTTATGCTGCCCTGCCCGACGACTGGAAGCTCTTTACCGAGCACAAGATGTATGAACCGGCGTTCTACTCGACGGTCGTGCAGGACTGGGGCACCAACTACATGATCGCCAGGGAACTCGGCGACAAGGCGTTCTGCCTCGTCGACCTCGGCCATCACGCGCCCAACGTCAACATCGAGATGATCGTCGCGCGGCTGATCCAGTTCGAAAAGCTCGGCGGCTTCCATTTCAACGACAGCAAGTATGGCGACGACGACCTCGACGCGGGCTCGATCGATCCGTTCCGCCTGTTCCTCGTGTTCAACGAGCTGGTGGATGCCGAACTGCGCCATGCCAAGGGCTTTGCCCCGGCGCATATGCTGGACCAGTCGCACAACGTGACCGACCCGATCGAGAGCCTGATGCGCTCGGCCAACGAAATCCGCCGCTGTTACGCGCAGGGCCTGCTCGTGGATCGCAAGGCGCTGGCCACCTACCAGGACAGCAACGACGCCCTGATGGCGTCGGAGACGCTGAAGGCGGCGTTCCGCACCGACGTCGAGCCCATCCTCGCGATGGCCCGGCTCAAGGACGGCGGCGCGATCGATCCGGTTGGAGCCTACCGGGCCGCCGGATACCGCAAGAAGGTCGCACTCGAGCGGCCCGCCGTGCAGTCGGGTGGCGGTGGCATCGTCTAGTCCAACCAGCCTGCCCATCCGTTTCGCCCAAATGGGCTGACGCGCGAGCGTGGCGCATCTGCACCATTGCGCCCGCAAACCTCCACATGTTTGACTGCCGCAGGCCCTGCTCTGCGGCGTTTTCTGGCACGGCCTTACAAATGCACGAATCCTGCGCAGCTATTTCGACCGGGCGGACGTTTAAGTGAGGGCCGGGTTTGCCGGCATGAGGTGACCTCGTGAAGCTGACGAGCTTTTTGCTGAAGGCCGGCGCCGTCCTGATGGTGTCGCTGGCGACATCGGCGCCATTTGCGCAAGACACCGGCTCATCGGAAATGTCGTCCGACCCGGCTGCAGTGGTCCGTATCCCCGACTCCATCGAGGGCACCTGGCGGACGCTGAACGGCACCGAGATCAACATCCAGCCGTGCGGCAACCGCTTCTGCGGCACGTTCAGCTATATCGTCATCCCGGCCAAGGATGCGGCCGTGTGCCAGGGGATGGCGAAGGAAGATTTCGCGCAGCTCATTCTCGACTACAACAACCCCAACAAGTCGCTGCAATCGCGCAATCTGCTCGGGCTGCGGGCCGTGACCGCCAAAAAGACGGGCGACCCGAACGAGTACACCGTCAACATCTACAATGCCGAAGAAGGCAAGAACTACGACGTGCTGTTTCGCATCCGCGGCAACGTGCTGACGCTCGGTGCAGGTTGCCTTGCGGGCCTGTGCGCCGTGACGCAGGACTGGCCGCGCGTTCCGGATCGGCCGGACGCGCCCACCTTCAACTGCGGCGGGATGTGAGCCTCACCGCTGTCCGAACAGGACCTTGTGGGCCGCGTCGTCCTTGGTGATATCGACGGGCTTTTCCGGCAGTTCGAACGCGAGCGCACGCGCCGTTCCGGGACGGGCCCTCATGCGGGCGCGCCACTCGACCCAATGCGGGAATTCGGCCTCGTCGATGGCGTAGTTGGCGTAGCCGTTAGACCAATCTAGAATCGCGAAGTCGGCGATCGAGACGTCGTCGCCGGCGACATACTGCCTGCCCGCGGCGGCCTGCCGTTCCAGCTGGCCGTTCAGCACCTTGTAGAGACGGTGCGTTTCGTTGATGTAGCGGTCGATGGCGTACGGAATCTTCTCTTTGGCGTAGCGCGCGAAGTGGTTGGCCTGGCCGAGCATCGGCCCGAAGCCGCCGACCTGCCAGAAGAGCCACTCGTCGATCTTGACGCGCTCGGCCCATGACTTGCCGTAGAACCGTTGGAACTTCTCGGCGAGATATTTGAGGATCGCCCCCGACTCAAAGATCGAGATCGGCTTGCCGTCCGGCCCCTCGGGATCGACGATTGCGGGGATCTTGTTGTTGGGCGAGATCGCCAGAAACTCCGGCGTGAACTGGTCGCCGCGGCTGATCGAGATCGGATGCACCGTGTAGGGCACTCCCAGTTCCTCCAGCGCGATGGTGATCTTCCGACCGTTCGGCGTCGCTGCATAATAGAGATCGATGGGGAGAGTCTGGTTGGTCATCGGTCAGCCTTGAAAGAGGGCGGCGCGCCCGGGCGAGCGCGCCACATGTCGTCGACATATATCGTCAAGTGACGATGTAACACAACCGCCTGACAGGGACTGGTTTTGCGTCAGACCCGGCGTATGCGCATGTGCGGTTCGCCGTCGGACGTATGCGCAGGAGATATCCCCTCGAGGTTCACCGTCGCCGTCACCCGCTGGCGGTTGTGCACCATGGAGTCGAACTTGCTGACGTTGACCGGCGTGTCGAACTTCACCGTCACCTGGTAGTGCCGCATGTCGGGCAGCAGCTGCATGCCGATGACCAGACCGGCAAACGGGCGGCTGAGGTAGGTGCCTTTCACGCGCTGGCCGACCTGCACCGGAATGGCGATGCGCTCGGGCAGCGCCGCGCTCGCGGTGTTCCAGTCGCGATAGCCGTGACGTTTTGCGACCTCCTCCAGCGCCTGGCCGTGGCCGAGCGGCGTGCCGGCGGTCGCGCGCTCTTCGCGCAGCGACTTCGCCTCGGATTTGAGGGTCTGGATAGAGGGGGTGTCGAGAGAATAGCTCATGGGTCGATCCTTCTGATCGAGGCCTTCGTTCATGGGCGCTCGCCTTGCCATGATCGCCTCGTGAAAGATGCGCCATGTGATCGGGTCCGCGCACGCCTTGCGCGGGCTGGCTTCACCATCGGGTCTCCCCGGCGAGCGGCTGGTGCCAGCAACCGATGGGGTAGATGGGGCGACGGCAGCGGGTTGTCAATCGCCGGCCGTGATGGGCCCGATCACACAATTGCGTTTGCCTCGCTGCGGCCGAAGCGCTACCCGCGAACCGTGACCGAACTGCTGCTGCTTCTCGCCGGCCTGCTGGGCGGCGCCGTCAATACGCTTGCCGGCGGCGGCAGCTTCATCGTGTTCCCGGCCCTGCTGGCCGTCGGCGTGCCGCCCGTCCTCGCCAACGCCTCCAACACCTATGCCGCCCTGCCGGGCTATATGTCGGGCGCCTATGGGTTGCGGAAGCAGATGATGGAGCAGCGGCATCTGTTCGTGCCCTACGGCATCATCTCGGCGGTGTTTGGCTACATCGGCGCCGAGCTGCTGCTGCGCGTGTCCGATGCGCAGTTCTCGCTCGTCGTGCCGTGGCTGATGCTGTTCGCGGTGGTGCTGTTCATCTTCGGCGGACATATCAACGCCTTCGTCGCGGCGCGGGCCGGCACCAGTCGCGGCGCGAAAGCCGCGGGCATGGTGCTGCTCTATGTGATGCTTGCGGGCGTCGCGCTCTATGGCGGGTTCTTCAACGCCGGACTCGGCGTACTGCTGCTGGCGTTCCTGACGCTTGCGGGGATCAGCAGCATCCACGCCGCCAACGGCCTCAAGCTGTTCATGTCGTCGATCATCGCGCTGGTGGCGGTCGCGCGGTTCATCGTCGCCGGTTCGATCGACTGGTACCACGGCACGATCGCGCTGATCGGCGTCACTACCGGCGCTTACGCTGCCGCGCGGCTGGCGACGCGGATACCGACCGGCATCATCCGCGCGATGGTGATTGTCTATGGCGTCGCGATCACGATCTACTTCTTCTGGAAGAGCTACGCCGTCTGAGACGGCCTGATCCACACCGTTGCGTCGTGGAAAGCGACTCCACCAAACGGTGGCACCTGATCGGAGCCGATCAGCGTGTTGATACCCTTGCCGTTGCGATGTGACGCATTCTTGTGGATGCCTTCGGCGACGAGGCAACCGGGTGGCAGGCCTTCGAAAATCTCGGCCGTCAGCTCCACCGATCCGCGATGATTGCCGACCACGACCTTGGCGCCATCGGTGATGCCGTTCGCCGCGGCGTCGTCGGCGCGGATCAGCACCGTCGGTGTCGGCTGGCGCTTCTGCGAGCCGGCGGTTTCGGAGAACGACGAATTGAGGAAGCCGCGCGACGGGCTGGTGGCCAGCCGGAACGGCACCTCGGCCGTCGCCTTCTCGTTGATGTCCCAATAGTCGACCATTGCCGGCACGGCGTCGGGCTCGATGGTCCAGAGGTAGCCCTTGCGCCTGGCGATCTCGGCCCAGGCCGGTCGGAAGCGGAACTTTCCGTCGGAGAAACGGAAACCGTCGGTGAAGCGGGCCTTCTCGTCGGGCGTATCGAGCTCGATGAAACCGACCTTTTCGATTTCGTCGAGCTCGCCGTAATTGGAGCGGCGCAGCGTCTCCTCGACCATTTGACGATCGGTGAACCCAAGCGACTCGTTGTCGACGTCGAGCCGGCGCAGCAGCTCGTTGACGACCTCGAAATTGGAACGGCATTCGCCTGGAGCCTCGACCAGTTTCGGCCCGATCAGCAGGCGCGTGTGACCGCCGCGGCGATAGTAGTCGTTATGCTCGAGGAACATCGTCGCCGGCAGCACGATGTCGGCCATCTGCGCCGTCTCGGTCATGAACTGCTCGTGGACGACGGTGAACAGGTCCTCGCGCGCAAACCCCGCGCGGACCAGCTCCTGCTCCGGCGCGACGTTGACCGGATTGGTGTTCTGGATGAACAGCGCCTTGACCGGCGTCGTGCCCTTCAGCGCCTTGCGGTCGCCGGTCAGCACCTTGCCGATCTCTGACATGTCGAGCTCGCGCCCGGCCTTGCCCATCTTGCTGCCCTCGATCAGCGACTTGTCGAGATGCCAGCCGCCCGAGTTGGAGTGGAACGCGCCGCCCGCGCGATGCTGCCATGCCCCTGTCACCGCCGGGATGCAAAGCGCGGCGTGCATATTGGTCGAGCCATTGCGCTGGCGGGTGAAACCGTAGCCGAGGCGGAAGTACGTCTTGGGCGTCTTGCCGACGAGATGGGCGAAGGCCTCGATCGCCGCGACTGTGAGTCCGGTGATGCCAGCCGCCCACTCCGGCGTCTTCGACATTATATGGGCTTCGACCTCGGCGTCGAAGTCGGTCATCCTGGCGAGGTACGCACGATCGGCGAGCCCGTCGCGCAGCAGTACATGCATCACCGCCAGCGCGAAGGCGCCATCAGAACCCGGCCGCAGCAGGATCGGCATGTCCGCCTGCTCCATCGTGCCGTTCATATAGATGTCGATGGCAACGATTTTGGCGCCGCGCTCTTTGCGGGCGCGCATCGCGTGCGTCATCACGTTGACCTGGGTGTTCACCGCATTGGTGCCCCAGATCACGACGCAATCGGCCTCCGCCATCAGCTCCGGGTTGGGCCCCGCAAGCAGGCCTGTGCCCGCGAGGTAGCCCGGCCACGCCGCGCCGGTGCAGATCGTGTCGTACTGATCGGAGTAGCCCTTGGCGTAGCGCAGGCGGTTGATGCCGTCGCGATGCACGTGGCCCATGGTGCCGGCATAGAAGTAGGGCCAGATCGCCTCGGGGCCGAAGTCGCGCTCGATCTCCAGCCACTTGGCGATGATCTCGTCGAATGCGCCGTCCCAGCTGATCTGCTCCCAGCGCCCCTCGCCCTTCTTGCCGACGCGGCGCATCGGATGGGTCAGGCGGTCGGGGTGATGGATGCGTTCGGCGTAGCGCGCGACCTTCTCGCAGATCACGCCGGCCGTGTAGGGATCGTCCTTGGCACCGCGCACGCGACCAATCGTATGCGTGTCGATGATGTCCACGTCGAGCGCACAGGTCGACGGACAATCGTGCGGGCAAACCGAACGGGCGACGCGGGCAACGACGGGCTTGTTCATGCACGCAAACTAGCTGCACCCCGCCCCGCTGTCAGCAGGGCGAGCCATTCAAAGCCGTGATCCCAGGGATCACTCCGCGCGGATTTTGGCCAGTTCGAACTGGAACAGCCGCAGCGACAGGAAGATCGCGAACGACAGCGAGATGATGCCCATGATGTTCTTGATGGGCAGGCCATCGAAGAACGGGATCTGCTTGGCGATGAGGAGTACGAGAAGCAGCGCGAGAACTGAGGCGACTTCGGGCACGCGAACGGGCATGGTTTGCTTTCCAACAAACCGCTTTGGCCGACGCTCTGCCATTGCGAGGGGTTGCTCCTGGGTGCGCTGGTTTTACCTGCGCCCGCATATGCTTATGCGAAAGCCCAAAAGGTTCCATTAATTTCTGAGGCCTTTGCAAAAATGTCGCGGCGCCGTTGTAGCGCCGCAACGCAGAGGTTGCTTTGGCCGGCCTCAGGCCGCGAATTTGAGCCCGATGATGCCCACGACGATCAGCGCGATGCAGCCCAGTCGGATCGCCGTCGCCGGCTCCTGGAAGAGAATCATCCCCAGGATTGCCGCTCCGACAGTGCCGATGCCGGTCCACACAGCATAGCCCGTGCCTACCGGCAACTCGCGCAGCGCTAGGCCCAGAAGGACGACGCTGGCGATCATGCCCGCGACAGTAATCACCGAGGGGACGAGCTTGGTGAAGCCGTCCGCATATTTGAGGCCGATCGCCCAGGTAATTTCGAACAGACCGGCAATAACAAGGTACACCCAAGCCATTGGGATTTCTCCTGTTTGGCGGGTCGTCCCGTCCGAGATGAAGGAATAGGCGCAGGGTCGTCCCCGCGCTTTGTCTGTACCCTAGTAGCCGAACGGCGTCGAGCGGCGGCGGAACTTGCCGCGATCGATCTCGCGCTGGCGCAATTCGAGGTCCACCGTGGAGGTGGAGCCGTTGAGATAATCAAGCTCGATCTCAGCGCGCGAACGGCTACGGAGGGCGTCTTTCAGGTTTTGCATAAGACCCATGATGGCCTCCTTTCACGCCGACCAAGATGGGCGCATGCGAAACGCACGGCAACCGCTGGGCGCGCATGTCAGCCATGCCCCAAGGATTTCGGCCCTAGTGGCGGCGCAGCTTGGCCGCCTCGCGTTCGAGGGCGTCGCGGTCATTGCCGATCCGCTCGATCATCTCGCGCACTTCCTGGGGCGACATGCCATGGCGCTGGGCGAACGCCTGGACCTCATAGTCCTCGGCACCTGCCACACGCGCCCGATCTGCCCCGCCCACAAGGTTCTTGTCGTCCGCCATTTTGCGGTCTCCTTCGATGGTTCGGTGATGAGGACCAAACGACACCGGAGTCGCTCAGTTCCCGCTCGATCAGCCACTGTGATCGCGGTCCGCGCCAAGTTTCATTGGCAATGGGCAATCGCATCCGCTGCGGGCGCTTGAGGGGGGAGGTCAGATGGCGCCGTCGGCGCAACGACTTCCGGCGCTCGAGCTCATCGCCACGAGCCTGTTCTTTACGGGCATTACCTTCGGGGCGCACCGCCGCTTGCCGCAGCCGGTGGCCGCTACATCTCGCTGAACGGAATGCCGCCCCGGGACTTGCTGTCCCTGGGCGACTCCACGATCTGCACCACGACGCGTTCGGGCGGCACGCTGAAGTGCCTGACCACGGCGTCGGTGATGTCCTTCATCAGCGCCTTCTTGGCGTCGGCGCTGCGACCCTCGACGATGTGGACGAGGATTTCGGGCATTACTTCTTGGTCGGCCCGCGCTTGATGGGAGCCGAGGCTTTCGCGGCGGCCTTCTTGGCGGGGGCCTTGCCGCCCTTGAACTTCTCGCCCATCGCCGGGATCGCGCCGCCGGCGGCCTGCGACATGCGGATTTCATGGACCGAGGTGCCCATGTGACCCCAGCTCTTGTTGTCCACTTCCTCGATCACGACGAACGTGTATTCGGGCTTCTTGTTGAGGACGCGCATCAGCATCTCGGTGGTCTCTTTGTAGAGCTGAAGCTTCTGTTCGTAGGTCGCGCCGTCAGTGATCTCAATGCGGACGTAAGGCATGGGAGTCCCCTCGAATGTTCCCGGAAATGAAAAGGGCCGGCTGAGCCGACCCTAACATGTTAGCCTAGACTCGCGCTGGGCGACAATGTCGTCAGCCGACGATCTCGGCATCGGTGAAGAAGAACTTGATCTCCTGCGCGGCCGTCTCCGGCGCGTCCGAGCCGTGGACCGAGTTCTCGCCGACCGAGAGGGCAAACTCTTTGCGGATGGTGCCCGGCGAGGCATTGGCCGGGTTCGTCGCACCCATCACTTCGCGGTACTTGAGGATGGCGTTCTCGCCTTCCAGAACCTGCACCACGACCGGCGAGGCGATCATCTGCTCGACGAGTTCGCCGTAGAACGGGCGATCCTTGTGAACCGCGTAAAAGCCCTGGGCCTGCTCGCGGGTCATGTGGATGCGCTTGGAGGCAACGACGCGGAGGCCGGCTTCTTCGATCTTGGCAATGATCTTGCCGGTGATGTTGCGACGGGTCGCGTCGGGCTTGATGATCGAGAAGGTGCGCTCGAGAGCCATGTCAATTGTCCTGAAACTGGCGGAAAAGGTGGGGGCTTGTAACGAAAGGGGATGACTGGCGCAAGACGCAGGCAACGGCGCCAGCAGCAAGCTTGCGCGGTGCTGGCAAGCGTCTATATCCCCGCACATCATGCTCACCGTCGCCAACCTCACCTATCGCATTCAGGGCCGCCCGCTGTTTGAGGGTGCGTCCTTTGTGCTGCCCGATGGGGCCAAGGCGGGGTTCGTGGGCAAGAACGGGTCGGGCAAGACCACGCTGTTCAAGCTGATCCAGGGGCAGATCGCGCTCGATGCCGGGACCATCGAGGTCAACCGGCGCGCCCGCATCGGCGGCGTGGCACAGGAGGCGCCGGCCACCGAACTCAGCGTGCTCGAAACGGTGATGGCGGCGGACAGCGAGCGCGCCGCGCTCCTCGCCGAAGCGGAGACCGCAACCGACGCGCACCGCATCTCCGATATCCACATGCGCCTAGCCGACATCGACGCGCACACGGCCGAGGCCCGCGCCGCAACAATCCTCAAGGGGCTGGGTTTCGAGCAGGACCGGCAGCTGGCGCCGACGTCTGAGCTGTCAGGTGGCTGGCGCATGCGCGTGGCGCTAGCCGGCGTGCTGTTCAGCCAGCCCGATTTGCTGCTGCTCGACGAGCCGACCAACTATCTCGATCTCGAAGGCACGCTGTGGCTCGAGAAGTATCTCGCGACCTACCCCTACACGGTATTCATGATCAGCCACGATCGTGACCTGCTCAACAAGGCGGTGACCTCGATCGTCCATCTCGAGCGCGGCAAGCTGACTTTGTACAAGGGCGGCTACGACACGTTCGAAGAAACGCGCCGCATGCAGATGGAGCTCAACAACAAGGCGCGCGAACGCACGCTGGAGCAGACTGCGCACCTTCAGAGCTTCGTCGATCGCTTCAAGGCGAAGGCGACCAAGGCCAAGCAGGCGCAGGCGCGCGTCAAGATGATCCAGAAGCTGAAGCCGCCCGCCGCGCTGTTCGACGAATATGCAGCGCCGTTCCAGTTTCAGAATCCCAAGAAGATTCCTGCCGCCCCGATGATGACGTTTGACAACGTCTCGGTCGGCTATGGCGACAAGGTGGTGCTGCGTCACATCACCAACCGCATCGACCCGGACGACCGCATCGCGCTGGTCGGCGTCAACGGCAACGGCAAGTCGACCTTCGCGAAACTGCTCGCCGGTGACCTCAAGCCGATGGGCGGCGAGACGCGACGGAGCAAGGGCCTCGAGATCGCCTACTTCGCGCAGCACCAGATGGACAAGCTCAAGCCCGAGCAGACGCCGCTCGAGCACATCATCGCGCTGATGCCATATGACACCGAGGCCAAGCGCCGCTCGCGCATCGCGCAGATGGGCCTCACCACCTCGCGCATGGACACGCTGGTCAAGAATTTGAGCGGCGGCGAGCGCGCGCGCCTGCTGCTCGGCCTCATCACCTTCGGCGGGCCCGGCATGCTCATCCTCGACGAGCCGACCAACCATCTCGACATCGACAGCCGCGACGCGCTGGTCGAGGCGCTCAACGACTACACGGGCGCGGTGCTGATCATTTCGCACGACCGACACCTCATCGAGTCCACCGTCGACAAGCTCTGGATCGCGCAGAACGGCACCATCGAGGAGTTCGACGAAGACCTCGACAGCTACCAGCGCATGCTGACGTCGGGCAAAGAAAAGCCTCAGAAGGGCGCCCCTGCCCCCGCGCCGGTCCTCGATAAGAAAGCGGCGCGGCAGGATAGCGCGGCCAGGCGCCTCGAAGTCGCGCCGCTGCGCAAATCGATCAAGGAGGCCGAGCAGAAGCTGGTACGTCTCCGCACCGAGCTCGAAAAGATCGAAGCTATCCTCGCCGATCCCAAGGTCTATGACGGCGCGCCCGAGCGCGTGATCCTGCTCGGCAAGGACAAGGCCCGCTTCGCCGCTGACCTCGCCACGACCGAAGAGCGCTGGCTCACGCTCAGCGAAGAACTCGAAGCCGCGGAGCGCGCATGACCGCCGCCGAAATCATCGCGCTCCTCGATCTCGAGCGGCATCCCGAGGGCGGCTGGTATCGCCAGACGTTCGTCGACAAGGCGTCGGGTGGCCGCGCGCATTCGACGCTCATCTACTTCCTGCTCGAAGCGGGCAACCGCTCGCACTGGCATCGCGTTCGAGCACTTCGAACTTGCACCGCCCGGCTGGGAACCGCCTAAGGCTTGAACGAGCTGCTCATCGCGCCGCTCGCGACCAGCGCATCCACGGCGGCCACATCGTGCCCCGGCACGATCAGCAGGTTGGGTTCGGCCGCGTGCAGCGCCTTGAGCATCGCGAGTTCGGCAAATACCTCGTCGCGATCTTCGTTGAGCATAAACTGGCTGAGCAGCCGCGGGCGACCCTTGCCGGTCTCGACATTGCGGAGGCTCCAGCCGATGTCGCCGATGAACAGCAGTTCGCGCCCGTCCTCGCGCTTCACATAGACCATCTGGCTGCCCGGCGTGTGACCCGGCGCGCGGATCAGCACGACGCCCGGCGCGATCGCGATCATGTCGGTGTAGTCGATCGGCGCGTAGTCGCTCAACTGCGCGGGCCACTTAAGGCCATAGCGCGGCAGGCTCTCGAGCTGTTCCTTGTTGAGCCGTATCGCTCGCGCAATCGCCTGTGGATCGCTGTAGGCGATGATGCCGCCGATATGATCGGGGTGTTCGTGCGTCACGACGATCTGGTTCGCCTCCGCCATCGCTGCGTCCATCCGGGCGTAGGCGTCGTCGTCGATCTGCGCCCCGAGGCTGGCTCCCATCTCCGCGGTGAATGCCGTGTCGATCACGATCGTGTCGGTCGGCAGCACAAGGCGGTAGGAGAACGCCGCCATTGGAACCATGCTCCAGCTGTCGCCGCCAACGGCCGCGACCGCCGGAAAGTTGAAGGAGGCGACCTTCTCGACCTCGATGTCGCTCGCCTTACCGCCCGGCAGCTCATCCGCCCTGGCGCGTACTGCAGCAAGATCGAAGCCGAAGGGCTCGACGTTCGATGGTGGGTTGCCGTCGCCGATGAACCAGTAGTACGCGCCGCCGCCCACGACTCCGAGCACAACGATGACGATCAGAAATATCCTCAACCAGCGCGGCATGAGCGTTTCCCTTTGAGGCACCGTAGCCCACGGCCGACGAAAGGCAATCGCGGCCTCAACCGGTCGCCTTCTTCACCCAGCGGCCGCCTTCGTCCTGCTGCCAGTAGGTGAGCGTGTTGCCCTCGAGCAGCGTGCGCCATGCGATGCGCGCTTCCGTCACCGCGTCGGGGTCGTGGCCCGAGAACAGATAGACGATGCGCTCGTACCCTTCGCCCGACTGCGGCACCGTGCGGTCGACGAAAAAGCGGACATTGGCGGCGTTGGCATTGCCGTCATCCATAGCAATCAGCACAGGTTGGTGCGGGTCGCTCTCGTCGCCCGCAATACCGTGCGGCAGGAAGCTCTCGTCGCGGTAGGTCCAGAGCATCGCGTCGAGCGCCGCGGCGCGTTCGCGGCTCGAGGTTTCGACCACCGCGCGCCAGCCGCGTTCCAGGGTCTTTTCCAGCAGCGTCGGCAATACGCGTTCGAGTGGCTGCGACTCGAGGTGATAGAACAGGACTTCGGTCATTTCTCGTACGCGTCGCGCACGAAGCGATCGAGCAGCGCAACGCCGAAGCCCGAGGCCCATCCGGCATTGGTTTCGCTGGCGGGACTGTTGAGGGCCACGCCTGCGATATCGAGGTGAGCCCAGGGCGTGCCATCGACAAAGCGCGCGAGAAACTGCGCGGCCGTCACGGATCCGGCGAGCCGGCCGCCCGAGTTCTTGATATCGGCGAAGCGGCTCTCGATGAGCTTGTCGTAGGCCGGGCCCATCGGCATGCGCCAGAGTTTTTCGCCCGTCTCGATGCCCGCCGCGACGAGCTTGGTCGCGAGGTCGTCGGAGTTCGAGAACAACCCGGCATGGTCGCTGCCCAGCGCCACGCCGATGGCGCCGGTGAGCGTCGCGAGGTCGACCATCGCTGTCGGCTTGAACTTTTCCTGCGCGTACCAGAGCGCATCGGCGAGAACGAGACGGCCTTCCGCGTCGGTGTTGACGATCTCGATGGTGACTCCCGACGCCGCGCGGACGATATCGCCCGGTCGCATCGCGCTGCCGCTGGGCATGTTCTCGACGATGCCGATGATGCCCACGACATTCGCTTTCGCCTTGCGGCTCGCCAGCGCATGCATCAGCCCCGTCACCGCAGCGGCACCACCCATGTCGCCCTTCATGTCTTCCATGTTGGCGGCGGGCTTGATCGAGATGCCGCCGGAATCGAACACGACGCCCTTGCCGATGAAGGCGACAGGCGCAGTCCCAGGGTCGCCGCCGTTCCACCGCATGACCACGAGACGCGGTGGCCGCACGGAGCCCTGCGAGACCGACAGCATCGAGTACATCTTGAGGGCTTCGAGTTCTTCCTGCCCCAGCACCTCGATCGCAACGCCGAGCGAGGACAGCGCCGCGGCGCGCTCGGCGAACTCGACGGTGCCCAGCACGTTGGGCGGCTCGTTGATCAGGTCGCGCGCCAGCACTTGCCCCTCGACCGCGGGCATGCGCGCGGCGATGGCCGCAGCGGCCGCGGCCGGGTCGGTCACGTGGAGCGTCACGACCAGCTCGCTATCGCCCTCATCGTCCTTCTTGCGGCTTTTGTACTTGTCGAACTTGTAGTGCCTGAGCCGCAGGCCTGCCGCCAGTTCCGCCACCATGCCCGGCGTTGCCTCGTGCCCCTCGAGCACCACGCTCACATTTCCGGCCGCGAGGCCCATGATCTTGGCGGCCAGCGAGCCGCCGCGGTCCGCCCAGGCGGCGCCCGAGGCCGGTTTGCCGGGATCCATCTTCCCAGCGCCGAGGACCAGGAGGCGCTTGGCCTCGAGCCCGTTCGGTCCGGCGATATCGATCGCCTGCCCCGGTCTGCCCTTGAAGCCAATGCTGCTCGACACCCGGTCGAAATCGAGCCCGGTGAGCGCCCACACCTCCGCCGCTGCGCCACGAGGCGGCATGCCTTCGCCGGCGTAAAGGACGATGAGCCCGGCGGCGGTGAGCGGCAGAGGGGCAGTTCGGATGGTCAGATTCTGGGACATGCGCAGAAGCAACAGGTCTTGCCCCATTGCGTCAATCCCGGTGCCTTTTCCTTGCTATCGCCGCGGAACGTCACCAGACTTCGCAACTGGGGGACGAACGGACGGGGTTTGACGATCAACAGCCTCAAGTGGCGCGGCCAATGTCTCGCCTAAGCCGCTATCTGCTCAAGCTTTTCACGTTGGATGCGGTGGCCATTCTGGGCACGGCGGTCAGCCTGCTTTACCTGTTCCAGGTCCTGCGGAACCTGCAGCTCGTGACCGAGCGTGGGCAGAGCATCTTCGCGCTGCTCGGGCATTCGGCGCTGGCCACGGCAACGACGGTCAGCATCATCATCCCGGTATGCCTGGGAATCGGGATCGGCCGCGGGCTGCGGGGCCTGCAGGACCGGTCGGAGCTCCAGGTCATCCATGTGAGCAAGCTGACCGGCGCGCTGATGCGGGCGGTGCTGCTCTATACGATCGGCGGCGCGCTCGTGGTCGTCACCTTCACTAACCTCATCGAGCCGCGCAGCTGGCGCGCCATCAACGAGTGGTCCGCCAGCATCGCCGCCGATCTCGTGTCGCGGACAATGATCCCCGAGCGCTTCACCGGCATCAGCGACGCCGTCACATTCCGTATCGGGTCGCGCGATGCTCAGGGAAACATCACGGACTTCTTCGGCGACGACACCCGCGATCCGCTCAAGCAGAAGACCTACTTCGCGGACCGGGCGGTCATCATCCTCGACGATCAGGGCTACCTCGTGCGCCTGTTCGACGGGACCCTGCACCAGCTCGGTCCGGACGGTGTGCTCAGCGAAATCGCGTTCTCCCGTTACGACCTGTCGCTCGATGGGCTGAACGTGCCGATCGGCGGCGGTACTTCCGCTTCCGCAACCACAACGCTCGACATGTTGAGCCAGGCCGAGACCGCGGGCGGGCTTACGCCCTCGCAGCTCGACACGATCGTCCGCCGTGTGACGGAAGGCCTGCGGGTCTTTTCGATCTGCCTGTCGGCGGCGGCGATCGCCTCGTTCCCCACGGGCAGGCGCCGCCGCTTTGCACCGCCGATGGAGTTATCGGTCCTCCTGATTGTGTTCCTCGAACGCGTGGTCTTCGGCTACGTCCCGATCGCCGAACCGTGGCGGGTCGCCGCCGGGCCGATCTTCATTGCGCTGTTCTCGCTGCTGATCCTCGCGCTCCGCCTCCGCCTCTTCGTTCCGCTCCGACTCCCGAGGGCGGCATGACCCGGATGGACTGGGTGATTGCGCGCCGCCTGCTCTCCCGCATCGGCATGACGGTGGCGGTCTTCTTCGGCCTCTTCTGCCTCATCGACTCGCTCGATGCCGGAAAGTTCAATGCGCTCGCGGAAGTTGGCGGACCCTTGCTCGGCTTTTGGGGCATCACTGTCAGCGCGTCTCGCGTCGTTCTCACGCTGTCGGCGCAGATGCTGCTCGTCGGCACGATTCTGGCGGTGCTGGACCTGCAGTCGCGGCGCGAGCTGACGATCATCAAATCCGCCGGCATGTCGATCTGGCGCATCCTGCGGCTGCCGATCCTGATCGCGCTGGGCCTCGGCGCCTTCGTGGCGTTTGTCGGCGACTCCGCTGCGATCCTGGCCACGCGCCAACTGCCCACAGCCGAGCGGTCGACTGAAGTCTGGGTCGAGCAACAGGGAGCCGACGGCAACTTCATCCTGCACGGCGAGCGGACCCGGCAGCAGGGCTCGATTCTCGAAGATGTCTCCATCTTCTTCACCGACGTTTCGAACCGGCTGCAGATTCGGGCACCGGCGGCGCGTCTGGTCGATGGCGCCTGGGAGCTCTCGGACGCAACGCTCTATCGAGTCGGCGCCGCGCCGGAGACGATCGCGCAATACCGTGTCGCCACGGCAACAACCGCCGGTGACATGCGCCTGCGCGTCAGCTCGGCCGGCGAACTGACTTTTGCCGAGTTGGTTAACATTGTCTCTCAAAACGTCGCCGATCCGACGCTGCGCGCGTCCGCATTGACCAGTCTTTTGAGGCTCTTGGCTGTCCCGGCCCTGTTCGTCGGCTCCGTGCTCATGGCCTTCGCTTTTACGTCAGGTTATCGAAGGACAAATAAGTATGGTGCGGCAGCCGTTTATGGCGTCCTGCTGGGATTTATGGTCTATGTCGTCACCGAGCTGGCGTATCGATCAGGTTATGCCGGAGTATTGGACCCCACATTTGCTGCCGCAGGGCCAGCTTTTGTGGCCATCGTTATTGGTTTGACAGTGCTGCTCTACAAGGAAGACGGGCGAGCGTAATGAATTCCCGCCCACCAGCCTTTGCCGGGAAGCTGCCGCGACCGATTACGGCCTGCGTTCTGGCGGGATTCCTGCTGGCGCTTTCGCTGTCGACGCCTGCTACCGCCGCCCTGATGCCGGCCGGCTTCTTCGACATCGCGCTCGCCCCGGGCGGCTCTGCCGCGGTGGAAGCGGACCGACTGACCTACGACGCCGCCTCGACGGTGATCTCTGCCGAAGGCGGCGTGATCCTGTCGCTGGGCAAGACGGTCGTTCGGGCCGAACGGATCGAGTACAACCAAACGACCGGCGAGCTCAAAGCCGTCGGCGGTGTCGAGATCACCGACGCGTCCGGCACGATCTACAAGATGGACAGCGTCGAGATCACCGGGGAAAGCAAGAAGGCCTTTCTCAAGACTCTCACGCTCACCACCGCCGATGGCGCCCGCGTCGAGGCGGGCAGCGTCGAGTACGCCGCCGAGCTGGTCTCGATCCTGACCGAAGCGTCCTACACGCCTTGCGGACTGTGCATCGACAGCAAGGGCCGGCGGGTGGGCTGGAAGGTGAAGGCCGCGCGCCTGATCTACGACCGCGACAACGCTTCGGTCACTCTCGAACAGCCGTCGCTCGAACTGCTCGGCGTTCCCGTCGCGTGGCTGCCCTGGTTCTGGGTGCCCGATCCGTCGCAGCCCCGCGCCACGGGCCTGCGCATGCCGTCCGTCGACTATTCGGACACGCGCGGTGCCCAGCTGACGATCAACTATTTCGTGCCCGTTGGCGACAATGCCGACCTGTTGCTCAGCCCCACGCTGATGAGCCGACAGGGCCTGCTCGCTCTCGGCGACCTCACCTGGCGCGTGCCCGAGCTCGACGGCGTAATCAACGTGAAGGCGTCGGGCCTCTACCAGCTCGACCCGTCCGCCTTCGCCGGCAAGCCGGGTGACCGTACCTGGCGCGGCGCGATCCAGACCGCGGGCAACTTCGTTCCGGTCAAGGACTGGAATGTCGGCTGGTCCTACTCGGCCTTCACCGACAATGCCTATCTCGTTGACTACGAACTGACCGAAGCCGAAAGCTCGGCCAATCAGGTCTATGCCACCCATCTGACCAGCGACACCTGGATCGATGCGCGTATCCAGCGCTTCAACCGCCTCGGGGACTACTTCCCCAGCGACGACGACCAGCAGGGCATGAACCTGCCCCGGATCGAAGTCGAGCATGTCCAGGACCTCGAACCCGGCTGGGGTCGCATCCACCTCAACGGCGAGCTGCTTGGCGTGCATCGGCTCGCCGACCAGATGGGCGTGTCCAACGGCGTCCCCTATGCCTACGGCTACGAAGGCACCAAGCTGCACGGCATGCTCGAGGGCGCGTGGGAGAACCAGTACATCCTCCCCGGCGGACTGGCAGCGACACCGTATCTCGGCCTTCGCGCCGATATTTCGAGCTATGACGGCTATCTTGCGCCGGCCATGCCGCCCGACGCGCTGCTGTTTTCGGCGACGCCGATTGCTGCCATCGACCTGCGTTACCCGATGATGGCGTTCAACGGCGCCGACAGCCACCTGATCGAGCCCATCGCGCAGATCGTCTATCGCGGCTCGAACGAGACAAATGTCGGCATCACCAACGACGATGCACACAGCTTTGTCTTCGATACCTCGAACCTGTTCTCCTACAACCGCTTCTCCGGCATCGACCGGCAGGAGACGGGGCTGCGCGCCAATATCGGCGGGCACTATCTGGGCAGCTTCTCCGACGGCAGCTGGCTCGACCTCGTCGCCGGCCAGTCCTTCTTCCTCGCCGGCACCAATAGTCTTGGGATCACCGACCAGGTGCAGGTCGGCACCCATACTGGACTTGGGGCGCCGGCCTCCTATTTCGTGGGCAGCGCGCGCGGCGGCTTCTCGGGCGGTCTCACGGGCGCCGCCAAGATTCAGGTCGATCCGTCGGTTTGGGGCGTCACGCGCGCCGGGCTTGGCGTCGACTATGCACCGCCCGATGAATGGTTCACCGTCGGCGCGGACTACATCTATGTTGCCGCCGATCCGGCGCTGGGCACCGTTGCCGATCAGCACGAGATCGCCACGCGCGCGAGCCTGACGATGTACGACTATTACACCGTGAATGGCGGCCTGACGTGGGACCTGGGATCGAACACTTGGGTCAATGCCTCGACCGGTGTTACCTACGACGACGGATATCTGGTTCTCGGCGGCAATCTCAATTTCTCCCCCAGCAGTTGGGGTTTCGGTTTCAAGTTCAACCTTAAGGACCCCAGTGGTCAGATCGCCTTTTGACGCACCGATTTCAGCCGCAATTTTCGGCGAGAAAGCCGCGGGCTTTCCAAGATAGGCAGACGACAAAGATGCTTCGCGTTCTGAGCGCAATGCTGTTGGCTTTCACCCTTGCGGTCTCGGCGTTTCCCGCCGTGGCGGCAAGCGCACTCGTCACGGTCAATGGACGGGTGATCACCGACGTTCAGGTGGCGCAGCGACTTGCCCTTCACAAGATCGAGGGCAAGAACAACCGCAACAATGCCATCAACGAACTGGTCGATGAGGCACTGCAGATGCAGGAGGCCGACCGGCTCGGCATCAAGGTGACCGAGGCCCAGATCGACAGCGCGGTTCTCGACGTGGCGCGACAGATCAAGATTTCGCCCACCAACCTCAACAAGATCCTCACCGACAACGGCGTGCCGATGTCGACGTTCCGCGATCGGCTGCGGGCCAACATCGCCTGGGCACAGGTCGTGCAAAGCGTCGTCAGCTCGCGCGTCCAGATGTCGGAAGCCGAGATCGACGCCGAAGCCAAAGCCAAGCTCACCGCGTCAAACAGCTTCGACTACGTGCTCAAGGAAGTCCTCTTCCTCGGTGGCAAGGCGAGCAAGCGCACGGCCGAGGCCAACCAGTACAAGAAGAGCTTCCGCGGCTGCGACACGGCGGTGGACCTTTCGCTGTCCTACACCGACGCCGCGGTCCGCGACCTTGGCCGCCGCCATGCCACGCAGTTCCCCGACGCGATTGCCGACGAACTCGCCAAGCTCAATGTCGGTGGCATCACCAAGCCGCGCGTCGTGGAAGCCGGCGTCTCGATGCTCGCCGTCTGCGCGAAGGAGACCTCCGAGGATACGACTTTCGTCGCCAACACCATCCGTCAGGAGACCGGCAACAAGGGCGTGCAGAAGGAAGCGGACAAGTACCTGGCCGAACTCAAGGCCAAAGCCCAGATCGTGCGCGGATAAGCATGGCTGAGCTCGCCCCTATTGCCATCAGCATGGGCGAGCCCGCCGGCATCGGGCCCGATCTCATTCTCAAGCTTTATGACGAAAGGGCGGAACTCAACCTTCCGCCCTTCATCGTTTTCGGCAATCTGGCCTTCCTTGCCGCCCGTGCGCGCCGACTGAATCTCAACATCAACTTCGCCCAGACCACTATCGACAACGCCACCGGCGAGTTTCCGGTGGCCCTCCCTGTGTTTCATGTCGATGGCCTCGTGCCGGACAAGCCGGGCGACACCAGTCCGCTGTCGGGCAAGGTGGTGATCGAGTCGATCCGCGCTGCCGTCAACGAGACGCTCAGCGGCCACTGCCGGGCCGTCGTCACCGGGCCCATCCACAAGGCCGCGCTCTACACGGCCGGCTTCAAATATCCCGGGCACACGGAATACCTCGCGTCGCTCTGCGCCAATGGCCCATCGGTGCCGCAGCCCGTGATGATGCTGGCGCACGGCAAGTTCCGCGTCGTGCCGCTGACCATCCACGTGCCGCTGCGCGCGGTGCCTGACCTGATCACGGCCAAGCTGATCCGCGAGACGGCGCAGATCGTCGAACACGACCTTCGCACACGCTTCGGCATCGACGAGCCACGCCTTGCCATCACCGGCCTCAATCCACACGCCGGCGAGGGCGGTGCGATCGGGACGGAGGAGAACGACATCATCGTCCCCGCCGTCCTCGACCTCAAGAACAGCGGCATGCGGATCGACGGCCCCTTCTCCGCCGACACGGCCTTCCACCAGCCGAACTGGGAGAAGTACGACGCCGTGATCACCGCCTATCACGACCAGGCGCTGATCCCGATCAAGACTGTAGCCTTTGACGACGCCGTCAACATCACGCTGGGGCTGCCGATCGTGCGCACCTCGCCCGATCATGGAACGGCGTTCGACTATGCCGGCACCGGCAATGGATCGTCCAATTCGATGCTTGCCGCAATCCGCCTCGCCGATACGCTGACGGCGTGATTACCCCGGCTGCTTGGCCAGCCAGTCCAGCATCTGGGCAATCTCGGCTTCCTGGGCGTCGATGACCTTCTGTGCCAGTTCGCGTGCGAAGGGGTCGTCGCCGTGGGCGAGCTCGGCTTTCGCCATGTCGATGGCGCCCTGGTGATGCGGGATCATAGAGCAGATGAAGGCAATATCGATGTCGCTGGCGGTTCCGCCGGCCATCATGTCGGCGTTCATCTTGTCCATTCCGGCCATGAGGTCCGTGTGTGCCTGGTCGGCCCCCATATCCATGCCGCCGCCGGAGCCCATGTCGTGCATCGCGTGCCCCGCATTGGCGAGGCAGACGGGCGGCAGTTCGACGGCTAGGGCCGGCATGGCCGACGCGGCGAGGATCAGGGCAACAAGCGAGAATCTGGTCATGGTCAAACTCCTTCTGACCATGCCCTCCTAGACCTTCCCACCATGGCAAGGTCAACACCTATCGACGCAGCCCGGCAGCGGCGCTAAGCGAGAGCATGCAGATCGACAGCCTTCCCCCGTTGCGCGACGTCATTGCGCGGCACGGCCTCAGCGCAAAAAAGCAGCTCGGCCAGAATTTCCTGCTCGATCTCAACCTCACGAGCCGCATCGCCCGCACCGCCGGGCCGCTCGCCGACAGCACCGTCATCGAAGTCGGTCCCGGTCCCGGCGGACTGACGCGCGCACTGCTCGCGGAGGGCGCGAAGAAGGTCATCGCCATCGAGCGCGATGAACGCGCCCTGCCCGCCCTTGCCGAGATCGAAGCCGCTTATCCCGGTCGCCTTAGCGTCATCTCCGGCGATGCGATGACCACCGACTATGCCGCCCTCGCCGATGGCCCGACGCGGATCGTCGCGAACCTGCCCTACAATATCGGCACCGAACTGCTGGTGGGTTGGCTGACCACCGATCCGTGGCCGCCGTTCTTTCAGTCGCTGACATTGATGTTCCAGCGCGAAGTCGCCGAGCGCATCGTCGCCAAGCCCGGCGACGACCAGTACGGGCGGCTCGGCGTGCTCTGTGGCTGGCGCACCGATGCGCGCATCGCGTTCAATGTGGGCCGCGAGAATTTCACGCCGCCACCGAACGTCACGTCGGCTGTCGTGCACCTCGTGCCGAAGCCGGTCGCACCGGACGTTCGCGTGCGCGATCTCGAAGCCGTCACTCGTGCCGCGTTCGGGCAGCGTCGCAAGATGGTCCGCCAGAGCCTCAAGTCGACCGGCGTTCCAGTGGAAAGGCTTCTCGCCGCGGCGGGCCTGAAGGGCGACGAGCGCGCCGAGACGCTTCCCATCGACGCTTTCCTCGCCATGGCGAAAGCCCTGCGTTAGCTGGCGAGGATTTGGCCCAGCGGCGACGTCGCCGGAACGTCGCTCCGGTGGCGGTCGAGGATATGCGAGAACAAATGGATGCAGACCGTCTCGTCGGTGACGATATCGGTCAGCCGCACCGACGGATTGAGCAGCCGCTGCGTGCGGAAATACTCGATCGGCGACAGCACCGCCGCGGGCAGCGCAAGGTGCGCCTTGTCATGCAGTCGTGCGAAATAGGTCAGTGCCGCCGGCCCGATGCTGCCCCAGGGCAGATCCTCCGCGCCACCCAGCCAGCCGAGCGCGCGCAGGATGCCAAACCACAGCTTCTGGTGCGGGCCGAACCACGGCGGAATGTCGGGCTTGCGCGCAAACTGCAGAAGGTCCTTGAGCAAGGGCGACCCCGCCGGCAGCGACAGCACCGAGCAGTTGATCGACCGCTTGTGCTCCCAGCCGAACAGATACTGCGCGCGCGGGATCGGCTTCAGGCAGTAGATATCGCAGTCGACCCACATGTCGGCGCCGCGCTCGAGCAGGCGGAAGCGAAACAGGTCCGAGAACAGCGCGTAGCTGCCGGTGCGGCGATGGCGCGTGATCTCGGCGGCTGGGATGGTCTCCTCGGCATCGGCGATCTCGACGCCCTGCGGCACTCCCGACACCGGGCCATAGGTGTGCAGCACCACCTTGTGCCCCACGCGCAGCATCGAGCGCAGGCACGCCTGGGCGAGCGCCGGCAGCTTGTCGCCGATCCATAGGCTATGGGCGACGGGCAGCGTGCTCGCATCGAATGACGCGAGGCTGCCTGCAGGCGTCGCGACGGCGAATTCGTTCGGATCGTTGAAGGACGTCTGGAGCATGATGAGCTAGAGGCTGTCGATCTGCTTTTGCAGGCGCCGCACGAAGGAAGTTAGCCCTTTGTAACGGTCCCGTTCAAGCCGGGCCGCCGCAAGGATCGTGCGGACCCGCTGCACGGATTCTTCGAGGTCGCGGTTGACCAGCACGTAGTCGTACTCGTCGAAATGGTCCATCTCGATGCGCGCATTGCGCAGGCGCTTCTCGATGGTGCCCTTACTGTCCTGCGCGCGCCGTTCGAGGCGCTTGCGCAGCTCCCGGATCGAGGGCGGCAGGATGAAGATCGTGACCATGTCGTCACGCACCTTCTCGAGCAGCTGCAGCGTGCCCTGATAGTCGATGTCGAACAGGATATCGCGGCCCTGGCTCAGCTTCTCTTCGACGCGCGCCCGGGGCGTGCCGTAGAAATTGCCGTGCACCTCGGCGCTCTCGAGCAGCTCGCCGGCGTCGCGCATCTTCTGGAACGTCGCTACATCGATGAAGTGGTAGTCGCGCCCTTCGAGCTCATCGGTTCGCTTGGCGCGCGTGGTCACCGACACCGACAGCGAGATGCTGGGGTCCTGCGCGAAGATCGCGCGCGATATGGACGATTTGCCCGCCCCCGAAGGCGAGGCCAATACCATCATCACTCCACGGCGCGCCAGCTCCGCCACGGCTACTCCAGGTTCTGCACCTGCTCGCGAAACTGATCGATGACGGCCTTGAGGTCGAGGCCAATCGCGGTCAGGTCCACTGCATTCGATTTCGAGCAAAGCGTATTGGCTTCACGGTTGAATTCCTGCGACAGGAAGTCGAGTTTTCGCCCCACCGAGCCACCCTCCGCCAGCAGTGCCCGGGCGGACGCAACATGCGCCTGCAGGCGGTCGAGCTCTTCGCGGATATCGGCCTTGGTCGCGAGCAGCAGGGCTTCCTGCGCCAGCCGGTCTTCGTTGAGACCGCCATTGGCGCTCAGCAGATCGGCGATCTGTTCTTTCAACCGCGCCAGCACGACGTCGCGGCTCCGTGTCGGATGCGCCGCCGCAAGATCACGCAGCCGCGCGATCTCGTTGACCTGCCCGCCGAGGATCTCGCCAAGATGCACGCCCTCGGCCTTGCGCGACAGTTTGAGGTCGGCCAGCGCCTTGTCGACGGCCTCGTAGACCGCGGCGTGCAGCCGGTCTTCGGCATCGGCGTCGAGCGGCGCGTCGTGCTGTTCGAGCACGCCTTTGAGCCCCAGGATGCCGTCGAGGGTGGGCTTGCGCGCATCGACCTTGTCGCCGATCTCGCGCAGCGCACCGAGCACAGCGCTCAGCGCCTCGTGGTTCACCACCACCCGGCCGCCTTCCCCCTCGCGATCGACGTTGAGATTGACGGTCACCGAGCCGCGCGACAGGGCTTTGCCGATCCGGCGCCGGATTTCGGCCTCGAGCACGTCATAGCCCGGCGTCATGCGCATGCGGACATCGAGCCCGCGTGCGTTCACGCTCTTGATCTCGACCGAAAAGCTGATGCCGGGCACGGCGCCGTGGGCGCGTGCATATCCGGTCATGCTCGACAAGGCGTCAGCCATGGCGAGCCGGATACACCAATTATTGGGTCGTGTCTCCGCCTTCGGCGGCTTCCTTGGCTTCCAGCTCTTCGCGCGCGGCCTCGTCCTCCGCCTTGCGGTAGAGAGCGACGTTCTTGCGGTGTTCGGCATAGGTCGCGGCGAACAGATGCCCGTCGCTCGGATCGGTGCCCTTGGCAACGAAGTAGAGATAGTTCGTCTGCGCCGGATGCGCGACCGCCATCAGCGCCGCCTCGCCCGGATTGGCGATCGGGCCGGGCGGCAGCCCATCGATCTGGTACGTGTTGTAGGGCGTCTTCTCGTTCAGTTCCGACCGGGTCAGGCCACGGCCGAGCGGGCCCTGCCCCATGGTGATGCCGTAGATCACCGACGGATCGGTCTGGAGCCGCATGTTCTTTTTGAGCCGGTTGATGAACACCGACGACACCTGCGGTCGTTCGCTCTCGACGCCCGTTTCCTTTTCGACCAGCGACGCGAGGATCACCATCTGCTCGGGCGATTTGATCACATCGTTGATCGCCGGATCACGGCCTTCCCAGATTTCGGCGACCTTGGCCTTCATCTTGGCGGTCATCGACTCGACCAGCTCCTCGCGGCTGTCGCCGGGGAAGAAATCGTGCCGCTCGGCGAGGAGGCTGCCCTCTGCCGGCACCGGAACCGGCGCACCCGACAGCGACTGCGCGGGGTCGTTGAGCCGCTCCGCGACCTGCCATGAGGTCTCGCCGGGGATCACGTTGACGAAGAATTCCTGCGGCTTGGTCGTCGTCAGGATGCGCACGATGTCAGCGGTCGAGGCCTTGGCCGGGATCATGTACTGGCCCGGCTTGATGCCAGACCGCGCAGCGTCGAATCCTTGGGAATCAGGAATGCTGCCTCAGCCTCTTTCGGCCCGTCGGCGTAGTATTGGGTGATGCCCCAGTAGGCGACGCCACCCAGCGCGATGATCCCGATCACCAGCAGCGTGAGCATGCCGTTAAGGAGAGCGAGCGCGCTTGATCTACGCTTTTTGCGGGCCAAGGATATCTCCCCCTCGATACGGCAACGTGGCCAGCATTTGCCCTAAGGAAGCGGGCAAAACAAGGACGCCGATGGTGTTGCAATCGGCTCTTTGTGTGGCCGCGAGGAAAGTCTGGTGGCTTACGCCACCTTCCGGAAAATCAACGACGCATTGGTCCCACCGAACCCGAAGGAGTTCGACAGCGCGACGTTGATCTCTTTCTTCACCGGCACCTTGGGCACCAGGTTGATCACCGTCTCGACCGACGGATTCTCGAGGTTGAGCGTGGGCGGCGCAACATTGTCGCGCATGGCCATCAAAGCAAAAATCGCTTCGACCGAGCCCGCGGCGCCGAGCAGATGCCCGATCGCCGACTTGGTCGAGCTCATGGCCGCGTCCGCCGCGTGATCGCCCAGCAGCCGCGTCACCGAGCCGAGTTCGATTTCGTCGCCAAGCGGCGTCGAGGTGCCGTGCGCGTTGATGTAGTCGATATCGCTGGCCGAGATGCCCGCGCGCTTGACCGCCGCCTGCATGCAGCGGAACCCGCCGTCGCCATCTTCCGACGGCGCGGTGATGTGGAAAGCGTCGCCGCTGAGGCCATAGCCCACCAGCTCGCCGTAGATCTTAGCGCCGCGCGCCTTGGCCCGCTCGTACTCTTCGAGCACGACCACGCCCGCGCCCTCGCCCATCACAAAGCCATCGCGGTCCTTGTCGTAAGGGCGCGATGCCTCGGTCGGGCGATCGTTGAAACCAGTCGAGAGCGCACGGCAGGCCGCAAAGCCCGCGAGCGCAATGCGGTTAACGCAGCTCTCGGTTCCGCCGGCGACCATCACGTCGGCATCGCCCATGGCGATCAGCCGCCACGAATCGCCGATGGCATGCGCGCCGGTCGAGCAGGCCGTCACGACCGAATGGTTCGGCCCCTTGAGGCCGAAACGGATCGAGACGTAGCCGGAGGCGAGATTGATCAGGCGGCCCGGAATAAAGAACGGGCTGATCCGGCGCGGCCCCTTCTCGTGGAGGATCACGGAAGTTTCGTAAATCCCGCCGAGCCCACCGATGCCCGAGCCGATCAGCACGCCGGTGCGTTCGGCTTCGTCCTTCGTCTTTGGCTCGACGCCCGCTTCGTCGATGGCCTGCTTGGCCGCCGCCATCGCATAGATGATGAACGGATCAACCTTGCGCTGATCCTTGGTGTCCATCCATTCGTCGGCATTGAACTTCCCGTCGGCGTAGTCGCCGAGGGGCACGCGGTGCGCGATCTGGCAGGCGATATCGTCGACCTGAAAGTCGTCGATGCGCTGCGCACCGCTCTTTGACGCGAGGATGTTGGTCCAGGTGGCTTCTACGCCGCACCCGAGCGGGGTCACTGCCCCCATTCCCGTTACGACGACGCGGCGTAGTTCCATCGATTGTGCCGTTCCCGGCGGCTAGGAGCCCGAAGGCCCGGCTTAGCCGACAGCCTTGGTGAGGTAAGCGACAGCGTCGCCAAAGGTCTGGATAGATTCGGCAGCGTCGTCCGGGATCTCGACCGAGAATTCTTCCTCGAACGCCATCACCAGCTCGACCTGGTCGAGCGAGTCAGCGCCCAGATCGTCGATGAAGCTTGCCTTCTCGACAACCTTCTCCGCATCGACGTTGAGGTGTTCGACGACGATTTTGCGGACGCGGTCAGCGATATCGCTCATGTTTCTGACTTCCCTTTGCAGTCTGGTTCGGTTCGTTTCCGGGTCGCGACCGACTATTTTTGTCCAGTCGAACGCGACTTTAGGCGGGCTTCACAAAGCCCGCAAGTGAGCCGTGGTCCCCAATTCAGCGGCGGCAACTAACACACTCGCCAGCCTTTGACCATATTGTGAAACGGGCCGCTCACAGGGCTGGTTCCCGCCTCAAACCATCAGCATTCCGCCGTTCACATTCAGCGTCTGGCCGGTGACATAGGCGGCTTCGTTGGAGGCGAGGAAAACCACGCATCCCGCGACCTCCTCGGAGGTGCCGAGGCGTCCGGACGGGATTTTGACGAGAATGGCCTCTCGCTGCTTGTCGTTGAGCTCGTCGGTCATCGCCGAGGCGATGAAGCCGGGTGCCACGGTGTTGACCGTGATGTTGCGCGAGGCGACTTCCTGCGCCAGCGACTTGCTCATGCCGATGATGCCGGCCTTGGAGGCGGCATAGTTGCCCTGCCCCGGATTGCCGGCCACGCCGACCACAGAAGTAATCGAGATGATGCGGCCGAAGCGCTGCTTCATCATCCCGCGCAACACCGCGCGGGTCAGGTGGAAGGCGGCGGTGAGGTTGACCGCGAGAACTTCGTCCCACTCTTCGTTTTTCATGCGCATGAAGAGATTGTCGCGCGTCATGCCGGCATTGTTGACGAGGATGTCGAGCCCACCCAGCGCGGCCTCGGCACTGGGCACAAGCTTATCGACCGCGTCCTGGTCGCTGAGATTGCACGGCAGGATCGGATGGTTGCCCTTGCCGATCTCCTTGGCCGTCTCCTCGAGCGCGGCGACGCGCGTGCCGCTCAGCGCGACCGTTGCGCCCGCCTTGGCGAGCGCCTTGGCGATCTCTCGCCCGATACCACCGGAGGCTCCGGTGACGAGGGCACGTTTGCCCGTCAGATCAAACATTTAGCGATTCCTTTGCGGAAATTGAATCAAGCCAGCGCCGCGACGAGCGCGTCGATATCGGCGGGCGTGTTGATGGCGGTCGCCTGGGCGTCGGGCGCGATGCGTTTTGCGAGTCCGGTCAACACCTTGCCCGTGCCCAGCTCATAAAGCTCGGTAACGCCGCCTTCGCCTGCCGCCCAGCCCATGCTCTCGGTCCAGCGCACCATGCCGGTGACCTGCTCGACGAGGTGCTTGCGGATCGCGTCGACGTCCGACGTCGGACGCGCCGTGACATTGACGATCACCGGTTTGCTCGGGGCGTTCATCGTCACCTGCGACAGCGCATGCTCCATGGCGTCCGCGGCCGGGCGCATCAGCGCGCAGTGGAACGGCGCACTCACCGGCAGCGGCAGCGCACGCTTGGCGCCCGCGGCCTTCAGCAGTTCGATCGCCCGGTTCACCGCCCCGGCGTGGCCGGAGATCACCACCTGGCCCGGCGCATTGTCGTTCGCGACGCCGCAAATCTCACCCTGCTCGGCATCGTTCGCCGCGCGCAGGACCGTCTCGAGATCGAGCCCGAGGATCGCCGCCATCGCGCCCTGCCCGACCGGCACCGCCTGCTGCATGGCTCTGCCGCGAATGCGCAGAAGCCGCGCTGCGTCGCTCACCGAGAACACCCCGGCCGCGCACAGCGCCGAGTATTCGCCCAGCGAGTGCCCCGCGACAAAATCGGCGTGCTTCCCGACGCTCACGCCCCTGGCCTCGAGCACCCGAACCACCGCCATCGATACCGCCATCAGCGCCGGCTGGGCATTTTCGGTCAGGCGCAGCGTCTCGTCGGGCCCCTCGAACATGGTCTTGGCGAGGTCCTCGCCCAGCGCCTGGTTCACCTCGTCGAAAACCGCGCGGGCCTCGGCGTAGGTCTCGGCCAGCTCCTTGCCCATCCCGACGGCCTGGCTGCCCTGCCCCGGAAACGTGAACGCCCGCTTGCCCATGATCTCCGCCTCTTGTTGTTTGTTATTCCCGCCAGCCTAGGACCGCACCGGCACGGCTTCAAGTTTGCGCGGCGTTTGGCGGGTTGGCTGCGACATGTCAAGCAAACCGGCGGAATTGCTTGCGCTCGCCCCCGTTTTCCCCTACATCGCCCGCGAATTCGTTCGGCCGGGGGCTGAACGGAGGGTCGGCTATTGCCGATAGGGTGAAAATCCCGGCCTCCCGTGTTCCCGCTCTTTAGAAGACTGCTTTGATCGCCTTTCCGGCTTCAAAGGGGCTCCGCGCCGAGAGAGTTCAGTGTTTGAACCACTTGAGAAGGAAGGCGCATGCCCCTTTACGAGCATATCTATCTCGCCCGCCAGGACGTTTCGCCCCAGCAGGTCGAAGAAATGACCAACACCCTGACCGAAGTCCTGACCCAGGGCGGCGGCAAGGTCACCAAGAACGAATATTGGGGCCTCAAGTCCCTCTCCTACCGCATCAAGAAGAACCGCAAGGCTCACTACAGCCTGCTCAACATCGACGCCCCGGCCCCGGCCGTTGCCGAGATGGAGCGCCAGATGCGCATCAATGAAGACATCCTGCGCTTCATGACCGTGCGCGTCGACGAGCTCGAGGAAGGCCCGTCGGCCATGCTGCAGAAGCGCGACCGCGACGACGAGCGCTCGGACCGCCCCGGTGGCGACCGCGGTGATCGTGGCGACCGTGGCTCGCGCCCGCCGCGCCGGTTCTAAGGAAAGGACACTCACGAAATGGCAATCAAAGACCTTACCACTTCGCAGGCTCGCCGTCCGTTCCAGCGCCGCCGCAAGACCTGTCCGTTCTCGGGCCCGAACGCGCCCAAGATCGACTACAAGGATGTGCGTCTGCTGCAGCGTTACGTCTCCGAGCGCGGCAAGATCGTGCCCTCGCGCATCACTGCCGTCTCGGCGCTGAAGCAGCGTGAACTGGCCCGTGCCATCAAGCGTGCCCGCTTCATCGGCATCATGCCGTACGCGGTCTCGTAAGACCCTGTTCTCATTGGTTGGGGTGGCGGATGGTCCGCCGCCTCTAACCGGCCCCGAGCCGGGACAGCAAAGGATCCCCAAATGAAAGTCATTCTGCTCGAGCGCGTCGGCAAGAACGGTCACATCGGCGACGAAGTGACGGTGAAGGACGGTTTCGCCCGCAACTTCCTGCTGCCGCAGCACAAGGCGCTCCGCGCCACCGAAGCCAACCGCAAGAAGTTCGAAGTCGAGCGCGCCTCGATCGAAAAGCGCAATGCGGAGCGTCGCGAAGCCGCCGCCGGTATCGCCGCAGGCCTCAACGGCCAGACCGTCGTCATCATCCGCCAGGCGGGTGAGACCGGTCAGCTCTACGGCTCGGTCAGCTCGCGCGACGTCGCCGAGGCCCTGTCGGCTGCCGGCTTCTCGGTCGCCCGTTCGCAGGTCGATCTCGCCGACCCGATCAAGTCGGTCGGCCTGCACAGCGTGGCGCTGCACCTCCACGCCGAAGTCGCCGTGTCGGTCAACGTCAACGTCGCCCGTTCGGACGACGAAGCCGCCCGTCAGGCCGCCGGTGAAGACCTCACGGTCCAGACCTTTGACGATGAAGCCGCGGCCGAGTTCGCCGCTGGCCAGGCCGAAGCCGGCTCCGCCGCTGCCGACGCCTACGAAGCCGACGCCTAAGCCTCGCTTCGCCATCGAGTCACAAAGGCCGGGAGCAATCCCGGCCTTTTCGTTTCGTCCGCTCTTGCGTGCCCACAGCCGGTACTGGGCCGGCACGCCGCCCTCTCCACCGTCATCCCTGGGTGAGCAGCTAGCGGCGCGCGCCGTTAGGTGGCCGGGTCAAGCCCGGCCATGACGGTGAGGGTGGGACCTGCCCCGCCGGCGCGTGGGTGAGGCGCTGCAATCGGCGCCAAGAATCGCCCGCACCGCCCCTGCCGGTTAGCAAGCGACGGTCATAGTTTCCCCCGGTATCAACAGTAGTCACAAGCCTGCTGATTCTGTTTGGTGCAGCGCTCAAAGGCGCGCTATCGGCAGCGGCCCGGCGCGTGGTTAAAGCGGTCTTAACGGTCGGGGGAGAGTCTACCGGACTATGGTTGAGTCTAACGTCGCGCGCATTCGTCCGGCGGACGAAAAGAGCTTTCGGCTCGCGCCGCACAACATTGAAGCTGAGCAGGCCCTTTTGGGCGCGATCCTCGTCAACAACGAGGCGTTCTATCGCGTCTCCGATTTCCTCGGACCTGAGCACTTCTATGAACCGATCCACCGCGAAATCTACGAGATCTCCGGCAAGATCATTCGTGCCGGCAAGGCCGCGACGCCGATCACCGTCAAGACGTATCTGCCCGACCAGCTCACGGCCGAAGTGACGCTGCCGCAATACCTCGCCCGCCTTGCAGCCGAAGCGACCACCGTCATCAACGCCGGCGACTATGGTCAGACGATCTATGACCTCGCGATCCGCCGGAACCTCATCCAGATCGGCGAGACGATGGTCTCGACGGCCTACGAGTCGGTCGTCGAACTCACCGCCCCCAAGCAGATCGAAGAAGCGGAAAAATCGCTCTTCGACCTCGCTGAAAAGGGCCGCTATGACGGCGGCTTCCAGCCCTTCAACGAAGCGTTGACCGAAGCAATCAAGATGGCAGGCGAAGCCTACCAACGCGACGGTCGTCTCTCCGGCATCGCTACCGGCCTCGTCGATCTCGACCGGCAGATGGGCGGCCTCCAGAAGTCCGACTTGATCATCATCGCCGGCCGTCCAGGCATGGCGAAGACGTCACTTGCGACCACCATCGGCTTTCACGTGGCGCGCAGCTGGAAGGGCGAAGTCACGCCCGACGGCCACCGCAAGACCGTCGATGGCGGACAGGTCGGCTTCTTCTCGCTCGAAATGAGCGCCGAACAGCTCGCGACGCGTATCCTCTCGGCGCAGGCTGAAATCTCTTCCGCCGACATCCGTCGCGGCAACATTCACGAGAGCCAGTTTTCGCGTCTCGTCGATGTGTCCAACATGCTCTCGACCGTGCCGCTCTATATCGACGACACCGGCGGTCTCTCCGTTGCGCAGCTCACCGCCCGCGCGCGCCGGCTGAAGCGGCAGAAGGGGCTCGACCTCATCATCATCGACTACATACAGCTGCTGTCGGGTTCGTCCAAGCGGGCGAGCGAAAACCGCGTGCAGGAAATCACCGAGATCACCACGTCGCTCAAGGCGCTCGCCAAGGAGCTCGACGTCCCGATCATCGCGCTCAGCCAGCTCAGCCGTCAGGTCGAAAGCCGCGACGACAAGCGCCCGCAGCTCTCGGACCTGCGTGAATCGGGCTCGATCGAGCAGGACGCCGACGTCGTGACCTTCATCTATCGCGAGGAATACTACCTCAAGAACAAGGAGCCGCGCGAAGGCACGCCCGAGCACCTGACCTGGATGAGTGAGATGGAGAAGGTGCACGGACGCGCCGAAGTGATCATCGGCAAGCAGCGTCACGGTCCCACCGGCAGCGTGCAGCTCAGCTTCGAAGGCCAGTACACGCGCTTCGGCAATCTCGCGCCCGACCAGTATTTGCCCGATAGGTTCGAATGATGCCATCGGGGGTTGTCACGGGCTACGGCCCGCGGCTGACGGTCGATCTGGGCGCCATTCAGCGCAACTGGCTTGCGCTCGACAAAGTCTCCGCCGGTGCCCTCACCGGCGCCGCCATCAAAGCCGATGCCTATGGCACCGGCGCCGTCCCGGTGGCGAAGGCGCTGTTCGCGGCTGGAACGCGGTTCTTCTTCGTCGCGACGCCCGATGAGGGCCTCGCCATCCGGGCCGCCCTCCCCGACAGCTACATCTTCGTCCTCAACGGCCTCTTTCCCGGCGCCGCGCCGCTCTATGTCGGCGAGCGCCTGATGCCGGTGCTCAACTCGGTGCCCATGCTCGAGGAGTGGCTGGTCGCCTGCCTCGGCCGCAACGAGGCGCTGCCCGCGGCCCTGCATTTCGACACCGGCATGAACCGGCTCGGTTTCCGTCTCAACGAGACCTCGATCGTCAAACGCATGTGCGACGATGTCGGCTACGCGCCGCAGATGGTGATGAGCCACCTCGCCTGCGCCGATCAGCCAGCGCACGAAAAGAACCGCACCCAGCTGGCGCTGTTCTCCTCCGTGATCAACCAGTTCCCCGGCATCCCGGCATCGCTCGCCAACTCCGCCGCGACGATGACCAGCCGCGACACGCACTTCCAGATGGTGCGCCCCGGCATCGCGCTCTATGGCGGTCGCGCCGTCAACGGCCGCCGGAACCCGATGATGCCCGCCGTCACGCTCGAGGCGCCGATCATCCAGATCCGCGAGTGCAAGACCGGCGAGTCCGTCGGCTATGGCGCGACCTACATCCTGCCGCGCGATACGCGCATCGCTGTCGTCGGCCTCGGCTATGCCGACGGATTCATCCGCTCCGCCTCCTCGACCAACCAGCATGCCGGTGGCCGCGCCTTCATCCACGGCCGCATCTGCCCGGTCATCGGCCGCGTCTCGATGGACATGTTCGAAGTCGACATCACCGAACTCGGCAACGACATCCCGGTCCCCGGCGAAATGGTCGAAGTGCTCGGCCCACACATCTCCGTCGACGACCAGGCCGACCCCGCCGGCACCATCGGCTACGAGTTCCTCACCAGCCTCAAGGGCCGCTACTCCCGCACCTACGTCACATCGGCAGAGCGGCCGGCGGCCTAGTTACATCGTACGGAGCGCGGCGAGAAGGTAGTCGGCATCAACCGCGTACAGGCGGCCGGCCCCTGCTCTAACAATTATTCCATCGAGGACCACGCGCCAGTCGTGCCGCTCTCCGACTAGCGAGAACACCGCACCGCCGCTTAGGCCATCTACGTGATACGCTGGGGGGTTGTACCTGTAGCAGCGAAGGTGTTCCGCCGCTGAGACAAAGCTCGCATCCAGAGCGCAATCCTTGATCGCGGTCTTAAGGTTTACCGCAGGTGGATCGTACATCATCACACCTTCGACCGTAGGATGCCCCAAAAAGAAGGAGGCATGGCGGTGGCCGGAGAAGTACGGTTCCAATGTGAAAAAGTCGGGCCGTTGGGCATTCCACTGCTCCCAGCCTTTGAATACCGACAAAAATAGCAGATCGTGAAATTCCTCTGCGGTGTGACTCGTTTCATGGTGCGCAGCATCGGTGGGAATGTTCTTCAGAACTCCGTCTTCAGGGCTGGCTATGCGAACCGCATCGAGCGCTCGTGCATCGAAGTTCGAACCGCCAGAAAGGCCTAGTTCGTGTCGGGTCGTGATTACGAAAAGCCGATCACCAAACCGGACGAGCGTTGAGGAGCCACTTCTGCCCAAGTATGTGGGCGTCGTTTGATCTTCTAAGATCACCAGCCTGACGGAGCGGGCGATGTGCGCTTCGAGGTCGTGCGATTTGAAATATAGCGAACCAATCTTGATTGCGTTGGCCGCGGGTAACTGTGTCAAAAACATCGAGCCAGACTACACGACCCTCGGGCTATCCCCCAGCAGTTCATCTCGCCAAACTGGCACTTTGCGCACACCCGCCAGCCGTCGGACGGTGATCTTGCCGATCGCGGCCAACTCGATCGCCCGCAAGGTCACCGCGATGTGCCGGTCTGTTCCGCATCTCGAGCAGGCGAAGGGCGGCGGCTGGAAGCAGTCGAGTGTCGGCGGCAGCACCTTGACCAGGTCGCTCGCGAGAAACAGCGTCGCCGGCCGCCGGCAGCGCGCGCAGTACAGACTCAACATCAACCCCTGCCCCGCCGCTTCCTTGAGCGTGTAGCGGTTCCCCGGAACGTTCAGGTTCTTGAGATGGTGCGGCGTGGGCATCGCCCAGTTTGTTCACTCTTCGTTCTTGAATGCAAGCTAGGCTCGCGCTAAGAGGAATCGAACGCCGAGACACCCGCCATGGCCAAAGCCAAGCTCGCTTATGTCTGCCAATCCTGCGGCACCACGCATGTGCGCTGGCAGGGCCGGTGCGAGGGGTGCGGGGAATGGAACTCGATTGTCGAGGAAGCGGTCGATTCCGGCATCGGCGCCGGCCCCAAGGCGGCGATCGCCAACGGCCGCCCCATCGCCCTCGTGCCGCTTTCGGGGGAGACCGAAACCGCGGCGCGCGTTGTCACCGGGCTTGGCGAGCTCGACCGTGTCACCGGCGGCGGCTTCGTCATGGGTTCGGCCGTGTTGGTCGGCGGCGATCCAGGCATCGGCAAGTCGACGCTGCTGCTCCAGGGCGCTGCAGCGCTCGCCAATCAAGGCAAGCGCGTCGTCTATGTCTCGGGCGAAGAGGCCGTGGCGCAGGTACGGCTCCGCGCGCAGCGGCTCGGGCTCGGCAGCGCAAACGTCCAGCTCGCCAGCGAGACCAATGTCGAAATCATCCTCTCGACGCTGCAGGCCGGCGAGGCGCCGCACCTCGTCATCATCGATTCCATCCAGACGCTGTGGACCGACCGCGTCGACTCGGCCCCCGGCACCGTCACGCAGGTCCGCACGTCGGCGCAGGCGCTGACGCGCTTCGCCAAGAAGTCGGGCGCCGCGGTGGTGCTCGTCGGCCATGTCACCAAGGACGGCCAGATCGCCGGGCCGCGCGTTGTCGAGCACATGGTCGACGCGGTGCTGTATTTCGAGGGCGATTCCAGCCACACCTTCCGCATCCTTCGCGGCGTCAAAAACCGCTATGGCGCGACCGACGAGATCGGCGTGTTCGAGATGACGACGCTCGGTCTCCGCGAGGTCGCCAACCCCTCGGCCCTGTTCCTCGATCAGCGCGACAAGGACGCCGCCGGCTCCGCCGTGTTTGCCGGCATGGAGGGCACGCGCCCGGTGCTGTGCGAAATCCAGGCGCTGGTTTCGCCCTCCCCGCTTGGCACGCCCCGCCGCGCGGTCGTCGGCTGGGATTCGTCGCGACTCTCGATGGTGCTCGCGGTGCTGGAAACCCGCTGCGGCGTCCGGATCGGCGCCAACGACATCTATCTCAACGTCGCGGGTGGTCTGAAGATCAACGAACCCGCGGCGGACCTAGCCGTCGCCGCCGCGCTCATCTCCTCGCTCACCAACTCGCCCCTGCCGCACGACGCCGTCTATTTTGGCGAGATTTCGCTGGCCGGCGGCGTCCGCCCCGTGGTCCACGCCTCCCTCCGGCTGCGCGAGGCGCAGAAGCTCGGCTTCAAGTCCGCCTGCACCGGCAAGCTCGGCCCCGGCGATTCTGGCAATGGCCTCGGCGTTGGCGAATATTCAGAGCTTGCCGACCTCATCGGGCAGATCGCCGCCAAGGGCCGTCGTTCGCAGCCCGAACCGGGGGATGACCGCTGGTAGCCGCATTTTGCTCATGCTTTCCGTGCAGATCGGGCCTGCCCTGCCCCTCGATGCTTGGCAGCGCGGGGATTAGCGGCTAAACGGTCACGCAAAGCGGGCTCTGGGATCAAAGCATGGTTTTTACTGGTGTTGACGTTGGCGTCGCGGTCCTCGTCCTGATCTCGGCGATCCTCGCCACGGCGCGCGGTTTCACCCGCGAGATTCTGTCGCTCGCCACCTGGGCCGGCGCGGCCGCCATCGCCGCCTACATGTATTTCTACCATTCCGACATCGCCAAGACGTACATCAAGGAAGAGTTGGTCGCGACCGGCGTCACCGTCATCGGCAGCTTCCTCGTCGCGCTGATCGTGCTCCACCTCCTCACCATGTGGATCGGCGACCTCGTCGTCGACTCGCGCGTCGGCCCGCTCGACCGCACCCTCGGCTTCGTCTTCGGTGCTGCCCGCGGCGTGCTGATCTGCGTCGTTGGCGCGGTGTTCGCCAACTTCCTGCTCGGACCGCAGGATCGTCTCCCTGAGATGCTTCGCGATGCCAAGAGCTTTCCGCCGCTGATGAGCGCGGGCGATTATCTGATCGGGCTCCTGCCCGACGATATCGAAACCCAGTTCACTGACTTCCTCGAGAAGCGCGGCCAGAACACCGACACCGGTCCGGCCGAGCCGACCGCGGAAGACCCGGCGGGCGACACTTCGGCCGCCTCCAGCGAGCCTGCGCCCAGCGCGTAAAACTGAAAGGCGGGAGCGTGAAAGACGATCCGCTCGGACTTCACGGCGACACGCTGCATGAAGAGTGCGGCGTGTTCGGCATTTTGGGCCACCCCGAAGCCGCCACGCTCACTGCTCTCGGGCTCCACGCGCTGCAGCACCGCGGCCAGGAGGCGGCGGGCATCGTCAGCTTCGACGGCCGGCAGTTCCACTCCGAGCGCCACCTCGGCCTCGTCGGCGACCACTTTACCGACCCCGGCGTCGTCAAACGCCTCCCCGGCCATATGTCGATGGGCCATGTGCGCTACTCGACCACCGGCGAAACGATCCTGCGCAACGTGCAGCCGCTGTTCGCCGAACTCGAAGTCGGCGGCATCTCGATCGGCCACAATGGCAACTTCACCAACGGCCTGACGCTGCGCCGCGAGCTCATCGCCAATGGCGCGATCATGCAGTCGACCTCCGACACCGAGGTCGTGCTCCATCTCATCGCCCGCTCGCGCAAGAAGGGCTCGGACGAGCGCTTCATCGATGCGCTGAGCCAGGTCGAAGGCGCCTTCGCGATGGTCGCCATGACGCGCACCAAGCTGATCGGCGCGCGCGACGCCAACGGCATCCGCCCGCTCGTCCTGGGCGACCTCGACGGCAAGCCGATCTTTGCGTCCGAGACCTGCGCCCTCGACATCATCGGCGCCAAGTTCGTGCGCGACGTGAAGAACGGCGAAGTCGTCGTCGCCGAGATCCAGGCGGACGGCAAGATCACCATTACCTCGTCCATGCCCTTCGGCCAGAAGCCCGAGCGGCTCTGCCTGTTCGAATATGTCTATTTCGCACGCCCGGACTCGGTCGTGGGCGGCCGCTCGGTCTATGCCGCGCGCAAGAACATGGGCATCAACCTCGCCCGCGAGCACGGCGTCGATGCCGATGTCGTCGTGCCCGTGCCCGATGGCGGCACGCCCGCGGCCATCGGCTATGCGCAGGCGAGTGGAATTCCGTTCGAGCTCGGCATCATCCGCAACCACTATGTGGGCCGCACCTTCATCGAGCCGACGCAGTCGATCCGTGCCTTCGGCGTCAAGCTCAAGCATTCGGCCAACCGCGCCGAGATCGACGGCAAGCGCGTTGTGCTGGTCGATGACTCGATCGTGCGCGGCACCACCTCGATCAAGATCGTTCAGATGATCCGTGAAGCCGGGGCGCGCGAAGTGCACATCCGCGTGGCGTCGCCGATGATCTTCCACCCGGATTATTACGGTATCGACACGCCCGACCACGACAGCCTTTTGGCCAACCAATATGCCGACGTCGAGGCAATGGCCCGCTACATCGGTGCAGACTCGCTGCAGTTCCTGTCGATCGACGGTCTCTACCAGGCGGTCGGCGGCGAAGCGCGTAACAACCTCGCGCCGCAGTTCACCGACCACTACTTCACCGGCGACTATCCGACGACGCTCACCGACCTCACGGGTCGCGGCAAGTCCGATCCCAAGACGCTCTCGCTGATGCGCGAAGCGAGCTGAACCTATGACCGACCTCACTGGTAAGATCGTCCTCGTCACCGGGGCCAGCCGCGGCATTGGCTATCAGGCCGCGCTCGAGGCTGGGCGCCGCGGCGCGCACGTCATCGCCGTTGCGCGCACCGTCGGCGGTCTCGAAGACCTCGACGATGCGATCAAGGCGGTCGGCAGCGACACGACTCTCGTGCCGCTCGACCTGCGCGACGGCGACGGCATCGACCGGCTGGGCAAGGCCATCTTCGATCGCTGGGGCAAGCTCGACGGCCTCGTCGCCAATGCGGGCGTGCTCGGCACCATCACGCCGGTGTCGCATCTGGACGTGAAGGACTGGGACCAGGCTTTCGCGGTCAACGTCACCGCCAACTACCGCCTGATCCGTTCGCTCGATCCGCTGCTCCGGCAGTCCGAGGACGGGCGCGCGGTTTTCGTCTCCTCATCGTCGTCACGTTCCGCCCGTCCGTTCTGGGGCGTCTATGCGGCGACCAAGGCCGCACTCGAAACGCTGGTCAAAAGCTACGCCTCCGAACTCAGCACCACGCGCGTCAAAGCCAACGTCTTCTGGCCCGGTGCCGTGCGCACCGCGATGCGTGCCAAAGCCATGCCGGGCGAGAATCCGGACACGCTCACTCCACCATCCGCCATTGCGCCTAAGCTGGTCGACATGGTGGCGCCCGCGTGGACCACGACGCGGATGATTTTCAATTACGAGAAGGGCGAGTTGAAGCCGCTGTAGCTGTGGACGGCCATCGACCTACGCGATCCTCCCCACCAGCACCTTGTCGATCCGCCGCCCATCGAGGTCCAATACCTCGAAGCGCCATGGCTCACGCGTAAACGTCTCGCCGACCGCGGGCAAATGGTTCAGCTCCGACAGGATATATCCTGCGACCGTCTCGTAGGGCGGGTCCTTCGGGATTGGAACGCCGATCTTGTCGGCGAACTCGTCCACCGGCATCCAGCCCGACACTAGGTACGAGCCGTCGTCGCGACGGGTGAAAGCGGTCTCGCCGCCCTCCTCTTCCTGGAAGTCGCCGACGATCGCGCCAAGGATGTCGCCCGGCGTCACGATGCCCTCGAAGTGCCCGTACTCGTCGAACACCAGCGCCATATGGACCACCGAGCTGCGGATCGCCGCGAGCACCGAGATGGCGTCGGCGCGGTCAAGCACCACCGGCGCCGGCTTCACCAGCGCACGGATATCGAGCGGCGCGCCCGACGCAAAAATGTCGATCAAATCCTTGCGCACCAGCACGCCGATGATCTTGTCGGGCTCGCCCTCATGCACCGGCAGCATCGAGCGGTTCGACGTGCGGAGCATCTGCATCGTCTCCTCGATCGGATCGCTGAGATCGATCGTGTCGACGTCGAGGCGCGGCGTCATCAGGCCACGCGCTGCGCGGTCGGCCAGACGCATCACGCCCGAGATCATCGCCTTCTCTTCCGTCTCGAGCACCCCCTGGCTCTCGGCCTCGGCGATGATGGTCTTGACCTCTTCGTCCGTCACGCGTTCGTCGGTCGCGCCCGACTGGCCGAGCAGGCGCAGCACGAGACGACCCGAGATATCGAGCACGAACACCAGCGGCGCGCCGACGCCGGCCAGCACGCGCATAGCCGGCGCCACGCGCGCGGCAATCCCCTCGGCGTCGCGCAGCGCGATCTGTTTGGGCACAAGCTCACCCACGATCAGCGAGATGTAGGTGATCGAGACGACCACGATGCCGACGCCCAGCGCCGACGCCACCGCATCAGGCAGGCCGCGCTCGAGCAGGAACGCCGTAAGGCGATCGCCGAGCGTCGCGCCCGAGAAGGCACCCGACAGGATGCCGACGAGTGTAATGCCGATCTGCACCGATGACAGAAACTTGCCGGGGTCCTCGGCCAGTTGCAGCGCAACCGATGCACCCTTGTTGCCATCTGCCGCCATCACCTTGAGGCGCGCGGGCCGTGCCGAAACGACAGCCAGCTCGGACATGGCGAGCACGCCATTGATCAGCGTGAGAATGACAACGATGAGAAGCTCGACGTACACTTTGTTCCCTTGAGCAGTGGACAGGGAGTAGCAAACTACGGCAGTGCGGCCGACGTTGGCTATTCTCTGTTCGCTGGGCAGGCTTGCTCCGCCGGCCTACTCCTTGTCTGCGTAGGGGTTCTTGCCAGAACGCAGCCACAGCCGGATCGGTGTCCCCGGCATGTCGAAAGTCTCGCGCATCGAGTTGATCAGATAGCGCTGGTACGACACCGGCACGGCATCGGCACGCGAACCGAACACGATGAAGCTCGGCGGCCGCATCTTGGCCTGCGTCATGTAGCGCAGCTTGATCCGGCGGCCGCTGACGGCCGGCGGCGGATGCATTTCCATGACGCCATAGAGCCAGCGGTTGAGCTTGGCGGTCGAGAAGTGCGAGTTCCAGGCCTGCTCGATCTTGAAGATCGCCGCCATCAGCCGGTCGATGTTGCGGCCCTGCAGGCCCGAGATCGTCACCAGCGGTACGCCACGCAGTTGCGGCAGCAGCCGCTCGCATTCCTCGCGCAGCTTCACCAGCGTCGCCTGCTTGTCCTCGATCAGGTCCCACTTGTTGATGGCTATCACCATCGCGCGGCCCTCGCGATAGACGAGGTCAGCCAGAGCGAGGTCCTGCTTTTCGAACGGGATCGTCGCATCGAGCAACAGCACGACGACTTCGGCATACTGGATCGAGCGCAGCGAATCCCCGACCGCAAGCTTTTCGAGCTTACCCTCGACGCGCGCCTTCTTCCGGATGCCCGCCGTATCGACGAGATTGATCGTCCGCCCTTCCCACTCCCAGGGCACGAGGATCGAGTCGCGCGTGATGCCGGCCTCGGGGCCGGTCAGCAGCCGTTCCTCGTTGACCATCGTGTTGATCAGCGTCGACTTGCCCGCATTCGGGCGGCCGACGATGGCGACGTTGAGATAGCGCTTGGGGTTCCAGCGTAGCGTGGGCCCCTCCTCGGTCGAGCCGTCATCGGGCGGCAGCTCGATGTCGACCTCAGGCATCTCGTCGAGATCGGCCGCAGGAGCCGCCTTCGCGTCCACCGCCTGGCTGACGATCGCATGCAGATCCGCGAGCCCAAGCCCGTGCTCCGCCGACAACGGCACCGGCTCGCCGAAGCCGAGCGAGTACGCTTCCATCAAGCCAGCATCGGCCGCTTTGCCCTCGGCCTTGTTGGCGATGAGGTGCACTTCCTTGCCCGATTTGCGGAGCACCTGCGCGAAGCGCTCGTCGAGCGGCGTCACGCCGGCGCGCGCGTCGATCATGAACAGGATCACGTCCGCCTCGCGGATCGCGAGTTCCGTGCCCTGCCGCATGCGGTCCTCGAGCGAGCCGTCGAAGCGGTCTTCGTAGCCCGCCGTATCGAGGATGCGGAAACGCAGATCGCCAATGCGACCCTCCGCCTCGCGGCGGTCGCGCGTCACGCCCGGCGTATCGTCGACGAGCGCAATCTTCCGGCCGACGAGCCGGTTGAACAGCGTCGACTTGCCGACATTGGGTCGGCCGACAATGGCGACTAGCGCGCTCATCTTGTTCTCCTTGGCGCTCAGGGCGCCGAGGACGATGTCTCCGCCGAGGACACCGCAGCTTCGCTCGAGGGCTGCGACGACACATCTGCCGGGGGCGGCTCGGACGAGGTGACGACCGGCGTCGCGCCTTCGGCGAGCAGCTGCGTCACATAAATCTGCATCCGGCCCTGCAAATCGCGCGAGCTGAGCGGATCGTCGAGGATCGCCTGGAACGTGGTCATTGCTGCGTCGAGCTGGCCCGCCTTGTACTGGGTCAGGCCCAGCACTTCGCGCGCCGCGTTACGCATGGGTGAATTCGGCACGATCGAGCCCGAGACGCGCTGCTCCACCTGCGCCACGTCGCCCTTGTCGATCAGCAGATTCGCCGCCATCACCAGCGCCAATTCGCGCAGATGCGGGCTGCTCTGATTGGTCGCCAACGCGTCGTAGGCGGCCACGGCCTCGTCGATCTTGCCCTGTTGGGCGAGCAGCGACGCCTTGCGGAACTCGGCGAGCGCCGGATAGGCACCGCTCCCCTGCGCGATGACGTCGTTGAGGGCCTTCTCCGCCGCTGCGAGGTCTGCGCCATCGGCCGCTTCCGCCGCCGCATAGAACTGGTCGGAGGACCGGCTCGAATTGCTCTGGGTCCACCAGTTCCAGCCTTCATAGCCAGCCACCAGCAGCACCACACCGACGGCAGCCCCGATGATGTATGGCGCCGTCTGCCGCCAGAGCTTGCGCATCCGGTCGCGGCGCAGTTCCTCGTCAACCTCACGAAGAAGTGTATCGTTGGACATGAAGACCCTTGAGAACCCTTAGAAATCGGGCCGGAACATAGTGGCAGAGCCCCCCGAATGCAAATCTCTGCGCTGCGGCATGACGGTGCCGCCTTAACCTAGGATAAATCGGGGGTTGCGAGTATCCTGAGACCCTTGGGAGCTCGAAATTCATGCTGCGCATCGTCTTGCTGGTCGCCGTCGTACTCGGCCTGACCTCACCGACCCTCTCCGCCCAGAACTCGCTGTTCGGCGACCTGTTCAAGAAGTCGTCGATCGCCAGGTCGTCGCTCTCCATCGACAAGATCGAGGGCCCGATCATGATCACCGTCGACCTGACGACGCAGGAGATGGAAGTCGCCTCCGAAGGCCGCACCATCTACACGTTCGACGTGTCGACGGGCCGCAAGGGCTACACGACGCCCACCGGCAACTTCAAACCGATCCGCATGCACAAGATGTGGTACTCGTCCAAGTACGAGAACTCGCCGATGCCGTTCTCCATCTTCTTCCTCGGCGGCTACGCCATCCACGGCACGGGCGACATCAAGCATCTGGGCCAGATCGCCTCGCATGGCTGCGTACGCCTCCACCCCGATAATGCCGAAAAGCTGTATAATCTGGTGAACCAGGTCGGCATGAAGAACACCAAGATCTCGCTGATCCGCAGCTGATCGACAGCGGCGGGAGTCGAGCGGCGGTCTGCGGCCTCACAGGTTGGCTATGCTGAGATTTGTCACCGCCGCTCTCCTGACACTTGCGCTGGCCCCGTCCGCGGAGGCCAGCGCGCTCGAAGAACCCCACATGCATATCGTGCCCGACAGCGACACGCCCGAAGTGGCGCTGACGCTGGATGCCTGCATGGGCGCCGTCGACATGCGGGTCCTTAACGTCCTGATCGACAACAACGTCCCCGCGACCATCTTCGCCACCCGCCGCTGGCTTGTCCGCAATCCCGACACCGTTCACCTGCTCGTGTCGCATCCCGATCTGTTCGAGATCGAAGACCATGGCGCGGACCATTTGCCCGCGGTCATCGGCACCCAGCATCCCTACGGCCTCGTCCCCGCGGGAACGGCAAGCGCCGTCCGCGACGAAGTGGTCAATGGCGCCCAGGCCATCGCCGATGCGACCGGCCGAGCCCCGCACTGGTACCGTGGCGCCGCCGCGCTCTACAGCGACGATGCGCTGGAGCTGATCGCCGCGCTCGGCTACCGGATCGGCGGCTTCTCGCTCAACGGCGACCTCGGTGCTTCGGCCAGCACCAGCAAGGCGCGCAGGCTCGTGGCCTCGGCCCACAGCGGCGACGTCATCATTGCGCATGTGAACCAGCCCAGGCGCCCCGCCGGCGCGGGTGTCGCGGAAGGTATCCTCGATCTTCTCGCCAAAGGCTTCCGCTTCGTGCGGCTCGATGACGTGACGGAAGTTCCCGACTAAGCCTCTTCGCCCCGCTCGCGCGCGTGAAGCTTGGCCTCTTCCTCGTCGAGCCACTGCTCGATGTCCTCGAGCGTCGCCGAGAACTCGTAGCCCTTCTCGCCGAACACGATCTTGCCGCTCCGCGCGTCGCGCAGCTTGTAGCCGCCATGCGCCTTGACCTGCGTCGTGATCTTCTGCGCCTTCAAGAGATCGAGCAGATACTTCGCCAACCGCCGCTTCACGCGCCGCTCAACCGACTGCAGACTGTCCTTGCGGAAGCTCATTTCGCGGCCTCGAATGGGTTCAATGTCGGCACCCCTAGTTTTTGGAAGTCACGAACGTTCCTCGTGACCACCGTCAGACCGTGAACGACCGCCGTTGCAGCAATCATCGCGTCGGCAAGCAGACTATCCGATTGCTTGTGCATCAGCCGGGCCCACACCTTGAACGCACTTGCGTCCATCGCCAACACCTCGAAGGACTCAACCACCCGCTTGAGCCACTCCTCGATCTCGCCGGCTCGCTCGGCATCGTGCTCGCGTGTAATCTCGATACCCGCCTGCATTTCGCCGATCGATGCTGCCGACAGATGCAACGTCGAGGCGGGCACCTGCTGAAGCCAGGCGAGAACCGCCCCGTGGGGCTTCGCGCGACGCAGCTCTGAAACCACGTTCGTATCGAGCAGATACATCAGAGAAGTTCGGTCGGCGGTCGACGCCGGAGCCGTCCACGTGGCGGCAACTCCATCTCGCCGCGACCGACGTCCGTCAGCAGCAATTCCTTGAGCGTTGGTCGCGCGGATTGTTGCAATCTCGTCCAGTCTTCGAACGGAACCAGCACAGCGGACTTCGCGCCACGCTTGGTTACGACCTGCGGTCCTTCCGAGAGGCAGGTTTCCAGCATTTCGCTGAACCGCGCCTTGGCGTCCTGAACTGGCCAGTCCATGGCAGCTCCCTCACAACAGACTAGTCATATAACTAGTCTGTTCGACGCGCAGTTACAAGCTCACTCCCACTCGATCGTGCCCGGTGGCTTTGATGTGATGTCGTAAACGACGCGGTTGATGCCGCGGACTTCGTTGATGATGCGGGTCGCGACTTTGCCGATGAAGGCCATGTCGAACGGGTAGAAATCTGCCGTCATGCCGTCCACGGAGGTCACCGCGCGCAGGGCGCAGACGAATTCGTAGGTGCGGCCGTCGCCCATGACGCCGACGGTCTGTACCGGCAGCAGCACCGCGAAGGCCTGCCAGATCTTGTCGTAGAGGCCCGCCTTGCGGATCTCGTCGAGATAGATCGCGTCGGCCTGGCGCAGGATGTCGAGCTTCTCGGGCGACACGCCGCCCGGCAGGCGGATGGCGAGGCCGGGGCCTGGGAACGGGTGGCGGCCGACGAATTTCTCGGGCAGGCCGAGCTCTCGGCCAAGCGCACGAACCTCGTCCTTGAACAGTTCGCGCAGCGGCTCGACCAACTGCATGTTCATGCGCTCGGGCAGGCCACCGACGTTGTGGTGCGACTTGATCACCACCGACGGACCGCCGGAGAAGCTCACGGACTCGATCACATCGGGATAGAGCGTCCCCTGCGCGAGGAACTGCGCGCCACCAATCTTCTTGGCCTCGGCCTCGAACGTTTCGATGAACAGCCGCCCGATGGTTTTCCGCTTCTTCTCGGGGTCGCTCTCGCCGGCCAGCGCGCTGAGGAATTGTTTCGATGCATCAACATGCACGAGTGGAATGTTGTAGTGGTCGCGGAACATCGTCACGACCTCTTCGGACTCGTTGAGCCGCATCAGGCCGTGGTCGACATAGATGCAGGTCAGTTGGTCGCCGATCGCCTCGTGGATCAGCACCGCGGCCACCGACGAGTCGACGCCACCCGACAGGCCGCAGATCACCCTGCCCTTGCCCACCTGGTCGCGGATTTTCTGAATCATTCGAGAGCGATAGGCGGACATCGTCCAGTCGGACTTCAGCCCGACGATGTTGTGCACGAAGTTCGCCAGCAGCTTGCCGCCGTCGGGCGTGTGCACCACCTCGGGGTGGAACATCGTCGTGTAGCGCGCGCGCTTCTCGTCCACGGCAATCGCGAACGGAGCGTTCGGCGAGGTGGCCACCACGCGAAAACCTTCGGGCAGTTCCGTGACGCGGTCGCCATGGCTCATCCACACCGGATAGCGCCCGCCGATCTCCCACACGCCTTCGTAGAGCCGGCTCGGCTCCTTGATCTCGACGTCGGCCCGACCGAACTCGCGGGCATGCCCGCCCTCGACCTTGCCGCCCATCTGCAGCGCCAGCGTCTGCTGGCCGTAGCAGATGGCGAGGATCGGCACGTTCGCGTCGAGCACCGCCTGCGGCGCCCGCGGCGAGCCCTCCTCAGTCACCGAGGCCGGACCGCCCGAGAAGATCACACCCTTGGGCCGCATCGCCTTGTAGGCCTCGTCCGCCCGGTTGAACGGGTGGATTTCGCAATAGACGCCGGTCTCGCGCAGACGGCGCGCGATCAGCTGGGTCACCTGCGACCCGAAATCGATGATGAGGATGGAGTCGACGGGCGGCTTGGCTGGCTCTGTCATGGCGGGCAAATAAAGCCGTTGCACGGATTCCGCAAGGCATCGAGCGCTGCGACGCCCTTGCGGCGGGCGCATAAGTCCGCTTAGCCCGCCGACCCCGCAACAGCGGCCGATGCGCCGGTCTCGTTCGAGCGCATCAGCTTGCCCGCCAGGTTCTTGTTCAGCGCCGATTCCAGCGTCCGGCGCAGCGCCCCGTCGCCCTTGATGGCGTCCGCCAGCTTCGCCTGGTCAAAGGTCAGCGCGCGCACGGGTTTGACCACCGTAGCGGTGGCGCTCGCCGGCTTGCCCGACAGGAAGCTCAGTTCGCCCACATAGTCGCCGGGACCGCAGATCGCCACCACCCGTCCGCCATGCTCGATCTTGATGATCCCGTCGGCGATATAGACCAGCTTGGTCACCGCCTCGCCTTCGCGCGTCACCACCGATTCCGGCGTCAGCCGCTCGAGATCGGACAGATCGAGCAGCCGCTTGAGCGCCGCCTTGTCCGTATCGGCGGGCATGTTGTCGGCGAAGTGCTGTTGCTCTTCGGGGAAGCGGTGGTGGTATTCGTAGTACCAGATGATGACGAGCTGGATGATGTTGACCAGCACGAAGATCGTCTCCCACAACACGCTGACGGGATCGAATACGAACAGCGCCCGATAGACGATCTTGGCGAGCCCCGAGGCCACCGCAATCAGTCGCAGCGCCACCATGCGGCGCATCAGCATCGAGACGATCAGCAGCAGATAGGTGAAGTGGCCGAAGAGAATAGCGGGGTCGTTCAAGCCCCGGACCAGTTCGTCGAATAGCAAGGCAAGGCGGTCCAATTCACTCCGTCCCGGGCATCGCCCAGTTCGATCGACGCTGCCGCTCGACCAGCACCCGCATCACGCTCAGCGCGAAGTACGGCGCCTCGCTCACCATGAACAGGAACTGCTTCTCGCTCACTGGCACCACCGTGCAATCGGTCTCGGCCACCGCGCTCGCGCTGCGCGGCCCGGAGTCGATCAGCGCCATCTCACCGAAAATCTGCCCCTCGGTGAGAACGTCCAGCGTACGGTTCCGCTCTTGCGCAGCAGGTCGAAGTCGACAAACACCTCAGTCACCGCCACCCCCAAGCTACGATGCCGTGCTCTCGCTTAGCATGCGACGGGCCCGTCCGATCCACGGCGAAGAGCCACAGCCCGACGGTTACCCACTGTCATATGACCGTTACATTGGCCGCCTAATCCCTGCCGCGGGGTCGCGGAGCGTCAGCCGCCGCACGGGCATTCGCGGGAGCGCAGCATGGAATGGAACGTCACAGAGATCGGCAACGGCATCACGCTGGTTGAAGTCAGCGGCCGCATGGACGTGCCGGGCGCGCTCAAGGCAGACCCGGCCTTTGCCGAAATCGCCGACAAGAATGAGCGCGTGATCGTCGATCTGTCGAAGCTCGACTTCCTGGCGTCGCTCGGCATCCGTACGCTGGTCAGCACGTCCAAGACGCTGCGCGGCAAGAACGGCAACATGGTGCTGCTCTCCCCGCAGTCCAACATCGAGCAGGTTCTGCGGTCGAGCGGTATCGACACAATCATCCCGATCGCCAATGATCGCGCTCAGGCCGAGGCGACCGTAGCGACCTGAACGGCCAGGAGGCGTCCATCCTGACACTTGCCCATCGATCGAGCTTTCCCGGAACGATCCAGGGCGCAGTGGATGCGGCGCTGTGGCTGCGCGAGGTCGCGACGCGCGAGGCCCTTGCGGACAAGACCGTCTTCGCGCTCGAGGTCTGCCTCGAAGAGCTCGTCACCAACATCGTCCGCCACGGCGGCGCCACCACCTGGGATAGCGGCAGCGAAACCATCGCCCCGGATATGGATGCGCTGCAGATCCGCGTGTCGCTGCTGATCGATGCGCAGGGCGTCGACCTGATCGTCGAGGACAATGGCCGGCCGTTCGATGTCTCGCTCGCCACCGGACGCCCGATCTCGGGCGATATCGAGAACGTCAATCCGGGCGGCCTCGGCGTGCAACTCATCCGCAGCTTCAGCGACGAACTTCTCTATGAGCCGCTGCATGGCGGTAACCGCGCCATTGTGAAGTTCTTGCGACAGCCCGAAGGGGCGTCTAAAGCGGCAGTGTAGTCGCCGCCGGGACACCCGATGAGTCCATTCGCCCAGACCAGGACGGCAGATATCGGCATCGCCGCCCTCGAGGATTTGCTGCAGCATCTGCCGCTCGAGCAGCTCGCCGCCGGCGACACTCTCGTCCGCCAGGGCGATGTCAGCGACTTCGCCTGCTACCTGATCAGCGGTTCCGTCGCCGTCTTCGCCGAGTCCGACTACGAGCGCGTGCAGCTCGCGGCGCTCGAGGCCCCCCGCCTCATCGGCGAGCTGGGCGTCCTCGCCGCCTTCCCGCGCACCGCCACCATCGAAGCCACGACACCGATCGCGTTCTATCGCCTAACCGCTCAGCAGCTGATCGATGTCGGCCGTGCCGCACCCGAGTTCCTGCTCTCGGTGATCAGCCAGCTCGGCCGGCAGGTCGCCGGCATGAACAGCGCGCTCAGCCTCTACAGCAATGCGCTGTCGGCGCTCGAACGGCGCGAGTTCGACGCCCGCATCCTCGACGACCTCGCGCATCCCTCGCCGCAGCTGGTCACCTTTGCCAACGCCTTCAAACGCTTCGCCGTCGAGATCGTCGACAAGCGCCGCAAGGACGATGAGCTCGCGAGCGCCGCATTGATCCAGCGCTCGTTTCTGCCGCGCAAAGACGTACTGCAGGACGTAACGGACATCGTCGATCTCAGCGCGAGCATGCGCCCTGCCCGCGACGTCGGCGGCGATTTCTACGACTACTTCATGCTCGACGAGCGGCGACTCGCGATCGCCATCGGCGATGTGTGCGGCAAGGGCATCCCGGCAAGCCTGTTCATGGCGGTGTCGATCAGCACGCTGCGCAGCGTCGCGCTCGAGGAGCGCAACGTCGCAACCACTGTCGCCCGTACCAACGCGATCCTCTGCCGCGACAACGAAGCCAACATGTTTGCGACGCTGTTCTACGCCGTCCTCGACCTCGAAACCGGCGAGCTCGAATACGCCAATTGCGGCCACAACGCGCCCTATATCGTCTCGCCCTCGGGGCTCCAGAGCCTGCCCACCACCGGCATTCCTCTCGGCCTCATCCGCGGCCGCGCCGCCGCCGCGGTCAAGGTGCAGCTTGCCAAGGAGGATCGCCTGGTCCTCTTCACCGACGGCGTCACCGAAGCAATGAACCACGCAAAGGACGAGTTCACCAACGCCCGCTTCGAAGCCCTGCTGCGTGACCCGGGCTCGCGCACCGTTCCGGCTGCCGACCTCGTGACAGCCATCTTCACCGCCGTCGATGCCTTTGCGGCTGGCGAAGAGCAGACCGACGACATTACCTGCCTCGCCCTCCGCCTCCGCGGCTAGGCCTGTGGCGGTTGCTCGGCGGTCGGTTGCGGTCTGTTGAGGCCGATGCCGAACACGAAGCGCGCATAGGCCCAGGAGATGCCGAGGAAGCTCAGCCCCATCAGCAGGAAGCTCAGCACGCGCCAGAGACCGGTGAGCTCGGCCGCGTCGAACAGGAACACCTTGATTGTCGCGGCCAGCACGAAGAAGAAGCTTACCGCGCGCGCTCCGCGATGCTTGAACGCCACGCCGCCGATCAGGAGCGCGAGGCCGAAGGCGAGCGTGCCGATCGAATAGGCGTAGTACTCCTGCTGCGACATGTCGCCTTCGAGCGTCGGGGCGCCGAGGTGGAAGGCCTGGCGAATGTCGATCATCAGCATCGCGTAGGTCACGACCACGGCGAAGATCGACACGCCGATCCCGAAGATGCGAACGCCCTGCTGCGTATCGTGCCGTAGGTACCAGCCGATGAAATAGAGCAGCAGCGCCGGCACACCGTAGGCCACCAGCGTGATGTTGAAGAACACCGTCCCCGGTACGGCATAGGGCGGCCAGAACTGCAGCAGCGGCAGGATGTGCGCCGCCAGCATCGCCAGCGCCAGCGCGCCGGTGAGGATCATGCCGCCGACATAAGCTGCGCGGCGTTCGAACCGTCGTCCGACATAGACGGCGACAGCGGCCACGGCCAGCTCCGGCGCCGTGATGCGCGCCGCCAGCGTCAGCGTCTCGCTCCAGCGACTGCCGCCATAGGGCAGCGCCAGCAGATAGAACAGCCCCGTGGCCTCGACGACGATAGCGGCGATATCCATCACCGCCACGATGTTCCTGCTCTCGGCTGGTCGGCTCATCTGGAACAGCGTTCCGGCGAGCAGCAGCGCGATACCGGGGATGACGAGCAGTGCAAGGGCGTGATCGGACCCGTCCCGCACGAACAGATAACGCCAGTAGCTCGGCGCGTAGCTGAAGCTCGCGGTCCAGCTGTATGCACCGAAGATCAGGAGGCCATAGAGCGCCAGATAGACCGCCGCGACGATGCGCAGCCCGCGGACCGGCGCCCGCATATGCACCGCCGCGAGCCCGACGATGGCGAGCGCTGCGGCCGACGGGAAATAGAGCGGGTCCAGCTCGAGTGCGACGGCGATCGACACCAGTGTCGTCACCGCCCCGCCGAACGCGGCGTACACCTGGCTGCGCGGCAGCTCTTCCTCGATGCGTCCGGTGAACAGCCGGATCAGAGCGACAAACGCCGCTGCGAGCGCCAGCGCGCCGAGCGCCCACAGGTGCTTGTTGGCGAGCGCCCCGCTCCAGCCCTCGAACTTGAACAGCGCGACGCCGTAGAAATACACCAGCGCCACCGCGAGCACACCGGCCCAAAGCCCCGGCTCACGCAGCCTGCGGAACTGGTCGAGCGCGCCGAAGCCGAACGCGATCGCGAACAGTGCGGTCACGAAGAACCCGGCGTTCTGGTCGGGGAAGCGCCACAACGCGAGCGCCACGCCAGCCGCGATGAGAATCGGGATTTGCAGCGCGCGATGCGGCGAGGAGACGAAGCCGAGTGCGACCGCCAACGCCGCGAACACCACGAAGCCCTGCCAGTATCCGACGGCGTAGAACGAGCCATCGAGGAACACGAAGAAGCCGATCGCTGCGAGGATCACTGCCCCCACCAGCGAGCCACGTTCGGGCGTCCGCATCGCGGTGAAGCCACGAAGCCCGATGATCGGTCCATCCTCGCGCCAGCCCGGCCACGAGGCCACCGCCACGATCGCCGGCAGCGCGATCAGGAACACGCTGCCCCAGAAATACTCGTGGCGCAGGTCGCTAGCGGAGACCCAGGCGAGCCCCCAGAACGCCGGCCCGACGAGCCCGACCACGCTCAGCCGCCACCAGCCCTTGAAGCGGATCACGCCATAGGTCACCGCCGTCAGCGCCGTGAGGTAGATCACAAGGAACGCCGCGTTGGCCTCGCCGCCGCCATAGACGATCGGCGCCACGTAGCCGCCGACGATGCCGACCAGCGCGACCACCTCGCCAAAGGCCAGCGCGATGGCGATCGCAAGAATGCTGACGCCGATGGTGACGATGAACCCCGCACCGCTCGGCACGAGCCCATAGGTCTTGGTGGCGAGATAGGCCGTCGCATAAGCGGTGGCGATCGAGGCCGCGGCAAGCGCCGCCGCGATGGCGGCGGGGTTGCCCGTAGTCACCCGTCGGCGCACGAACTCGGCACCCGCGAGGAACGCGAGCGCGGCCAGCGCCGCCGAGAGCACGCGCATCTCGGGCGTGAAGAAGCCGCTCTCGATGGCGTAGCTGACAAAGAAGAAACCCGCGACCGACAGCGCGATCGCACCAAGCCAGACTGGCAACCGCAGGCCGATGAACCGCTCCCAGTCGAAGCGCGGTGCCGGTGGCGGAGACGGGGGCGGCGGCGGAGGCTCTTCCGGTTGCGGGTCCGGCGATGTGTCCGTCTCCGGCGCAATCGGCGCATCAGCGACAGCCGGAGCCATCACGACCGGTGGCTTCGTTGTCACCGGCGCAGGCGTCGTCGTCGGAACCGAAGGCGTGGCCAGCGCTGCGGCCGCCTCCTGCCGCAACTCCGTCAGCACGCTCGCCTCCCGCGTGCGCGGCACGGCCTCCACGGCATTCAGCCGCAGAGCCAGGTCCTGCACCGTCGATTGCAGCCGCGAGATCGCGCCCGATTGGCGGATCGCGACCACGATCAGCACAATCACGGCAATCGGAAACCCGATCGCGATCAGCCCGATCAGTCCGTACATACTGCTCCCTCAAGCAGCGCCCGGGCGGAGAGGGCCATGCCGCCACCGGCGCGTCAAGCCGGAGTGATCGCCCCGGCCTTGCGCCGGCCCGCGTCCGATGAAATGGATTACATCGGAGGAGGCAATATGGTCGACACTCGTCTTGCAGGCGCCGATCTCGTGCGCGCCACCGCCTGCCTCATGGTGCTTGGGCATCATGTCGCGCAGCGGGTCGACCCCAAGGTGTTCCCGCCCGATCAGATGTGGGCGGTGATGTTCGTCACCATGGGCGCGTTCGGTGTCGGCGCCTTCTTCGTCCTCTCGGGCTATCTGCTCTCGCGCCCGTTCTGGCTCGCGCTCGACGCAAAGCAGGAGATGCCGTCGCTGCGCACCTACGCCCTCCGCCGTGCCGCGCGCATCCTGCCGGGCCTGTGGCTCGCGATGACGGTGACGTTCCTGTTGAGCTTCACCCTGCTTCGCTTCAACTTCGACGGCATCCTGGTGCTGCGCTATCTCGCGGGCATGCTCGGCCTTTCGGGCTTCCACTGGCTCACCTGGTTCCCGGTGGAGTTCAACGGCCCGCTCTGGTCGATTGGTGCCGAGCTCATCTCCTACGCCGTGCTGCCGATCTGCCTGCTTGTCCTGTTCAAGCTGCCGTTTCGCGGCTGGTGGTCACGGATCACTTGGCTGCTGATCATCGCCGCGGTCGTCGGCCTCCAATACCTCGCGCTGATCTACCTGCAGCCCGACTCTTTCCAGCGCGGCTGGGAACACGGCACGGTGGGTGGGGCGAAGTTCTGGTGGCCCAACTACAGCCCGTTTGGCTTCTTCGCGACCTTCGCGATCGGTGCGTTGGCGGCCGCGGTGCAAGTCCAGTTTGCTAAAGTCCGCTCCGGCTGGTTCGACCTGCTGGCGATTGCCGGAGTCGCGATCGCGCTTGGAACGATCCTCTACTATTTCCCCGCTGCCGAAGGCATGGCGGTCGGCAACATTCCCTATGGGTTCCCTTACTTCCCCATCGGCATTTCTTTGATCCTTATCGGCGTGTCGTCCTCGGTTGCCCTCCGCAAGGTCACAGAGCTGCCGCCCATCGCCTACGTCGCGCGCGTGTCGTTCGGCGTTTATGTGTGGCACTATTTCCTGATGGAGATCGTGCGTGTGCTCTGGGTGCCCCGCTACGTCTATTGGGGTATGACCAATGTCAGCGCCTGGGCGTGGATCAGCCTCGCCGTCGTGGTGATGAGCTTTTTCATCGCAACGCTGTCCTACGCGCTGCTCGAAGAACCGATCATCAAATGGGCCCGCGGCCTCGAGAAGCGGCCGATGCCCAGTGCACCGACCCTATCGCCAGCCGCAGGTTGACCCATGCCCACTCTCGGACGTACGCGCTGGATCAACGAGCCGCCGCATCATGGCGAGGTCGGCGGCTCGCTGTCGGTGACGACGGGCAAAGAGACCGACTGGTGGAACAACACCTTCTACGGTTTCAAGCACCTCAATGGCCATGTCCGCGCCACCGAGGTCACCGGTGACTTTTCGCTCACCGTTACGTTCTCCGCGCCTTATGCCACGCTCTACGACCAGGCCGGTGCAATGCTGCGCGTCGACGACGAGAACTGGCTCAAATGCGGGGTCGAGTTTACCGACGGCCGCAAGAACATCTCGGTGGTCGTCACGCGCGACGACCAGTCCGACTGGTCGGTCATGCCAATCGAAGGCCCGGTCGACGCCCCCGTTACGCTTCGCCTCACGCGCCACGCCGAAGCGCTCCGCGTGCAGGTCGAGACTGGGGACAAGTTCCACCTCGTCCGCCTCTCCTATCTGCGCATGCCCCAAACGGTCGAGGTCGGCCCAATGTGCTGCTCGCCGGTCGGCGACGGATTGACCGTCACCTTCCACAGTGTGTCGTTCGCCCAAGCGATCGACCGCGAGCTGCACGATTAGTTGAGGATCGCGATCCACAGGTTCAGGGTCGACGCGAACGCCACCCAAGCGGCATAGGGCACGAACATCAGCGCCGACGGCCTGTCCGTCTTCCACGTCGCAGCGATGAAGGCGAGGATCAGCACCAGTATGGCCGCAATGATCGCAAAGGCCGGCCATAGCAGATGCAGCGCGAACCAGGTCGGCGACCACACCCAGTTCAGCGCCATCTGACCCGCCCAGAGCACCATCGCAGAGCTCGACGGGCTGCGCAGGAATGTACGCGCGCCGGCGATACCAATCAGGATGTAGAGGAGGCCCCACACAGGCCCGAACACCCAGTTTGGTGGATTGAAGGGCGGCTTTTCGAGCGCCGCGTACCAGGCGCCGGGCGCCGTGCTGATGCCAATCACGCCGCCGACGCCGACCACGAGGCCGATGAAGAGCAGCGTAACGATGATGTTGCGCGGGTTGCGGTAGTCGAGGGCGATGCTGTTCATAGCAACAGCAACGGTTGCGGCGCGGGCTTGGTTTCACCCGGCCTTACGCATCACCGACACGAAGAAGCCATCGGTCCCCGTCTTCAGCGGCGTCAGCAGCACACCCTCGGGGCTCGTGTGGACGCGCTCGGTCGCCCCTATCGCCTCAATCGCCGCAGAGAGATCGACCGCGGTGAACTCTGGATGCGCGGCGCGGAAGCCGGCGATCTGGCCGCCGTTCTCTTCGTTGAGGATCGAGCACGTGATATAGACCAGCGCGCCGCCCGGCTTCACGTAGCACGCGCCCTCCTCGAGGATCGCCCTCTGTTCGGCGACGCGCTGTTCCACCTGCTCGGCGGTCAGTTTCCACTTAGCGTGCGGCTGCCGCCGCCACGTGCCCGCGCCGGTACATGGCGCATCGAGCACGACGCGATCCATCTTGCCCACCAGATCGTCGAGAACGCCGGCCCCTGGCGCGCGCACCTGCACGTTGCGCACGCCGTTGCGCTTCAGCCGGTCGTAGATCGGTGCCAGCCGATGGCGGTCGCTGTCATAGGCGAAGATCTGCCCCGAGTTCCGCATCGCGGCCGCCATCGCCAGCGTCTTGCCACCCGCACCGGCGCAGAGATCGAGCACCTGCTCGCCCTGCTTGGGCCCCGCCAGCAGCGCCACGATCTGGCTGCCCTGGTCCTGCACCTCGAACCAGCCCTTGAGGTAGCCCTCGTCCGCCTGCACGTTCGGCGTACGGCCATCGCGCTCGCCGGATGGGACACGCACGCCCACGGGGGAGATGTCCGTCGGCACCGCATGCACGCGCTCGAGCGACTTCAGCACGCGCTCGCGATCCGATTTCAGCAGATTGACCCGCAGATCGAGCGAGGGCCGTCCGGCCATCGCCCGTCCCTCGTCGCGCCAGAACGCGCCGAGGGACTGCTGCAGCGATGGCACGGCCCATTCGGGCAGATCGGCGCGCACGTGTTCGGGCGCATCCTCGAGCGGATCAGCGTTGCCCAGCCGCACCACTTCGTCGGCGCTCAGCACCTCCGGCGCATGCGAGTCCGCCGCGAACAGATCGTTGAGCTCTTCCGGCGTCTGCCCCCAGTCGAATACCGCCACGGCCAGCACCAGCGCGCGCGGGCTGTCGCTGCCCATCGCGTAGCCGTGGCTCGCACGCTTGCGCAGCGCGTCATAGACGATGTTGCCGATCGCGGCACGATCGCCCGCACCCGCAAAGCGGTTGTTGAGCCCCCACGCCTTGAGCGCCTCGGCCACCGGCCGGTGCCGGGCATCGATGTCGGCGAGAATCTCGATCGCGGCGGAGAGACGGCCCGGCAGTTTCATGTTGGGCCTCCGAAAGCCAAAAGGATCAGGCGGACGATGAGATCGACCCAGAGCAGCCCGAGGATCACCACGCCGGTCGCATACGCAAAGAAGCGCCGCGCCACGTGGTTGCTCGTCAGGTGGATCGATGCGTGCACATAGCGGCTCACGACGAACAGCCAGGCGAGCGCCACCTCGATCAGCGTTGCGCCGAAATACAGCGCCAGCAGTACCGCCACGAAGAACAGCACCGGCATTTCGAACTGGTTCTCGAATGCGTTCGCCACCAGCCGCGAGCGATCGGGCCAGTTGCTCTTGTCCAGCGCGATGTCCTTCATGCGCACCTCGCGCCGCATGATCAGGGGGATGCGCGCGAAATAGAGCAGCCCGGTCACGATGAAGGTCAGGACGCCCTGCGCCAGCATGGCGCCGGCGAGCCAGAGCGCCGTCGCCGACATCACACGCCGCCGCGGTAGTTCGGCGGCTCGCGCGTGATGGTGACGTCGTGCACGTGGCTCTCGCTCAGCGCCGCGCCCGAAATCTTCACGAACGTCGCGTTCTCGCGGAAATCTTCGAGCGTGTGCGCGCCGGTGTAACCCATCGCCGCGCGCAACCCGCCCGCAAGCTGGTGCAGAACGTTGCCGGCCGGCCCCTTGTACGGCACCTGCCCCTCGATGCCTTCGGGCACGAGCTTCAGGCTGTCGCGCACTTCCTGCTGGAAGTAGCGGTCGGCCGAGCCGCGGGCCATGGCGCCCACCGAGCCCATGCCGCGATACGCCTTGTAGCTGCGGCCCTGGTATAGATAGACCTCGCCCGGGCTTTCATCGGTGCCGGCGAGCAGCGAGCCCACCATGGCGACCGATGCGCCACCGGCCAGCGCCTTGGCGAGATCGCCCGAAAACTTGATGCCGCCATCGGCGATCACTGGAACGCCGCTCTTTTCGGCTTCCTCCGCGCACGCCATCACCGCAGCCAGCTGCGGCACGCCGACGCCGGCGACGATCCGCGTGGTGCAGATCGAGCCGGGCCCGATGCCTACCTTGATCGAGTCCGCGCCAGCATCGATCAGCGCTCGCGTCGCTTCCGCCGTCGCCACATTGCCCGCCACGATGCGGGTCGAATTGCTCTCGCGCTTCACGCGCTCGACCGCCTGCGCCACATGCACCGAGTGGCCATGCGCCGTGTCGATCACCAGGAGGTCCACGCCCGCCGCGATCAGCGCCATCGAGCGCTCATAGCCCTTGTCGCCCACGGTCGATGCCGCCGCGACCCGCAGCCGCCCCTGCGCATCCTTCACCGCCATCGGGTTGAGCTGCGCCTTCTCGATGTCCTTGACCGTGATCAGCCCGATGCAGTTGCCCGCATCGTCCACCACCAGCAGCTTCTCGATGCGGTTGGCATGGAGCAGGTGCTTGGCCTCCTCCTTGCCGACGCCGTCGCGGACCGTCACCAGCCCCTCATGCGTCATCAGCTCGGAAATCTTCTGGCGCTCGTTGGTGGCAAAGCGCACGTCGCGGTTGGTGAGGATGCCGACGAGCTTGCCGGTCACGCGCCCGCCCTTGCCGCCATTGGCCACCACCGGAATGCCCGAGATGCGATTGGCGCTCATCAGCGTCAGCGCATCGGCCAGCGTCGCGTCGGGGCCGATGGTGATGGGGTTCACCACCATGCCGCTTTCGAACGATTTCACCTGCCGCACCTGCTCGGCCTGCTGCACCGGGTCGAGATTGCGGTGGATCACGCCCAGGCCGCCGGCCTGCGCCATCGCGATCGCCATCGCGTACTCGGTGACGGTGTCCATCGCCGCCGACATCAGCGGCAGGTTGAGCTCGATGTCCTTGGTGACACGACTCTTGATGCTGACGTCGGTCGGCAGCACGTCGGAGCGCGCCGGTTGCAACAGCACGTCGTCAAACGTCAGCGCAGCGTCGCCAGTGATGGATGTGATGATCTTCGCCAAGGAACGGCCCTTCCGTCTCGCGTCAAAAACAGGAAGCCCGCGCCGGCGACTCGGGTCGCTCGCGCGGGTTGGCGAGGGTCAATATCATCGGCCCTGGCAAATGCAAAGGGCGCGTGGCGTGTCCCGCCATGCGCCCCGCGCAGAGCTTTCTGTCCGCCTGATCAGGCCGCTTCGAGGTCGCTGATCAGCTTCTCGAGCTTGGCGACGCTGGCGAGGTGGCGCTGTTCGACGACGAAGTTGAGCGTCATGTACTCGCGGCCCGGGCAGAAGGTGACGATGTTGGTCGACTGGTGGAACGCGCCGCAGTAGATCGGCTCCACCATCCAGTCCGTCAGCGGGCCCATCGTGCGGTGCGGCGGCACCAGCGTCAGCACCAGGTCGGCGGTCTTGCCTTGCAGGCGCCAGAACTTCTGCGACGTGAGGAACGGCGCGTATTTGCTGAGTTGGCGCATGGCACGCATCATTGCAAGAATCGTGAGCTGGAACTTGCTCATGTCCTTGCTCTCGTTCTCTTCCATCGCGTCATCGACGGCCTTGGCATAGGCCTTGAAGTCGGGGGTAAAGGGGAACTTCGCGGCGAGCGCGCGCACGCGGAAGAAGTCGTCGTCCGACGCCGTCCGCTTGGTGTCGAGCATCGTGTAGGCCGCCGTGATCACCTTGTCGTTGACCCGGCTGTCCTTCTCCGAATGCAGCGCGAACGTCGTCAGCGCGAAGTACAGCGAACGCTGGCGCACGCCGAGCTTGTTGGCGAGCGCGCGGATACGCTGACGCGGCAGGGCCAGCGTCTTGAAGAACAGCGGGCGCTCCGGCGGATTGATGATCGCCGCGGCCAGCGCCGACAGCGTCGCCATCAAGTAACCGCTGATCGCGCCACGGGCGCGCTTCAGCCAGGCAAGCTGGTTGCCCTCGTTGGACTGAATGCCGTGATTGGCCGTCTGCGAGCGCGTCAGCAACGCCGCGTCGGAGCCTTCCATCAGGCAGTGGGCCGACCGCACCTGGATGATCGACATCCGGCCTTCGGCGTCCGCGCCATCCTTGAGGTTCGCCGCCATCACTCTGAACAGCGGTAGCTCGGGGTGATTGAACACGTCCTGGCTGTGCGACAGCCATTTGTCGGGGTAGCCGTCGAAGCTGTCGACTTCTTCCACTGTGGTGATCGCTTCGAGCAGATGCTGCGGGAACGGCATGCCGGGGACGGCGCCCTTGAACCCGTGCGTCAGCTGCGGCGCGAGCGCGACCATCTTGGCCACGATGTCTTCGAGCGCCTTCTTGTCGAACCTGGATTTTGAGAAAGCCGTGAAGAACACCGTGTCGCGGCCTTCCAGCAGGAACCACTGGAAATCGGTGAACAGGGCATACGGGTCTTTCTTGACCGCTTCGGCAGCGAGTTCGAGGGCAACGGCGTGGTCGGACGCAAAACTGGAGGCGGAGAAGCTCTTCATGTGATCCCAGATCGTAATTTCGGGCCGTTTTGACACAGTTTTTGCGGACCGGGCAACTCACCCCCGGCACTGAGCTTAATGACTGTGGTTTCTCGGTCAGTCGGCAGATTGTGAACGGACAGCACGTTTGCGGCATTGTCACGATGCACCGGCAGGCATATCGCAGGTTTCTCACCTGTTTCGCGCCTGCGCGACCCCGTTCCATATTTGAATTGATACGCGTCGTTCCGATCATTCTCGCCGTCGCATTGTTCATGGAAAACATGGACTCGACGGTGATTGCGACGTCTCTGCCGGCCATTGCGGCCGACATCGGGACCAGTCCGATCGCGCTTAAACTGGCGCTGACGGCATATTTCGTCTCGCTCGCCATCTTCATCCCGATCTCCGGATGGATGGCCGACCGCTTCGGCTCGACCAATGTTTTCCGCGCCGCCATCGGCGTGTTCATGGTCGGCTCGATCTGCTGTGCCTTCTCGTTCTCACTCGAAACCTTCGTGCTCTCGCGATTCCTCCAGGGTGTCGGCGGCTCGATGATGACCCCGATCGCGCGACTCGTGCTCCTCCGCGCCACGCCGCGTAACGAGCTCGTCGCCGCCACGTCATGGCTCTCGGTGCCGGCGCTGATCGGTCCGCTCACCGGCCCACCGGTGGGTGGCTTCCTCACCACCTATCTCAGCTGGCA
>JBGAKM010000011.1:0-115521 GCA_044224395.1 Devosia sp.
GATCACAATAAGGGACTGATCTCAGCGATGGGCGACGGACGCGGCGAGAACGAATTGTTTCAGCGGGTGCGAGCCCGCTTGCGCGCCCAGGTCGGCGAGGACGTGTTCGGATCATGGTTCGCGCGTCTCGAGCTTGAAGAGATCGTCGACGATAAGGCGCATCTGAGTGTGCCCACGCGCTTTCTCTGCTCTTGGATACAGTCCAACTACGCCGACAAGATTCTCGATACATTCAAGTCCGAGCGTCCTGACATTGCACGCTTGCACTTCACCGTGCGCATCAATGGCCAGGCGCGTCCGCGGCTCGAGAAACAGCCCGAGCCTGTGGCTGAGCCAGAGGCCGAACCCGCACCCGCTGCGGCAAAACCCGTACGCGATATCGGCGCCCCCAAGGGCGATGCTCTATCGGGTTCTGCACTCGACCCCAAAATGACCTTCGACAACTTCGTGCCCGGCGCTTCCAACGAGATCGCCCTCGGCATCGCCAAGCAGGTCGCGAGTGCCGCGCTCAACGGCACCGTCAGCTTCAATCCGGTCTACATCCATTCGACCGTCGGCCTCGGCAAGTCGCACCTGCTCAATGCCATCGCATGGGCGGCGGGCGCGGCCGAGCCCGGACGCAACATCGTCTATCTGACGGCCGATCATTTCATGTACCACTTCATCACGGCGGTGCAGCGGCAGTCGGCGATTGCGCTCAAGGACTGGCTCCGTCGCGTCGACCTTCTCCTCATCGACGACATGCAGTTCCTGCAGGGCAAATCGGCCACCGAATTCGGTCACACGCTCGGCACGCTGCTGACCGGTGCCAAGCAGGTGGTCGTTGCCGGCGATGCGCCCCCGCGCGATCTCGAAATGCTCGACGAGCGTGTGCGGTCGCGATTGAGCGGTGGCCTGGTCGTGCCGATCGGCGGCTTCGATCTGGACCTGCGCAAGCTCATCGTCACGCGGCGCGCCGAGCAGGCCCAGGCCCGCTTTGGCGTCCACTTCCCGCCGGCAGTGCTCGACTACATCTCGCGCATCGTGGTGAGCCACGGGCGCGACCTCGACGGTGCCGTCAACCGCCTCGTCGCTGCCAACCAGCTGACCAATGAACCCGTTAGCGTCACGCTTGCCGAACGCACGCTCGCTGACCTCGTCCGGGCCCGCGAAGCACGCCGCGTCCGCATCGAAGACATCCTCAGGATCGTGTCGCGCCACTACAAGGTGCCGCGCAACGAGCTGCTCTCTTCGCGGCGCTCGCGCGATGTGGTGCGCCCGCGTCAGATCGCCATGTATCTCGCCAAGTCGCTGACCTCGCGCTCGCTGCCCGAGATCGGTCGCAGGTTCGGCGGCCGCGACCACACCACCGTCCTCCACTCGGTCCGCAAGGTCGAGCAGATGATGAAGGACGACGCGGACCTGACGCAGGAAATCGAATTGCTCAAGCGCATGCTTGAGGAGTGAGCGCTGGCGCCCCCTCCCGCAAGAGGGAGGGGAGCTTACTGAGTTGTAGTGGAGTTGCGTTGAGTGTTGCCGCGTTTGGCGCTGCGCGTGAGGCGGGCCGTCCGTATTTGGACGCGCCCTGAGGAATCCGCTTTCAGTGGACCCGAAATCGAAGCCCGCTGGCAGCGTATGCTGATGCGCATGCGACGGCCCGAGACGGATGCCGAGCGGCGGATGGACGCCATCGCGCGCGAGCTCAACCGGCTGGGGCTCGATTAGCCCCGAAAATCGCGGGATAGCGCGGCTCTGCGACCCCGCGCGCCCTTGCGTTTCCGCCCCCCTCCTGCAAAAGTCGCGGCCCGGATTTACGGGGGATTTCGTCGGTTTCGACGGGGATAGCGTAGTATGAAAGTCACTCTCGAGCGCAACGCGCTACTGAAGTCGCTGGGCCATGTGCATCGCGTGGTGGAGCGCCGCAACACTTACCCCATCCTCGCCAACGTCCTGCTCAAAGCCGCCGATGGCCGCGTCGATCTGCGCGCCACCGACCTCGACATCGAAGTCACCGAATCCGTCCCCGCAATGGTCGGCACTGCCGGCACCACGACGGTCCCCGCCCACACGCTCTATGAGATCATCCGCAAGCTCTCGGACGGCGCTGAAGTGCGCCTCGAGACCGAAGGCGGCGAGCAGATGCTGCTCACCTCCGGCCGCTCGCGCTTCCACCTGGCGTGCCTGTCGCCCGACAGCTTCCCCGACCTCAAATCGGGCGCCTTCAGCCACGAGTTCTCGATCCCAGCCGGCACCTTCCGCGAGCTGATCGAACGCACCCAGTTCGCCATCTCCAACGAAGAGACGCGCTACTACCTCAACGGCATCTACATTCACACGCTCGAGGTGAACAAGGAGACGGTGCTCCGTGCCGTCGCCACCGACGGCCATCGCATGGCTCGCGCCGAGACCCCGGCCCCGCCGGGCGCCCGCGGCATGCCGGGGATCATCATCCCAAAAAAGACTGTGGGTGAGGTCGTCAAGCTGCTCGACGGTGCCGAGGGCGACGTCCAGGTCGAAATCTCCGACACCAAAATCCGCTTCACGCTCAACGGCGTCGTGCTGCTCAGCAAACTCATCGAGGGCACCTTCCCCGACTACGAGCGCGTCACGCCCAAGAACAACGACAAGCAGCTTAACGTCGACCGCGCGAGCTTCGCCGTCGCTGTCGACCGCGTCTCGACCATTGCGTCCGATCGCGGCGGCAAGGCCGTCAAGCTGGCTGTCAAAGAGGGCAACCTCGAACTGTCGGTCACCAACCCGGACCACGGCACCGCCACCGAGGAAATCGCCGTCGAGTTCGAGCCCGAAAGCTTCGAGATCGGCTTCAACGCCCGCTACCTGCTCGACATCATCGGCCAGATCAAATCCGACAACGCCGTCTTCCTCTTCAACGACGCCGGTTCGCCAACGCTGGTGAAAGAAGACGGCGAGTCCAAGGCCCTCTACGTCCTGATGCCGATGCGCGTGTAGCGCCGCGAATCTGCTAGGGCAGGGCATGCCCGCCCGCCATTTTTCCCGGCTCCGTCTCAGCGCCTTCCGTAACTACACCGCCGCCGCCCTCGACCTCGATGGGCGGCACCTCGTGCTCACGGGCGCAAACGGCGCGGGCAAGACCAACCTACTGGAAGCGGTATCGCTGCTGAGCCCCGGCCGCGGCCTCCGCCGCGCGAGCTTCGACACGGTGGGCAATCAGGCATCCGATCAGCCCTGGGCGGTTGCCGCCACCATCGAGACGCCTGACGGCCCCGCCGACATCGGTACTGGCGCTGCCGCCGATGGCGGACGTCGCGTGCGCATCAACGGCGCCAATGCAAAATCCGTCGAGGAGATGAGCGATTATCTGCGGCTGCTCTGGCTCACGCCGTCGATGGATGGCCTATTCACCGGTCCCGCGGGCGACCGTCGGCGCTTCCTCGATCGCCTGGTGACGACGCTGGTGCCGTCGCATTCGGCGACGGTCAGCAGCTACGAGTCCGCCATGCGCCAGCGCAACAAGCTGCTCGAGGACAACGCCGATGCCCGGTGGCTGACTGCGCTCGAAGCCGAGATGGCTGCCCACGCCGCAGCGCTGCACTTCGCTCGTGCCGATGCCGTTGCGCATCTCGAGGCGATGATCGAGGCCGGCGCGCCCGATCCGGCGTTCCCCGCGGCGCTCGTCGCGCTCACCCCGCTCTTCGAGGATCGCCACGAGCCGGCGAACTCACCCGACCTCGAAGCCGAGCTTAGAGCTCTCTGGTCGAGCACCCGCGCCCTCGACCGTGCCGCGGGTCGGACGACAGCCGGACCGCATCGAGTCGACTTTGACGTCCACTATGCGCAAAAGCAGATGCCTGCTGCCCTCGGCTCGACCGGCGAGCAGAAGGCGCTGCTGGTGGGGCTGATCCTCGCCCATGCGCGCCTTGTCGCAGTCCGTACGGGTATCACGCCGTTCCTGCTGCTCGACGAGATTGCGGCCCATCTCGATCCGGACCGCCGTGCCGCGCTTTTCGTGACTCTCGATGCGCTCGGCACGCAGTGCCTGATGACCGGGACCGACCCCATGCTGTTCGACGCGCTGGGTGACCGCGCCCAACGCGTCACCGTCCGCGACGGCCGCCTCAATGCCTAGCGCGGTGCACGCGCTGCTGCTGCAGGCCATGCGCGAGCAACGCCCGGTCGCCTGCACCTACCAGGGCCGCGCCCGCGAAATCTGCCCCATCATGCTCGGCCGGACCGGGCTCGATGAGAAGGCGCTGGTGTTCCAGTTTGGCGGCACGACCAGCGAGGGTCCGCTGCTGAAGCCCGACTGGAAATGCTTCAGTCTCGGCAAAATCAAGGACGCTCGCCTCATCGATGGCCGCTGGCACTCCGGGAGCGAGCACTCGCAGTCGCAGCACTGCATGAAAATGGTCGAATACGACGTCAATCCAAACAGCCCATACCGTCCGGCGTTCAGGTTGAAATAGACCCCGTAACGCCCACCCACGAAGTCACGGAGGATGCGGCGCTTCCCGCCTTGTCTCAAGCACCCCCAATCCCCTTGAATTCTGGCCGAAAATTGCCATTTCCGTTGGGTATTCCTCCCCCATCCGCTAGACCGGAATTCCCAGCGTTTCCCGCTGATTCGGAGCCTCTTTGACCACGCCAGCAGAACCCGCCGCCGCGCCGGAAGAATATGGCGCCGATTCCATCAAGGTGCTGAAGGGCCTAGATGCCGTCCGCAAGCGGCCCGGCATGTATATCGGCGACACCGACGACGGCTCGGGTCTCCACCACATGGTCTATGAGGTCGTCGACAATTCGATCGACGAAGCGCTGGCGGGCCATGCCGATCTTGTCACCGTTCAGCTCAATGCCGACGGCTCCTGCACGGTCATCGACAATGGCCGTGGCATCCCCACCGACATCCACCCTACCGAGGGCATCTCGACCACCGAAGTGGTGATGACCCAACTGCATGCGGGCGGCAAGTTCGACCAGAATTCGTACAAGGTCTCGGGCGGACTCCACGGCGTCGGCGTATCGGTGGTCAACGCGCTGTCGACCTGGCTCAAGGTCAAGGTCCGCCGCGCCGGCAAGATCCACGAGATGAGTTTTTCGGATGGCGACGCCGACGCGCCACTGGCCGTAACGGGCGAATACAAGCCGGCCAATGTGCCCGGCACATATGAGGGGCGCTCTGGAACTGAAACGACGTTCCTGCCGAGCCCTGCGACATTCACAATGGTCGAGTTCGACTACAAGACGCTCGAACATCGGCTGCGCGAGCTCGCGTTCCTCAATTCGGGTGTGCGCATCATCCTGCGCGATCTTCGCCACCCGGAGAAAGTCGAAACCGAGCTGCACTATGAAGGCGGCCTCGAAGCGTTCGTGCGTTATCTCGACAGCGCCAAGACGCCGCTCATTGGAGCGCCGATCTATCTGATGGCGGACAAGGACGGCATCACCGTCGAAGTTGCCATGTGGTGGAACGATTCTTACCACGAGAACGTGCTCGCCTTCACCAACAACATCCCGCAGCGCGACGGCGGCACGCACCTTGCCGGCTATCGCGCCGCGCTGACGCGTCAGGTCGCGGGCTATGCGGAGTCTTCGGGTATTCTCAAGCGCGAGAAGGTCACGCTCTCGGGCGAAGACGCGCGCGAGGGACTCACTTGTGTGCTGTCGGTGAAGGTGCCGGATCCCAAATTCTCGTCGCAGACCAAGGACAAACTGGTCTCGTCGGAAGTGCGTCCTGTCGTCGAGAACGTCGTCAATGACAAGCTGCAGCAGTGGTTTGAAGAGCATCCCGCCGAGGCCCGTACGGTCGTGGGCAAGGTCGCCGAAGCTGCCGCTGCGCGCGAAGCTGCACGCAAGGCGCGCGAGCTGACGCGCCGCAAGTCGGCACTCGATGTCAACTTCCTCGCGGGCAAGCTCAAGGATTGCTCCGAGAAGGACCCGGCCAAGTCCGAGCTGTTCCTCGTCGAGGGCGACAGCGCCGGCGGCTCCGCCACGCAGGGCCGCGACCGCGGCAACCAGGCCGTGCTGCCGCTGCGCGGCAAGATTCTCAACGTCGAGCGCGCGCGCTTCGATCGCATGCTGGGCTCCGAGCAGATCGGCAATCTGGTAATGGCGCTCGGCACGTCGATCGGCCGCGAAGAATTCAACATCGACAAGCTGCGCTATCACCGCATCATCATCATGACCGACGCCGACGTCGACGGCGCTCATATTCGTACGCTGCTGCTGACGTTCTTCTATCGCCAGATGCGTGAGCTGATCGATCGCGGCCATATCTACATCGCGCAACCGCCGCTCTACAAAGTGAAACGCGGTTCTTCCGAGCAGTACCTGAAGGACGAGCGCGCGCTCGAAGACTACCTCATCGAAGGTGGCACCGACGACGCCCGCTTCACCACCCAGGACGGCGCCGTGCATGTCGGCGCGGACCTCCTCGACATCGCGCACCAGGCGCGCGACATCGTCCATCAGGTCGATACGTTCAACACCCGCTACTCGCGCGTGATCCTCGAGCAGGCCGCCATCGTTGGCGCGCTCGATCCTGAGGCCATCAACGATCCGGCGCGTCTCGCTGAGATCGCGCAACGGCTCGCCAACCGCATGGATCGCGTGTCCGATGAAGTCGAACGCGGCTGGACCGCCGAGCCCGACGGGCAGGGTGGTCTCATCCTCACGCGCACCGTGCGCGGCGTCGACGAGCGTCACGAGCTCGATGCCGGGCTTCTTCACTCGGCCGACGCGCGCAAGATGCGCCAGATGATCGAACGCACCGGCGATCTCTATCGCGGCGTGCCGACCATCGTGCGCAAGGACGTGACAACGCCGATCCACGGCCCGTCATCGCTGTTCGCTGCTGTTTCGGCATCGGGTCGCAAGGGCATCTCGCTACAGCGCTACAAAGGCCTCGGCGAAATGAACCCCGAGCAGCTCTGGGAAACCACGCTCGATCCAAACGTGCGCACCCTGCTCAAGGTCGAGATCAAGGAGAGCGACGACCACGACCGCCTGTTCTCCGAACTGATGGGCGATCTCGTCGAACCCCGCCGCGACTTCATCCAGTCCAACGCCTTGAGCGTCGCTAACCTCGACATCTGATCAAGTCACACGGACGTTCCTTCTTTCGCCCCCCGGGCGCGGTCTGTAGAGACTGCGCCCAGTTCATTTTCGAGGGCTTGCCATGAAGAAAATCGGCTTCCTGTCCTTTGGCCATTGGACGCCATCGCCGCATTCCGGCACGCGCACCGCCGCGGATGCGCTGTTGCAGTCGCTTGATCTGGCGGTCGCGGCCGAGGAGATCGGCGCGGATGGGGCGTACTTCCGTGTCCATCACTTCGCGCGCCAGCTCGGCTCGCCCTTTCCGCTGCTGTCGGCGGTGGGTGCGCGGACCAAGCGCATCGAGATTGGCACTGCCGTCATCGATATGCGTTACGAGAACCCGCTCTATATGGCCGAGGATGCCGGCGCCGCCGATCTCATCTCCGGTGGTCGCCTGCAGCTTGGTATCTCGCGCGGCTCGCCCGAGCAGGTGATCGATGGCTTCCGCCATTTCGGCTACGTGCCCGCCGAGGGCCAGACCGATGCCGATATGGCCCGCGGCCATGCGGAAGTGTTCCTCGATGTGCTGAAGGGCGAAGGGTTCGCCCAGCCCAATCCGCGCCCGATGTTCCCCAACCCGCCGGGGCTACTGCGCCTCGAGCCGTTCTCGGAAGGGTTGCGCGAGCGAATCTGGTGGGGCGCCGCGTCGACGCCCACGGTGCAGTGGGCCGCGCAGATGGGAATGAACCTCCAGAGCTCGACCCTGGTCTTCGACGAAACCGGCAAGCCGTTTCATGTGCAGCAGGCCGAACAGATCCGTGCCTACAAGGCGGCATGGACGGAGGCTGGCCATACGCGCACCCCGCGTATTTCCGTCAGCCGCTCGATCTTCCCGCTGATCAGCGATCTCGACAACGCCTATTTCGGGCGCGGCGCCAGCGAGGATCACTTCGGCTATATCGAGCCGACCAAGCGCGCCGCCTTCGGCCGCTCATATGCCGACACGCCGGAGCACCTGGTCGAGCAGCTGCGCGGTGACGAAGGTATCCAGGAGGCGGACACGCTCCTGCTGACCGTCCCGAACCAGCTTGGCGTCGACTACAACGCCCACGTCATCGAGTCGGTGCTCAAGCACGTCGCACCGGCGCTGGGCTGGCGATAGCTAGCGGAGCGAAACGCTCACCTCGGCGCTGACCGCAAGCACGGCCGACATGTCCGTATCGCCGGTCAGCGCGTCCTTGGGATAGAGCGGCACGCCGCTCGCCCCGATCATCACGCCATCCTCGAACACGCCGGTGCCGGTGGCGCCCTCGTCGTCGACATACTCGATGCGGTCGCCGACCACGCGATACTCGCCCTGGCGTCGAACTTCGCCGCCCGCGATCAGCGCCAGGTAGCGGCCGTTCGGCAGGAGGAGCTTCCGGACCTGTCCGTCCGCGGTGCTCCACATGCCAACATGTTCATCTGCAGGCATTCTCGCCTCCTCAGCCATTCATCCAGCGCGAGTTCTGGTTCCGCCGGTTCATTCGCTCACCGAGCGTACGGACCGACCGGTCCAAGTTCGAAAGGAGGACCTCAACCCGGGTCAGAGAGTTCAGGATGGTACGGATCATTTCGGGCCTCGCTTTCTACCAGCGCCTTAGTGGTCACCGGTGACTGGGTATATGCACCGCGGACCCCGAAACCCGGTAGACTGATCCTCTTAAGTGATTGCACGATCCTCCAGCACCGTCGGATTGTTCGTGACTCTTGCTCGAACAGTGCTATCTAGATGCCTAGAAATTACAGGGAATGGCTAATGTTGGACCTCGACGACCTCAAGGCAGAGATTGCACGTTTCGTGGGCGGCGATGGAATTCATGCAACGGCCATTCCGGGCCTGACCCTGATCCGGTTCTCGCAGCCGAGCGAGCCGTGCCATAGCCTTGTGCAGCCCGCGCTCTGCATCGTCGCGCAGGGGCGCAAGGGCACGATCGTTGGCGACCGAGCGCTGGCCTACGACGCGTCGAAGTTCCTGGTCATCTCCGCCGACACGCCGATCATCGGCCAGGTCATCGAAGCCAGCGTCGACGAACCTTATCTTTGCTTTAAGCTCGATCTGGAGGCCCCGGCCATCGCCGAACTGCTGATCGACGCCGGCGGGATTAGCGGCGCGGCCTCCGAGGCCGATGCCAGTCTGTCGCTGAGCGCCGTGACCCCCGAACTGGTGGACGCGGCGACGCGCCTGGTCCGCTTGCTCGGCTCACCGAGCGATATCCGCGTTCTCGCCCCGATGATCCGCCGCGAGATCTACTACCGCCTGCTCCAGACCGACCAGGCGACACGGCTCCAGCAGATCGCCGTCGCCGAAAGCCGTCTGCAACAGGTCAATCGCGCCATCGGCTGGATCAGGTCCAACTACCGCGAGGCCTTCGCTATCGAGACGGTGGCGGCGGAGGCACGCATGAGCCCGTCGTCGCTCCACCTGCACTTCAAGGCGGTCACTGCCATGAGCCCGCTGCAATATCAAAAGCAGCTGCGCCTCCAGGAGGCTCGCCGGCTGATGCTGTCGGAGGCGATGGACGCTGCCACTGCCGGCCATCGCGTCGGCTACGACAGTCCCAGCCAGTTCTCGCGGGAATATGCCCGGACCTTCGGTGCGCCGCCTGTGCGCGACGTGGCCCGGCTTCGCGCCGGCGACCTCATCGCCGCGAGCTGATGTTGCCTGCCCGCCACAAACCTTAACCACCCGTTTTAAGTCCACATAAACCGGCCACATTTAGCCTCAAGAACGATGGGGTTCGCGTGGCGGCAAAGCCGCGCAGCGCTTGGTCTTGCGAGCCCCGAGCCCTCCATTCGCGGAGTCTGCCGGTCGCCATGCGCAAGAAGAATGCCGGGGCTCTGTTTATGGATTTCGAGATTTCGCCCGACGATCGGATCGGTGGCGCTGCGCCCCGAGCCCGCGCCCGTGCGAAAGCGCCGGCCGCCAAGGCCAAGGCAAAAAAGCTCACCAAGGGTCAGCGCGTCGAGCCCGGCTTCGCAGATTTCGACGACGGCGCCCGATACAATGAGCCCGCGCCGCGTAGCCGAGGCCGCGCCCCCAAATCCAAGAAGCAGTCGCGCCAACAGCGCGAGCGCAAGCCCTTCAGTTTCTGGCGGCTGTTCGGAAAGCTCTTCTACTGGGGTGCCACGCTCGCCCTTGTCGCCACCATCGCGGTCGCCGGTGTCATCTACTATTACTGGATGCAGATGCCGTCGGTGACGACCTGGGCTGTGCCCGAGCGCGCACCCAATATCCGCGTCGTCGCCACCGATGGCCAGTTGATCTCAAACCGCGGCAAGTCCGGTGGCGAAGCGGTGTCATTGCACGAGCTGCCGGAATACGTGCCTGCCGCGTTCGTTGCGATCGAAGACAGGCGCTTCTACGAGCATTTCGGCATCGACCTCATCGGCCTTGCGTCCGTCGCGATCGAATCCCTGCGCGCCGGCGACATCACGCGTGGTGCCTCGACCATTACGCAGCAGGTCGCCAAGAACCTGTTCCTCACGCCCAAACAGGACCTCGAGCGTAAGGTGCAGGAGGGTCTGCTCGCTGTCTGGCTGGAACACAATTACACCAAGGACCAGATCCTCGAGCTCTACATCAACCGCGTGAACTTCGGGCACGAGAAGTACGGCATAGAAGCCGCCGCCCAGTTCTATTTTGGCAAGTCCGCGCGCAACCTGTCGCTGAGCGAAACCGCGATCCTTGCTGGTTCCCTGCAGGCCCCGTCGCGCCTCAATCCGAAGGGTGATCCGGCCCGCGTCCAGGCGCGCCAAAAGCTCGTTCTCGCCGCGATGGCCAAGGAAGGCTACATCTCCGACGCCGAGGCAAAGGCCGCGGCGATCGATCCGACGCAGACCGTGCGGACCAAGGTGATGGGCGCCGAGTCCTACGTGGCCGACTGGGTCGAGGGACTGGTCACCGCCTATGTCGGCGACATCAAGGAAGACATCGTCGTCTACACCACCATCAACTGGGACCTGCAGAAGGAAGCGGAGTTCCTGGTCAAGGAAGCGGTCGCGTCCGAAGGTCCAAAGTTCGGTTTCAGCCAGGGTGCGCTCGTCTCGATCGATGCCGATGGCGCCGTGCGTGCCGTCGTCGGTGGCGCCGACTATGCGCAGAGCCAGTACAATCGCGCCGTCACCTCGCGGCGCCAGCCGGGATCGACCTTCAAGCCGTTCGTCTACATGGCCGCGATGGAAGCCGGCTACACGCCCGACACCGTGGCACAGGACGCGCCGGTCAACATCAACGGTTGGGCGCCGGAAAATGCCGACGGCAAGTTCATGGGTCAGATCACGCTGCGCGAGGGTCTTGCCTACTCGCGCAACACGATTGCCGCCCAGCTCGCGCAAATCCTGGGCCCGGAGAAGATCGTCGAAGCGGCGCAGCGCATGGGCATTTCATCCCCGCTCCAGGCTGTTCCCTCGATTGCGCTCGGCACGCAGGAAGTGTCGCTGCTTGAAATGACCGCCGGCTATGCCCCCTTCGCCAATGGCGGTCAGGGCGTCATCGCCAACGTCATCACCCGCATCGAAACCGCCGATGGCAAGGTGCTCTACGATGCGGTTCCCGCTGGCCCCGGCCAGGTGGTGAGCCCGCTCGTGGTTGGCGAAATGAACGACATGCTGTCGACCGCGCTCGAGATCGGCACCGGCAAGCGCGCCAGTCTTTCGGGCTGGCAGATCGGCGGCAAGACGGGCACTTCGCAGAAGGCGCGCGACGCGCTCTTCATCGGCTTCACCAATCGCATGGTCACCGGCGTCTGGCTGGGGAACGACGACGACAAGCCGACCAAGCTCGCCGGCGGCACGGTGCCGACACAAATCTGGTCAGACTTCATGGCCAAGGCCCATGCCGGCCTGCCACCATCCAACCTGCCCGACATCAACTCCGCCGCGATCCCAGCCAATACGCTGACTCCTGCCGATCCGGTCGGGCAAATGCTCGACGCCAACGGCAATCCGGTTCAATCCAACGACAATGGTTTTGTCGATCAGGGCGGTGGCGTCGCTCCGCTCGAGCCGCAGCAACCCGCACAGGAAGAGCCGCGTGACCCAAAGACCATAGGCGATATTCTCGCCGGCATTTTCGGTGGCGGGGGATAATCGTCAGGCTAGGTTCATCTGCGGCGCTCTAGTCTAGACCAATCGTCCGACTCGCCTGTGGGAGCCCGCCATGAAATACGCCGCCCTTGTCGCTGCACTTCTCGCTCTCGCCGGCACACCCACTCAGGCGCAGGACACGCCTACCTGGGGTGATCCCGCCTTCGGCGGCACCGGCTGTCCCGACGGCACCGCCAAGGTCATCAAGGGCCTCAGCGTCCAGGCTGCAGTCTATCTTTTCGACGAGTACTCTGTAGGCGACAACGGCCGCGCCGTGGATCGCGAGACCTGCGGCATCGCTATCCCGGTCACCGTCCCTGCAGGCACGCAGGTCGCCGTCCGCAACGTCGCCCTCAGCGGCATGGCCGATCTCCCCGAGGGTGTCGATGGCACGCTCAACGTGGAGCTCTTCACGGCCGGCACGCAGGGGCCCGAGAACGCAATCGATCTTCCCTCGGGCAAGAAGACGCCGTTCGTCCGCTTCGTCACGACGCCCGACGATCAGCTGCAATGGTCCGCCTGCGGCGCTGATGTCAACCTGCGCGTCAACACCTCGCTGCGCTCCCGCGGCGACAAAGAGGGCAAGGCGGAACTCAACGCGTTGATCATCTATCCGCTGGCAACCCGCGCCTGCTGACCGCCGATTTGGCATCCGCGCCGATCCGCCTTATCTTAAGCGCATGGACAAGGAAGCCGTTATCGCCACCCTGCGCGCCCATCGCGCCGATCTCGAGCGCATGGGGGTAATTCATGCTGCGCTGTTCGGATCGGTCGCAAGAGGCGAGGCCGGGCCGGGCAGCGACATCGATATCGCGGTCGACATGGACTACGACGTGGTCGGGGGGCTTTGGGAGTACGCCAGCCTGAAGCAGCAAATCGCGGACCTATTCACCGGGCCCGTCGATGTCGTGAACCAGCGTACCCTGAAACCAGGCATTCGCGAGTCGGTAGCGCGGGACCTGATCTATGCTTTCTGATCAGTCGCGTGTCCGATTGGTCGATATTCGTTACAACATAAAGCTGGTCCAGGAATGGATCGCGGGCATCGCGTTCGAGCAGTTTGCCGAAGACACGATGCGTGTCTACGCGGTGGTTCGCGCGCTGGAGATAATCTCCGAAGCATCTCGCGGTATCCAGGCCGACGTGAAGGCCAGCCATCCCGGCATCGACTGGCCTAAGATGGCCGGTGCGGGAAACATCTATCGACACGACTACGATGACGTCGTTGAGAGATTCGTCTGGAACACGGCAAGTGAATCGCTCCCACCGCTTCTCGCGGCCGTGGATTACGAGCTCTCGCGCTATCCGTCGATCCCGTAGACCATCAGCTCGCGGCCGTGGATGCGCAGCCATTCGCGGCCGCGTTCCATTGAGGGCAGCGTGCGTAGGACAACGTTCCAGAAGTCCTGTGAGTGGTTCATTTCGAGGAGGTGCGCCACTTCGTGTGCGGCGACGTAGTCGAGTACGAACGGTGGTGCGAGGATCAGGCGCCAGTTGAAGTTGAGCTTGCCGGTCGACGAGCACGAGCCCCAGCGCGTCGACTGACTGCGCATCGAGATGGACTTGACGGTCACGCCGAGGTTAGCAGCGTGGTGCTTGCAGCGTTTGTCGAGATCGTGCGCGGCCTCGTCCTTCAGCCAATCGGTCAGGCGTCGCGCACGATGCTCGGTTTCACCCGGCACCAGCAGCGCCATCTCGCCATCGTGCTCGCCCACTTCGACGACACCACGCACGCGTCCCGTCGGCACGATGCGATGATAGACGCCGCGCAGCGGGATCACCGCTCCGCGCACAAACGACACAGGCTTGGCTGCGGTCTCGAGTCGCTCGGCAAGCCATTCGGTATGGCGATCGAGAAATGCTTTGGCCTCGGTCCAGCGACCGAATTTCGGCACGGTCAGAAGTGGCGACGCGCCATTGGGCACGCTCAGCCGATAACTCCGCGCACGCGTCGACACCTTCACCGCGACGCGGACTGTTTCCCCACCGATCTGCACCTCGGCAGCGGGCGGCCATTTCTTCTGCAGCAAGGGGAGCATGGGAAGACGCTAAAGCCGTTCGCGCGGACCACGCAAGGGACCAAAGCGCGAAAAAGGCGCTCCCCGGGGGAGGAACGCCAGTTGACCGATTCAGCGCGAGCACGCGCGACGGTCGTGCGGAAAGGAGGGTGGGATGCGGACATGAGCATGCCGCATCCCGGGTCGGCGTTACTGACCGTTGGACTCGCCGCTGCCGAAGCCGCGGTTGCCTTTGCGGTCACGCATGAAGCGGTCGAACTCTTCGCGGTCCTTGGCCATGCGGAGGTTCCGCATGTACTCGTGGAACGCGTTGATCTCCTCGTCGAGGCGCTTGCGCTCCTCTTCGAGCCGCTTCAGCTGCTCGGCGCGGTAGTCGTCGAAGGCGGCATTGCCGCTCGACTGGCGCCAGCCGCCGTGGCGGTGGTGGTTGTGATGGCCGAAGTTCTGGTCGCGGCACCAGGCTTTGGACTTTTGCGCCCAAGCCTCGGCCTTCTCAGACGACCCTCCGAACATCTCGCCCCACAGAATGTAGGCGAGCATCGCAAGGCCGAGCGGCCACCAGACGACGAACCCCAAAACCATCAGGGCGATGGTCACAGGGCCCCATTGCGGTTTGATAATCGCGGTGTTCATTGTCTTTCTCCCAGTCACGAACGATTGGGATGTGGCCCCATCGTTCACAGGATCAAGAAAGTGACTCACCGATTCTTGCTCTTGAAAGGGCCGCAAACGATTCCCATTGCGCGGTCCTTTCGATGAGCGTCAGCACCGACTATCGCTCGCTTTTGCCCGGAAACTGGCGGCCCCTGCGTCTCGCGACACTCGTCGGGCTGCGCTGGCTGGCGGTTATCGGCCAGACCATCGGCGTCTTGTTCGTCGACTGGGGCCTTGGCTATCCGCTGCCGCTGGTCCAGTGCCTGTCCCTCATCGCGCTGTCGGTGGTGGTCAATCTGGCGCTGATCCTTCGCTTCGGCGCCAATGACCGCCCCAGCGCGACGGTCTCTACCATCCAGCTGGCTTACGACCTCCTGCAGCTGGGCGGGCTCCTGTCGCTGACGGGTGGCCTCGAGAATCCGTTCTCCCTGCTGCTTCTCGCACCGGTCTCGGTCTCGGCGACCACGCTGCCGCAGCGTTCGACGTTCATTCTTGCGGGCCTCGCGATCGCCGTAGCGTCCGCCATTTCGGTCATCCACCTCGCGCTGCCGTGGGATCCGGAACGGCGCATCACCTTCGATCGCGTCTATATCGTGGGCGTGTGGGTCTCGATCGTGTGCGGCGTCGTCTTCATCTCCGCCTACACAAACCGCGTCGCGCATGAAGCGCGGCAGCTCGCCGACGCGCTCACCGCCACCGAACTGGCGCTTTCGCGCCACGAACAGCTGAGCGCGCTCGATGGCCTCGCCGCCGCCGCCGCCCACGAACTCGGCACGCCGTTGTCGACCATTGCGCTCGCGGCCAAGGAGATGAAGGCGGACATCCCGCCCGGTCCGCTTGCCGACGACGTCGACCTGATCATCGCGCAGTCGGCCCGCTGCCGAGCCATCCTTGCGAAACTCCGAAGCCTGCGGTCCGGAGAAGTCGGCGACCCGTTCGCCAGTCTTCCGGTCGGCGAGCTGCTGGAGGAAGTCGCCAAACCCCTCGAGGGCCTCGGCAAATCGATCTTCATCGAGAGCGCGGAGGATGGGGAGGAACCAATCTTCAAGCGCAGCGCCGGCCTGCTCTACGGCTTGGGCAACCTCATCGAAAACGCCACGCATTTTGCGAAAAGTCGTGTCGACGTGGATGCATCCTGGGATCGCAACGCGATCACGGTGGCGATTGCCGACGACGGTCCGGGCTTTGCCGAAGATCTCCTTGCTCGCCTCGGCGAGCCCTATCTCACCACCCGCGCCCGCAACACCGCACCCGAGGGCGACGCGCCCGGCGGCCTCGGTCTTGGCATTTTCATCGCCAAGACGCTGATCGAGCGCTCCGGCGGCCGGCTCGCCTTCGCCAACCAGAAGGACGGTGGCGCCCGCGTGACCATCACCTGGCCGCGAACTGCAGTTGAAGGGTGAACCACCCGCCCAAAGGCTGGTTTTTTGGCGCTTAAGCGCCTAAATGAGCAGCAAATGAGCACAGTTGACGAACTCCTTGCGGCGGACCGCACCCTTCTCCTTGTCGATGACGACAAGGCTTTCCTCACCCGCCTCGAGCGCGCCATGGAAAAACGTGGCTTCGATGTCCGCAGCGCCGACACTGTCGCCGCGGGCCTCAGCGCCGTCGAGGCCGCACCGCCCGCCTTCGCAGTGGTCGATCTTCGTCTCGAAGACGGAAACGGCCTCGACGTGGTCGACGCCCTGCACAAGAAGCGCCCGGATGCCCGCGCCGTGGTCCTCACTGGCTACGGCAATATCGCGACCGCCGTGACTGCCGTGAAGCTCGGCGCGGTGGATTATCTCAGTAAGCCCGCCGACGCCGACGACGTTATCAACGCGCTGCTGGCTACCGGCGAGGCGTCGCCTGCACCGCCCGAAAACCCGATGTCGGCCGACCGCGTACGCTGGGAGCACATCCAGCGCGTGTACGAGCTGTGCGACCGCAACGTCTCCGAGACCGCGCGCAGACTGAACATGCATCGCCGGACGCTGCAGCGCATTCTGGCTAAGCGCGCGCCCAAGTAGCGTGCGGCCTATCCCGGGACCCATCAACTCATCGACGAGGCCACCATGACCGTGACAATCCACTTCCACGGGGCGTCGGGAACCGTGACGGGCTCGTGCTATCGCGTGGTGCATCCCGCCGGCCAGTTCCTCGTCGATTGCGGCATGTTCCAGGGCAACAAATCGGTCCGCGATCTCAATCTCAAGCCGCTGCCATTCGATCCCAAGGCCATCGACTTCCTGCTGCTGACACACGCGCATATCGATCACGCGGGACTCCTGCCAAAGCTCACCGCCAATGGCTACCGCAAGCCGATCTGGTGCACGCCACCGACCTCGGGTCTGCTCGAATATCTGCTGCCCGACGCGGCCGGCATCCAGGAGTCCGAGGCCGAGCAGGAAACGCGCAAGCGCGGCCGCCGCGAAGAGGCTCCTGCCGAGCCGCTCTACACCATGATCGACGCCAACAAAGCGCTCGAGCTCCGCGAGTCCGTCGAGTACGAAACCTGGATTACACCGGGCAAAGGCGTCCGCGCCCGCTACTGGAACGCCGGACACATTCTGGGTTCAGCGTCGATCGAGGTCGAAGTCACCGATGGCGACGGAAAGCCGCTGACGATCCTGTTCTCGGGCGATATCGGTCCCGATGAAAAGGTGTTCTACAACAATCCTGAGGCGCCTTCGGGTTTCGACTACATCCTGAGCGAATCCACCTATGGTGGCCGCGAGCGCACCGACTATACGCTGGTCGAGCGCCGTGCTGCGCTCAAGACCGAGATCAACGAGGCGCTGCAGCGCGGCGGCAATCTCGTTATCCCCGCCTTCGCCGTCGAGCGCAGCCAGGAGTTGCTGCATGACATCGGTCTGCTGATCAAGCAGGGCGAGATTTCGCCGTCAGCCGTGTTCCTCGACAGTCCGCTCGCGAGCAAGGTCACGGCCGTTTACAAGAAGTATGCGGCGATGTTCGACGATGTCGAGCTCAGCGCCGACGAGCTGTTTTCGGACCCGCGCTTTCACATCGTGGAGGCAGTCGAAGAGAGCAAGGCGATCAACCAGATCAAGGGCGGCGCTATCATCATGTCGGCCTCGGGCATGGCCGACGCCGGACGCATCAAGCACCATCTGCGCAACAACCTGCCGCGCGCCAATGCGACAGTGCTGTTCGTCGGGTACCAGTCGCCCGGCACGCTCGGCCAGATTATCCTCTCGGGCTCGAAGGCCGTCCGCATTCATGGCGAAGAAGTGCCAGTGCGGGCGCGCATCCGCTCGATGGGCAACTACTCCGCTCACGCCGACCATACCGAGCTGATGCACTGGATCACCGCGCGCCTTCCGGCCCATGGCGCCATCTTCCTGACGCATGGCGAGGACGAGGAGCGTGCCGCACTTCGTCAGGCCCTGGTCAATACCGGCATCGCCGGCGATCAGGTCATCCTGCCGCTCCTCGATGATGCCGTTGACCTCCGCGCCGGTGGTGTCCAGGCGATCGCGAAGCCTGCTGCGCGCCGTCTCGACCTCAACCAGATCAACGCCGACTGGCACAACGCCTATTCGAGTTTCATCATCGACCTCAGCGCTCGGCTGCAGGGCGCCTCGTCGGACGCGGAGCGCCTAACGCTTATGGCGGGGCTCAAGGACAAGCTCGGTGTCGCGCCAGTCATCCCTGTTCCCACGCCGATCACGCCTGTCGCTGCAAGTGGTACGGTGATCCACGGCGAGCCGTCGGGGGAATAGATCAGGAAGTTCGCGGCCGCAGGAACCGCGCCAGCCAGACCGACAGCGCTATTCCCGGAACGAGCACAACGAAGACGCTCGTGATGCCCCAATGCTCCGCCACCCATCCGAGCGCTGCGGGGGCACCCAAAAGGATCACCTGCGTCGCGAGGGTCAGCGACATGACGTTGAGCGTTGCCGGCCGGTCGCCAAGTTGCGCCGCAGCCGACGTCGTCATCGGATAGGCGGTGCAGACGCCCACACCGATCAGCAGAAATCCTGCCAGCGCGACCCAGAGACTTGGCGCGATAATGACCACCATGGTGCCCATCAACGCCAGGAGCGACAGAGCTCGTGCCACCGGCACGACACCCCAGCGCGTGACCCAGCGGTCCGCGTTCAGGCGGCCCAACGCATGCGCGGCGAGAAAGACCGGCAGCGTCAGTGTATCGACCCAGCTCGGTGCGCCAAACGTGTCGCGCATGAAGATCACGCTCCAGTTGCGCAGCGCCCCTTCGAGCAGTCCCGGCCCCAGTGTGAACAGCACGAGCAGCAGGACGGCGGCCGTTGGCAAAGCGAGCCGTTGCGTCACCTGCGAACTGTGCGGACGCGGCGGCGCCGCATCAAGGCCGATCGTGACCCAGATTGCGAAGGGTGCAAGCACCAGCGCGAGTAGCGCCATGTGCGCGAACGGGCTGAGTCCGACGGCTTCCGCCAGCGTTCCCAGCAGCGCTGCGAGCAGGTAGCCCGAGCTCCATAGCCCGTGGCATGAATTCATGATGCGCCTGCTCATCGTCGCTTCGATGCGGTCGGCTTCGACATTGAGCGCCGTGTTGGGCAGCGAATAAATCACGCCGTAGAGCATGAAGAAGCCGAAGAAGGCCGGCGGCCAGGGCAGGGCGCTGAGCACTGCCGTAGAGAGTGGCAGCAGCATCAGGCAAACGAGGAGAACACGGCGCGTACCCAGCGTCTCGATCACCCGACTGCCGAACAGGAACGTGCTGATTGCGCCGATGGGAAAGGCGAGGAACATCAGGCCCAACTGAGCCTCGTTGACCCCCAGCATCTCCTGCAATTGCGGTATCCGCGGATAGAGCCCGCCGCTCGCCAGCGCATGCGTAAAGAACGCGGCGCGGATGCGGAACACGCGGTCCATGGTCACTGGAACGGATCTCCACTGCTGGTGGGGTCCATCAGATAATGCACCCGGTCGGCGCCCAGTCGCACCAGCTTCAGCATAATTGCTTTGCGCCGCGCAGACGCCAGGATGTGCTCGGTCGCCTCGCGCAGGATCGCCGCCCCATGCATGTCCGCCGCCATCAAACCCTCATCGGCGGGGAAGATATCGGCGTCGAGTTCGGGAGGTTTGGCAAAGTAGAAGCGGTCGCAGTAGTCCTTGTAGTCAGGCCACTTGGCGTCGACGCGATAGTCGATCAGCGAACTCTTGATCTCGATGATCCAGATCTCGCCCTTAGGTCCTACGCCCAGCACGTCGGCGCGCCGGCCATTGGCCAGCGGCACCTCCGCGAAGCAGCAGAAATCGTAGGTCGCACGGAGGAGCCGCATCACCCCGCGCTGAACCTTGAGCGCCGTCGGCGATTGCCGCAGATCGACGATCTGCGGCAGATCGGCCATGTGCGGCAGGTCAGGCATCGGCTCCGGCAGCGGCCGCGCGTGCCCGCTTGGGCTCGAGATAGCCCGTCAACAGCAGCCCGGCGATGATGACGGGAAGTACCACCAGATAACTGACGCGGATGCCGAAATGCTCGGCCACAAAGCCCAGCAGCGGCGGCCCCGCAAAGAACACCACGAACGACACCTGCGCCAGTGCTGCAACGTTCACCGACGCCGGCCGGTCGGTGCGTTGCGCCGCCGCCGATACCGCCAGCGGATAGACGCAGGAGCAGCCGAGCCCGATCATGCCGAAGGCGACGATCGCCACATATGGATGCGGCGCGATGCCGATGATGAGGCTCCCCGCCGCGGCGATAGCCAGCATCGTGGTTGCCACCGCGCGTGGCCCGAACCGCTCAACGACCGGGTCCGCGAACAGGCGGCCCAGCGACATAAGGCCCGTGAACGCTGTCAGGCTAAGCCCGGCGATCAGCGGCTCCACCGCGAATGCGTCGCGCATATAGATCACCGACCAGTCGACGCCGGTGCCCTCGACGAGGAACGCCGCGATGCCGATGATGCAGAGCGGCAGCAATCCCCAGTTTGGCAGCGCAATGCGATGCTCACCCTTTTCATGCGACTTCGAGTTCGGCCGATGCGGTGCACTGGTCATGCCCGGCAGCAGGATCGCCGACGCCAGCGCCACCACCGCAAACGCCGCCCCCGTATGCATCGTCACCGACACCCCGGCCTGGCGGATCGCGGCGCCGAGCAGTGCCGTCACGAAGAAGCCGAGGCTCCACATGCCATGCGCGCGGTTCATAACGCGCTTACCCGACTGTGCCTCGATGCGGTCGGCCTCAAGGTTCAGGTTGATCTCGAGCAGCCCCGCGAGAATGCCCGCAACGAACAGCGTGCCGAAGACGAGGTATGCACTCGGCAGCCAGGGTATCAGCGCATAGCAGAAGGCGGTTCCGAGCACCGTGATGATCGCCGTCAGCCTGGCGCCCATGCGGTCGACCCATTGGGCACCCACACTCAGCGAGACCAGTGAGCCGATCGCCATGCCGATCAGCATCAACCCCAACTGCGCCTTGTCGAGGCCGAGGCTGAGCTGCACGTCGGGCAGGCGCGCCAGCAGCGCCCCGAGCGCGAAGGCAAACAGGAAGAAGCAGGCGAAGACTCGGTAGTGCGGCTTGATCATCTCAGTCGACTTTATGCGAAATGGGCTTGGAGCCCAGCACGTGGGTGAACGCCAGGCTGAGCACAATGAGCGGCAGGCCGATCCCAAAACTCCAGGTAATCCCCCAATGCTCGGCGATGAAGCCGAGTACCGGCGGCGCAACCAGGAAGGTCACGAACGAAGTCTGTGCGAGGGCGGCAACGTTGATCGCGGCCGGTCGATCGGTGCGCTGCGCCGCCGCCGACATGGCGAGCGGGAAGATCGCCGAAGAGCCGACGCCCAGAAGCGCAAATCCAGCAAGGGATGAGTACTCGCCAGTCGGGTAGAACACGAGGACGACACCTACCGCCATGATGCAGAGCAGCACCCGCGAGACCAGCACCGGCGAGTAGCGCTCGACGAAGCCGTCGGCAAAGAACCGCGTCACCGCCTGTGCGAGTGCCCCCAGCGTGACCGCCAGCGCGGCCGTGAACGGCACGGAGTTGTAGATATCGTGCATGTAGATCACGGACCAGTCCATATACCCGCCCTCCATCGCCATGGCGGCGAGGGTCACAGCCACGAGCGCCATGATACCGGCGGTCGGCGCGGCGAATTTCGGCTCGTCCGTGTGACTGCTCGCTCGGGCGGGTGCCGGGTCGAAGCGTCCGAGGATCAGCAGCGTCCCCAGGAGCGACACTGGGACCATCAGGAAGAGATGCATCTGCGGCGATAACCCCGATTGCGCGATCGCGCCACCGACGAGGCCCGCCACGAAGAAGCCGAAGCTCCAGAACGCATGGGCGCGGTTCATGATCCGGCGGCCGATCAGGTGCTCGGTCCGATCCGCTTCGAGGTTGAGGATGATTTCGATACAGCCCAGCGTCAGGCCGACCGGCACCAGAAGAGTGAAGAACCAGTAGGGGTTGGGCGCCAGCGTCGCCGTTGCATAAAACAGCGAGAGGATCGGGATAGCCAACATGATCGCGCGCCGGTAGCCGATCTTTTCAAGCAGCGGTGCCGCAAAGGTCAGCGAGATCAGCGTGCCCACAGGAGCCCCGATCAGACCGAAGCCGAACGCCCCTTCTTCGACGCCCATCGTGTTCCGCAGATCGGCAAAGCGCGGAAAGATGTTGCCCATCGTGAACGAGTAAATGCCAAACGCGCCGAACACCTTGTGGTGGGGCGCAAGATCGAGGCCGAACTTCATTGAAAGGGCGCTTTCGCTAAGGAGTCTGCGGAACCTAAAGCATTAGGCACGCTGGCGAAAGCGAACCGCGGGTCAATGCAATCGTTTCAGATTGAAATCGTTTTCACTGCGCAATCGTTACAGAACGATCTGCATATCGTCGCTCAGCACATCAACACCCGTGTCCGGGTTTCGCCTGATCTCGATTCGCCGGTACTGGCCGCCGCCGTGATCGCTGTCGGTTGAGCGGGCCAGTCCGCCGTCCCGGTTGCGACGGTCCGGGCCAAAATAGGTGGCCGTCTCGTAATAGGTCTGAATCCGCCCGATCTGCCGTGCGATCCGGTCGCCCGCGTCATCGCCGCCGATTGGCAGGGCGATGACGTCGTCAAAGCCCATGGCGATGCACTGCTTGACCGTCTCCAGCGAGGGATCTCGGGCAAAGTAGATCATCGGCAGGAAACGCAGCTTCAAACTGGGTGAGAAACGCAGCGCATCCGCCATCGGCTTCAGCGACCGCACATCCTTGGCGGGCGCGCACAAAAAGAAGACCAGCGGCGTCTTGGCTGCCTGCTTTTCGGCCCGCGCCAGGCCCTGGTAGCGCTGGACCGACTCGAAACCGATGGCTTGGGCCATATCCATAAGCGGTCCGCCGGCCCCATCTCTGGGCCCGACAACAAACGCTGCAGCTCTCACGACGGTCCCCCGACCAGACTAAAGGCATTCCCGGGGTTAGTCTCGGTCTCCCGAAGTGAAAATCGGGTTAAGACCGCTGCCGCCGGCGGCCCGCCCCGCGCTTGACGAAGTCGTGCGCTGCCCGTCTCATTCGCCATCGCGTCACGAGGTTTGCCCATGCCTGTTGCCCCCTGGTCCGAAGTCGCTCCGCAGCTTGTCGATGTCGCCATGGGGCGGGCGGCGGCGGATATGCTGATCACCAATGGGCGCTGGGTGAATGTGCATTCGGGCGAGATAATCCCCGGAATCTCGGTCGCTATTCGGGCGGGGCGGTTCGCGGCGATTGGGCCTGATCTCGGCTATACGCGGGGAGAGAAGACGACCGTTATCGATGCGGCTGACCGCTATCTGGTCCCGGGGCTGTGCGACGGGCATATGCACGTCGAGTCCGGCATGGTGACGGTCACCGAGTTCTGCCGCGCGGTGATTCCGCATGGCACGACTTCGATGTTCATCGACCCGCATGAGATCGCCAATGTGCTGGGCCTCGAGGGCGTGCGGCTGATGCATGACGAGGCCGTCACGATGCCGGTCAACGTCTATGTGCAGATGCCGTCATGCGTACCCGCCGCGCCGGGGCTTGAGAATGCGGGCGCGTCGATCGACGAGCACGATGTCGCTGAAGCGATGGGCTGGCCCAATATCATCGGGCTGGGCGAGATGATGAATTTTCCGGGCGTCGCGATGGGCGACCGCAAGATGCTCGCCGAAATCGCCGCAACGCAGCGCGTCGGCAAGACCGTTGGCGGGCACTACGCCTCGCTCGATCTCGGCCGCGCGTTCTACGGCTATGTCGCCGGCGGGCCGGCCGACGATCATGAGGGCACGCGGCCGATCGACCCTGTCGCCCGCGTCCGCCTCGGCATGCGGGCGATGCTGCGCCTCGGGTCGGCCTGGTACGATGTCGGCCCGCAGGTCAAAGCCATCACCGAAGGCAAGCTCGACTCGCGCAACGTCATCCTCTGCACCGACGATCGCTTCGCCGCGACGCTGGTCAATGACGGGCACATGGACCACACCGTGCGCCACGCCATCGAACACGGCGTGCAGCCCATCACCGCCATCCAGATGGCGTCGCTCAACACGGCGACGCATTTCGGCCTCGAGCGCGAGCTTGGCTCGATCACGCCGGGCCGCCGCGCCGATGTGATCATCTCGTCCGACCTGGCAACGCTTCCCATCGAAGTGGTGATCGCGCATGGCGAGGTCCTCGCAGAGAACGGCGTTCTGATCCGCGAGATCGAGCCCTACGCCTATCCGGCCTTTGCCAAGGGCACGGTCAAGGTCGGCCGCACCATCGAGCCCGACGATTTCAGGATCGCTGCGCCAGACGGCAAGAACTCGGTCACCGCCAAGGTCATCGGCATCATCGAAAACCAGGCGCCGACGCGGGCGCTCGAAAAGGTGCTGTTCGTAGAGGATGGCCTCGTGGTCCCCGATCGCGTGCAGGACGTGGCGCAGGTCGCTGTGGTCGAGCGCCACAAGGGCACGGGCAAGATCGTCAACGCGTTCGTGTCCGGCTTCGGCTACACCACCGATTGCGCGGTCGCCTCCACAGTTGCGCATGACAGCCACCAGATGATTGTCGTCGGCACCAACCGCGAAGACATGGCGCTCGCCGCAAACCGGCTGCAGGAAGTGGGTGGCGGGTTCGTCGTCGTCAGCAAAGGCAGGGAGCTGGCGCTGGTCGAGTTGCCGATTGCGGGCCTCATGTCCGAGGAGCGCGCCGAGATTGTCGCGCAGAAGTCGGAGAAGCTGGTCGAAGCCATGCGGGCCTGCGGCTGCACGCTCAACAATGCCGTGATGCAGCACATGTTCCTGGCGCTGCCCGTGATCCCGCAGCTCCGCGTCAGCGATCTCGGCCTCGTCGATGTCACCAAGTTCGAGCTGGTGAGCCTGTTCGATTGACGTAGCCTCTTGTGGGACGCAAGCTGACGCGTCTCTCGGGAGGAGCAACATGAAGCGTGTGCTTGTTGCGCTGGCCATTGTGCCGGCTCTCACGTCCATTGTCGTCGCCGACGAACTGGTGCCCAACGGTAGCTTCGATGATCTCGATGGCTGGTGGGCCACCGCGAACCTCGAATTGACGACGGTCGACGGGCAGCTCTGCACGACCGTTCCCGGCGGCACGACCAACCCGTGGGACGCCATCGTCGGCACCAACGATTTGCCGCTTGTGAAGGGCGACGCTTACGAGTTCAGCTTCCAGTATCGCGGCAACCCGGGTGGACCGGTGCGCGCGCTCGTTCAAATGCCGGTCGAGCCCTACACCTCCTATACCGAGGCGGCGCCGCGCGCCGAATGGACCGGCAAGGTCGCGACGCGACTGTTCACCGCGCCCGTCGACCGGCCCGACGCGCAGATCGTCTTTCAGCTTGGCGGCAGCCGCGAGGAGTGGACGTTCTGCCTCGACGAAGTGTCGCTCAAGGGCGTCACCGAAGCCGTCGCGTACAAGGCCGAGACGGGGCCGCGGGTCCGCGTCAATCAAGTCGGCTATCTGCCCAATGGGCCCAAGCATGCGACGCTCATCAGCGATGCGGCCGGCCCGATGCCGTTCTCCGTCCTCGACTCGAAGGGCGATGCGGTTTTCGAGGGCACCACGGTTCCACGCGGATTCGATGCGTCCGCCGGCGCGAAGGTTCACACGCTCGATTTCTCGACCACCACCGCGGTCGGCGAGGACTTCGTCGTCACTGTCGACGGGCAGAAGAGCTATCCCTTCGACATCCGGCCCGACCTTTATGCGACGCTCGTTGCGGATGCGATGAGCTACTACTATCCGGTCCGTTCCGGCATCGCGATCGACGCGGCCATTGCCGGCGACGGGTATGTCCGGCTCGCGGGTCATGTCGGCGTTGCGCCGAACAAGGGCGACACACAGGTTGGCTGTCAGCCAGTTGAGGTGAGCCAGAAGGTCTATGGCGAGCCATGGACCTGCGACTACACGCTCGACGTGAGCGGCGGCTGGTACGACGCGGGCGACCACGGCAAGTACGTGGTCAATGGCGGCATCTCCGCCGGCCAGCTGCTGGCCGCGTTCCGCCGCGCGTCGCGCTCGGGTGAGCCGGTGATGATGCGCGACAAGACGCTGCGCATCCCCGAGCATGGCAACCGCATCCCCGATGTGCTCGACGAAGTGCGCTGGGAGCTCGACTGGATGCTCAAGATGATGGTGCCGGACGGCCAGCCGTTGGCCGGCATGTTGCATCACAAGGTGCACGACAATGAGTGGACCGGCATTCCATTGCTGCCGTCGAACGACGACAAGGTCCGCGAGTTGCATCGCCCGTCGACGGCCGCGACGCTGAACTTCGCGGCGGTGGCGGCCGCCGCGTCGCGCTACCTCGCGCGCTTCGACAAACCGTATGTCGATAAGCTGCGCGCCGCGGCAATCAAGGCCTACGCCGCGGCGAAGGCCCATCCCGATCTCTATGCACCCGCCGCCGACGGCAATTCGGGCGGCGGGCCGTATGACGACACCGATGTGAGCGACGAGTTCTACTGGGCGGCGGGTGAGCTGTTCATCACCACGGGCGATCCTGCTTATCTCGCCGATCTCAAGGCGTCGCCGCACTGGGCCGGCGATGTGTTCACGCCGCTCGGCTTCAGCTGGCAATCGGTCGCCGCCTTCGGGCGCCTCACGCTGGCGCGCGAACCCAACCGCCTCGACAGCGTCGATGCCGCACGGATCCGTCAATCGGTGCTGGATGGTGCGGACAAGCTGCTGGCCCTGCAGGCCAAGGAGCCGTTCGGCCAGACCTATTCGCCGCCCTCGGGAAAGTACGATTGGGGCTCGAACCATCTGGTGATCCAGAATGCGATCGTGCTGGCGTCAGCCTACGACATCTCTGGCCGCGAAAAGTATCGCGACGGGGCGCTCGAGGCGATGGACTATATCTTCGGCCGCAACGCGCTCAATGTCAGCTACGTGACCGGCTATGGCGATGTCTATGCGCACAACCAGCACTCGCGCTGGTTCGCGAGATCAATGAATGCCGACATGCCCGAGCCGCCCAAGGGATCGCTTGCAGGTGGCCCCAATTCATCCATTCAGGATCCGGTGGCACAGGAGCTGTTCGGCAAGCAGGGCTGCGCGCCGCAACTGTGCTATGTCGACGATATCCAGAGCTGGTCGACCAACGAGATCACCATCAACTGGAACGCAGCTCTAAGCCAGATCGCCGGCTGGCTCTACGTGCAGTAGCGCATAGCGGTTGGACGAACGAGTCCTCTCGGACTCGCTCGGACAGAGCACAAAAGAGACACGCAAACCAAAGAGGCGCCCCCATCGAGGGGGACGCCCCGTTTTGTCTGCTGCAAGAAACTTACGTCAGACTCTCGTGAAGCACACTTTACCGGTGCCGGCTTTCACAATGCCAAGCTGCGATGCAGCTGCCTTGCTCAGGTCGATGACTCGGTTCCCGTGATACGGGCCGCGGTCATTGATTTCCACCGTCACGGTCTTGCCTGTCTTCTCGTTGGTCACCTTGAGTCTGGTGCCGAAAGGCAGGGTCTTGTGCGCTGCGGTCATTGCGTTCTGGTTGTAGGTCTCTCCCGAGGCAGACTTCTTGCCGTGGAAACCCGGACCGTACCAAGACGCGGTACCGCACTGCTCGGCCGCCATGGACCCAGTCGTGAAAGAGAAACTACCCACGACAAGGGCGGCGACAACGATGTGCTTAATCAACTACTACTGACTCACGCTAGTTAACGACCGGCGCGGCGTAAGTAGGGGCTGTGGCGACAATGTGGGAGGAATCAGGCACAAAAAGGCGGCCGTGGAACTGTTGCCGATCGGCCGCACGCGACATCGCCTCTATTGACACCATATCTTGTAGGCGGAACGCCGTTCCGGCCAATACAGGCACACAATGTTCCAATTTGCTCCCTGAGCGCGCCGTAAAGGCCCCGGCATGAGATTTTTGCCCAATGGGCTCGCGATCGGCTGGGCGCTGCTCGTGATGGGGTCGCTTTTCCTCACCTATATGATGCCGGTCGGCAGCGATCCCGTGGCGCGCGGCTGGGCCCGGATCGAGCTGTTTCTGACCTGGCAGGTAACGGCGCTGCTGGTCGCGCTGGTCGCAATGGGGCTCAGCATCGCCCGCAGGGACCCGCGCGGTAGCCAGCTTTGGTGGTTCGGCTGGGGACCGCTGATTGGCAGCGTGTTCATCGCCGGCTTTGCCGGATTGGCTGTTCTCACGGCCCGGCTCATCTGACGAGATCGGTAACGAAGCCCTAAGCGGAGGCACGTAGTCTCGGAGGAGTGCCGGGGGTTTGAGTGCTGAGTGCGGCAAGTATCTATGGCGAGGGCGCAACTGGCGGCCTGGGCGAAGCTCAGGCGGATACGCAGGCCCTGCGGCGGCTGACGCTGCTGATCCTGTGCGGTCTCGCCTGCACCCTGTTCATTTTTGCCTTCATGCTGCTGGCCTCGTTCCAGGCCGTCTCGATGATCGACGACGCGGCGCGCAACCGCGAGGCGGGGCAGGTGGCGCGCTACGTCGCGGCGGTGCCGGGCGGGATGAATGAAGTGACGCTCGATGCCATGGCAGCAACGCTCGATCTCAAGGGCGCGCGCCTGACCCATATGGCCGGCGTCGAGCCCGATGAACTGGCCGTCTCGCTCGGCCTGGGCAGCGACCGCGTCGTGGCGTGGCAGCCGCAGCTCTATGGCAGCAGCACGTTCGAGGTCGTGGCACCCCTGCGGATCGGCGGCGGCATTCTGTTCGTCGCGGTCGTCGCGATCATCGGCTGGCGCGTCGTCGCCGTCAGCAACCGGCTCGACCGGCGCCGCGCGGCCGCGGCGCGCCTTGCGCACACCGATACACTCACCGGCCTCGGCAATCGTCGCGCCTTCGACGTCGGCCTCGAGAACCGCTGCGCGGCGGTGGAGGCCGGCGGCGACGACTTTGTGCTCGTGATGCTGGACCTCGACGACTTCAAGGGCATCAACGACGCGTTGGGCCATTCAGCCGGCGATGCCGTACTGCAGATCGTCGGCCGGCATCTGCGCGACACGGCGCATCGCGACGATCTCGTGGTGCGGCTGGGCGGCGACGAGTTCGCCGTGGTCCGCAGCGCCGAGGGGCTCGAGGCGTATCTCGCAACGCTCGATGCGCGCTTCGACGAGCCGATCGCCATCGGCAGCCAGCGGCTCAGGGTCGGCGCCAGCATCGGCATGGCGCGGAGCCGGGATTTTCCGGGTTCGACCGCGCGGCTCGTCCAGGCCGCCGACATCGCGCTCTATCGCGCAAAGCGCCACGGCCCCGGCAACGCCGAACTCGCCATTCCCCCGCGCCGCGCCGCCTGATCGCCGCACTTGCTACGCCCGGCCCGACCGGCTACGCCCGGCATCGCGAGATTGGGATTGTCCATGTCTGTGGCACCGCGCGAACGATTGCTCGCGCATCTGAGCATGCTTGCCTTTTCGGCGCTGATCGCGGGCTCGTTCACGACGGGCGCGCTGGCGGTGCCGTACATCCATCCCATTCCGCTCAACGCGGTGCGGTTCCTGCTGGCGGCGGTGCTGATGGGAGCGGCCGCCTTCGTCTTTGCGCGTCACCGGTTCAGTTTCCCGCCGGCGCCCTGGCGCTACGGCATCATGGGCGTGCTGATGGCGATCTACTTCGTCACCATGTTCATCGCGCTGACCATGACACTGCCGGTGGCGACGTCTGCCGTCTATACGCTCGTGCCGCTGATGACGGCGGTGACCGCCTGGTTCATCGTCGGCCAGCGCTCCGGCGGCGCGATCATCCTGTCGCTGATCCTCGCCGGCCTCGGCGCCGTCTGGGTGATCTTCCACGGCGATCTCGAGGCAATCCTGAGCTTCGATATCGGCCGCGGCGAGCTGATCTACTTCATCGGCTGCTTCGCCTATGCGTTCTACACCCCGCTGCTCCGCCGCTTCAGCCGCGGCGAGCCCTCGCTGGTACAGAGCTTCTGGACGCTGACCGCCACCGCAATCTGCATCGCGCTCAGCGGCATCCCCGATATCGTCACCACCGACTGGCTCAGCCTGCCGCCGGTCGTCTGGTGGGTGGTGCTCTATCTGGCGGTGGGGCCGACGGCGATCTGCTTCTTTTTGATCCAGTACGCGTCGCTGCGGCTGCCGGCGCCAAAAGTCATCGCCTATGGCTACCTGACGCCGGCATTCGTCATCCTGTTCGAGGCGTTTGCGGGCCATGGCTGGCCGACCTGGTCGATCATCGCCGGTGCCGGCGTAACCGTGCTGGGCCTGATTGTGCTTGCTGCCGTAAGGGATTAGCACCTGTCCGGACAACAATTCGCGTGCCCGCACGCGCCCCCTCTGGTCCAATCGAGATTGGACGCCTATCTCCAACAGACGCCATAGCGACAAGGCCACCGCGATGACCGACTCTCGTCCGCCCAAAAAGAGCGAAACGCTCGAAATCCGCATTCCCTATCCGACCAAGACCGCCTTCATGGAGAAGGCCAAGGCCGAAGGGCGTGCCGCCAGCGAGATCGTGCGCGAGCAGATCGACGCTTATCTGGGCGCCGAACCGCCGCCGCAGAGCCTCACCGACAAGGCCGTCGTGTTGATCCGCCAGAATCTGCGTGGCGCCGGCCTGATGCTGGCGGGCGCCGGCAGTGCGCTGGCGATTTCGCTGGCCGCCGCCCCGGCGACGGCGATGCCGGGCCAGGGTGGCGCAGATATTCTCCAGGCGACGGCGACCAATGACAGCGATCCGCTGATGATCGTGGTCGATTTGCCCGAAGGCGGACTGACGGCGACGCAGCTGGGTGAGCTGGTGGGCAAGGCGTTTGCCAAGCTGGATAAAGATGGCAACGGGCTGATTTTGCCGGGGGAATGAGGCTTCTCCACGCGGCTGATGGGTTGAGAACCAAGTGTGGCTCACCGGCTCGTCAGCAGGACGGCCCCTACCGCGGCAACAGCCCATCCATAAACAGATGCTCGAGGTACCTCGCGGCGTCCTCGAACCGTCCTTCGCCGCCGCGGTCTTTGCCCAGCACCGCTCGCACCTGCACGTCGAAATCGGCGTAGTGCTGGGTGGTGGCCCAGATTGAGAAGATCAGGTGATAGGGGTCGGTGCGGACGATTTTGCCCTGGGCCATCCAGCTCTCGAGAACGCGGGCCTTGTCGTCGACGAGCTGCTTGAGCTCGGTTTCGAGGACGTCGATGGCATGTGGGGCGCCCTGCAGCATTTCGTTGGCGAAGAGGCGGCTCTCGCGCGGGTAGTCGCGGGCCATTTCGAGCTTGCGCCGGATGTAGCTGCGGATCTCCGGGATCGGGTCGCCTTCCGAATCGAGCTCGCGCAGCGGGTCGAGCCAGAGGTCGAGCATCGAGGTGAGGAGGCGGCGGTGGATCTCTTCCTTGCTGGCGAAATAGTAGAGCAGATTGGGTTTGCTCATCCCCGCTTCCTCGGCGATCTGGTCGATCGTCGCGCCGCGGAAACCGTGCAGCGAGAACACGTTGAGCGCGGCGTCGAGGATCACATCCTGCTTCTCACGCTGAATCCGAGTCTTGGGTCGCGGCCTGCCTTGCACCGGCATTAGCGCAGTCCTCCAAGTCGCCTGTTCGCGACCATTTTCACCTTGATCGGCTTCGTGGGAGTGCTAACATTTTTTCCAACTGGTCAAATTTCTGGGCAACCAGCCCAGCCGTCAAGAGCAAATGCTAAGCGGGATGTGACCGGGGCAAAATCTCAGGGAGCTTACGCGTGTCCAGTCGTCAAAACGTTGCGCCGAATGATCTGAGCGCCTTCTGGATGCCGTTCACATCCAATCGGCAGTTCAAAAAGGCCCCACGCATGTTCGTGAAGGCCAAGGACATGTACTACACCACGTCCGACGGGAGGCAGGTGCTGGACGGCACGGCGGGCCTGTGGTGCGTGAACGCCGGCCATTGCCGCCCCAAGATCGTCGAGGCGATCGCCGAGCAGGCAGGCGAGATGGACTACGCCCCGGCCTTCCAGATGGGTCACCCCAAGGCGTTCGAACTGGCCAATGCGCTGGTCGGCATCGCGCCTGAGGGCATGAACCACGTGCTCTACACCAACTCGGGCTCGGAATCGGTGGAGACGGCGCTGAAGGTGGCGCTCGCCTATCACCGGGTGAAGGGCGAGGGCGCGCGCCAGCGCCTCATCGGTCGCGAGCGCGGTTATCACGGCGTCAATTTCGGCGGCATTTCGGTAGGCGGCATCGTCACCAACCGCAAGATGTTCGGTAGCCTGCTGACCGGCGTCGACCACATGCCGCACACTCATACGCCGGGCAAGAACCAGTTCACGCGCGGCGAGCGCGAAGAGGGCGGCAACGACCTTGCGAGCGAACTCGAGCGGATCGTCACGTTGCACGACGCCTCGACCATCGCGGCCGTGATCGTCGAGCCGGTGGCTGGCTCGACCGGCGTGCTGATCCCGCCCAAGGGATACCTGCAGAAGCTGCGCGAGATCACCAAAAGGCACGGCATCCTGTTGATCTTCGACGAAGTGATCACCGGTTTCGGCCGCCTTGGAACGCCGTTCGCCGCGGACTATTTCGGCGTGACGCCCGACATGATCGTCTGCGCCAAGGGTTTGACCAACGGCACCATCCCGATGGGTGCGGTGCTGGTGACGTCGGAGATCCACGACGCCTTCATGCAGGGCCCCGAGCATATGATCGAGTTCTTCCACGGGTACACCTATTCGGGGAACCCGGTGGCGTCGGCGGCGGGCCTTGCGACGCTCGAGACCTATAAGGACGAGGGGCTCCTGACCAAGGGCGGCGGCGAGCTCGGCAAGTACTGGGAGGATGCGCTGCATTCGCTCAAGGGGCTGCCGCACGTCATCGACATCCGCAATCTCGGCCTCGTCGGCGCGGTGGAGCTCGAGCCGATCGCCGGCTCGCCGACCAAGCGCGCCTTCTCGGCCTTCGTGAAGGCGTTCGAGTCGGGCATCCTGATCCGCACGACAGGCGACATCATCGCCATGAGCCCGCCGCTGATCGTCGAGAAATCGCACATCGATCAGCTGATCGGCACGCTCTCGACCATCCTCAAGGGTCTCGAGTGATGGATACGATCCACAACGCCATCGGCGGCAAACTGGTTCTTTCGACGAGCAGCCGCACGCAGCCGGTGTTCAACCCCGCGACGGGCGAGCAGTCGGCAATCCTGAAGCTTTCGACCAACGACGAGATCAACGCCGCGGTCGCCAACGCCAAGGCGGCGCAGCCCGCCTGGGGCGCGACGACGCCGATGAAGCGCGCGCGTGTGATGTTCAAGTTCAAGGAGCTGCTCGAAAAGCACGCCGACGAACTGGCGCGCGAGATTTCGAAAGAACACGGCAAGGTGCATGACGATGCGATGGGCGAGCTCGCCCGCGGCATCGACTGCGTCGACTTCGCCTGTGGCATCCCGCAGCTGCTGAAGGGCGAGTTCTCGCGCAATGTGGGGCCGTCGATCGACAGTTACTCCGACCGCCAGCCGCTCGGCGTGGTGGCGGGTATAACGCCGTTCAACTTTCCGGCGATGGTTCCCATGTGGATGTATCCGCTGGCCATTGCCTGCGGCAACACCTTCATCCTCAAGCCGTCGGAACGCGACCCGTCCGCGCCGATGTTTGCATGGAAGCTGCTGATGGATGCGGGACTGCCCGAGGGCGTGCTCAACGTCGTCCATGGCGACAAGGAAGCGGTGGACGCGATCCTCGACCACCCCGACATCAAGGCGGTGAGCTTCGTCGGCTCGACGGCGATCGCCGAGTATGTCTATCGCCGCGGCACGACCGCGGGCAAGCGGGTGCAGGCGCTGGGTGGCGCCAAGAACCACATGATCGTGCTGCCCGATGCCGATATGGACCAAGCCGCCGACGCGCTGATGGGCGCCGGCTACGGCTCGGCCGGCGAGCGCTGCATGGCGATTTCGGTCGCCGTGCCTGTGGGCGACAAGACGGCCGACGCGCTGGTGGCGAAACTCAAGCCGCGCGTCGAAGCGCTCAAGATCGGCCCGGCGACCGACAAGGACGCGCAAATGGGCCCGATCGTGTCGAAGGTCCAGCGCGACAAGATCGTCGGCTACATCGACTCCGGCGTCGAGCAGGGCGCCGACCTCGTCGTCGACGGCCGCGGCTTCTCGCTGCAGGGCTACGAAGGCGGCTTCTTCGTCGGTGGAACGCTGTTCGACCACGTGACACCGGACATGAAGATCTACCGCGAGGAAATCTTCGGGCCGGTGCTCTCGGTGGTGCGCGCGCAGTCCTACCAGGACGCGGTCGACCTGATCCACGGCCACGAATACGCCAACGGCACCGCAATCTTCACCCGCGACGGCGACGCCGCCCGCGATTTCGCCGACAAGATCGAAGTGGGCATGGTGGGCATCAACGTGCCGATCCCGGTGCCGGTGGCGTACCACAGCTTCGGCGGCTGGAAGCGCAGCATCTTCGGCGATCACTCGATCTATGGACCGGAGGGCGTGCATTTCTACACGCGGCTCAAGACGGTCACGACGAGATGGCCGGCGGGGATAAAGAGCGGTGCCGAGTTTACGTTCCCGAGCATGAAGTAGCATAATGCACCTCCCCTCACCCGCCTCGCTTGCGCTCGGCACCCTCTCCCCAGAGGGGCGAGGGGAACCGACTGAGAGTGCCGCTGGCGTCCCCTCGCCCCTTCGGGGAGAGGGTGGCGCGCAGCGCCGGGTGAGGGGAAGTAAGGTCACCAAGGACGGAACGGCAAAGGCGCGCAAACTTCGTCGCAACCAGACCGAGGCGGAGAAGCGTCTTTGGAATCTCCTGCGCAATCGTTCGGTTCGTGGACTCAAGTTTCTGAGGCAGCATTCGATCGGCCCTTTCGTCGTTGACTTCGTGTGTCGCGAACTCATGCTCGTCATCGAGCTGGATGGCAGCCAGCATGCCGACGACGCTGAATATGATGCCCGTAGAACCGCCATCTTGAACAAGCACGGCTATGGAGTCGTCCGCTTCTGGAACACAGATGCGATTCAGCATCTCAGCAGCGTTGAGGAACTGGTGATCGCGGTCGCTTCGGGCATTGATGTGGGCCCCTCACCCGGCTGGCGATACTCGCCAGCCACCCTCTCCCCGGAGGGGCGAGGGGACCTGACTGCAGGAGACGCGTGATCCATGGCCGCCCCCGGTGAAAACCTTCGCATCAATCCGGATCGGCTGTGGGCCTCGATTCATGACCTCGCCGAGATCGGTCCCGGCATTGCCGGAGGGTCGAACCGGCAGACGCTGACCGACGACGACGCCAAGGGCCGCGCGCTGTTCCAGAAATGGTGCGAAGGCGCCGGGATGAGCATGGGCGTCGACCAGATGGGCACCATGTTCGCGCGGCGCGAGGGGACCGATCCGTCGCTCGACCCGGTCTATATCGGCAGCCACCTCGATACGCAGCCGACGGGCGGGCGCTATGATGGCGTGCTCGGCGTCTTGAGCGGCCTCGAAGTGATCCGCACGCTCAACGATCTGGGCATCAGGACGCGCCGGCCGATCGTCGTGGTCAACTGGACCAATGAGGAAGGCGCGCGCTTTGCGCCGGCGATGCTGGCGTCCGGCGTGTTCGCCGGTGTCCACACGCTCGACTACGCCTATGGCCGCAAGGACATGGACGGCAGGACCTTCGGCGACGAACTGAAGCGCATCGGCTGGGTGGGCGACGAGAAGGTCGGGGCGCGCAAGATGCATGCCTATTTCGAGTATCACATCGAGCAGGGGCCGATCCTCGAAGCCGAGAACAAGCAGATCGGCGTCGTTACGCACGGGCAGGGCCTCTGGTGGCTCGAATTCACGCTATCAGGCAAGGAGGCGCATACGGGCTCGACGCCCATGAGCATGCGCGTCAATGCGGGGCTCGCGATGGGCCGCATCCTCGAGATGGTGCAGGAGGTCGCGATGAGCGAGCAGCCCGGCGCCGTCGGTGGCGTGGGGCAGGTGAAGTTCTCGCCCAACTCGCGCAACGTGCTGCCGGGCACTGTCGTGTTCACGGTCGACATCCGCTCGCCGGAGCAGGCCAAGCTCGATCGCATGCGCGCCAGGATCGAAGCCGAGGCGCCCCGGATCTGCGGACCGCTCGGCGTGAAGTGCGCCGTCGAGGCCGTGGGGCATTTCGATCCCGTGACGTTCGACCCGACGCTGGTGGGCCGCGTGCGCAGCGCCGCCGAACGGCTCGGCTACTCGCACATGAACATTATCTCGGGCGCCGGCCACGATGCGTGCTGGACCAACAAGGTCGCGCCGTCGGTCATGATCATGTGCCCCTGCGTCGATGGGCTGAGCCACAATGAGGCCGAGAATATCTCCAAGGAATGGGCTGGAGCCGGGGCCGACGTGCTGCTGCACGCGGTGCTGGAGACGGCGGAGATTGTGGGGTGAGGGTTTGGGGTTGGGGCGTGGCGCTCGAGTGCTGGCGGCGGTGGTCACGATGAGCCTGGCCGGCTGCGCCGAACCGATCCTCGATACGAGCAGAATCCCGCCGGGTATCAGCACGGCGGGACTGGTCTTTCACCGGACGAACTGGTTCGAATGTGCAGTCGCCGTCTATCGGCTGGACGACGCGTTCGCGGGAAAAGTGCGAACAGAGGGGCTAGCCGCGCTGCCGTCTACGACCGATGGGTCCGGCTGGACGCACACGCCTGCCGAACGTGACGACAACTACATGAGTGTCGAGGCCGGCAATCGCGTCGATACGGGAAACTGCCTGAAGGCTGAGGAACCGTACTCCGAGCTTTACGCGAAGTACGCGTATGGCGAGGGCGGTTTCTACCAGGAGACCGGGCCGGGCGGTACCAACATCATAGCGCCGGCCGAAGGGCTTCTTTTTGTCGGCGGATTTGACTGAGACAAATCGGGGAACACGTAATGACTTCGAAGATAATCAAGAACGGCACCGTTGTTACCGCAGACTTGTCCTATAAGGCCGATGTTCGGGTCGAGGGTGGTGTCATCACCGAGATTGGGCAGAATCTGTCCGGCGGCGACACCCTCGATGCGACGGGGTGCTACATCATGCCGGGCGGCATCGATCCGCATACCCATCTCGAAATGCCCTTTATGGGCACCTATTCCGCCGATGATTTCGAGAGCGGCACGCGAGCCGGGCTCGCGGGCGGCACCACGATGGTGGTGGACTTCTGCCTGCCCAACCCCAACCAGTCGCTGCTCGAAGCGCTGCAGATGTGGGACAACAAGACGTCTAAGGCCTCGTGCGACTACTCGTTCCACATGGCCATCACCTGGTGGGGCGAGCAGGTGTTCAACGAGATGGCCGATGTCGTCGATCGCGGCATCACCTCGTTCAAGCACTTCATGGCCTATAAGGGCGCCCTGATGGTGAACGACGACGAGATGTTCGCCTCGTTCCAGCGCTGCGCGGAGCTTGGTGCGCTGCCGCTCGTTCATGCCGAGAATGGCGACGTCGTCGCCTCGATGACGGCCAAGCTTCTCGCGGACGGCAACAACGGCCCGGAGGGGCACGCCTATTCGCGTCCGCCGGAAGTGGAGGGTGAGGCGACCAACCGCGCCATCATGATCGCCGACATGGCTGGAGTGCCGGTCTACATCGTCCACACCTCGTGCGAGCAGGCGCATGAAGCCATCCGCCGCGCGCGGCAGAAGGGCATGCGCGTTTATGGCGAGCCGCTGATCCAGCACCTCGTGCTCGACGAGACCGAGTATTTCAACAAGGACTGGGACTATTCCGCGCGCCGCGTGATGAGCCCGCCCTTCCGCAACAAGCAGCATCAGGACTCGCTGTGGGCCGGCCTGCAGTCGGGCTCGCTGCAGGTTGTGGCGACCGACCATTGCGCCTTCACCACCAAGCAGAAGCGCAACGGCATCGGCGATTTTTCCAAGATCCCCAATGGTACGGGAGGCCTCGAAGATCGCCTGCCGGTGCTGTGGACCACGGGCGTCAACACGGGCCGTCTGACGATGAACGAGTTCGTCGCGGTGACCTCGACCAATATCGCCAAGATCCTCGGGCTCTATCCCAAGAAGGGCGCGGTGCTGGTCGGGGCCGATGCCGACCTCGTGGTGTGGGACCCCAAGCGGAGCAAGACCATCAGCGCCAAGGCGCAGCAGTCGGCCATCGACTACAATGTGTTCGAGGGCATCGAGGTGACGGGCCTGCCGCGCTTCACGCTGACGCGCGGCAAAGTTGCGATCGTCGAAAACGAGATCAAGACCGAGCAGGGCCACGGAAAGTTCGTCGGCCGCGAACCGAATGGGGCAGTAAACCGCGCGCTGTCGCAGTGGAAAGAAATCACCGCCCCACGCAAGATCGAGCGGACGGGCATTCCGGCGACGGGGGTGTGATGGTGAGATTTGTGCCCATGGCGAAGGCCCCCTCATCCGGCTTCGCCACCTTCTCCCCCATAGGGAGAAGGCCCTTGAGCCGAGAATTCTGTGTGTCGGCCTTCTCCCTATGGGGGAGAAGGTGCCCGAAGGGCGGATGAGGGGGCCTTTATGGGTGTCACGGAACGCGCTCGCAGTTTGCGGCTGAACCAGACAGAGGCAGAGCGACGCATCTGGTCGCGGTTGCGCAATCGAAGGCTTCTCGGATTCAAGTTTGTCCGCCAAGAGCCGATTGGTTCGTTCTTCGCAGATTTCGCCTGCAGGGAGGCCAATCAGGCGATTGAACTGGATGGGAGCCAGCATGCAGAATCCGCATATGATGAGCGACGCACCGAGATTATCGAGCGGCATGGCTACCGCGTGATCCGATTCTGGAACACCGATGCACTACGCTACACTGATGACGTCCTCCAGGTGATCGCGGATCAGCTTGCCATCACTGCCGAGACCACGCGCTTCGACGGCCGCGAGCCACGTCCATGACTGTCGTCTCCGCCAAAAATCTGGGCCTCACTTTTCGCACCAACGATGGCGATGTCGTTGCGCTCTCGAACGTCAATCTCGATATCGAGAAGGGCGAGTTTGTCTCGTTCATCGGGCCGTCGGGCTGCGGCAAGACGACGTTCCTGCGCGTCATGGCCGATCTCGAGCAGCCCACGTCGGGCACTATCTCGATCAATGGCATGAGCCCGGAAGAGGCGCGCAAGTCGCGGGCCTATGGCTATGTGTTCCAGGCGCCGGCGCTGTTTCCGTGGCGGACCATCGAAAAGAACGTCGCTCTACCACTCGAGATCATGGGCCATACGAGGGACGAGCGTCGCGAGCGCGTGGCGCGCAGCCTCGAGCTGGTCAATCTCAATGGCTTCGAGCGCAAATATCCGTGGCAGCTGTCGGGCGGCATGCAGCAGCGCGCCTCGATCGCGCGTGCGCTCGCCTTCGATGCCGATCTGTTGCTGATGGATGAACCGTTCGGCGCGCTCGACGAGATCGTCCGGGACCATCTCAACTCGGAGTTGCTGAAGCTTTTTGCGCGCACCAAGAAGACGATTGCCTTTGTCACGCACTCGATCCCCGAGGCGGTGTACCTGTCGACCAAGATCGTGGTGATGAGCCCGCGGCCCGGCCGTGTCACCGACATCATCCAGTCGACGCTGCCGCCGGGCGAGCGGCCGCTCGATATCCGCGAGACGCCCGAATTCCTCGAGATTGCGCATCGCGTCCGCGAGGGTCTTCGCGCCGGTCACTCCTATGAGGAGCACGCGTGAGCGCCATCCGAGAGAGCAGGGCGTTCGCCGTTCTTGTCATCCTCGCGGTGCTTCTTGTCGTCTGGTATGTGGCCTCGATCCTGCTCAACCTGCAGCCGCAGCTCGATAGCTATGCGCGCTTCGACACGCCGGTGCCGCCCGTCCCGCAGTTGATCTCCGACCTCTGGACGCAAGCCAAGCCCATTCTTCCTGCGCCGCACCAGGTGATCGGCGAAGTGTGGAATGCCACAGTCGGTCAGGCCATCACCAGCAAGCGCAGCCTGCTGCAGGCGGCCGGAATCACGCTGGCGGGCACCGTGCTCGGCTTTTTCATCGGCACCGTGCTGGGGCTGCTGCTCGCGGTCTATATCGTCCACAATGAAGCGGCTAACCGCTCGCTGATGCCCTGGATCATCGCCAGCCAGACCATTCCCATTCTCGCCATCGCACCGATGCTGGTCGTGGGGTTCAATGCCATCGGGCTCCAGGGGCTATTGCCCAAGGCGCTGATCTCGACCTATCTCAGCTTCTTCCCCGTCGTCGTCGGCATGGTCAAAGGCTTCCGCTCGCCCGACCAGATGCAGCTAGACCTCATGCGCACCTACAATGCGTCGCGCTGGACCGTGCTGTGGAAGCTGCGCTGGCCGGCCTCGACGCCCTTCCTGTTCGCTTCGATGAAGGTGGGCGTCGCCATCGCCTTGATCGGCGCGCTGGTGGCCGAGCTGACCTACACCAGCGGCGGTGGCCTCGGCGTGCGTCTGCTCACCGGCTCCTACAACGGCCAGACTGTCGTGATGTGGGCGGTGCTGGTGATCTCGGCGGCGCTGGCCGCGCTGCTCGTCGTCTCCGTCGGACTCGCTGAACGGTTGGTGCTGCGAAGGATGGGAGCGCAGCCCGCATGACAACCTGGCAGAAGCTCCTTGCGATCGTGGCGGGACTGACTGCGTTGGCCGCGGCAGTGCTGATGCTGCCGCAGGTGCAGTCGCTGATCTTTGTTGCGGGTGCTCTGGGGGCGCTGTCGCTGGTCCGCTTCTTCGTCCCGGTCAGCTACTGGATCGACGGGGCCCTCGCTCTAGTGGCCGCTCTCGCCGTGCTGACCAGTCTTGGTCAGCCGGGCGCGCCGTTCTGGTTCTCGCTGGTCGCGATGTGGATCCTCGCCTGGCTGTTCATCGATCGGCTGGCCAATGCGGTCGCCAGCGGGCGGATCAGTGTCCCTGGCATCGGGCTGATCGTTCCTATCGCCTTTGGCCTCACGCTGCTTGCGATCTGGGAGGCCCTGGTCCAGGGCCTAAACATCAACCACGTGTTCCTGCCGCCACCGTCGGCGATCTGGGCCAAGCTCTCGGCCCCCGACTCCATCGCCATCCTCTGGAAGGACTTTCAGCAGACCTTCCTCAAAGGCGTCCTTTCGGGCTTCGTCCTGGGCACGCTGTCCGGCCTCGCGGTCGCAATCCTTGTCGATCGCTCCCCGTTCCTGAAGCGCGGCATTCTGCCGATCGGAAACTTCGCCTCGGCGCTGCCCATCGTCGGCATTGCACCCATCATGGTGATGTGGTTCGGTTACGATTGGCAAAGCAAGGCCGCGGTGATCGTAGCAGTCACCTTCTTTCCCATGCTCATCAATACGTTGGCGGGGCTCAATTCGGCTGGGCGCATGGAAGGCGATATGATGCGCACCTATGCGTCGAGCTATTGGCAGAGCCTGTTCAAGCTCCGGTTGCCGGCGGCGATGCCGTTTATCTTCAACGCGCTCAAGATCAATTCCACGCTGGCGCTGATCGCAGCGATTGTTGCAGAATTCTTCGGGTCACCCATCGTCGGCATGGGGTTTCGAATATCGACCGGAGTGGGCCGGCTCGATGTCGAGATGGTGTGGGCGGAGGTCGCTGTTGCGGCGGTGGCGGGATCCGCTTCGTATGGACTTCTCGCGTTGATCGAACGCGCGGTGACTTTTTGGCATCCGTCCGTCCGTGGTGGTCGGGCGTAACAGGGGAAGGTTAGGGAATGAAGAAACTCATCATGCCGTTGCTGGCCGGCGCTTTCGCGCTCGCCAGTGCGACGACGGGCGCGATGGCGCTCGATCCGATCAAGCTACAGATCAAGTGGGTGACGCAGTCGCAGTTTGCGGGGTACTACGTCGCCAAGGCCAAGGGCTTCTACGAAGCCGAAGGCCTCGACGTCACCATCGTGCCGGGTGGTCCGACCACGCCGGTGCCGCAGCAGATGGCAAGTGTCGATGTCGGCGTCGAGTGGGCCGGCAATGCGCTGATCGCCCGCGAGAAGGGCATCAAGATGGTCAACATCGCGCAGCCCTTCAAGAATGGCGGACTCGAGCTGATCTGCCCCAAGGATGGTCCGGTCCAGTCTGAAAAGGACTTCCCCGGTCACACGCTGGGTGTATGGTTCTATGGCAATGAAGTGCCGTTCTTTGCCTGGATGCACAAGCTTGGCTATTCGACCGAAGGTGGTCCGGATGGCGTGACGGTCCTGCAGCAGAACTTCGACGTCTCGGCGCTGGTCCAGAAGCAGGCGGACTGTATCTCGGTCATGACCTACAACGAACTCGGCCAGGCGGCCGACGCCGGCTTCACCGCCGACAAGATCATCCAGTTCAACTACTCCGACATGGGCAACGCGCTGCTTGAGGATGGTCTGTGGGTGCTCGAGGATCGGCTGGCCGATCCCAAGTTCAAGGAAGACATGGTCAAGTTCGTCCGTGCCTCCATGAAGGGCTGGGACTATGCGCTCGCCAATCCGGACGAGGCCGCACAGATCGTCGTCGACGCCGACGATTCCGGCGCTGCCACGTTCGCGCATGAGCGCTACATGGTCGGCGAAGTCGCCAAGCTGATGGCAGGCGCCAACGGCGTGCTCGACAAGGCCACCTGGGACCGCACGGTGCAGGCCCTGCTCGACCAGAAGTTCCTGACCGCGCCGCCGGATGCGACCGCGTACACCACGGAAATCACCGACGCCGCGTTCAAGTAATCGCGCGCAGCCTGCGGACTATTGGGAGGCGGGGGCGACCCCGCCTTCTTCTATCTGGACGTCCGACCAGCGCGGGTTGTCGCGCTGGTCCGACCAGCGCGGGTTGTCGCGCTTGGGCGCGGGCTGGCCGACTGGCGTGTTGGCCGGCGGCGGGGCCTTGCTCAGGGGCACGATGCGCACGGCCTCGAGCCGCACCTGCAACGTCACCGGCTCGGTGTTGGTGCCCGGCGGCGCGATGGTCGGCACGTTCCAGCGCACTTCCACCATTCCGTCCTCAGCGGCCTTCGCCACGGCCTGAGGGATCACGATGTTGCCGTTGACGCGCTTGGCGTCCTTGAAGGTGACAACGCCGACCTGCTGGCCATTGACGGTGATCGTGACGTCGCGCGCGGGCTTGGTGGAGTTGGTATTGGCCCAGCTCGAGAAGGTCAGCAGCAGGTCTTCGTCCGGGATGTCGAACTTGAACTTGAGGATGCCGTACTCGCCGAACGATTTGATGCCGTCGACCTTGGCCGGCATGAAGCCGCACCAGCGCACCGAGTCGCGATCGTAGCCGGGCCTGCCGGCGACGAAGCTCACGGGCTCGCCGAGCGGGTAGTAGTATGAGATCAGCCGTGGGAAGCACGACCAGCTGCGGTCGATGTAGTAGTTGCGGTAATCGTCGGTGACGCGGGGGTTGAGCACCGCGAACGCCACGCAGGCGCCGAACACCCCGACCAGTGCGGTCGCGACGAGGTGCCAGATGCGCGGTCGGTAAGTCGGCTCAGCCATCGGCTCACATCAGGTAGTAGGAGCGCGACATCCAGGTCGGCAGCAGGAACACATCAAGGATGAGCAGCACCGGCAGCATCAGCCAGAACAGCCACTTCCAGCGCGAGAAGATGAAGGCCGACATGATGAGGACGGGCGCGATGCCGACGACGAAGCGCAGCATCGAATAGGCGTTGGTCGACAGCGGCAGCAACACGCCGAACAGCGAGAAGATCGCCCAGTCCCAGCGGCCCTTCCAGGCCATGATCACAGACATCACCATGCCGAAGATGGCCGCGAGACCGAAGGCGAGGTCGCTCGAGATCGTGCGGTAATTGCCGCTCTCGAACTGCACCTTGATGGTGAGCCAGAGGTTCCAGAACGGGTTGGCGAAGGCGCGGCCCCAGGCGCGCTGGATGTGCTGGAAGGCAAGCGCATCACCCGAGTGGAACCACAGGAACAGCGCGAACAGCGACACGCCGATCGGCACCAGCGCGATCGCAAGCAGCAGATCGGTGCGCTTCCACAGACCGGCGATGAAGCCACGCAGCGTGCCGCCATCCTTGATGTGGTTCTGCGCCGCGGCGGCGACGATCGCCGCCATGAAGAGCAGGCCGGTGGAGCGCGTCGCCGACATCAGCGCGCCGGTGACGCCGGCCGTGACGTAGTCGCGCTGCCTGAGCAGCACGTAGCCGGCGATCGTCAGGAGGATGAACAGCGCCTCGGTGTAGAGCGTCGTGAAGTAGTACGAGAACGGTCCGAGGAAGAGAAAGAAGCAGAACAGGAAATAAGCGCGGAATCGCTTCTCGAACAGCGGCCAGCTGAGGATCGCCGCCCACACGGTGAGGAGGCAGGTGAAGATCGAACCCGCCAGCAGCACCGTCATGCCGGTGAGCTTGCTGATGGCCCAGACCAGGATCGAGTAGAATGGAAAGAACGCCCAGTTGTTGGCGTCGCCCTTGTCGAAACCGGACGGGCGACCCTCGTAGCCGTTGAGCGCGAGCCGCTCATACGCATTGCAATCGTAAACGCAAAGCGCGCGCAGATACTCGGTGAAGCCCCAATTGTTCGTGTTGCGCACATAGACCGCGTAGCGCAGCGCAACGCCGATCAGCATCAGGTAGAAGGGGAGCAGCACATAGGCCGGAATGCGAATCTTCCACCGGCGCGAGGCCTTCGCCTCTGGCGCCGCTTCGGATCTCGCTACGGTGATGGTCTCGTCCACGCGACGCTTTCCCTGAGGACGGCCTGTCATAGCTCATGCGAGCGGCTGACCCAACAACCAGTTGTATCGAAATCGGTTCCCGAGGAAGTGCACAACATTTGTACACGCCCGCAACCAATCCCGCTCATGGCAATTCTGTGTCCATCAAACGCGTCATTTCAAACGCGTCATGGAGCGTCCCGCAAATGAACAGCATCATCTATCTCGTCGGCCTTGTGGTGGTCATCCTGGCCGTTCTGAGCTTCTTCGGCCTGCGCTGAGGAGCATCCAACATGGCACTGGACACCGATACCATCGTCGTCGCCCCTGCAGCGGCAGGCACACAAGAACATCATTCCTACGTCGACTGGCCGGCTGTGATTGCCGGCGTCTTTCTGGCCTCAGCCATCTCGCTTGTGCTGCTGGCTTTCGGCTCCGCCATCGGCCTGAGCTTTGCTAACTTTGACGCCGGCCCGGACGTCAACCCGGTCTGGATCGCGGTTGCGGCTGCGAGCTGGCTGCTCTGGGTGCAGATCTCGAGCTTCATGGCCGGCGGCTACATCACCGGTCGCCTTCGCCGTCGGTTCAACGATGCCACCGAGCACGAGAGCGACATTCGCGACGGCGCGCATGGCCTTCTCGTCTGGGCCGGTGCGCTGGTTCTGGGCGCGGTGATCGCCGTCGGCGGCATTGGCGCTGCAGCGACTGCGGTTGGCAATGCCGTGGGCACGGCCACGATGGCCGCATCCAACGTCGCCGATGATGCCAATGGCACCACGCTCGATCCGCAGGCCTACTTCGTCGATACGCTGTTCCGTGCCCCGCCGGGTGCAACTCCCGCAGCCGGTTCGCTGCAGGACTACCGCGGCGAAGCGACCCGCATCCTCGCCAATGGCGCGGTCGCAGGCACGGTGTCGGACACGGACAAGGCCTATCTGGCGCAGATGGTTTCGGCCAACACCGGCCTTTCGCCGGATGAAGCCACCACTCGCGTCAATGAAGTACTGACGGCTGTCGACCAGGCGAAGGCGCAGGCGGCTGCCGCTGCCGAAACCGCTCGCAAGTGGACTGTCCTTGGCGCCTTCCTGACCGCCGCTTCGCTGCTCGTCAGCGGTGCCGGTGCGTACTGGGCGGCGATGAAGGGCGGCAACCATCGCGACAAGCAAACCCTGTTTGCCGGCTTCGGCCGGTTCTGATCAGAAGGAGGAAGCAATGCTGCGAGGAATTGGACTTTGGCTGCTCGGCGTTCCGATCTGGCTGATCATAATCATCCTGATCTTCCTGCCGCGCTGAGGCAGAACGAGTACGAAGAACAAGACCGAGACAATCGGCCCATCGAAGGCGGAGCTGAAGCTCCGCCTTTGTCTTACCCCGCTGCACGCTGCATGGGCGAAAAGGGCATGCGATCGTCATCGCCCGCAAGCATCTTGTTGACTTGATCGGCCGGCATCGGTCGCGCGATGAGATAGCCCTGAGCCTCGGTATAGCCGGCGGCGTGGACGCTACGAAGTTGACCGGGTGTCTCGATCCCTTCGGCGGTTGTCACGATCCCCATACGGTGGCCGATTTCGGCGATGGCGCGAACGATCGCCTGCGCGCCCGCGGCATTGTCGCTGGCCCGCACGAACGAGCCGTCGATCTTGATCTTGTCGAAGGGGTAGCTGAGCAAGTAGCTCATCGCCGAGTAGCCAGTCCCGAAATCGTCGAGTGCGATCTTGAGGCCCAGCGCGTGGAGCTGGCGCAGCGCATCGAGATTGGCGACGTTGTTCTCGAAGAACACCGACTCGGTGATCTCGATCTCGACGCGCTCGGGCGCGAGGCCAGCGGTGCCCAGCGCATTCATCACCGTGGCGACCACATTGCCGCGCTGGAACTGGATCGACGAGACGTTGATGGCGATGCGAATGCCCGGCGGCCAGTGCGCGGCTTCGGCGATGGCCTCGCGCAGTGCCCATTCGCCGATTGGCACGATCAGCCCGGTCTCCTCGGCGACGGGGATGAAGCGGGCCGGCGAGATCATGCCCTCTTCGGGATGATGCCAGCGCAGCAGAGCCTCGAAGCCGCAGATGACCTGCCGCTTGAGGTTGAGAATCGGCTGATAGTAGAGCTCGAGCTGTCCACGCTCGAGCGCCAGAGCGAGGTCGCGTTCGAGCTGTCGCCGATCGCGCATCGCCTTGTCCATGGCTGGCTCGAAGAACCGGTAGCTGCCGCGCCGTTCCTTCTTGGCCGCATAGAGAGCTAGATCGGCGTTCTTGAGGAGCGTATCCGGCGAGTTACCGTCACCTGGCGCAACCGCGATACCGATCGAGAAGGTGATGTCGCAGGGCTGGCCGTCGACATGGATCGGCCGATGCGCGGCCTCGATCAGCTCGACCGCCAGCAGGTGAGCGTCGCGTCCCGACGTCCCCATATCGAGCACGACAGCGAACTCGTCGCCGCCCATGCGGGCCGCCATGCCTTTGCTGCCAACCACGGCGTCGAGGCGCGTGGCGACTTCCTTGAGCAGCTGGTCGCCGGCGGCATGGCCAAGCGTATCGTTGATCGCCTTGAAGCCGTCGAGGTCGAGCAGCAGCACGGCGAAGCTGCCGAGCCCCGCGGCCTCGGCGACGCGGTCGGCCAGTCGCTGATGCAGCATGTGGCGATTGGGGAGTCCGGTGAGCGAGTCGTGGTAGGCGCGGTGCGCCAGCTCTTCCTGCAGATGGCTGTACTCGGTGATGTCCTTATGCGTCGACACCCAGCCACCATCACTAAGGGGCAAATGCGTGATGGCGACGATCTGTCCGGAATTGAGCGTTATGACATCGGTGGACGACAGGCGTTTTTCGACAAAGCCCATACGTTCCTCGATGTAGCCTTCGGGGCTGTCCCCGATATAGCTGCCCCCCGCTACGCGGCCGCGAAGGATCGCCTCAAACGTCGTGCCGCGTTTGCCGAGCCGCTTGGGCAGGCGGTAGAGATCGAGAAACTGTTTGTTGCAGTAGACGAGCTTCCAGTCGCGGTCATAGACGGACAGGGCGTGGCCGATACTGTCGATAGTGCCTTCCATCCGCATGCGGCTTAGGCCCGCCGAGCGTCTGGCGTCGCTCAGTTGCGCCATGACGATGCGTTCGAGCGCGTCGACGTCGAGCTCGCCGCTCGTCGTCGTTGCTCGCTCGATCATGCTGGTGAATGCCCTGTGCACCCCGCGCTCCCGGCCACTGGCACCTGGCGTGCCAGCCGATCGACCCTAGGCTAAGGCGGTAAACACAGGCTTAGCCGGATGTTTTGGGATTGCTCCGTAACATGCCCGCATAGATGCCCGGCTTCGACTTGGGGATTTCGAGCGCGTCGAGCCGCTTCTGGTAGAACGCCACCGGGCCGGGATCGCCGATAACGCCATATGCGTAACCGGCCTCGCGCATTCCTTTGAGGGTGACGATCAGCAGGGCCTCGCCGATGCCCTGGCCGCGGGCCGCTTCGTCGACGCCGGTCGGACCGAAAAAGCCCTTGGCCGAGGTGTCGTAGCAGGCAAAGCCCAGCATTGTGCCGTCCTTGACCGCGACGTAGATGGTGGTGGGCTGCTGGCTGAGGGCCAGCGCGGCTTCCGAAACCCAGGGGCCGTAGAAGTGCGCCCCGATCCAGTCGAGGATGAACTGGCGTTCGAACGACATGCCCCGGCGGACGACGATGCCGGCGTTGCGGACCTTTTCCTCGGCTTCGAAGACCGGCAGATCGTAGAGCCGGACCAGTAGATCAGCCATTGCCGTATTCCCTGTTGCTCTGTCCGAACGATCCCAAACGGGCTCGCTCGGCCAACCGCTGGCTACCTCTCGCGCCGACCATAGAGATTGGGCATCAGGTTCGAAAGCGTCGAGAACCGGCCGAAATCCTTGTTCTCGGGCCGGGTCCAGCCGGTCTCGGCGATAGCCGAGATGCGGGGAAACACAAGGCGGTCGAACACGGCGCGCTCGGTCATCGGCTCGGACCAGATGCAGCCCTGTACGCCGAGGAATTTCGCCTTCTCGGCCTCGCTCCATCCGGCGATGGGGTCGAAAGTGTAGGCCTTCTCGGGCGAAGACCAGCCCGCCCAGCCGGCGCCGGGCTCGTGCCAGTCGGGACCGTTGGCCATGTCCATGTAGAAAGTCTGGCCCGGCGCGACGACGACCTCGTAGCCTTCGGCAGCAAGCTTCTGGCTGCCTTCGACGTTGACCCAGCCGACAAGGTAGCACTGCGCCTTGTCGATGCCGCCGCCATGCGCGGCTTCTTCCCAGGCGCCTGTGATCTTTCCCTTCGAGGTGAGGAACGCCTGCACGCGCTTGAGGAAATGCGCCTGCAGCTCGTTGGCGCCGCTGACGCCCAACTCGGTCCGCATCTTGTTGGCGAGCGGCGAAGAGTGCCAGGCATCCTTGGGCACTTCGTCGGCGCCGACATGGAACCAGCGCGACGGAAACATGTCGGCCATCTCGCCGAAGATGGTCTCGATGGCGGTGTAGACGCCGGCGACCGCGGGGTTGAGGCAGTTGTTGGGGAACGACTGGATGGAGAACGAGAACCCGTTCTCGCCCGGATCCTTGAGCTGCGGCAGGGCTTCAAGCATTGCGTAGCAGTGACCGGGGACGTCGATCTCGGGGATCACCTCGATGCCGAAACGACCGGCGAGTGCGACGATCTCAGCGACGTCGGCCTTGCTGTAGAAGCCACCGGATTTCTCGGGACCCGAGCCGAGCAGCGGCGGCATCGGCAGGCCGTAGCCGCGCCAGGCCGCGATATCGGTGAGCTGTGGATAGGCGTCGATTTCGACGCGCCAGGCTTCGTCGTCGCTGAGGTGCCAGTGGAAGCGGTTGAGCTTGTTCCAGGCGAGGATGGCGAGGAACTTGCTGACTTCGGCGACGGAGTAGAAGCGGCGCGACACATCGAGGTGGCAGCCACGGAAGCTCATCGCGGGTGCATCGTCGATGGTGCCGCCCAGCGGGAAGATGTGGCTCTGCCGCTCGTGCCGGGCGCCGCGCGCTATCTGGCCGAGTGTCACGAGACCGTAGAGGAAGCCGGTATCTGTGGCGGCTTCGACCTTGGCGCCATGGCTGGTGAAGGTCAGACGGTAGGCCTCGCCCGCGAGATCGGAGTCGCGGCTCAGCATCACGGGCAGGCCATCGCCATGCGCCGGGCGCGCAAGGCCCTCGCCTGGGAACAGGATGTCGGTCAGCTCGGCGAAAGCGCTGGCGGCGGCGGGAGAGTCACCCGGTTCGATCGAGAGGCCGTGCGGAGCCGAGCGCGATCCGCTGACCGCGACCGTGTTGGGCCAGGGGATAACGGCCAGCGGGGTGTCAGTACCCTCGAGCCGCATCGTGCCACGGCGGTACGGCGCGCTATCGGCGCGGCCGGTCGGGAAAGTCACGGCCGGCACAGTTTTGCCGTCGCTCAGGATCACGAAGCCGGTGGCGGCGCCGTCGGTCCAGTGGCGCAGCGGATATTGCAGGCGGTCGATCTCGACATCCCAGGAGGCGCCGGGCGCAAGGCTGTAACCGGCGGGCGGCGCGAGCTCGGCATAGTTGGACAATCGCGTAACGACGATAGCGTTGGTCGGCCGGGCGGTGTCGTCGATCCTCACGGGGCCGGAGAAGCCGAGGCGGAAGCCGGAGATGGCCGCCTTGGTGCGGTTCTCGAGCTTAAGCCGGTACGTGCCGATCTCGGGCTCGATGCCGGGCACCCACTCGCTGGTGAGCACAAACCCATCATGCCAATTAGCTACCATTTGCATACCACTCCGTCCCGCGAGCGGTTCTAATCGACTCTCCCGCGGGCCGCAACGGGCACTGTTTCGACTTCGCCGTCGGCACCCACCAGATGCACCTGGTCAAAGAGGTTCGAGACGACGCAGGCGTGGTTGGGCACGATCTCAATCCGGTCGCCAACCCGCGGCCAATCGGACGGCTCGGGGAGGTTGATCACGCCATGCTCTTCGCTGAGCGAAGCAACGGCGATGTCCTCGTGGCCGCGAATGCAGCCATAGCCATCAAGGCCGAGGAGGTCGCTGCTGAGCGATTTCGAGCCGGCGTCGATGACGGCGCGCGTCGATGTCGGACGCGACACGACGGTGGCGAGAACCGTCAGAGCGCAATCGTCAAAAGTCGCGGCGCCAAAGGCACTTACCTGCGAGCGGTCGTAGTAGATGTAGGTGCCGGGGCGGCGCTCGGTGACGACGGTGTCGCCGGTGTGCCAGATATCGGGGCTGTTGCCCGAGGTGATCCGCGGCACGGCGATTCCGGCCTGCTCGATCAATGACTTAGCGTCCGCCAGCCAGCGGTCGGCCTCGGCAAACTTGCCGCGTGCGGGATAGGTCATCAGCCCGCCGAAGCGGAGGCCGGGTGACGAAGCGATTTGTCGTGCAAGGGCAAGGGCTTGCGCCGGCGATTGGACGCCGCAGCGGCCGCCGCCGGTGTCGCATTCGATCAGCACGGTGAGCGGCTTGTTGCGGTCGAGGAATGCGGCCGCATATCCTGCGGTGGTGTCGGGACTGTCAGCGGTAACGCTCATCGTGACGCGATCGTTGAGGGCGGCGAGGCGTGCGAGCTTCTTTTCGCCGACGATGTTGTAGGGCACGAAAATGTCGGTGAGGCCGGCGTCGGCCATGATCTCGGCTTCGCCCAGCTTCTGCGCGGTGATGCCGACAGCGCCCAACTCGAGCGCGCGCCTGGCGAAGCGCGGCAGCTTGTGGGTCTTGATGTGCGGCCTCAGCGCGTAGCCATTGGCGGTCGCATGGGCCTGGGCGTGGGCCAGATTCGCCTCAACTTTAGCGAGGTCCACCACCACGCAAGGTGTTTCAAGATCAGCGATTTTTGGCATTCAAACCTCGAGAATGGGCCGACTTACGCACGGGGGTCTGCACCCCGGTTACACTGGCCGCAAGTGTCAACGGATCGAGGATCGAATTGTCAGCAACTGCCCGCCTCAACCTCCCCTACATCGCCCCGCTGCAGGCGCAAAAGCAAGTGACCTACAACCAGGCGATGGCCGCGCTCGACCAGCTCGTGCAGCCCGCGGCAATCAGCCGGACGACGCTGATGCCGCCCGTCAGCCCGGACGAGGGCGACACCTATATCGTGGCGCCGTCGGCGACCGGCGCGTGGAGCGGCAAGGACGGTAAGTTCGCGTGCTGGCTAAGCGGCGCGTGGTCGTTCCGCACCCCGGCCAATGGCTGGCTCGCCTATGTGACCGATGCGGCGGAGCTCGCCGTCTGTCAGTCCGGCGCGTGGTCGAGTTTCGTGACCACCGGCGGAGCGGCGCTGGTCAAGCTCGGGATCAATGTTGCCGCCGACCTCACCAATCGCCTGTCGGTCGCCGCGGACGCGACGCTGCTGACGCATGACGGCGACGACCATCGGCTGAAGATCAACAAGGCGGCTGCCGGCAATACGACGAGCCTGCTGTTCGAGGACAACCATTCCGCCCGCGCCGAGATCGGGCTGACAGGCGACGACACGCTGCACGTGAAGGTTTCGCCCGACGGATCGTCGTGGCTCGATGCCCTGACGGTCGCTCCGGCGACCGGGCTCGTGACCCTGCCGGTCGGTCAGCTCTCATTTCCGGCGACGCAGAATCCCTCGGCCGACGCCAATACGCTCGACGACTACGAGGAAGGCGTGTGGACGCCGGCCCTGCAGTTTGGCGGCGCCGCCGTCGGCATGACCTATGCCAGCACGCCCGTCGGCCGCTACACCAAGATCGGCCGCACCGTGTTTGCGACGGGCACGCTCACACTGACCGCAAAAGGATCATCGATCGGCGCCGCGACGATCGCGAGTCTGCCGTTCACGTCGGCCAACGACGGCATCCCGGTTGCCGCCGCTGTGGGCCATGCGAGCGGTATGTCGGCGGTGACGGGCGCCGTGCTCGCAACGCTCGCCGCCAATGCCAGCAGGCTCAGCCTCTATGGCTCGAGCAATGGCGGCGCGGTGGGGCTGACGCAGGCCAATGTCGGCAACGCCGCGAGCCTGACGTTCAGCGTGGTGTACGACGTTTAGCGTCGACGGGCTTTCCACCGGCAGCGCAAGCGGCTAGGCCTTCCGGGTCTTGCTTCGACCCGGAAGTGCCTGCCTATGCCCGCCTCGCCCATCGATCCCGAAAAACTCGATAAACTTGCCGAACTCGCCATCAAGGTGGGCCTCGGCCTGCGCGAAGGGCAGGACCTGTTTCTGACCTCGCCGACCGCGGCACTGCCGCTGGCGCGCAAGATCGCCGAGCACGCCTACAAGGCCGGTGCGGGACTGGTGACGACGATCTTCGCCGACGAAGAGATGACGCTGGCGCGTTACAAATACGCGCCGGACCAGAGCTTCGACCGCGCGCCGGGCTGGCTTTATGACGGGCTGTCCAAAGCCTTCGACAACAACACGGCGCGCCTCGCCATTGCGGGCGACAACCCGATGCTGCTGGCGTCGCAGGACCCGGCCAAGGTGGGCCGAGCCAACTCCGCGCTGTCGCGCGCCTATAAGCCGGCGCAGACCAAGATCGTCAATTTCGACATCAACTGGACCATCGTGCCCTATCCCGGCGCGTCCTGGGCCAAGCTCGTCTTCCCCGGCATCCCCGAGGACGAGGCGGTGGCGAAGCTCGCCGATGCGATCTTTGCGGCGACGCGCATCGATCGCGCCGATCCGGTGAGCGAATGGGCCGACCACAATGGACGGCTGAAGCAGAAGCAGGATTGGCTGACGGACAAGAACTTCAAGGCGCTGAAGTATTCGGGGCCAGGCACCGATCTGACGCTCGGGCTCGCGGAAGGCCATGCCTGGAAGGGCGGTGCGAGCAAGGCGCGCAATGGCGTCGTCTGCAATCCCAACATTCCGACCGAGGAAGTGTTCACGACGCCGCATCGGCTGCATGTCGAGGGCACCGTGCGCTCGACCAAGCCGCTCTCGCACAATGGCTCGCTGATCGAGGACATCGCGGTGCGCTTCGAGGACGGCAGGATCGTCGATGTGCAGGCCAAGCGCGGGCTCGACGTGCTGACCAAGGCGATGGACACCGACGAGGGCGGCCGGCGACTGGGCGAAGTGGCGCTGGTGCCGCATTCGTCGCCGATCTCGGCAAGCGGAATATTGTTCTATAACACGCTGTTCGACGAGAATGCATCGAGCCACATCGCGCTCGGCCAGTGCTACTCGAAATGCTTCGTCGGCGGCGAGACCATCACTGAGGAAGAGGTCGCCAGACGCGGCGGCAATTCGAGCTTCATCCATATCGACTGGATGATCGGCTCGGACAAGATCGATATCGACGGCATCGGGCAGGATGGCAGCATCACTCCCGTCATGCGCAAGGGCGAATGGGCATAAGACCCATCGCCGCAAGGGAGGACGACCCAGATGGCACTGACGAACGCGCAGCGGATCGAGCGGCTGAAAGTCCGTGTCGATGAGCTGAAGTACTGGCGCGCGCGGGAAGCCGTGCCTGTCGCCGGCTGGACGATCGACGGACAGTCGATCGCGATGGGCGGGGCCTGGCCGAGCCGCGAGGGCGTGCACAAATTCACCGCGACGGCCGAGGTGCCTGAGCACTGGCCGCTGGAGGAAACGCGGCTCGTTCTCGATCTGGGTGGCGAAGGCCTGGTAACGCTGAGCTATCCCAATCGCGACAGCGTCTCGTTCGGTGTCGATCCCTATCACCGCGAGTTTCCCGTGCGGCACCGGCAGATCGCGATTGCCGCCGAAGCCACGGCGCGCGATCCGTTCGGCGTGCCGGTGCGCGCGCCGCGTCTCAACCGCGCAGTGCTGCAGTGGATCGATGGTCCGGTGCATCGCTTCCATCTGCTGATGCAGCAAATGTTCGAGGCGGCGCAGGTGCTCGGCGATCACGAGGTGGTGCCGCATCTGCTGACGGCCGCCGAGAGTGCGCGGCAGGCGCTCGACTGGCCGTCCGACACGCAGAACTACATTTCGCGCATGTCGCCCGCGCCGCTGCTGCAGCAAATCTGGGAGCTGCCCGAGATCATCGACAAGCCCGCCGCGCTCAATCAGGGACAACGCGCGAGCGTGACCGCTGCGCATGAGCAGCTCGTGAGCGTGCTCAAGGCGTTGCAGGAGCGGTTCCCGCCGCAGGGCAATATCCTCTTGACGGGGCACGCGCATATCGACCTCGCCTGGCTCTGGCCCTATGCGGAGACGCGCCGCAAGCTCCGCCGCACGTTCCACACGGCGCTCGGCCTGATGGAGGCGAGCGAAGACTTCCGCTTCAACCAGTCGACCGCGCACTACTATGCGCAGCTCGAGGAAGACGATCCGGCGCTGCTGCAGCAGATCAAGGGCAAGGTGGCCGCGGGGCAGTGGGAAGTCGTCGGTGGCATGTGGGTCGAGCCCGACACCAACATGCCTACGGGCGAGTCGCTGGCGCGGCAAATCCTCTATGGCCAGCGCTATTTCGAGAAGCACTTCGGCAAGCGCCACACGGTGTGCTGGCTGCCGGACTGCTTCGGGTTCTCGGGCGCGATGCCGCAACTCCTGAAGCAGGGCGGCATCGACAGCTTCTTCACCATCAAGGTCAACTGGTCCGAGACGAACCGCATTCCAGCCGACTTCTTCTGGTGGGAGGGGCTAGACGGTTCGCGCGTGCTCGCGCACACCTTCGACAATCCCGTGCGTGGCTACAACGGCTCGACCGAGCCCGGCGCCATCCTGCCGACCTGGCGCAACTTCCGCGGCAAGACCCTGCACGATACGTCGCTGCTCGCGGTGGGCTATGGCGATGGCGGCGGCGGCACCACGACGGAGATGGTAGAGCGCGAGGTGCAACTGCGCGACTTTCCGGCGCTGCCGAGCGCGCGCTGGGGGCATGTCGCAGACTATTTTGCAGATGCCCACAAACGCAGTGCCGACAAACAGCTTCCCGTGTGGTCGGGCGAAATCTATCTCGAGCTGCACCGCGCGACGCTCACCACGCAATCGGGCGTCAAGCGCATGCATCGGCAAGCGGAGCGCGCACTGATCACGGCGGAGACCGCGGCGTCATTGGCGCATATGCTTGGCGCTGCGGCTCCAGCTTCGCTCGAAAAGCACTGGCGCGTGGTGCTCAAGAACGAGTTCCACGACATTCTGCCGGGTTCATCGATCCGCGAAGTGTACGAGGATGCCGAGAGCGAACTCGGCGGCGTGATCGAGGCCGGCAAGGCCGCGCAGTCGGCGGCGCTCGATGCAATCGCAGCGCAGCTGCCGAAAGCGGCAGGCGATGGCGTGCTCGTCGTGAACCCATCACTGTCGGTGCGTCGCATTGGGGCGAGCATGGAAACAGTGCCGCCATTGGGCGTCGCTGTCGTTCGCCGCGACATGCCGTCCAAGTCCGGATTGACAGTGAGCAAGAGCCATCTTGAGAACGACGTTCTGAACGTCAGGCTCAATGCCGATGGCACCGTGGGCAGTATCACCCACAAGCCGACCGGTCGAGAAGCGCTGGACGGGCCGGGCAACCAGATCTGGGCCTATCCGTTTGACCGGCCGCGCAGCTGGGACGCGTGGGACGTCGACGAGGACTATGCGCAGAAGGGCGAGCAGATCACGGCGCTCGAGTCGATCGAAGTCGTCGACAACGGTCCGGCGCGCGCGGCGGTCAGGATCGTGCGCAAGTTCCGGTCGTCGACGATCACGCAGACCTATGTGCTGCTGGCGAACTCGCCGCGCCTCGACGTCGAAACGACGCTCGACTGGCACGATCGTCGGTCGTTCCTGCGTACGCTGACACCCGTTGCGGCTCGCAATGAGCGCGCGACATTCGAATGCGCCAACGGCGTGGTGCGCCGTCCGACGCACGCCAATACCAGCTGGGACCAGGCGATGTTCGAGGCGGCGGCGCATCGCTTCATCGATCTCAGCGAGCCGGGCTTCGGCGTGGCGCTGCTCAACAATGCCAAGTACGGGCACAATGTGAAGGGCAATGTGCTTGGCATTTCGCTGGTGCGCTCGCCGATCTATCCCGATCCGCTCGCCGACGAGGGCGTGCAGAGCTTTGCCTACGCCATCTACCCGCATGCCGGCGACTGGCACGAGGGCGGTGTACGCGAGGAAGCCGAAGACCTCAACCAGCCGCTGCTGACGCGCGATGTATCGGGCCTCGCGCTCGGTGTTCACACGCCGCTCGGTGTCACGGGCATTCCCGCGGCGATGTCCGGGCTGAAGCCGGCCGAGGATGGCGGTGGACTCGTGTTCCGCGTGTACGAGCCGGCGGGGCGTCGTGGCGACTTTGCTGTAAGGGCCGACGGCTGGTCCGCGGCGGCGGTGACGATTATGGAGGAGCCGCAGAAACGCGACGCGACGCTCGGCCTGATGCCCTTCGAAGTCCGCAGCTGGAGACTGACCAAATGAGGCTGTTGACCGGACTGAACCCTTACGGCCTGACGTACCATCTGGGCCTTCACGCGCCGGGTCCTCGGGCCAATCCGCGGCCGGTGGGTCTTCGCGGCTTCATCGCACTCGCCACCGAGTTCGGCGCGAAGTCGATCGAGCTGTGGGAGGGCGTTCTAACGGCCATGAGCGAGGCGGAGCTGGTCGCGTTGCGCGACGAACTGCGCGGCCTGGGCATGGTGCCCATCGTCAGCTCCGGACTCGAGCACGGCAACATCCCGCGATTGATCGAGATTGCGGAGGTGCTCGGTTCGCCGCTGATCCGCGTGGCGCTGACTGGTGTGCTGTGCGGCGATCGTGCGATTTCCGATCCGCCATGGGCGGAGCGCGTCTCTAGCACGCGCGAGAAGCTCGCCCGCTTCGCGCCGATGGCGGCCGCGGCGGGCAAAGTACTCGGCATCGAGAACCATCAGGACTTTACGAGCCGCGAACTGGTGGCGTTCTGCGAAGAGTGCGGGCCGTCGGTGCGCATCGTGTACGACACCGGCAACTCGTTCCCGGTCGCCGAAGCGCCGCTCGATTTCACGCGCGTGATCGCGCCCTATGTGCGGCACATCCACCTCAAGGACTACAACGTCCAGCAGACGGACGAGGGCTTCCGCCTGGTGCGCAGCGCGCTTGGCGATGGCGCGGTACCGTTCCGTGCGATCATCGACATGATCGCGGCGCATCACGACGAGATCACCGCGTGCATGGAGCTGGCCGCTCTGCAGGCACGGCATGTGCGGCTCAAGACCGACGCGTGGTGGCAGCTCTATCCGCCGCGCGATGAGGCGGCCGTTGCGCGCTGCCTCGAGGCGACGAAGGTCAACGCGCTGCCGCCCGATGCGGATTACCGCACGCCGTGGGAGAAGGGCGAGGACGATAAGCTGGAAGCCTGGGAGCTTGCGCAGATCCGGCGATCGGCGGCGAACATGAAGGCGCTCGGCATACTCTGAGGGGAGTGGAATGGACCAGAATCTCAAGGGCAAGCTGGCCTTCGTCAGCGGCTCGGGCCGCGGCCTCGGCAGCGTCATGGCCACGCGGCTCGCGCAGCGCGGCGCCGACGTCGTGGTGCACGATCTCAGCTGGGACGCGACCGCCAAGTATGGCGAGTCCGAAAATCTCGGTGTGATGCAGAGCAAGATCGAGGCACTTGGCGTGCGCTCGACCGCAGTCACCGGCAATATCGGCGACGAGAACGCCGTTCGAGAGATGAAGCGCAAGATCGAAGCCGATCTCGGTCCGGTCGACATCCTGGTCAACTGCGCAGGTGGTGACATCGGGGCGTCGGGCGGCAAGCCGGTGCCCAACGATGCGCTCGGCATCCCCTATGCGGACATGGTGGCGCTGACCAACAACAATCTCATCGGCACGATGCTGATGTGCCAGGCGTTCATTCCCGGCATGGTCGAGCGCGGCAGCGGCGCGGTGGTCAACCTTGCGTCGTCGGCCGCACATGTCACGGTGACCAACGGCGTCGTGTACGCGGTGCTGAAGGCGGCGATCGTCCACTACACGCGGTGCCTCGCGCTCGATCTCCGCAGCAAGGGCGTGCGCGTCAACGCAGTCAGCCCCGGACCATCGAAGAGCGCGCGCTTCTCGGCGACGCGCGTGACCGATCCGGTGCGCATGGACTCGTCGCAAAAAAGCATGGTGCGCTATGCCGAGCCGGACGAGATTGCCGATGCGGTGGTGTTCCTGGCGGGGCCCGAGGCGAAGTTCATCACCGGGCAGGTACTGGGTGTGGATGGCGGGGACACGCTGTTTCCGGCGTGAGGATTAGCGCATCCCCTTGTCGCGCCCGTAGAGCAGCAGCATGCCTACGATGATCGCGCCGTAGATGATCTGGCGGCCGAATTCGGCGATCTGCATGACGCTGAGGATCGAGGCGAGGATGGTGATGAGGATCGCGCCGGCGACGGTGCCGAGGTAAGAGCCGCGGCCGCCGAGGATCGAGGTGCCGCCGAGCACCACCGCGGCGATCGCCGGCAGCAGATAGGCGTCGCCCATCGACTGCGCGGCCTTGCCGGAGTAGCCCGCGAGCAGCACACCGCCGAACGCTGCGAGGCCACCGCACAGCGCAAACGCCATCATCACGACGCGCTGCGTGGGCACGCCGCTGAGATAGGCCGCCGCTTCCTTATTGCCGATGCCGTAGACGGCGCGACCGAAGGTGGTGCGGCTCAGGAGGAACACCGCGAGCGCGCCGACGATGGCCCAGACGATCACCGCATGCGGCACGCCGAGGGTCGATTGCGCGGCGAGGAACTTCATGGCGGGGGAGGCCGAGTCCTGCGGGGCGAAGCCGCCGGTGTAGGCGACCATCAGGCCCTGCGCGACCGAGTTGACCGCGAGCGTGATGATCATCGACGGGATGCGGAGATAGGCGACCGCGAAGCCGTTGATGAGGCCGATCAGCACGCCGCAGAGGACGCCGAACGGGATCGAGAAAATCTCGCCCATCCCGCCATAGGCCGTCGCGGCGGAGGCCATCATCGCGCCCAGCGTCACCGTCCAGGGCACGCTGAGGTCGATCTGGCCGAGGAGGATCACCAACATCATGCCTGTCGCGATGATGCCGAGGAACGCGCCGACCTTGAGCTGCAGCAGCAGATATTCGGGCGACAGGAAGTTGGGTGAATAGAGGCTGCCCACGGCGAGCAGCAGCACGATACAGCCGAACGCCGTAATGACAGGCAGGTTGATCCGGCGGCTGAGCGGCAGGCGGACGGGGGCGGTGGTGGTCTGGTCGGTCATCGTGTCTCAGCCGAAGAGTTCGAGGCGGTTGCGGACCTGGAACAGGCGGGCCGAACCGATGGAAACAGCAAGCAGCAGCACCACACCCTGAAAGAGCGGCTGCCACAGTGGATCGAATTCGAAGACGAAGAGCAGGTCGCCGATGGCGCGGAAGGCGAGGGCGCCGAAGATGGCGCCGATCGCGCTGCCGCGCCCGCCGAACAGCGACACGCCACCGAGCACAACCGCTGCGATGGAGTACAGAGTGTAGGTGTTGCCGTTGGCCGCACTCGCTTCGCCCGAGTAGGTGAAGAAGGTAAGGAACAGACCGGCGAGCGCGGCGAACACGCCACTCAGCACATAGGCGGTGAACTTGGCACGCTTGATCGGCATGCCGGACATGTAGGCTGCGACCTCGGACGATCCCGACGCGTAAACGGCGCGCCCGATAACCGAGCGACGGAACGGGATCCACACGACAATCACGACGCCGGCGAGGAACACGAGGCTCGTCGGGATCAGGTTGAACAGCTTGCCCGTCAATGCGCTCGCGAGCCAGGCGGCGAACTCAGGGTTCGAGCCGGGAAAAGGTCGCAGCCACAATGCGATGCCGAAGAACACCGCTCCAGAGGCGATGGTCGCGACGATCGGCTGCAGGCGGCCGAAGATGACGATCACTGCGTTGACCGCGCCGCAGAGCGCGCCGGCGCCCAGCACGCCGGCGACGCCGAGCGACGTCATGACCGGCGATCCGGCGACGATGTAGGAGGCGAGGCAATTCGCGAGGATGAAGATCGCGCCGACGCTGAGGTCGATGCCGGCCGTCAGCACCACGAAGGTCTGCGCCATGGCGACAAGCGCGAGCAGCACGCCCTTGTTGGCAGCGGTTTGCACCACGTTGCCCACCGACTGCACGGTATAGCCGTTGTTGAGAATGGCCGGATGGTTGCCGAGGTAGATCGCGAACATCGCGAAGAATATCGCGAGGGCCAGCAGCGTGCCGCGCTGTTCCGCGAACCAGAAGCGGAAGTCTCTCATGCCGTCGCCGGGGCGTGCCCCGCCCCCCCGTCCAGATTGAGCGCGCTTGCGATCAGTGCGTGCTCGGTAAGGCTTTCGCCCGCAAGCGTACGATGCACCGCGCCGTCATACATCACCAGCACCTTGTCGCAGCAGCCGATGAGCTCGTCGTAGTCGGTAGAGTAGAGGATGATCGCGGCGCCTTCGTCGGCGAGCTTGCGCAGCAGCACGTAAATCTCCTGCTTGGTGCCCACGTCGATGCCGCGCGTGGGGTCGTTGAGGAGGATGATGCGCGGCTTCCGCATCAGCCATTTGGCGATCACCACCTTCTGCTGGTTGCCGCCCGAGAGCGACCCGGCCGGCACCGCGATGCCGTCGGTCTTGATGGCGAGCAGCTTGATCATATCGTCGATGGCGCGCTGTTCGGCGGCGCTGTCGATGATGCCGCCGTTCGAGAACATCGACATCGCCGCAAAGCTGAGATTGTCGCGCACCGCCATGGGCAGCATCAGCCCCTCGGTCTTGCGGTCTTCGGGGATGAGCGCCATGCCGATAGCGTCGGCCTTGGCCTGACGCGGCGAGTTGAGCGAGACGGGCTTGCCGTCGACGAGTACCTGTCCGCTCGTGCCACGGAGCACGCCGAACAGCGCCAGCAGCAGCTCGCGCTGCCCTTGCCCATCGAGGCCGCCGAGGCCGACGACTTCGCCTGCATGCACTTTCAGCGACACACCATTGAGGCGCGGCGACCAGCTCAGGTCGCGCACCTCGAGGATGGGGGCATGCGCATCGGCTCTGGGCTGCGGCTTGGGTGGGAACACATTGTGGTACTCGCGGCCGATCATCATCTGCACCACTTCCTCGTCGGACTTGGTGCCGGCCTGATAGGTCGCGACGTTGCGCCCGTTCCGGAACACGGTGCAATCGTCGGCGAGCTCGGCGATCTCGTGCATACGGTGTGAGATGTAGAGCAGCGCGATGCCTTCGGAGCGGAGGCGCTTCAGCACCTCGAACACTGTTTTGACGTCGCTCGCGGTGAGCGCCGATGTCGCTTCGTCGAGGATCAGCATGCGCGGCTTTCGCGCCAGCGCCTTGGCAATCTCGACGATCTGCCGGCGGCTGAGCGGCAAATCCTTGACCAGGGCGCTGGGATGAATGTCGGCGCCACCGGCGCGCGCGAGCGCGTCCTCGGCGAGACGGCGCTGCGCGGCGCGGTCGATCATGCCGAAGCGCCGCGGCGGATTGGAGACGATGATGTTGTCGGCGACCGAGAGGTCGGGGATGAGCGACAGCTCCTGGAAGATGCAGACGATGCCGACCGCGTTCGCCGCGGCGGGATCGGCGAAGCTCACCTCGCGTCCATCGAGCAGCATCCGGCCCTCGTCGGGCTTTACGACGCCCGACATGATCTTGATGAGAGTGGATTTGCCCGGGGAGTTCTCGCCCAGGATAGCATGCAAGCGTACGGCGTGAACCTTCATCTAGGCTTTCTCGAGGGCCCGCACGCCACCATAGCGCTTAGAGATGTTTTCCATGCGGAAGAGGGGAGGTGTGTCAGTCATTGTGCATTCCGTTGATGGGCAAGGCCCCCTCATCCGGCCTTCGGCCACCTTCTCCCCCATGGGGAGAAGGGCAGGAGCCGAGATCTCAGTGTGTCGGCCTTCTCCCTATGGGGGAGAACCCCCTCATCCGGCTCCGCCACCTTCTCCCCTTGAGGGAGAAGGCCATCGAACCGAAAGTCCGAGACGGGTGGCCTTCTCCCCGTGGGGGAGAAGGTGCCCGGTAGGGCGGATGAGGGGGCCTTTGACTGAGGGCGGATGAGCTGTCATCCGCCCTCGCTGGTCGCTTACTGGTCCTTCTGGTCCTGGCCCATGATTTCCTGGGCGGTGAAGTTGATGCCGCAGGTGGGGAAGGCGTTGCCGACGAAGAAGTTGTCGGACTGGTCGGAGTAGTAGTTCTCGCCGTCCTTGAAGTCGGGGTCTTCGACGATCGCGGTCGGCAGCTTGACCGACTGCGGGACGACCTTGCCTTCGAGCGCGTCGATGGCGGTCTTGATGGCGACAGCGACCTGCGCCGGGCCGGTGCCCGCCGACGAGCAGACGAGGCCTTCGCCCGCATGAGCGCCGCAGAACTTGCGGAAGCCGTTCTCCGTTTCGCCGCCGAACGGCACGAACGGATGCTTGGCATCGATCATGGCCTGCACCACGCCGGTGTCGCCGCCCTGGGCGGTGATGCCGTCGAACTTCTGGTGCACGGCGATGGCGTCGGCGGTGGCCTTCTGGGCTGTGGCGTCATCCCACTTGCCGACGACCTCGACCACGTCCCACTTCTTGCCCGAGGCGTCGAGCGTTTCGTGGATGCCGTTGTGCCGATCGGTGTCGACCGAGGTGCCGGCGACGCCGCGCACTTCGAGGATCTTGCCGCCATTGGGCACATGCTTGATCAGCCAGTTGGCCCACAGGACGCCGAGACCCTTCTGGTCGACGTTGACGTTGATCGCATCCTTGGTGTCGAGGATGTTGTCGAACGCGACGAGGATCACGCCGGCATCCTTGGCGCGCTGGATCACGGGCGCGAAGGCCTGCGGGTTCTGCGCGTTGATGACGATGGCGTCGTACTTCAGGAATTCCGTGTCGGACGCCCAGGGGACATAGCAGCTGGGGTCATCGGACGGTCCGGCGACCACCTGCGGCGCGGCCTGTGCCGGCAGCGCGGCGAAGGCCAGCAGCGTCGCCGCCGCGGCACCGGCCGCGAGGTTCAAAAGCATAGACGATTTCACGTGTTCATCCTCCCTTGGATTTCGTGGGGAGGGTGTAGCCATAGCTTCGCCGTCAGCGAACCGCGCCGTTTTCGACGCAATCCCAAAGCCGTTGATGCTGGGCTTCCTCTCCCCAACTGTGACGCTAGGAACAAATGAAAGCGCTGTCAATCGGCTGTGGAAGCGCTATCAGATAGGTATGCGACAGAAATTGCTCTGACGCGTCCCGGGGTGTTCATCTATGACAGAAGCGGACCAGCCGGGGGCACCAGTGACGACGAGACATCGCGCGACCTTATCGGACGTGGCGCGCCATGCCGGGGTCTCGCCCGTGACGGTTTTCGCGAGCGCGTTGGCGTCGACGCGCACGCAGATCGTCGGCGTCATCGTGCCCTCGCTCACCAACGGCGTGTTCGACGACTATCTGGGCGCCATCCAGGACGTGCTCAATCCCGCGGGCATCCAGGCGCTGGTGCTCAATGTGCGCTACTCCGAGATCGAAGAAGAGCGCGCCATCCAGACGCTGATGGGCTACCATCCCGAAGCGATGATCATCGCCGGCGTGGACCAGACCGAGCGCTCGCGGCAGCTGTTGCGCAATGCCGGCGTGCCCGTCGTCCAGACCATGGATTTCACGTCTGATCCGATCGACCTCAATATCGGGCTGGATCACGGCGAGGCCGGCGCTGCCGCGGTGCGCTTTCTCTACGCGCAGGGTCATCGCAAGATCGCCCATCTCACGGCGCGCGGCGATCCGCGCGCTCGCCGCCGTCACGCCGGCTATCAACGGCAGATGGACGAGTTCGGACTCTCGACCAAGGGGCTCGTTGCCGCCACGCCGCGCATCTCCGACGTGGCGATGGGCGGCGAGCTGTTCGGCGCCGTCGTCGAGCAGGTCCCTGGCGTCACGGCCGTGTTCACCTGCAACGACGACCTCGCGCTTGGAACGCTGTTCGAGTGCCAGCGCCGCGGCATTCGCGTGCCCGAGGATGTCGCCATCATCGGCTTCAACGACCTCGACTTCGCCGCTGCAACGGTGCCGCCGCTTACCTCCGTGTCCATCGAACGGCGCGAGATGGGGAGCTGGGCCGCCCGCTCCGTGCTCGAAATCATCCGCGGCGGTGGCAAGCGACCCAGACAGCACAGTGTCGAGGTCGGTTTCTCGATCAAGGCACGCGGCAGTACGGCGGCGGTTGCCGTCAAGCCGAAGCGCCGGGCAAGGGCCGCCTCGTGACCATCAAGCGCATGGACAATGTCGGGATCGTCGTGAGCGACCTCGACGAGACCATCGACTTCTTCCTCGCGCTCGGCCTCGAACTCCAGGGCCGCGCGATGGTCGAGGGCGAATGGGCCGGGCGTGTCACCGGGCTCGGCGACCAGCGCGTCGAGATCGCGATGATGCAGACGCCCGATGGGCACAGCCGGCTCGAGATTTCGCGTTTCCTCGCGCCCGACGTGATCGAGGATCACCGCAACGCGCCGGTCAACGCGCTGGGCTATCTGCGCGTCATGTTTGCGGTCGACGATCTGGGCGTGACGTTGCAGCGGCTGGGCCAGCGCGCGCAACTGGTAGGCGATGTGGTCGACTACAGGGACATCTACCGGCTCTGCTACGTCAGGGGCCCGGGCGGCCTGCTGATCGGGCTGGCGCAGGAGCTCGGCGGCGCCGGCGCCTAGATCAGATCCATCGCCTTCAGCGCCGGCAGGTAGGACCGGCTGACCGGCAGCCACATCCCGTTGGTCAGTTCGAGCAGCACCTTGCCGTCGCGGCGATGCGTGCGGACCACCGCGGCGCGCGCCACCCAATGCGAGCGGTGGACCTGGAGGCCGGCGACGCTGCCGGTCTCGCGCATCGCATCGGCAAGCCGCATCAGGACAAGCGCCTTGCCCCGCTCGGTGACGATGTCGACGTAATGGTCCTGAACCACGAGCGCGATGAGCGCACCGCGCTGGTGCGACGGGACGCGGTCGAGGATCGGCGGCGGCGCGTCGTCCACCGCCTCGGCAGGCGCTGCAGCGCCCCGCCGCGTGGTCAGCAGCACCACCGCCTCGACGCCGATCGCCACGGCGAAGCACTGGCCGAGGAGGATAAATGCGCCGCTCCATGACAAATCGTCGGGCCCGAATGCAAGGACATTGAGCAGCGTCACGATCAGCATCGCGGCGAGCCCGGCCGGGATGGCCATGATGATCAGGCGGAACAGGAACGGCCGGCCCCGGCCCCACAGATTGTCGGCCAGCATCGAGACGCCGTATCCGACGCTATAGGTCAGAAACACCGTCGCCACCCAGAAGAGCAGGCGTGGCACCACCGACATCGACTCGAAACTGCCGAAAGGTCCGGCGAGGCCGAGGACTATCCCGACCACCAGCATGATGCCCAGCACGCGCCGGTTCATCAGGTGCTCGCGCGTTTCGCGAAGCGTCAATTGCAGGGCGTTTCCGTCCACGAATTATCCCAGTCGTCCGCGAAGCAGCGTTTGCGGCGGCCAGTCTAACGGCGCTTGTTGGCCCGGCAAGTCCAACCGAGCCCGTCACGCCATGAGCCTCACCCCACTCCTAACGGCCCCCGTCACTATCCAGATCCATGCGTTCGCGGCGACCGCCGCGATGCTGCTTGGTGCCCTCGTCCTGTTCCGGCGCAAAGGCACGCCGCTCCATAAGGCGATGGGCCGCGTCTGGGTGGGGCTGATGCTGGTCGTTGCCACCAGCGCGCTCTTTATCAACGAGATACGGATGATCGGGCCATTCTCGCCGATCCACATCTTCGTGGTTCTGACCTACTACGGGATCTACCGAGGTATCCGCGAAATCCGCCGGGGCAACGTCATCGCGCACCAGGCGGCGATGAAGGTACTTTACCTCGGCGCGCTGCTGCTGACCGGGGCGTTCACCTTGCTGCCGGGGCGACGGATGCATGACGTGCTGTTCGGCGCCGACGCCGGATGGGTGCCGTCGCTGATCGCCATCACGTTCGCGTTAGGGTTGACGGCATTTCTCTGGCTCCGGCTGATGCCCCGGCGTCGCGCCAAGCCCGTCGCGACTTGAAGCCGACACACGGTTTCTGCCAATCTTCCCCCGCCATCTTGGGGGATGACGATGGGGGATGTGCCGCTGGTCTCGCTGCGCGACGGGAACTTGATCCCGCAGCTCGGCTTCGGGACCTGGCAAATTTCGACAGCAGAGTGCGAGCGCGTCGTCGGCGAGGCGATACGTGCCGGCTATCGCTCGTTCGATACCGGCCAGTCCTTCGCCAACGAAGAGGGTATCGGCACCGCCATCCAGATGAGCGACATCCCGCGCTCGGAGTTCTTCATCTGCTCCAAGCTTCGGAACGGCGCTCATTCGCGCGATCTCGCCCTGCGCGCATTCGACGACACGATGCGAAAACTCGGGATCGACCAGATCGACTTGTTCACCATCCACTGGCCGCTGCCGGCGCAGGGCAGGTATGTGGAGGCGTGGAAGACGCTGATCGAGCTGCAGCAGCAGGGGCACATCCGCTCGATCGGCGTCTCCAATTTCAACCGCGATCACATCGAAAGGCTGATCGCCGAGACCGGCGTGACGCCCGTCGTCAACCAGATCGAGCTCCATCCCTTCTTCCAGCAGCGCGAGTGGCGCGGCTATCACCAGCGCCGCAACATCCGCATCGTCAGCGCCGGTCCGCTCGGCCCGGGCACCGCAAGCGCCGCCTGGTGGTGGACGCATGGACGCTCGACGCCGGGCAACCTGCTGCAGGAGCCGGCCGTCGCAACGATCGCCAAAGCCTACAATCGGACGCCGGCGCAGATCATCCTCCGCTGGCACATACAGGAGGGTCTGATCGTCTATCCCAAATCGATGAAGCCGGCGCACATTGCGAGCAATGCGCAGCTGTTCGACTTCGCGCTGACGGCTGAGGATGTGTATCGGATCGAGGCGCTGGATCGGCCCGACGATGGGCGGATCGGCGTGGCGCCGGCCGACTACAACGGCTCGTTCTGACGGCCGGCGGCGACGCGCGCCACCGGCCTGTGCGTGACTAGGAGATCTTGCCGCGCTTGAGCGATTCGGTCATCGGGGCCGGCCGCTCGACCTTGGTCTTGATCTTGACGATCTGGCCCGACTTGCTGGCGGTCTCGAACGCTTCCATGACCTCGAGGACATGCAGCGCCAGGTCGCCCGACGCCCGGTGCGGGCGGTTGTTGAGAATGGCATAGGCCATGTCGGCGACGCCCAGCGAGCGGTAGTTCGCATCGGCATAGGGGATCTTGACCGGAACGTCGTCCCATTGTTCGGCGCGCGGCTTGGCGAGCTTCACCTCGCCGCCGAACATGTTGGGGTCGGGCACCAGCATCGACGCGTCGGTGCCGTAGATCTCGATCGGCGTATGCGTGTGCTTGGGCACATCGAAGCTCAGCGACACCTGCACCAGCGCGCCCGACACGAATTGCAGCGTGCCCGTCACGTGGGTGAACACTTTGACCGGCATCATCTGGCCCTTCTTGGGCGCCGAACGGATCGGCCGCTGCTTGGCTGGCGTCAGGCTCATGGCCTGCACGGCTTTCACCGGCCCGAGCAGATTGACGAGATCGGTGATGTAGTAGGGGCCCATGTCGAGCACCGGGCCGCCGCCGATGTCGTAATAGAAGGCCGGATCGGGGTGCCAGTACTCGTGGCCCGGGACACCGAAGGTCGCCGTACCGCCGATGATGGTGCCGAGCTTGCCGCTGTCGACCACGGCGCGCGCCTGCTGGTGGCCGCCGCCCAGGAACGTGTCCGGCGCCGAACCGACGCGCACGCCCTTCTTCTTTGCCGCTGCGACCAGCTTCTTGCCTTCCTCGAAGGTCACGCCGAGCGGCTTCTCGCTGTAGATGTGCTTGCCGGCGGCGATTGCCTTGAGGCCGACCGCGACGTGTGCCCGCGGGATGGTGAGGTTGACGATGATGTCGACCGCCGGATCGGCCAGCATCTCGTCCACGGTCGTGGCCGCAACGCCGAACTCGGCCGCCTTCTTCTGCGCAACCTCGGGCTTCATGTCGGCGATGCCCCGGATGTCGATCACCGGGAAGCTCTTCATGGCCTTGAGGTATTGGCTCGAAATGTTACCCGCGCCGATAATACCGACGCCGAGACGCTGCCTTGCGGCCATGTGAATAGTCCTCCTAAGTCGCGATGGGGCGCCGTCCGGCCGGACACGCCGCTGTCCTCGCGCGCATCATTAGCGCCTGCCATGGAACAGGGAAGGGGGCGTGAGGCACGTACCGCAGATTTTGTGCTGACCGCGCGCCGCTGCTATAGGGCCGCCCATGCCGCCGTTGCCCTCGACCTTCGACTATCGCCCGCCTCCGGGTCTCGACATCCTCTATGAGGACGAGCGGCTGATCGTCTGCAACAAGCCGAGCGGTCTGCTGACGGTGCCGGGCAAGGACCCCTCGCTCGCCGATTGCCTCGAAGCGCGTGTCCAGGCGCGGGCGCTAGACCGGCCCGCGACCAAGGTGGTGCACCGCCTCGACAAGGACACGTCGGGCATCATCCTCCTCGCCTATGACAAGGCGGCGCTCGGGGCGCTCGGCAGCCAGTTCGAGCACCGAAGGGTCGAGAAGTATTATGTCGCGCGGGTGGCAGGCGATGTCGCGGGCGATAGCGGCCTCATCGACCTGCCGCTCGCGACCGACTGGGAGAACAAGCCGCGCCAGCGTGTCGACCACGAGGCTGGCCGCGCCAGCCAGACGCGCTGGGAGGTTCTCGCCCGCGAAGCGGGGGCGACGCGCATGAAGCTGATCCCGCTCACCGGCCGCACGCATCAGCTGCGGGTCCACATGCTTGCCCTCGGCCACCCGATCCTCGGCGACAGTTTCTACGCGCCACCAGATGTGGTGGCGGCGGCCGACCGGCTGCAGCTCCATGCCGAAATGCTGGCCTTCGCACACCCCGGTGACAAGCGGCCGATGCGGTTTGTCGCGCCCGCGCCGTTCTAAGCCGGCCCGCGCGGGGCGCCGCCACAATGTCTCCCCGAAATCATCAATCGGGAGCCGCATAGCGTATTTAGCGTGCTGCGTCGGGGCTCCAACCAGGAGTAAAGCGTGATGACCAGCAGACCCCAGGAGATCGCCGATCTCGAGGATTCGCTTGCCGAAGGCATTGCGGCCGTAATGGCCGCGCAGGAAGAACTCGCCCAGCCCGAGGACATGGCCGACCTGTTTCTCGACGAACTCAACCGCCTCTGGGCCGATCCTGAGCCGCTGATGCTGAGCTGACGGCGCCTGCCGCCCGCCTTGCGCTCATCCCCGGGGTCGCGTATGCGTGACCCCCTACGCACCCGTAGCTCAGCTGGATAGAGCGTTGCCCTCCGAAGGCAAAGGCCGGACGTTCGAATCGTCTCGGGTGCGCCAATCCCCATCGTGAAGCCTCTCCAACTTGTCGACGTCACTCGACAAGTTTCGCAAGACCGTCATGCAAATCGTCTACGGGCCGGCCCTGGAGGAGCAAGGCCGGCAATGCGCTGCGCGATTACTTATGTACCGCCGCCCAACGATCCGCTGACCCTCAAGGCAGCGGCGTGGCTGGGTCGCGACTCCTATTCGGGCGCGCCGCGCCGCGCCGAGGTCGAGGGGCTGACGGCCGCCGATCATTCCTTCCTCACCGCGCTGCCGCGCCGCTCCGGATTCCATGCCACGCTGAAGCCGCCGTTCACCATCGAGGACGGCCACTCGGTGCACGAGCTCGAACGGCGGCTGACGCAGTATTCGGCGGGACTGACCCCGGTCCAGCTCGAGCTAAAAATCGTGCTGATCGACACGTTCTTTGCGCTCGTGCCGGTCAAGCCCGAGCCGGCTATTGCGCGACTTGCGGCCAATATCGTCGCCGAGTTCGACGGCTTCCGCCGGCCGATGAGCGCGCTCGACCTCGAGCGGCGCAGCGCGGCGCGGTTCAATGCGGCGCAGCTGTCGAACCTCGAAAAGTGGGGCAGCCCGTTCGTGTTCGACCAGTTCCACTTCCATATGACGCTGACAGGCCCCGTCGACCGGGTCGAGCGCCAACATGTCGAACTGGTGCTCAATCGCTATTTCGGCTCTGCTCCGATCCCCATAAATGTCGATCGCCTCGTGCTTTCCGTGCAGGAGGAAACGCACGAGCCGTTCGGCATTCACTCTGCTCATCCGTTTGCCCACGTGCCGCAGATTCAGCGAGCGCCGACGATCGCTGTGGCGTAACTGCCGCGGCTAGAAACGGTGGCGGAAGCGAAGTGGGCGGCGTCAAGCGGTGTGCTGCCCAGCCCAGCAGCAGCGCGTTGTCGACGAGGCCGCGACGGATGCACTTCTGCAGTGCCGAGATCACCTCGTCGGCAGAAAGGCCGCGTTCGGCGGTCGTGCGCTGCTACGGGTCGGGCGGCTGTTAGCCGTCGATCATCTGAGGCTCCCCGCCCACTCGCAAATGCCGTTCCAGAGCGTGCCATAGCCGGACCAGTCGAGGAAGGGCGGCGGCGCCCAATGCGGTGCGCAATCGGAAGTGAAGGCGACGCCGCGCCCCTTGCCGAAGCTGCCGGCGACCAGCAGCGGGTCGTCGCCGACCTTTGCGAGAAGCGACGCACCGGGTTTAGCGGTGACCTTGTTGTAGCCGAGCACGGCGGGCCATTCGGCCGGCAGACCCTTGATGATCGGATGGCTGCCATCAGCGACCTTGGGCACGACGCCTTGGGGCGACTCGACGCGGTCGTCGGCCCGCATCAGCGTCACCGGCAGCGCCTCTTCGACGGCGGTGCCAGCGTACTGGCCCTTGGCGTCGATGCCCATGAAAGTGAGGTAGCCGCCGGCCATCACCAGACCGCCGCCGCCCCCAACATAATCGCGGATGGTGTGCAGCCGGTTGGGCATCACGATCGAGCGAACGAAGGTGTCGGGGTGGAGCAAGAGCGTGTTGGCGCCGATGTCCGAGAGCAGCACGCAGGTGTATTGCTGCAACGCCTCGACGGTGCCCGGGAAGCTCCGCATGGCGACATGCGATGGCATGTAGTCGACGGTCCAGCCATTGGCCTCGAGCGCGGCGCGCAGCCACGCCACGCCTTCATTGTACTCGGTCGTCGTGAAGCTATCGAACCCCTTCTGGTGGATCGAATGGGTGGTCCAGCTTTCACCGGCGATCAGTATCTTTCTGGTCATGTCGACTTTCCTCTCCTCTTGATGGGTGACGCGACGGAGTCGCGTTCGATGAGCTCCACGGGGAGCCGTGTGAGTTTGGGTGCAGGCCTGCGATTCATCAGCGCCAGCAAAGCTTGGAAGCCGTGCCGTCCGAGATCGGCGATGGGTTGGCGTACCGCCGTGAGCGCCGGGGTCAGCATGTCGCCGATCATCGTGTCGTCGAAGCTGACGAAGCTGATGGTGTCTGGAATGGCTGTCTCCGTGTCGCGCAGCGCCCGGAGCGAGCCAAGCGCCAGATAGTCGCTCGTCGCGAAGATCGCCGTGGGCGGCGAACGCAACGCAAGCAATTGCCTGGTGGCGTCATAGGCGGCTGCGGGTGCGAAACTGCCACGGTGAACGTGGTCGTCGGCCGGCGACAGGCCGGCTTCGCGCATTGCCTGCGTATAGCCGGCGAACCGCTCCTCGCTGCTGAACAGGCCCAGCGGTCCACCGAGATAGGCGATCTTGCGGTGACCCGCTTGGATGAGATGCGTCGTGGCGCGATGTGCGCCGGCATTGTTGTCGACGAACACCTTCGGCACATTGGCGGCAGGAATATCTTCGTCGAGAAGAACGACGTTCCGCCGCTTGCCGATGAGCTTGGCGAGCGTGCCATCATCCGGCGTGTTGGTGAGAAGGATCAACCCGTCGACGTGATGATCACGAAGGCGATGCAGCGAGGCGACTTCGCGGGCGCGGGCGCTGCGGGTGGACGAGATGAAAATGGTATAGCCGTGCCGGTCGGCTTCGTCTTCGACGGCGGAGGCGAGCTCGGCGAAGAAAGGCTCGCGAATCTCGGGGACGACGAGACCGATGGCTTCGGTCCGGCCGGTCGAGAGGCGGCGGGCCAGCACGTTGGGGCGGTAGTCGAGCTTGGTAATAGCCGCATCGATGCGCGACACGGTCGGCGTAGGCAGGGCGATGCGCTTGTTGAGATGCCGCGACACCGTCGTGACCGACACGCCGGCTGCCTGCGCTACGTCGCGGATCGTCGCCATCGCCGCGCCTACCAGACGATCGGGTGCGTCGCACCCGTGCTGACATTGACAAAGCCGTCGGGCGCCAGTGGCGAGGGCGCAACCAGCACCCAGGTCCAGGGCGAGCACGTGAGCGTCGCGACGATCATCCGCTCGGGGAAGCCCGACGCCCAGCGCGGATGTAAGGTGGGCCTGTACATCCAGATCGCGACTTCGTCAGCCGCATTGAGGATCAGATCGTTCATATCGCGCCCTTAGTAAACCGGTTTACTAAAGCGCAGGTTCGATCCTCCGGCAAGCGTGTTCCGTGGGCATCAGCCCTGAGGCGTGAAGGCAGCGGCGGGCTTGTCGCGTTCGAGCACGTAGAAGCCGTCCGCCTTGAGGTCCGGCCACTCGCTTCGCGTCCCGTCGGGCCACAGCACGCTGACGCTGGTCGCCGTCTCGCCACCGAGCCCAAAATGCACGAAGCCCAGCTGGCCGCCGGCGTGTCCGCCGCCGATGGTCAACTCGCGCGTCATCGTCGCATCGCCGCGCTTAACCTCGACCCACGCACCGATCGCATCGACGTTCGGGGTCGGCTGCTTGATCTCGAGGCCGATCCAGTGACCGAGCCCGGTGCTGGTATTGCGCCAGACCTGCGCGCTCTTCCACCGGTTGACCACGACGAGGTCAAGCAGCCCGTCGAGATTGAGGTCGACCAGCGCGCCGCCGCGGCTGTTGCCGTTGTTGGCGATGCCGGCCGTATTGCCGTTCTCGACGAACTTTCCGTCGGCGCCCTGCAGCAGCAGATTGTTGGGATCGTGCATGGCGAAGTCGGGCATCTCGGCCACGTTGCCCTTGGCGATGAACAGATCGGCGAGGCCGTCATTGTTCACGTCCTCGAACTGCGCGTGCCACGCCGTGCTGGGCCGCAGATCGTCGCCGAAATAAGGGCGATGCGCCGTCACGCCGCGGGCGTAGGCGATGTCCTTATAGTCCGGCGTCGGTCCACCATCGTCGGCCAGAGGCGTCGTCAGCGTTTGGAGCTTGTTGTCGGCCATGCTGGTGAGGAAGTATTCGGGGTAGCCGTCGCCATCGAGGTCGGTGTGGGCGATGCCCATGCCCCAGATGCGGAGGGTCTTCCAGCCGTCGGCGAGCGTCAGCAGCTTGGGGGCGGCGGCCGGGTCCATCGTCCACATCTGCTCCTGGCCGCCCTCGTAATATTCGCGGTCATTGGAGACGCGGAGGCTCGGCGTGCCCGAGCGGTTCCAGTCCGTGAACAGCATCGACAGGGCGCAGTAGCTGGGCGTGAGCTCGACCGGTGCCGCGAACTTGCCCGGTGCACCGGGGCGGTGTAGCCAGTTCGGCGTGCACGAGCCCCATGGCGAAATCTCTTCCTTGCGGTCGATATAGTTGCCGACGGCAATCGTGGGGAACGCCGCGTCCTTCTCCCACGTCACGGCCGCGGCAGTCGTCCAGCCGTTGCCGCCGTCAAAGCCCCAGGCCTCGTTGGCGCGCTCGAACTTGCAGTCGCCAAGCCCGCGCATGATGACATTCTCGCCCACCCGCAGCACGACGAGATCGGTGATGCCGTCGCCGTCGATGTCCGCAGGATAGGCGCCGGTCACCGCATCGAGTTCGAGCCCGCTCGTCTGCGGCTCGAAGGTCAGCGCGCCGCCCTGCTTGCTGGTGTTGCGGTAGAATGCCGCCGTAGATTCGCCGCCCGGTAGCAGCAGATCGTCGAAGCCATCCGCGTTGCAGTCGAAGGCAGCGACACCGCCGCCGACCATATAGAGCCAGTCGCCATCGTAGCTGCGGGTCAGCCCAGAGCTTACGGTTTCGTCGACGAAGTGCGGCACCGCAAGCTCCTGCGCCTGGGTGGGGGCGACGAGGGCACCGACGGCGACGATCGAAATCGTGATGCTGCGCATGGTCACTTCCTCGTCTTGAGGGCGATGGTGTACTGCGCGATGCAGCGACCCTGCTCGAGGCCATCCTCGATCGCCGAGCGGAAGTGGATGCCGCCATAGAGGCGGGAGATGCCGGCTTCGTCGGCGGCCTCGTCGAAGTTCTTGAACAGCCGCGGCTTCCGCCCGTCCGGCGAGCCGGTATCGTCTTCGAAGGCGTAGTTCTCGCCAAAGAACGCCGTCATCACCGCGCCCATCGCGCCCGAGACGGTGCTGTGGCCACTCGGATACTCGGGGAAGGGCGGGGTGTTGAGGATGGGCTCCCATTTGGGGTCGATCACCCGCTTGATGTAGGTGACCGGGCGCAGCAGGTTGAACTCGTACTTGGCGTTCCAGCAGCCGACGAAGGCATCGGCCATGGCGATGCCCATGCGCGCGAGGAGGTCGACGTTGCGATCGAGCGGCAGATTCTCCTTCTTGGCGACCTGCAGCGCTATCGACACCCAGTGGCCCGGCGGCGTCATCGACAGCATCGGATCGTCCGACCAGAAGCGCGCGATGGCGATCTGCTCGGGCGTGGCGTTCTTGACGGCGTCGTAAACCTCGAGCGCTTCCTTATAGAAGTCAGAGCTGGGGTCGATCGAATAAGGCGGATTGCCCGGCGTCGGGCAGGTCGCGCCCGTCGGCGTCGCGAAGGTGCGCTTGTTGCCCCATTCGGGCAGAAGCGGCAGCTGCTGCTGGCGGATGACGTTGGTCGGCACCCATTTGTCGTCGCCCACCGGCAGGTCCCACTCATAGGGAAAGCCCATGTTCTCGATCACGGAGCCGCCGTCGTCGAGCGACCATTCGAGGATGCGCGAGGCCATCGCCTTGCCGAAGGCTTCGCTGCGCTCGACCACGTCGGGCGCGACGCCGGCGACGGCGAGTTCGCGCCATTTGGTCTGCGCGTTCTTGATCGAGCGCTGGCCGGTGGGGCCGGTGTTGCCGAAGTAATAGACGATGGCGTCGGAGAGCGCCGCGTTGATGATCACGGTCTCGTCATAGGCGACGCCGGGCTTGCGCGCCGGCACGGTGTCGAGCCCGTGCAGCTGGCCGACCAGCGACACGAGGCTGTCCGATCCGCCCACCGCAGCCTCGAACACCGTGACGCCGATATAGCCGAAGTTCCGGCTGGCGACCGGCGGCGAGTAGGTGGCCGTGTGGCGCACCAGCTCGTTCATGAGGAAGTACCAGTTGCGAAGAATCTCGCCGGCAGTCGGCCGATCGTCGGCCAGAGCTCCGCCGATCGCGCTCCACATCATCAATGCGCTCGCACCGATGGCGGCGAGGTGTCCTTTGAAGCTCATATTTCCCCCGGAACCTGCCGGTCCTTGTCCCGGCCGAGCAACGTCCGGTGATCCAATCGTACAGCCGCGACACGGTCAAGACGTCAGACAAGTAACGGTCAAGATGCTGAGTTCGCGGGGCAAATCACGTGCCCGATTGACTCATCAGACTAGTTGGAGCAGCGTCGGGACAAGCATCGTTCGGGGCAAGACATTAGTCGCTTGAGAACGACGGCACGGGATAAAACCGGGCCCGGACGGTGGTGCCGAGGTGCGTTCCTCAGCGCATGGGAGGACATGGATGAAGTTGAAGACACTGACCCTTTTGGCCGGTGCTCTGCTGGTGAGCATCGCCCCGACCGCGGTTCTCGCGGCGGGCAAGACCATCGCTGTCTCCTGGAAGACGTTCCAGGAAGAGCGCTGGAAGATTGACGAAGCGGCGATCAAGGCCGTCGTCGAGGCCGCCGGCGACACCTATGTGTCGACCGACGCGCAGAACTCCGCGCAGAAGCAGGCGGCCGACATCGAGTCGCTGATTTCGCAGAAGGTCGATGTGATCCTCGTGGTCGCTTACGATTCCGACGCGATCCTGCCCTCGATCCAGAAGATCAACGACGCCGGCATCAAGGCGATTGCCTATGACGTGCAGTTCGAAGATCCGAACGCGCTCTACATCACGTTCGACAACGTCGGCGTGGGCCGGATCATGGCCCAGGAAATGCTGAAGGTTAAGCCGGAAGGCCGCTACGCCTTTATCAAGGGCGACAAGGGCGATCCGAACGCCACCTTCTTGTTCCAGGGCCAGATGGAAGTCCTCAAGGACGCCATGGATTCGGGCAAGGTGACCAATGTCTGTGAAACCTTCACCGACGGCTGGAAGCCGGACAATGCCCAAAAGAACATGGAGCAGTGCCTGACCTCGACCAACAACGGCGTCGACGCCGTGCTGTCCGAGAACGACGGCATGGCTTCGGGCGTCGTGGCGGCGCTCGAAGCGCAGGGCCTCGCCGGCACCGTGCCGGTCACCGGCCAGGACGGCGACCTCGCCGCCATCAACCGCGTTGCCCTGGGCACGCAGCTGGTGTCGGTGTGGAAGAACTCGACCGACCTCGGCACGGTTGCGGCCAACGCTGCGCTCAAGCTCGCCGATGGCGCCGACCCGACCTCGATCGAAGGCGTGATGAAGTTCAACGGTGGCGCCAAGGGCGTCGAGATGAACTCCATCCTGCTGGCCCCGACCCCGATCACCAAGGATAACATCCAGGTGGCGATCGATGCGGGCCACATCACCAAGGAACAGGCCTGCGCTGGCGTCACCGCCGGTTCCGTGCCGGCCTGCCCCTGATCGGGTTTGAGTTGACCTGAAATCCGGCCGCGCCGTCATTGAAGATGGCGCGGCCTTTTGCTTGTATCGAGACGCGGGAAAGCGTGATCGGCTGCAACGACGGCCAAGGGGGGATGGGATGACGAACACCACGATCGGCGGCCCGGCAGCGGCCAACGAAAACGCCGTCCAGCGGTTCATACGCGCACTCGAAGTCGACACCCGCATGATCGGCATGATCGTGGCGATGGTCGTGATCTGGGTCGGCTTCGACGTCGCCAGCGCCATCATGCGCCCGGGCAGCGGCGGCCTGTTTGGCGGCTCGTTCCTGACGCCCCGCAATCTCTGGATCCTCCTCGTTCAGACGACTGTGATCGCTGTCATGACGACCGGCATGGTGCTGGTGATCGTGCTGCGCCAGATCGATCTGTCTGTCGGCTCGATGCTGAGCGTGGTCGCGGTGGCGACGGGCGTGCTGCAGGTGTTCAACCTCGGGCCGATGCTGGGCCTTGGCCATCCGGTGATCTGGATCGCTGCCGTGGTCTTTGCCATCGCGCTGGGCGCGGCGATCGGCTTTGCCAATGGCGTGTTGATCGCCTATGGGCAGATTCCGAGCTTCATCGTGACACTGGGCGGTCTCATCGCCTTCAGTGGAACGGCATTCCTTATCGCCAAGGGCGTCACCGTCGCGCCCATGGACAAGACATTCAAGCTCATCGGCGGCAACGGCCCCGCGGCGTCCATCGGACCTTATTGGAGCTGGGCGCTCGGCGCAGCTGTCTGCGTGGCGATCGTTATCGGCATCATCATGAGTCGTCGCCGCCGCGAGCAGTTCAAGTTCAAGACCAAGCCGGTCTGGGCGGAAATCGTCACGGCGCTGGTTGGGTGCGCGGCGGCGCTGGGCACCACGGCAATTGTCAACGCCTACCCCTATCCGCCCAAGGTCGCCGAGCGCTTCGCCCTCGACAACGGTATCCCCATTCCGCCGGGCGTAGAGGATCGCACCGGCAGCGCCATTTGTATGGCCGGCGACAAGGTGGTGAGTTGCCTCGATGGCCTCAGCTTCTCGACCGGTTACCCGATCCCGGTGCTGATCACGCTCTTCGTTGCAATTGCCATGACCTTCGTCGCGCGCCGCACCCGCTTCGGACGCTACGTGTTCGCGACCGGCGGCAACCCCGAGGCCGCAGAGCTCGCGGGCGTCAACACCAAATGGCTGACGGTCAAGGTGTTCACGCTGATGGGCGCCCTGGTTGGCGTCTCGGCGATCATCGCCTCGGCGCGCCTCGACGCGGCGACAACGGCGCTTGGTACGCTCAACGAGCTCTACGTCATCGCTGCCGCGGTGATCGGCGGCACGTCGCTGGCGGGCGGCATCGGCACCATCTATGGCGCCATCGCCGGCGCGTTGCTGATGCAGTCGCTGCAGTCGGGCATGGCGTTGCTCAACGTCGATTCGGCCTACACCAACATTCTCGTGGGTGGCGTGCTGGTGCTTGCTGTCTTCGTCGATCAGCTCTACCGGCGCCGCGTGAACTAGGAGGCGATGATGTCAACTCAAGCTATGTCCTCCGCCACCGCCAATCGTGGTGCCCCGCTCGTCGAGATGCGCGATGTCTCGATCGCCTTCGGCGGCATCAAGGCCGTCGACCATGCGAGCGTCGACCTCTATCCGGGTGAAGCGGTCGGCCTGCTCGGTCACAATGGCGCCGGCAAGTCGACGCTGATCAAGGTGCTGTCGGGCGCTTACAAGCGCGACGCCGGCAGCATCTTCATCGACGGCAAGGAAGCCGAGATCAACAATCCGCGCGACGCCAAGGCGTTCGGAATCGAGACGATCTACCAGACGCTCGCGCTCGCCGATAACGTCGACGCGGCGGCCAATCTCTATCTGGGCCGCGAGCTGCGCACCCGCTGGGGTACGCTCGACGACATCGCGATGGAGGCGGCGACCCGCGAAGTGATGGGCCGGCTCAATCCCAATTTCCGCCGCTTCAAGGAGCCGGTGAAATCGCTCTCGGGCGGTCAGCGCCAGTCCGTCGCGATCGCTCGCGCCATCCACTTCAATGCCCGCATCCTGATCATGGACGAGCCCACGGCCGCGCTCGGTCCGCAGGAGACGGCGCAGGTGGGCGAGCTGATCAAGGGCCTCAAGGCGCAGGGGATCGGCATCTTCCTCATCAGCCACGACATCCACGACGTCTTCGATCTCGCCGACCGTGTGGCGGTGATGAAGAACGGCCGTGTCGTCGGCACCGCGAAAGTGGGCGACGTGACCAAGGATGAAGTGCTCGGGATGATCATCCTCGGCAAGTGCCCCCCGGGCGCGACCCCGGGTCCCGGCGCCATCCAGTAGGCGCTAGTCGGCAACGACGCCGATGGTCTGCACATCGAGCGGCGCTTTGCGCTCGGCACCGTTCTCTGTGCACGCCTCGGGCCCGTAGGGGTTGGCGGTGTCGCAGCTCATCGCGCTGCGCATATAGCTGATGAACATAAAGGGGCGCTCGATGCACTGGACGAACTCCAGCATCTTGCCGTGCTGGCTGATCACCAGCCCTGCCTCACCGCCGCCGGCATCGCCTTCGACGGCAGGATCGGGCAGCACGGCGAGCGAGTAATAGACGTAATTGAGGCCCTCGTCCTTCCAGCGGATCGACACGAGATAGCCTTCCGGTCCGTTCGAATGCGAAAACAGGAACGCCGTTCGATAATCGACACCGCCGCGCGGGAACGAATAGGTAAGGTGGCCATCGCCTTCAGCGGTTTGATCGAACCTGAGGTCGACCCACGTGCCGTTGTCCTCGGGAATGCCGTTGAGGTCGAGAAAGCCCGCGTCGTCGACCGGATCCGTGCCGCAACTGAACAGGGTTTGCCGGCCATCGTCCTGCGCGCGCACTGGCGCCGCCAATGCGAGGGTGGCCAGCAGCAATGGCAGTACGATCGCCTTGCTGGGGTGAAGTGTCTTGGGCGGAATCACGGTCGATATCCTCTTGACGCTGCGCTGGGACTGACCTCGTCCGGTCGCTCGCGGAATGCACCAAGCACGATCGCGCTCATGAACGCGAAGGCGAAGGTGGGCATATCGTAGCCCATCACGTGGTCCGTCAGGCCGCCAAGGGCGTAGAGCACGACGATGACGAGCACGCAGTAGAGCCGCGGAACGAACAGGCGATCGCGCTGGCTGGAGAGCACGCCCGCGAGCGGCGCGGCGAGAATGATCACGAGTGTGAGGATCCCAATGACGCCGCCGGCGACGGCGAAGTTCAGCACGTCATTGTGGTAGCTGAAGAAGTCGGCGTTCGTCACCGGATCGAGCACGGTGAAGGCCGCATCGCGGAGATTTGCCCAGCCATAGCCGAAGATCGGAGCGCGGTCGAACAGCGTGACGGCTGCACCATAGTAAGCGAGCCGCGACTGGATCGACCCGTCGGTCGCTGCGCCATTGCCTGACATGACGTCGATGATAAAGCGGGGGATTGTGAGAATGCGCGCCATGTCGACGAACGGCAGGGCAACAGCGGCCCCGGCGACGCAAAGTGCGGCCAGGCCACCGACGATCATCCAGCGCTCCCGCCCCGTCCGCTCGCGCATCAGGAAGACGAGCAGCAGGAGGAGAAGGAACGGCACGCAGAGGATCACGCCCCGTGCGCCCGCGAGCACGCAGATTGCCGTGCTGATCACCGGGCCAAGCAGATAGATGTAGCGCGACGGTGACCCGGGGATCAGGCAACCCGCCGCGGCGATGAACCCCAGGAGCACCGCGAGGCGCGCATAAATCAGCGAGCCCGTGAGCAAGAGGCCGTCGGCGCGCGGGAAGTGGAGCACGAGGACCGTGTAGATGGCCACCGCCATCGCAACGACGCAGCCTGCGAAGCAGAGCGCCACGACGATGCGCAGCGTTCGCAGACCCCCGAGGCGCCGTGCGAGCACGTAAACAGGGATCGCGAACAAGAGCGGCGTGAAGTTGCCGACAAAATAGAGGTCGCTCACCTGGTCCGCGGTGACGGCGCAGACGAGAGCGGACAGGGCAATGGCCAGCAGGAAGTAAAGGACGAAAGGATCGCGTCCCAGTTGAGCGGTAACGCCACGTTGTGCCAGAACCGGCAGCAGCAGGAGCCCAAATACCACGAGCGCACCCGCCGTGATCGTGCTCGAAATCGTGCTGGTCATGGTGAGCGCGACAAGCGTCACCCACCAAAGTCCGATCGCGCTTCTTTGTAGTACAAGCGCCATCTGGCCCCCAATCGCGCATCGATCGATGCGCATGGCGGCGGACTTTAGGGGCCGGCGAGTTCAAGTCAACCCAGGCTCGGCTTGCCTCGCGTAGCCACTCATGCCACGTGAAGGCCGATGCCCGACAACAACACCAACCAGCTGCACATCGCGCTCGCCTTCGACCAGAATTTCTGGGCGCCGGCCTACGCGACCATGCGTGGCATCTGCCTCGCAACGCACCGGCGGAACGACCTAGTGTTTCATCTCTGCCACCCGGCGCTGAAGCCGGGCACGGCCGATGACCTCTCGCGGATCGCTGCCGAGTTCGGCGCGACGCTGATCCATTATGATGTCACGCAGGACGACGAGTACCGCCGCACGGCCGCTGAGCTGCCGCACACCAAATACATCTCCGAGGTCATGTATGCGCGGCTGTTCTTCGACCGCATCATCGGTCCTTCCGTGTCCAGGCTTCTCTACATCGACAGCGACATTCTCGTCCGCTGGCCGATCGAGCAGCTGATCGGATCGGACCTCGCGGGGCGGACGCTCGGCGCGGTCAAGGACCCGCACGCACTCGTCTCGTCCAATCATCGCGACGGCAATCGCGATCGTGACCTGTTCGATCCAGCCGACCCCTACTTCAACTCCGGCATGCTGCTGATCGATCTCGACCGGTGGCGTGCAGAGGACATTCCCGGTCGTCTGAGGTCCCTCGAGCGCGACGGCACGTTGAAGCGGCTGATCAACGACCAGCAGGTGCTGAACTTCCTGTTCAAGAACAGCTGGACGCAGCTCGATCTGAGCTGGAACACGCTTGCCGCAGGTGTCTCCATGGAGGCGCTCGATCCCAAGGCGGTGCACTATACCGGCATCGACAAGCCGTGGAATCTGGTGAGCTTTGTGCCGTTCCGCCGCATCTACCGGCACGTCATGACCAACGAAATCTACTACCGCTATGCGCGCGAGCGCATCGCCCGACGCTGGACGAATCGACTGCGGCGACTGGTCGGCCTCAAGGCGGTCTAGAGCGTGGTCAGCCCGGTGAGCTTGCCGACGGGTGTGCCCCTGAGATCGCGCCCCTTCGGCCACCATTTGTGACTGAGCTTGTGAACTGGGACGACGTTCCGATCGAGCAGGTCGGCGATACCGTCGGGCGGCTTGCGATCAAACTTGTGCGATGGGATGGCCAGGGGGCCAAGCGCAGTGATCTTGGGCATCTGCTCGGCCGTAAATCGTACGACGGCGTCGCTGGCCTCGAGCATCTCGAACAGATACTCCATCCAGTAGTAGTGATGCGGTTTCGGCACCTGCGCGAAGTACTGGCGCACCAGATCATGCCATCTCGCGACCGCTGCGTTGCCTTCAGCAGCGGCGATGAACCAGATATCGACATCGCGGTAGAGTCGTGGCTTCGAGAACATGAAAATCCCCGAGGCCATGACGTGAGGCAGCCAGTCGTCGAGCGGCCGTGTTGGAAACAGCGTCGCGTCGGCCCACACGCCACCATGCGTCTTCAGCATCTGCAGTCGTGCGACGTTCGACAGCGCGGTGCGGTGCAGTTTCGGCGGAAGATCGAACGACGCCCAGCCGGGCGCAACAGTGGCGAGCGAGGAGTCATCGACGAGAGTGAGCTCCCACTCAGGATTCAAGCGACGCCAGGCGTCGGCGCAGGCGCGAACGACCGGCGGGGCCACGTCCCAGCCCTGTTGCCAGAGCATGAAGATGCGTTTGGGGATCGGCGTCTGCGGCAATCGCGGCAGCTCGGCGTACTCGCCGACGATGCGCGCGATCACCGCGGGATCGCGATAATTGCGCCGGCGCTGGGGGCTGAACGCCCAGCGCCAGAGCTCACGGTTCTTGGCGGCGAAGAAGCGGTCGAAATCCGCGCGCTTCAACGCCTCGACGTTCACGTGCGCAGCGTCCCGCCGGTTGCCTTGCCCACAGCGGCGACCACTGCCGCGCCCACCTTTTCGATCTCCTCGTCGGTGAGGGTCTTGTCGGTGGGCTGCAGGGTGACGCGGATGGCGACGGACTTTTTGCCGTCGCCGACGCCCGCGCCTTCGAAGAGGTCGAAGATGTCGACGGCTGTGATCAGCGCCTTGTCGGCATTGCGGGCGGCGCGCAGCAGCGTGGCTGCGGGGACGCTGCGATCGACGAGGAACGCGAAGTCGCGCTCGAGCGGCATGAGGTCGCTGAGCTTGATGGCCGGCTTGCCCTTGGTGGCTTTCTTGCGCGGCTCGGGCACGGCGTCGATGTCGAGCTCGAAGGCGACGACGGGGCCGGTGAGGTCCATCTCTTCGGTCCAGGCGGGATGCAGCTCGCCGAACCAGGCGATGACGTTGGTGGGGCCGAGCTGCACGCGACCGCCACGGCCCGGATGGCTCCAGGCGGGCGCCTCGGCGACAACCTGCAGCTTGTCGATGTCGTGGCCGAGCGCGTCGAGCACGGCGCCAAGGTCGGCCTTGGCGTCGAATACGCTGAGCTTGCCGCCGCCTTGCCAGGTTTTCGGTGCGCCACCGGCACGGATCGCGGTCGCATAGGTGTGCTGGCCTTCGGGGAGATCGGACAGGAACACCTGGCCGACCTCGAAGATCGCGAGATCGCTGACGCCGCGGTTCTCGTTGCGGCGCGCGGCCGCGAGCAGTCCCGGCATCAGCGAGGGGCGCATGTCCGAGAGATCGGCAGCGATCGCATTAGCGAGCTTGAGCTCCGGTTTGCCGCCGCCGAAGCGCTTCGCTTCCGCTTCCGAGATGAACGACCAGGTGACGGCCTCGTCGAGACCACGCGCGGCGAGAACACGCTTGATCGCGCGACGCCGGTTCTGGATCGTCGTCAGCATGCGCGGCGCGACGCCAGAGAGACGCGGGAGCGGATCGACCGGCACCTTGCCGACGCCTTCCATGCGCATGACTTCTTCGACGAGGTCCGCCTTCTGCACGACGTCAGGACGCCAGCTGGGCACCTTGACCAAGAGCGTCGTTCCAGCGCCGCTCACCTCGAAGCCGAGGCGGGTAAGAATCTCGGCGATCCGCAGCGCCGGCAGGTCGAGACCCGTCAGGCGGCGCACTTCGCTCACCGGGAAATGGATCGTGGTGTTGGGGAACACATCAGCGCCCGAGACGGCCGGCTCCATCGGCGTGCCACCGCAAATCTCCATCACGAGACGCGTCGCGAGCTCGAGGCCGGGGTCGGTCAGCGCCGGATCGACCGAGCGCTCGAGGCGATAGCGCGCGTCGGAGACGATGCCGGTCTTGCGGCCGGTCCGCGCGATCTCCTCGGGGTCCCAGCTCGCGCATTCCATGAAGAGGTTCACCGTCTCGTCGGTGCAGCTCGAGCGCTCGCCGCCGAGGATGCCGCCGAGGCAGAGCGGGCCGACATCGTCGGCGATGACGCACATCGTGTCGTCGAGCTCGTGCGTGCGCCCATCGAGGCCGTCGAGCTTTTCGCCGACGCGCGCGTTGCGCAGCAGCATCGTGCCTTGCACCTTGTCCGCGTCATAGGCGTGGAGCGGCCGCCCCCAGCCCTGCGACACGAAGTTGGTGATATCGGCCAGCGCATTGATCGGCCGCAGGCCGACGGCGCGCAGCCGGCGCTGCAGCCACTCGGGCGAGGGACCGTTCTTGACGCCGGCGACATAGCGGCCCGCGAATTTGCGGATCGCCTTGGGCTCGCCGGCGGCGAACTGCTGCGGCAGCGGCGGGATCGGGCTCGGGCCGTGTGAGGGCACCGGCGCGAAGTACACATTGGTCGGGTTGAGCTCGCCCAGCCCATAGGCCGCGAGGTCGCGCGCCACGCCATAGATGCCGGTCGCATCGCCGCGGTTGGGCGTGATCGAGATGTCGTACACGACGCCGCCGAGACCGGCATACTCGACATAGGGCTGGCCGATCGGTGCATCGTCGGGCAGCACGATGATGCCGTCATGATCGTTCGACAGCTGCAGCTCCATCGCCGAGCAGAGCATGCCGTTCGACAGCGCGCCGCGGATCACCACGCCTTCCTTGAGCGTGAAATCCTTGCCCGGAATGTAGGTGCCGGGGAACGCGAACACCGACTTCATGCCGCTCACCGCATTGGGCGCGCCACACACCACATCGATCAGCGTGCCGGTGCCGGCGTCGACCTTGCAGACCTTGAGATGGTCCGAGTTCGGATGCGGCTCGGCGCTCACCACATGCGCGACAACGAAGGGCTGCAGCGCCTTCGCCGTGTCCTCAACACTCTCGACCTCGAGGCCGACAGTGGTGAGCGCTTCGGCGATCGTGTCGGCCGAGGCGGTGGTGTCGAGGTGGTCCTTGAGCCAGTCGAGCGTGAACTTCATTTGTAGACACTTTCAGTCGCTTCGATCTTGGGCAGGCCGCCCGAGATCGCAAAGAGTTTGGCCAGTACGTTGGCGAAGCCGCGGGCGTCATCGATGGCGCGGTGACTGTGCGGGATGTGCCCGTACCATTCGGGCGGCACGCGCTGCATGCCCCATTTGAGATACTCGGCGCCGCGCAGCGTGCCCGCCATCGTGTAGAGGCACACGCCGCCGCCGCGGAAAATCTGCCGCTCGCTTTTCATCGGCGTGCCCAGCACGCGCGTGCCGGCGTAGGTCTGGAGGTAGTGATCCATCCAGAGCCCGTCGAAGATGATCGGCGCGGCCGCGAACACGCGATAGCCGGGGAGGCTCTCGACCCAGTCCGCATAGCGCGGCATCACGACCCCCGGCCGCTCGGGGTTCTCGGTCGCATGCGCCCAGGCCTCCGGCTGCGTCTGCCACCAGGCCATGGTATCGGGATGCGGTTGCCGATCGGAACGTGGTTCCAGTACGGCCTCGAACTCGGCCAGCACCTTGCCGGTGATGTCACACGCCACCGACGCAAAGCTCAGCATCGACGAGCCGAGCGGCGAGGGGCCGTCGGCTTCGATGTCGGTGACGACGAAGGTCGTCGGCTTGTCCGGGTCGATGGACGGCGGGCTCATCAGCTGCTGAGGCCCCCGAACAGCGTCGGCATGTCGAAGGCGCGGAAGCCGTAATGGTCGAGCCAGCGCTTGTCGGCGTCGAAGAAGGCGCGGAGGTCGTTCATGCCGTATTTGAGCATGGCGAGGCGATCGATCCCCATGCCCCAGGCGAAGCCCTGGTACACATCGGGGTCAAGCCCGCAATTGCGCAGCACGTTGGGATGCACCATGCCGCAGCCCAGAATCTCGAGCCAATCCTTGCCCTCGCCGATCTTCACCTCGGCGCCGGAGCGATCGCACTGGACGTCGACTTCCATCGACGGCTCGGTGAACGGGAAGAAGCTCGGACGAAAGCGCAGCGTGACGCCCGGCACTTCGAAGAAGGCCTTGAGGAACTCTTCGAGCACCCAGCGGAGCTGGCCGATGTGGCTCTCCTTGTCGATCACCAGACCTTCGATCTGGTGGAACATGGGCGTGTGCGTCTGGTCGCTGTCGTTCCGATAGGTGCGGCCCGGCGCGATGATGCGGATCGGCGGGTCGAACGCGCCGGTGAGATAGCCGGCGGCCGGCTTCTCATTGGTCTGCTTCATCGAGCGGATCTGCACCGGCGAGGTATGCGTGCGCAGTACCTTGCGCGTCCCGTCGGGACCGGGCTGCAGGAAGAACGTGTCGTGCATCTCGCGCGCCGGATGCCCCTCGGGGAAGTTCAGCGCGGTGAAGTTGTACCAGTCGGTCTCGATGTCGGGACCTTCGGCGATCTTGAAGCCCATGTCGGAGAAGATCGCGGTGATCTCGTCCCACACCTGGCTGATGGGATGGATGCGGCCCTGCGTTGTCGGCGCGGGCCTGACGGGCAGGGTGACGTCGACGGTCTCGGCGGCAAGGCGCGCATTGAGCGCGGCCGATTTGAGCTCGGTGCCCTTGGCGTCGATCGCCGCTGCAATCTCGTTCTTGAGCCCGTTGATCGCGGGGCCGGCGGTCTTGCGATCCTCGGGCGGCATTGTGCCGAGCGTGGCGAGCAGGGCCGAGACCGAGCCCTTCTTGCCGAGCGCGGTGACGCGCACGGCGTCGAGCGACTGCTCGTCATTGGCGGTGCCGATGGCGGCGGTCAGGGTCGATTTCAGCTGGGCGATGTCGTCTTCAAGGCTCATGGCAATCTCGGAGTGTCGGCGCGGGCAAACAAAAAGCCCCGCGCCATCCCAACGGGCGGCGCAAGGCTTAGCTTGTGGCCTCGGTAAAGGCTAGCGGATCAGGCGCTGACGCGCGCTGCGGTGGTCGCTTCGATCTCGCCCAGGTAGCCGAGCGCGGCTTTCGACTGCGCGACGAGCGCGGCGAAGGCTGCGGGCTCCGTGATGGCGATGTCGGAGAGAACCTTACGGTCCACCGCGATCTCGGCCTTCACGAGGCCGTCGATAAATCGGCCATAGGTCAAACCGTGCGTGCGGACGGCAGCATTGATGCGCTGGATCCACAGGGCGCGGAAGTTGCGCTTCTTGGCGCGACGATCGCGATAGGCATACTGGCCGGCCTTGTCGACGGCCGCCTTGGCGACGGTGATCGAGCTCTTGCGGCGGCCGTAAAAACCTTCGGCGGCCTTGAGAACCTTCTTGTGGCGGGCGTGGTTGGTTACGCCGCGTTTAACTCGGGACATCTCAGCTCTCCTTTAGCGCGCGTAGGGCATGTACCACTTGACCAAATTCGCATCGCCCTTGGCGAGGATCTTGGTCCCGCGGTTCTGGCGAATGTAATTGGCGCTGTGGTTGAGGAGGCGGTGACGTTTGCCTGCGACACCGGCCTTCACGAGGCCAGACGCAGTCATCTTGAAGCGCTTTTTGGCGCCCGACTTGGTCTTCATCTTTGGCATTTTGCGGTCCTGTTTGGCCCCTAGGGGCTACGCATTCTGGACTGCCACGGCATGCCTTTCGGCCGGGCGGTCCGGTTCAGAAGCGGCGTCTATAGAGACGTGGGGCGCGGATGGCAAGGGCAAATGGCTGGGAAGCGCGCGGCCTGCGCATGTCGCCTTATGTACCCGTGGGAGGCGATAGGGCTAGCCCGATGCCTTCAGGTCGAAAATGAGCTCTTCGAGCGCGTCGATCAGATTGGCCTGTTCGGTGCGGCTCAGCTCGGCCAGAGCTTTGCGGTTGATCTCCGACGTCAGCTTCACCGCTTCCGGGACAACGCCTGCGGCGCGGTCGCTGAGGTAGAGGCCCTGGGCGCGGCCGCCGCGGGATTCGCGGAAAATCCAGCCGTCGGCTTCGAGGCCGTTGAGGGTGCGGGCGACGCCGGGCTGTTCAACTTCGAGCCGCTCGACCAGTTCTTTCTGCGTCAGGCCGGGCTTGGCGCCGATCTCGATCAGCGCCGCGGCCTGCGCCGGCATCAGCCCCAGCGGCGCCAGTCCGTCGCGCAGCCGCAGCGAAATCAGCCGCGATAGCTGGGCGGCCTGAAAGCCGATGGTGGTGCGTTGATCGAACGTCATAAGGTGTTATCTAGCCGATTTGTTTGGTCTAGCCTAGCCGGGGTAAGCGTGCCCGAGCTCGTCGGCCAACACATCGAGAAGGGCGTTGACCCGGCGCGGTATGCGCCGCGAGGGATAGAGCAACTGGATAGGCATCCTGAGCGCCTCCCAATCCGCGAGTATCTGGACAAGCCGCCCGGCGGCCACATCGTCCTGCACCAGATCGGTGGGCATGTAGGCGATGCCCGCGCCCTCCAGCGTCGCCACCCGCAGCGCCTCGCCATTGTCGATCTGCAGTCCGCCCTCGACTTCGGCGATCTCTTCGGCACCGTTGCGGCGGAGCGGCCAGCGGTTGCGCGGCGTCATGTTGAGGTTGATGAGGCAGCGGGCGCTGGACAGCTCGGCGGGCGCCTGCGGCGCTCCATAGCGCGCCACGTAGGCCGGCGAGGCGACCAGCATCAGCCGGTAGCTGCCAGCGCGCCGCGCGATCATCGCGGAATTGCGCAATTCGCCGATGCGCACGGCAAGGTCCAGGCCCTCGGCGATCAGGTCCATCCGCCGGTCGGTCAGGATCATCTCGAGCGTCACTGCCGGATTGGTGGCCTGAAAGCGCGCCACGATGCGCGCGAGGCTGTGGACACCCAGCGTCGCGGGACCCGTCATGCGGATGCGGCCCTCGAGGCGTCCCGGGGCCGTACGCATCGAATCTTCGAGCTCGGTGGCGGCGTCGAGGACAGCCTCCGCGCGTTCGAGGAAGGTCTCGCCGGCTTCGGTCAGGCGTTGGGCGCGGGTCGTCCGTTCGATCAGCCGGGCACCATAGCGCTGCTCGAGACCCTGGATCCGGCGGCCCACCATGGCCGGCGTGATGCCTAGTACCTTGGCGGCGGCGGCAAAACTGCCCGCGCGCACCGCAGTCGCAAACGTCTCCAATGTGTCGAGGTCAGCCATTCGATACAAAATCGATAGTCTGAAACGACGAGAGAGGCAATTCTGTTACTCAGCATATCGATCTATCTCCCCGTCATCGAATTCAAACCCGCAGGGAGACTTCACATGACCACCATCGCCATCCTCGGCCAGGGCAATATGGGCGCAGGGCTCGCCGCGCGTCTCGCCGGCAAGGCCGACGTCGTGCTCGGCGCACGCGCGCCGCAGGCCGGACAACTCAGCTACGCTGACGCGGTCGCCAAAGCCGACATCGTGGTGCTTGCCGTGCCGTACGACGCCGCGCTCGAAGCGGCCAAGACGCTGAATCTTACCGGCAAGACTGTCGTCGACATGACCAACCCGATCACGCCGGACTTCGCCGGCCTGCGCCTCGGCCATACCACTTCGGCCGCCGAAGAAATCCAGAAGGCGGCCCCGTCAGCCAAGGTTGTGAAGGCGTTCAATACCGTGTTCGCCGGCCTCTTTTCGGCGCCGGTCGCCCAGACGCAGGCCGTGCCGGTGTTCGTCGCCGGTAACGACGAAGCCGCGGTTGCGGCGGTTGCCGATCTCGCCACCAAGGCTGGTTTCGGCGTCGAAAACGCCGGTGGCCTCGACGCCGCCCGCTTCATCGAGCCGGTGGGTATGCTGAACATCCGCTTCGGCTACGGCCTCGGCAAGGGCACAGCGATCGCCCCGACCTGGCTCAAGCTCGCAGCGTAATCGGCTCCACCGCGGTCAAAACAAAAGGGCGGCCTCGAGCCGCCCTTACTGCATTCAGCGATGTGCCGCGCTCACTTGGGCGCCAGCACCATCACCATCTGGCGGCCTTCGGAGCGTGGGCTCGATTCGACCTTGGCCTTTTCGGCCAATTCGCCCTGCACCTTGACCAGCAATTCCATGCCCAGTTCCTGGTGGGCCATTTCGCGGCCACGGAAGCGCATGGTCACCTTCACCCGGTCGCCATCGTCGAGGAACCGGTGCACCGCCTTCATCTTGGTCTCGTAATCGTGCGTATCGATGTTCGGACGCATCTGGATTTCTTTGACCTCGATCACCTTCTGCTTCTTGCGCGCCTCGTTGGCTTTCTTCTGCGCAGCATATTTGAAGCGGCCAAGATCGAGCATCTTGGCAACGGGAGGGGTCGAATTGGCGGCGATGATCACCAGATCGAGGCCCAGTTCCTGGGCCTGTGCCAGCGCGTCGCGCGTTTTGATCGCGCCCTGGTTGACGCCTTCGGCGTCGATCAGCTGGACTTCGGGGGAGGAGATGTCCTCGTTCGACTGCGGCCCATCCTTCTGGGGCGCAACGGGTCTCATGGGTCGACGAATGGCAGATGTCCTTCTGCGGTTGACAGGTGCTTTGCGGGAAGCGGCGCTAAAATCGTGACTCGGCGCCACTAAGTCAATCCACTCGACAGCGCACAAATCGAAATGTCTAAGCCTGTGACTGAGTTGCGAGGACCCCTGCGATGACCGAGTTTCTGCCCGTCGGCGACCGCCGGATCGCCATCGAGCGCCGCCCCGGCCGGGCGCCCGGGCTCATCTGGATGAGCGGCTTCCGCTCCGACATGACGGGTTCCAAAGCCGTCGCCGTCGACCGGTTTGGGGCCGAGCACGGCCTCGCCGTCACCCGCTTCGACTATTCCGGCCACGGCCAGACCGGCGGCGATTTCGACCTCGGGACCATCACCCGCTGGCTCGAGGAATCGCTCGCTGTGTTCGAGACGACATCTGGCCCCCAGATCGTCATCGGCTCATCGATGGGCGGCTGGCTGGCGCTGCTGCTGATCCGCGAGTTGCGCCGTCGTGGCGATCGTCGGGTCATCGGCCTGCTGCTCATCGCGCCGGCCACCGACATGACTGAGCTGATGCAGGCGCAGATGACCAAGAAGCAGCGCAGCCTGTTGCTGAAGCAGGGCTTCGTCGAGGAGCCATCGGAGTATTCGCCCGACCCCTACCGCATCAACCTGTCGATGATCGAGGACGGGCGAAGCCATCTGCTGTTCGGCCGCGCGATCGAGACCGGCTGTCCGGTGACCATCATCCAGGGTGCGCGTGACCGCGACGTGCCCAAGGAGCATGCGCTGAAGCTGGTGCAGCACATCGTCAACGACCCGGTGACGATGACGCTGGTTCCCGATGGCGAGCACCGTCTGAGCCGCGATCAGGATCTGGCTTTGATTGTGAGGAGTATCGAAGGGTTGCTGGTGGAATGATGTCGCGACGACATATCTCACCAAAAGATGACACCGGACTCTAACTAGAACCGCAGTTTGGTCTTCTGCGTGCCGTCGGCAGCGAAGTTGCCTGGGTCGAGCCAGCGCTCATACTCGGCTTTCAGCGCCGGCCACTCGGTGTCGAGCATCGAGAACCATGCCGTGTCGCGGTTTCTGCCTTTGATGATCATGTGCTGGCGGAACACGCCTTCGAAGGTGAAGCCGAAACGCAGAGCGGCGACCTTGCTCGGCGCGTTGAGGTCGTTGCACTTCCATTCGAAGCGGCGGTAACCGAGCTCGTCGAAGATGTAGCGCGCGTGGAGGAATAACGCTTCCGTCGTGACGCGCGTGCGCGAAATGTTGGGTCCCCAGTAGATGCCCCCGATCTCGATGACCCCGTGCTCCGGCGTGATCCGCATCAGCGACTGCCGGCCTTCAGCGCGGCCGGTGGCTTTGTCGATCACCGCGAAATACAGCGGATCGTCCTTGGGCGCGACTCGCTCCACCCATTCGGCCATCGCCGCTTCGGATGCCGGCGCGCTCTCGAACAGGTAGGCAAAACGCTGTTCTTGTCCAGCCGCGGCGCGATAGAGATCAGCAGCGTGACCCGAGGTCAGTGGCTCGAGTCGCGTACAGTGCCCATCGAGCACGACGCGTTGCGGTGCGAGGGCAGGGGAGGGCGCGCTCATGCCGGCACCTTGGCGATCGCGTCGAGGCCGTCGCGATAAGTTGGATAGAGCAGGTCGATGCCGAGCGCCTGCTTGATCGCCTTGTTCGAGACCCGCTTGTTGTCTGAATAGAAACTCCGCGCCATCGGCGTCATGTTGGCCTCCTCGAATGGCACGTCGGGTGGCACGGCCACACCCATCTTGCGCGCCGCATATTCGATCAGATCCTGCGGCGGCGCCGGCTCGTCGTCGGCGAGGTTGAACGTGCCCGCAAGCTTGCGTTGAGCCGCCAGCGCCGTGACGCGTCCGATATCCTCGACATGGATGCGGTTGAATACCTGGTTCGGCTTCACGATGCGCCGCGCCGTCCCCTCGCGCAGCTTGTCGAACGCCGAGCGGCCCGGGCCATAGATGCCCGCGAGCCGCAGGATCAACAGCGGCACGCCGCGCTGCGCGGCATAGTCGCGCCAGTGCTGTTCCACCTCGACGCGGTGCGCGCTGCGCTGGTTGATCGGTCGCGTCGGTGCGCTCTCGTCAATCCACGCGCCACCGAAATCGCCATAGACGCCGACCGTCGAGAAGTAGCAGAGCCATTGGAGATCGCTGGCCGCGTCGAGGTCGGCGCGGTGCATGCGTAGCGCAGGGTCGCCCGCTTCCGTCGGCGGGATCGAGAGGATCACATGCGTCGAGCGCCTGAGATCGGGCCCGAGCGTGGCGCCCGGCGACTCACCGTCGAACAGGTGGGCGCGATAGGGGCTGTCGGCCAGCGCCTCGATGCCTTCGTCGGTCCGGCTGGTGCCGAAGATCGGGATACCACCGTCGACGATCTGGTGAATGGCACGCGCCGTCGCGAGCGACGAAAAGCCCATTCCGAAGAAAAACACGCCCATCTAGATCGTCTGCGTCCATTCAGTCCGGACGGCTGTGTCCGACTCTGCGGGCAGAAAGTCCAGCGCCAATCGGTCCGACTTTTCCTGCCCCGCGAGACGGCGCACCGCCCATACTGCCGCGCCGCGCACCAGCGGGTCATCGTCGCTGAGGCGCGCCTCTGCCAACGGCGCGAGCGCCGCGTCGCCGCTGTTGCCGACCGCGATCAGCACGTTGCGCAGGAACCGCGCACGACCGATCCGCTTGATCGGCGATCCAGCGAAGTGGGAGCGGAAGCCGGCATCGGTGAGCTGCACCAGATCACTCAGCGCCGGCGCGTTGAGATCGTCGCGCGCCTGCAGCTTCGCCTCGCGGCTGACGCTGGCGAACTTGTTCCACGGACAGACCGCGAGGCAATCGTCGCAACCATAGATACGGTTGCCCATCGCCGCGCGGAACTCGAGCGGGATCGGCCCCTCATGCTCGATGTTGAGATACGACAGGCAGCGCCGCGCATCGAGCTGGAACGGTGCGGGGAAGGCATTGGTCGGGCAGACGTCGAGGCACTTGCGGCAGCTGCCGCAGCTCTCCTCGTGCGGCGCGTCGAGCGGCAGGTCGGCTGTCGTGAAGATCGCGCCGAGAAACAGCCACGAGCCGTAGTCGCGGCTGACGAGCACGGTGTGCTTCCCCTGCCAGCCCAGCCCCGCCGCTTCAGCCAGCGGCTTTTCCATCACCGGCGCGGTGTCGACGAACACTTTCACCTTCTCGCCCGTGCGCGCTTCGAGGAGGCCCGCAACTTCCTTGAGGCGGCCCTTGATGAGGTCGTGATAGTCGCGGTTGCGGGCATAGACCGAGATCGTGCCGCGGTCGCGCTGGTTCAGCGTCTCGAGCGGATCGCTGTCGGGTCCGTAATTCACCCCGAGCATGATGACCGAACGAACGCGCGACCACAGGATCGTCGGGGTGGCGCGCCGATCCGCCGTCTCCGCCATCCACGCCATATCGCCATGCCAGCCCGCGCGCAGCGCGATGTCGAGCTTGTGCTTGATGTCGGGCCGCGCATCCGCCGAGGTGACGCCGAACGCATCAAAGCCCAGCGATTTCGCGCGGGTGCGAACCTCGGCGAGAGCGGCCTCGGTCGAGCTAGAAGTCGAGATCGGCATAGCCGGCATGGGGCGGCATGCCGCCGATGCGGTCGTTGAGCAGGGTGCGGAAGGCCGGGCGCGACTTGATGCGGGCGTACCAGTGGCGCACCTCGGCGGCCGTTTCCCAGGCGACGTCGCCGAGATAGTCGAGCGAGCTCAGATGGGCCGCCAGCGCGAAATCGGCCAGCGTCATCGCGCCGCCCGCGATCCACTGGCGGGTGGCGAACAGCCAGTTGAGATAGAGCAGGTGCTCGGTGAGGTTGGCCTTGGCGACGCGCAGGACCGACGGATCGGGGGTCGCGCCGGGGCGATCGCGCTTGAGGATCTTCTCCTCAACCACATAGCGCGTCACTTCGTCGTTGAGCTTGATCAGCACCCACTCGCAGAGCCGCCACATCTCGGTGCGGTCCCTGGGATCGGCTGGGAACAGTCCGGGGATCGCCGCCGGCGAATAGCGGTCCTCGATCGCGTGGATCACCGCCAGGACGCCCACCGCATTGGGCTGGCCCTCATCGAGCAGGATCGGCACGGTGCCGGCAGGATTCAGCTCGAGCAGATGCGCATCGCGCGCCCAGGGCTTGATGTCCTCGAGATCGGCGGGAATGCCGTATTCGGCAAACATGAGCCGGGCGAGGCGGGAAGCAGGATCGAGCCGGTGCTGGAGAAGGCGGGGCATGACGCTGGGGCTTAGTCCAATTCTGGCGCGCGGGCGCAAATCAGCATAGACGGACGGGGCGAGAACGCCCCGCGATCTAGGAGATGAGATGAACGGCGATCAAGGTATTTTTGTGCCGGCTCTCCTGGGGATCGTTGAAGGGCTTACCGAATTCCTACCGGTCTCGTCCACGGCGCACCTGCTGCTGATCGGCCATTTCCTGGGCTTTGACAGCCCGGGCAGGGTGTTCGAGGTGCTGATCCAGCTGGGCGCCATCCTTGCCATCGTTGTGGTCTATTTCTGGCGATTGATCGCCATCGCCCGTGACGCGATCGCCCGCAAGCCGGGTGCCCTGCGCTTCATTCTCGGAGTCGTTCTTGCTGCTGCGCCGGCCGCCATTGCCGGCGTGGTCTTCCACGACCTCATCAAGACCTACATCTACGAGTCACCGATCCTCATCTGCGTGATGCTGATTGTGGGCGGGCTGATCCTGCTCTGGGTCGACCAGCTGAAGCTCACGCCCAAATACACGTCGATCTACGAGTACCCGCCGCTGATGTGCCTCTATATCGGGCTGTTCCAGATGCTGGCGCTGATCCCCGGTGTCTCGCGCTCCGGCGCGACCATCGTCGGCTCGCTGCTGCTGGGCACCGACAAGCGCTCGGCCGCCGAGTTCAGCTTCTTCGTCGCAATCCCGCTGATGGCGGGCGCCTTCGGCTACGATCTCTACAAGAGCCGCGACCTGATCACGACCGAGCTCGGCATCTCGGTGGCCATCGGCTTCGCTGCCGCCTTCATCCTGGCGTTCATCGTCGTTCGCTACGCGCTCGACTTCATCAATCGCCACGGTTTCGCGCCCTTCGCCTATTGGCGCATCTTCGTGGGCGCGATCGGCCTCTGGGGCGTGCTGCTGTTCGGCGGACGCTAGGCGGTCTGCCGGTCGAACTGCCCGTTGGGCGAGAAGCGCCAGAGATAGCTCGGCAACACCGCATCGAGCGGCCGCGGCACGATGCCAATGCCCGGCAGCGTCCGCTTGTCCTTGGTCGCCTCAGCCGAGACCACATTGTCGATCTGGAGCAACGTCACCTGCTCTGCCGTCAGCAACGGCTTGGGCAGGATACTCATCGGAAACGCCACGAGTTTGCCGACGAAAGCGGGCAGCGGCAGGATCGGGTTGGAGCGGTTGGTGTCGCGCAGCACACGCTCGACCAGCTCGCGGTTGGTGAGCACATCGGGCCCGCCCAGCTCATAGGTCTTGCCCGCTTTGAGATGACCCGCGGCGGCTGCCGCAATCGCCTCGGCGACGTCACCGACATAGACCGGCTGGAACTTCGTCTTGCCGCCAAACAGCGGCATCACCGGCAGCATGCGGGAGATGAGCCCGAGCGTGTTGAAGAAGCTGTCACTGGTGCCGAACACCACCGATGGCCGGAAAATGATGGCGCTGGGGAAGACCGCCTTCACCTCGGCCTCGCCCATCGCGCGGGACCGCGCAAACAGGCTCGGCGAACTCTCGTCGGCGCCCAGCACCGACATCTGGATCAGCGTATGGACGCCGGTGGCGTTGGCCGCTTCGGCGACGCGACGCGCGCCGGTCACGTTGATCGCGCGGAAGCGCTGCTTGCCCTTCTCGACGCCGATCGCAGCGAGGTTGATGACGATCGACGCACCGCGCACCGCCGCCATTACCGACTGGGCATTGCGGAGGTTGGCCTGCATCGGCACCACCTGGCCCACCGTGCCCAGCGGGCGGAGGTGACCGGCAAGATCGGGGCGGCGCACCGCGACGCGCACCCGGTAGCCGGCGCGGGCCAGCAATTGCACCACCTGCGTGCCGACAAAGCCCGAGCCCCCGAAGACAGTGACCAGTTCCGGGTGATCCATCAGGCAGCTCCGCAAGGGCGAACAGAATGGCCGCTTCTACCCGAAACGCCGCCAAACTGTCGAGACTGGCGCGGAACAGGTGCACCGCCGCTTTGGCCGTTGACAGAGTCTGGGGCGTCCCCTAGTGGAACGGCGCCCATCGGTTTGCCCTGGTGGCGGAATTGGTAGACGCGCACGGTTCAGGTCCGTGTGTTTAACGACGTGGAGGTTCGAGTCCTCTCCAGGGCACCAAGGGCTCTTTCCCTTCCCGCGATCACCCGCCGCCATGCGAAGCTGCCTGGGGTAGCTCGGTCGCCGGCTACCATCGTTGCGCCAGTGAGCGGATCGTGCGAAGAGCGGCCGATCGCAGGAAAAGCAATTGGCGAGCCCGACGACGAACGATCTACGGCCAGCGCTTGGGGCTTGGCTACTCGTCACGATCTGCGCGATTGGCGCAGTCCTCCGAATTTGGAACCTCACGGCTGAGAGTATCTGGTGGGACGAGGCGGCGACCTGGGGACAGGTCAATGGCGCGTTCCTGCAAATCTTCGAGCGAACCGCCCAAGACAACTATCCACCCGCTTACAATGTCCTCGCATGGGTGTCGGTCCAGCTCTTGGGCAACACCGAGATCGGCCTTCGCCTGCCCGCCGCCATAGTGGGCGTTTTGACCATCCCGCTTGCCTACGCCTTGGGCAAGGTCGCGGGTGGCGAACGAGCCGGTCTCATCGCCGCCCTGATGATGGCGCTCTCGCCATTCGCCATCTACTACTCTCAGGAGGCACGGCCATACAGCTTGTTGGCGGCGGCGTCGGCGCTTCACCTTCTTCTGCTTTTTCGCGCTATCGAACGGCCCTCGGGCGCGACCTATGGCGCGCTGACACTCTCCGCAGTTTTGCTGCTCTACACACATCCTTACGGCCTGTTTGCCTGGATCTCGGCGGGCGCGGGCTATCTGCTGGCGCTGCTTCGACACCCGCCGCTCCGGCGGGGATTCTGGCCGATCATCGCCGCAGAGGCGCTGGCGTTCGTTCTGTTCACGCCATGGGCATACATTCTGCTTGGCGTGAGCAAGCGTATCGTCGAGGACGGCTTTTGGATCGATCGTCCCAATGTCGTGAGCGGGGCGATCAGGCTCGTCGGACTCGCCGGCGGTCCGGTGCTTGCGGCCCTTATCGGTCTGCTGCTGGTGGCTTCGGTCATTCTTTGGTTGCGGGGTCGTCGCCCGGCGGCGCGAGAGACCTTGCCGGCGATGGTCACGTTGCCGATCCTCATCTCCGCGACGGCCGGGCCTGTGATACTCGGCTTCGCAATCTCGCAGATCACGACGCCGATCTATCTCAGTCGTTACCTGATCTGCATTCTACCGTCGCTCCTCGTACTGGCCGGCATGGCGGCAGGCCTGTTCGCGACGACTGCGCGCCGCTGGGCTGCAATCATGTTTGCGACGATTGCCGCTGCGAGCCTGTCCATAATCACCGATACACGGACGCGCCCTGAAGACTGGCGCTCTGTGGCTGCCGATATCGCGGCGACCGCTCAGAGCTCAGATTGCTTGATCACAAATGGATACGGCGCTCTGGCGCTGCAGTTCTACCTCGGCGCGCTCCCTGCCTGCGTCGCCGCAGCGGACGACGCCGGAACCTTGAAGATAGTCGGAACGGCCGAACATGTCTTCGTCGTCCTCGCCAATTTCCAGGGTGATCGAGACTCTCTGCTGGCCTCGCTCCCGGGGACGTGGACACCGAGTGTGCGAGAGTATCGAGGCGTGCAGCTAACAGTGCTCACGCGCCGAGCGGGCTAGCGTTTTCGAAGCCGACGTCAGGGGCGAGGCACTGCCATTGTTGCGGCGCTGGTAGCTACTTCGACCCGATGCGCAGCAACACGATGCGGGCGGTTTTGGCCATGATCTCGAGGTCGAGGTCGAAGCTGACGTTCTTGACGTAGTAGAGGTCGTAGCCGAGCTTTTCGACCTCCTGCTCGACGGTGCTGGCGTAGCCGACGCTGACTTGCGCCCAGCCGGTCAGGCCCGGGCGAACGAGGAGCCGGCTTTCGAATTTCGGTTCGACGGCTTCGACCGCCTCAGCGACTTCGACCGCCGCCGGCCGCGGACCGATCCAGCTCATCTCGCCGCGCCAGATGTTGATGAGCTGCGGAATTTCGTCGAGGTGCAGCTTTCGGATCCAGCCGACGCCGCGCAGGATGCGCTTGTCGTTGTCGATCGTGGAGTGCCGCGCTACCCCGTGCTCCATCGTGCGGAACTTGAAGATCGTGAACGTCTGGCCGCCGCGCCCGCGCCGCTCCTGCTTAAAGAGCACCGGTCGGCCGGCTCGCGTCAGGATGTAGAGATAGACGACGCCACCCACCATCGCCGCCGGAACGGTCGCAACCAACGCGCCGAAGATGTCGAACACGCGCTTGGCGCGAAGGTAGAGGATTTGCCCGGGGCGCAGCACGATGTCGCTGAGGTCGAACGAGTGGATGTCGACCCGACCCATGCGCATCTCGAGGAACCGCACCCACGGCGTCACCAGCACGCCACGCATGTAGGAGCGCAGCAGGAACCGCGACCAATCGCCCGAGTAGTGTGTGCCCACGTCGATCAGGAAGCGATCGAAGCTCCCAAGCTCTGCGTCTGCGCCGCCAATGATCGGCAACTTCCCCCCCAGCCGGTTCACCGCATCGCTGGCGCCGGGGAAGTCGAGGACAGCGACGCGCTCGGTCTGTGCATGGCGCAACCGCAGCATGACCAGCACCATGATGAAGATTGTCGGCAGCGTGCAGAGCAGGACCGCCGAGTAGCTCATGAAGACGCGCGCGGCCGAGAGCGCCGCGATCATCACAGCAACGGTGACGAGCGTCACAAAGCTCGCGACCGTCACCGGCTGTTCGTGGTCGCGCAACGACACCAGCACCCAGGCGATGATGGCCGGAATGAACGCCCAAGCCGTTCCGACGATTGCAAACGCGATCCAGTCGGGATTGCCCACCCGGGTGATCATCACGAAATAGAGCAGCACGGCCAGCGCGGAGTTGATCAGGACCAGCGGGGCGACCGACACGCCGTCCCGCACCACGCGGCTCCGCCCGACGGACGCGCCGGCGCCGAGGACGTAGGCCAGGTCTCGCGATCGCCGCTTTGTCCGGTTGCGTCCCGCCGGTTCGTGCACGGCCCATCCTGCTCACTGTTACTTCCGGCTGGCTTGGCCGAACTTTGCAATCTCTGTCAACTCATTCGCCAATATTGGGGCGGTCTGGACAATGGCGTGGCCTTTCCATCGCCAAGATGCTGTGGCACACCAGCCCACAATTGCATCGCAATCTGACTCTTATTGAGGGGGCACAATGACGACCCGTTTGCACCGGGGCGACCTGCCGGACCTGTCGCGCTACGGTAAGGAAGTGGCGATCGACACTGAAACGATGGGGCTCGACCCGCGCCGCGACAGGCTGTGCGTCGTTCAGCTGTCCCCTGGCGATGGCAGCGCCGACGTCGTGCAGATCCCGGCGGACCTTCGGGAAGCCCCTAATCTGGTCGCCCTGCTGTCCGATCCGAACCGGACCAAGATCTTTCACTATGCCCGGTTCGATATCGCGGTGCTCAAGCACCGGTTCGGCATCGTCACCGGGCCGGTCTGGTGCACCAAGATCGCCAGCAAGCTCTGCCGTACTTATACCGATCGGCACGGCCTCAAGGATCTGGCGCGCGAGTTACTCAACGTCGACATGAACAAGCAGCAGCAAAGTTCCGACTGGGGCGCCGACAAGATCACCGAGGCGCAGATGGAGTATGCGGCGTCGGACGTTCTTTATCTCCACGACATCAAGCGTCACCTCGATCGCATGCTGCGCCGCGAGGGCCGCCTCGAACTGGCCGAAACCTGCTTCCGCTTCCTCCCGACCCGCATCGAGCTCGACCTGCTGGGCTGGGACGAAGAGGACATCTTCGCGCATTCCTGATGGCAGGCGGCCGCGCCGAAACCTACGATCAACGCGCTGAGATTCTCGGCAACATCCTGGTGCGCAACCGGGTCGTCGATGGCCTGAGGATCATTGTCCCGCTTGTGGGCGTGCTCGCCTTTGCCGGGCTCGCGGTTCAGATTTATCTCGCCAATCTCGCCGCGGAATATGGCGTGTCGGGCATCCGCGTGGATCGCGGCGCCGTGGTCGTCGAAACGCCTCAATACACGGGCACCTCGGACAGCGGGTCGCGCTATGTCGTGACGGCCCGGGAAGCGCGGGCGCAGTTGAACAGCACCGACGAGATTTTCATGGTCGATGCGACGCTCGAGCTTATTCGGCCGACAGGTGCCGCATTTTACGCCAAGGCGGCGGAAGCGACGATGAATACCGCGACCGATACGGTCAAGGCGCCGGGCGTCGTGGAGATTTCCAACAGCGACGGTCTCGAAGGGACGCTCAACGACGTGACCTCCAACAGCAGGGACGACATCATCACCAGCAACGGTCCGGTTGACCTGGTCATGTCGGATGGCACCACCATCGTTGCTGAAACGATGTTCCACGAGGGCGCCAGGCAGCTTTGGACATTCACGCGCGCGACAGTTGCCGTTCCTGATCTGCCGGAGGAAGAGGAATGAGACAGCTGCTCGCCGCACTCGTCGTGTCGTCCGCGCTCGTTGTGGCTCCGGCCGTTGCGCAGAACGCGAAGAACCCCATCAACATCACGGCGGACAATTTCGTCATCGACGAGTCCGTCAGCCTCGCGACCTTCACGGGCAAGGTCGTGCTCGTCCGCAAGGACCTGACGCTGTGGGCCGACAAGGTCGTCGTCGACTATGGCGCGGGCGGGCCGTCCGACATCAAGAGCTTCGTCGCCACCGGCAAGGTGCGGATCAAGACCAGCGAGCAGGACGCGACCGGCGACCGGGCGGACTACGACCCGAGGAAAGAGACGCTGCGCATGACGGGCAACGTCATGGTGGTGAATGCCTCGAGCACCGTCGGGAGCGCCGACCTGGTGGTCGATCTCAACACCAACAAGAGCACCTTCTCGGGCGGCCGCGTAACCGGTGTGTTTACGCCGAAATGAATCAGATGGGCGCGCGCGTCGATCAGACCGGCTGGCTCGTCGCGCATGGCATCGCCAAACGCTACGGCAGCAAGGTGGTCGTGCACGATGTGTCGATTGCGGTGCGTCGCGGCGAAGCGGTTGGCTTGCTCGGGCCGAACGGCGCCGGCAAGACGACGGTCTTCACCATCATCATGGGGCTCATTCGGCCCGACAAAGGCGAGGTCCGGCTCGACGGCCACCCCATCACCCGCCTGCCATTATTCCAGCGGGGGCGCCTCGGTATCGGCTACCTGCCACAGGAGCCCTCGATCTTTCGGGGCCTGACCGTCAAAGGCAACATCCTTTCCGTGCTCGAGGCGCATGTGCGCTCCGGCAAGGAACGTCAGCGCCGGCTCGAGATCCTGCTGGACGAATTCGGGATCACGCACCTCGCCAACACCAGCGCGCTCGCGCTGTCGGGTGGTGAAAGACGGCGCTGCGAAATTGCCCGTGCCGTGGCCGGCGATCCCATCTTCATGCTGCTGGACGAGCCGTTTGCGGGCGTCGACCCGATCGCGGTCAGCGAGGTGAAGGGGCTGGTGCGCCAACTCACGGCCCGCGGCATCGGCGTTCTGATCACCGACCACTCCGTGCGCGAGACGCTGTCGCTGGTCGATCGCGCCTACGTCATCCATGACGGGCGCGTGATGATTCAGGGCAAGCCCGATGTGATCGCGGCCGACCCGGAAGCCCGCCGTGTCTATCTGGGCGACACCTTCACGGTTTAGGCGACTGTCACAATCCCCGGATTTGACCGAGTGGTCAGGACCTTAACCGTCTCTGGCACGCTTCTTGCCCTCGCGCTTGCCCCGCCTTGGGGAATATTGCATGGTCGCGGCGCGCTACCTTCGGCGCGGGTACTGGCAGGTTTCGGATGGCCCTGGGGCCGCGGCTCGAAGTCCGGCAATCGCAGTCGCTGACGCTTACGCCTCAGCTGATGCAGTCCATTCGTCTGCTGCAGCTGAGCCACCTCGAGCTCAACGCCTTCGTCGAGGCGGAACTCCTGCGAAACCCGCTGCTTGAGCGGGAGGATGGGGGGGAGCCAGGGGAGGCCGCGGAGCAGCCGATCGAGGTCAGCCCGTTCGAGGAGAGCGACGGCGGAGTCGACCGTCCGCAAACCGCCGACGCGATTGCGGGCTCGTACGACACCGAGGTCGAAAATGTCTTCCCGGAACAGCGCAGCGAAGACCGGCTGGGCGCCGACTGGTCCGGCGGGGCGATGGGCGAGGGCAGTGAGGTCCCCGACATCGACCAGTTCGTCGCGGCGCGGCCCTCCCTCAGCGACCACCTCAACGACCAGATCGGACTGCTGCTGACCGACCCGGCGGAACGGCTGATCGCCCGCTTCCTGACCGATGGCCTGACCGACGCAGGTTACCTCGGCATCGAGCTCGAGACGGTGGCCGAGCAGCTCGGCGCAGCCATCGAGACGGTTGAAACCGTCCTCGGAAAACTCCAGACGCTCGATCCGATCGGCATCTTTGCGCGCTCGGTGAAGGAATGTCTCGCTATCCAGCTGCGCGACCGCGATCGGCTCGATCCGATGATGCAGCGGCTGCTCGACAATCTCGATCTCATCGCCGGACACGACCTCGCCTCGCTGATGCGCACCATCGGCTGCGACCGCGATGATCTGATGGACATGCTCGCCGAGCTGCGAGCGCTCGACCCCAAGCCCGGGCGCGCCTTCGAGCGCGGGCCGGTCGAAGCGGTGGTGCCCGACGTGTTCGTCCGGCAGGGGCCGGCCGGCTGGATCGTCGAACTCAACTCCGACATCCTGCCGCGCGTGCTCGTCAACCGGACCTACTACGCGACAGTCACCGGCAAGGCGCGCGACGCGACCGAAAAGAGCTTCCTTGTCGATTGCCTACAGACGGCCAACTGGCTGACCAAGAGTCTCGACCAGCGCGCCCAGACCATTCTCAAGGTCGCCACCGAGATCGTCCGCCAGCAGGACGATTTCCTCCATCGCGGCATCGCGTTCTTAAAGCCCATGACGCTCAAGCTCGTCGCCGATGCCATCGACATGCACGAGTCGACGGTGAGCCGGGTGACCTCGAACAAATATGTGTCGACCCCGCGCGGCCTGTTCGAGATGAAGTACTTCTTCACCACGGCGCTGGCCTCGTCGACAGGGGCGGGCGACCATTCGGCCGAAGCCGTCCGCCACCGCATTCGCCAGCTCATCGATGCCGAGCCGGCGACCGATATTCTGTCGGACGACACCATCGCCGAGATGCTGCAGAAAGAGCAGGGCATCGAGGTCGCGCGACGCACCGTCGCCAAATACCGCGAGGCGATGAACATCCCCTCCTCGGTGATCCGCCGCCGCCAGAAGCGCGCGCTCGTCGCCGCCCGCTAAGCGTCGGCAAAAGCAAGCGATTTTTCCTCGCTTGCAGGTCAAAAAGACCTGAACTCGATGGGCCTTATCCGCATTGCCCCTCTACGTCCCGAGGTCTAGACTCGTGATGCCCGGCTGGCGTCCGCAGGGCGCGAACGGCCGGAGGTTCAACCCACCAAGAGGATTTCCATGACCCTACGCGTCTCTGGCAAGAACATGGATGTGGGCGATGCGCTCAGGAGCAGGGCAGAAGGACATTTCGATACAGTCGTAAAGAAATACTTCGATGGCGGTTACACCGGCCATCTCACACTCGAGCCGGAAGGCTCCGGTTTCAACGCGCTTTGCATGGTCCACCTCGACTCGGGTGCCGTGCTCCAGGCCAGCGCCTATGGCGGCGACGCCATCTCGGCCTATGAGATTCTCACCGACACGATTGAGAAGCGCCTGCGTCGTTACAACCGGCGCCTCAAGTCGCATCGTCGTGGCGCCAATGGCAGCGCTGACGACGCCCACGAAGCGCAATCCTATGTGCTTGCCGGCCCCGATCATTCCGATGAGTGGGAGGAGGATTACTCACCGCCGGTGATCGCCGAGACGACATCCAATCTGCGGCAGATGAGCGTTGAAGAAGCGGTGATGGAACTCGACCTTACACAGGCCGATATCGTCATGTTCCGGCACGCTGGACACGGCGGACTGAATGTGGTCTACCGCCGCGCCGACGGGAACATAGGCTGGGTTGATCCGGCCCTCAGAGCCAATTAGGCCGTGCACCGTCGGAACGACATCTAGGGTACATTTAATGGAACTTGCCGACATCCTCTCCGAGGAGTCCGTGCTGGTGTGCACCGACATCAAGACCAAGCGTGACGTCCTTGAACGGCTCGCGGCCCGCGTCGCTGCTGTGACGGCGCACTCGGCGTCCGAGGTGTTCGAGGCGCTCAACGATCGCGAGTCGCTCGGCTCGACAGGTCTGGGCAACGGTATCGCCGTTCCGCACGGCAAGTTCGCCGGCCTCAAAGGCGTCGTTGCGGTCTTCATGAAGGTATCCGAAGCGGTCGACTTCGAATCGGTGGATGATCGTCCTGTCGATCTGGTGATGATGCTGCTGGCGCCTGTGGGCGCCGGCGCCGATCATCTCAAGGCCCTGGCCCGCGTGGCGCGCGTGCTGCGCACTGATTCGGTGGCCGAGAGCCTGCGCCGGTCGAACGACCCCAAGCGCCTGTATGCTATACTCACGCAGCCGCTGGAGACGCATAAGGCGGCGTAAGCCGCTGGGCTGCGCCGTCCAAGCTCTCGCTCCCTCGGTTCGTCATGGCCGGGCGAAGACCCGGCCACCCAGCTGCGTCTGCAGCTTATTGCCCGTCTTGTTGGGTCCCCGGGTCAAGCCCGGGGATGACGGTGCGGTGGTCGCTCAATGCAGCGCTGCGATCCCCAAATTCTTGTCCGCAAGCCATTCGGCGACGGCGTCCTGGCTGTCGGCGACGAGCAAGGGCTGGCCGTCGGCCGACACCACGAGGTGGAAATCCTCGTTCGCGTCGTCGTCTTCGACGCCGTCCATGAAGCTCGAGAGCCCCGCGCCCTTGATCGAGCGGATGTAGACAACCGCATTGCCACCGAGCGCCATGAACTGGGCGTCGGTCAGGTGCCGGAGCGGATTGTCGAGAATTGTCTCTTCTGGTCTGTTTTGCACGTCATGTTCCCCTTCTTAGGCAGAACGGATTTCGATCTGACGGCTCACCTTGGCCGCCTTGGGTCTGATCACCGAGATGATCAGCATACCGTGTTCGAGCACGGCGCCTTTCACCTCGACTCCGTCAGCAAGCAGGAAGTTCCGCTGGAACTGCCGGGCAGCGATCCCACGATGGAGATATTGCCGGCTCGGATCGTCTTTCTGCTTTCCGCGAACGAGCAGCTGATTGTCTTCCTGAGTGATCTCCAGCTCGGCCTGGGCAAAGCCCGCCACCGCGATCGAGATCAGGAAGGTCTCGCTGCCGTCACTTTCGACGGTGCGTTCAATGTTGTAGGGCGGATAGCCGTCCGCGGCCCGGCTGAGCCGGTCGATACGTTCCTCATAGGCGTCGAAGCCGAGAAGAAACGGGGCCGAGAACATCGAGACACGAGACATTCATGTCCGTCCTTAACTAAGCAACGCATCCCGGCAGCCCAGGTTTCAGAAACCTTTGCGGCACCGCCGGATGATCGAAATATGGGGCGGTTGCCCCGCTGCTTCAAGAACGAGCGCGTTCAGGGAAAGTGGATACCGGTTTCCCGGTTCGAACGCGCGACAGAAAGACCAGAGTCCATGACCGAAACCGTTGCCATCGTTACCCCCTGCTACAAGGCCGAGCGCTGGATCGGCCCCTGCGTCCGGTCGGTCCTGGCGCAGACCTACCCGCATTGGGAACACTGGATCGTCGCCGATGACGGGGCCGACTACGAGGCGGTGCTGGCGGCGGAGAATCTCCGCGATCCACGCCTGAAGTTTGTGACCTCGGGCGCCATTGGCGGCGGCGCCTCGCGGGCCCGCAACGTCGCCCTCGATGCGCTGGATGCGCCTTACGCCGCGATCCTCGATGCGGACGACCGGTTCAAGCCGACAAAGCTCGCGCTCGCCATCGAGGCGCTGCAGCATCACGCGATCGTCTCCTTCGCGCTCGATGAGTTTGACGAGACGGGCAAGCGTCTGCGGCTGGTCGGGGATGGTCCCGACCTCGAGCTCACGCCGGCCGTGTACAAATGGACCTGCCTGTCGATGGACTCCAACATTATCTGGGATCGTCGCAGGACGGACGCACGCTACGACCTCCAACTCACCAACATGACCGACCTTGAGCTGCTGCTGAAGCTGTACCGGACGGTGCCGGCGAGCTGGCATCTGGGCACGCCGCTGCACGACTATCTCAAACTCAGTGTCTCGATGAGCAATGGCCCGGGGGTGACGGAGAAGATGATCCGCTCCAAGCGCGAGATCCTGCGGCGGCTCGAAACGGGGTTCTACGCGATGGCGGACGCGAGGGGACCGGAGGGGATGGCGGCGTTCCTGCGGATCTCGCTATTGGCTGAGGAGACGTATGGAGAAGCCGCTGCGGCGAGGCCAGGGCTGCTGTTCGAGGATCACATCGAGCCGATGTTGAGGGCCGCGGGGGCGCCGAGCTGACATTCAGCCTGCAGCTCTCCGCTGGACTTCCCAGCGAAAGCTGGGATCCAATTTGCATCTTGCTGTTGCTGAGAGTTGGATCCCTGCTTTCGCAGGGAAGTCCCGTGGAAGGGGCACGCTCGGTGCTAAGCGTGTCGGCCCTACACCACCACGATCCCCGTATGCTTCGCCTTCTCCTCGGGCTCCACGTGGATCGTGATCTGCGCGTCGGCGACGGCTTCGCGCAGCTTGGCTTCGATCTTGTCGCAGATGGCGTGGGCGGCTTCGACGCTCATCGAGCCAGCGACCACGAGGTGGAAGTCGATGAAGATGGCGCGGCCGGCCTGCCGGGTGCGGATGTCGTGCGCTTCGATCGCGCCGTCGGCGTTCGAGGAGATCACCTCGCGGATGGTCTTGAGCGTGGTCGGATCGACGGCCACGTCCATCAGGCCGATCACGCTTTCGCGGATCAGGCGCCAGCCGGACCACAGGATCGCAAGACCGACCAGCACGGCAAGGATCGCGTCGAGCTGGTGATAACCCGTGGCCACCACCAGCAGCACGCCGATCAGCACGCCCACGGTGGACACCACATCGGTCGCGAGGTGCTTGCCATCGGCCGACAGCGACGGAGAGCGCTCGCGGGCGCCCGTGCGGATCAGGTACCAGGCCCACAGCGCGTTGAGCGTCGTCGCGGCCACGGAGACGCCGAGGCCAAGTGGATCGGCCTTGAACGCCGCCGGCGCCACGAACCCTTCCCAGGCCTTGGTGAAGATCAGCAGCGCGGCGACCGCAATGAACACGCCGATCACCACCGCGGAGAAATATTCCGCCTTGCCGTAGCCATAGGGCAGGGTGGCGTCGGCGGGACGCGCCGCAAGCCGCACCGCGACGAGAGCAACAATCGCAGTTACGACGTTGACCACGCTTTCGAGGGCATCGGAGTAGAGCGCGATCGAGCCGGTCAGCCAGGCGGCGGCCGCCTTGAGCGCGAGAACCGCGATGCCGATCACGAGGCTGCCCATCGCCACGCGCGCCACGATCGACGATGCCGAACCATTTGCCATTGCCATCCGCCCTCTTTGCTGAGGCGCATAACCGGGGAGGTGAAATGGTGCAAGTCACTGAACTTGCGAATGATTTTCAACCGCATTCGCATCTCGGCGCGGTCGCTGCAAGTGCTTGATTGACCACGCGGATTGCCTCCGCATAGATAGCCCGAACGCGGAGCAGCCCAGCTATGCGGCTGAAACACATGCCCGGTGCGGTCGACCCAAACAGGGGACCAAATCCGGGGCTCGCGGAGGGAAAATGACGGATCTCAGCCTGCTGCCGCCGCAGACCGGCGTTATGCTGTGCGGCCATGGTAGCCGCAATCAACTGGCCGTCGGCGAATTCGCCGTGCTGGCGGATGCGCTCAAGGCGCGGCTACCGGGCGTGCCGGTCGAGTACGGCTATCTCGAATTCGCCAACCCGGTGATCCATCTCGGGCTCGATCGGCTGCGCGAACAGGGCGTCAAGCATGTGCTCGCGGTGCCGGGCATGCTGTTTGCCGCCGGGCACGCCAAGAACGACATTCCAGCCGTGCTCAAAACCTACGAGGCGGCGCATCCGGGCCTCCGCATCACCTATGGCCGCGAGCTCGGCGTCGATCTCAAGATGCTGCGCGCTGCGGGCGACCGCATCCGCGAGGGCCTCGCGCAGTCGCCGCGCGACATCCCGCTGACCGAGACGCTGCTGCTGGTGGTGGGGCGCGGGGCATCGGACCCCGACGCCAACTCCAATGTCGCAAAGGTCATGCGCATGCTGTGGGAAGGCATGGGCTTCGGCTGGGGCGAGGTGGCGTATTCCGGCGTGACGTTCCCGCTGGTGACGCCGGCGCTCGATCATGCGGCGAAGCTCGGCTACCGCCGCATCGTGGTGTTCCCGTACTTCCTGTTCACCGGCGTGCTGGTGAAGCGCATCTACGATGCCGCTGACGAGGCGCAGGTGAAGTATCCCAACATCGAGATCCTCAACGCGCCGTATCTCGACGATCACCCGCTGGTGATCGATACCTTCATGGATCGCATCCGCGAGATGCTGGTCGGGCAGAACCTCATGAACTGCGCCATGTGCAAATATCGCGAGCAGGTCCTGGGCTTTGAAGCCGAAGTCGGCCTCGCGCAGCAGTCGCACCACCACCATGTCGAAGGTATCGGCGGCGGACTGGAGAATTGTCCCTGCGGCGGCGACTGCGACAGCTCCTGCCGCGACCGCGCCTTCTGCGAAAAACACGGACTGCCGTGGACGCCGGTCCATGCGCACGACCACGATCACGCCCATCCGCATGTGCATGCGCCACAGAGCCATGCCCTGAGCAGCGGCGTGGCATTGACCTCGTTCACTCCGGCGGGCGAGCACGCACACGATCATCACCATCATCCCTATCCGCACGCTAACCACCCGCTCGGGCCGGTGACGCTGCCGAAAATCCCGGGCAGGCTCGCCCGCGCTGAACGCGAGAAATGATGTGACGCTGTTCGATCGCTACATCGCGGTCGACTGGTCGGCGGCCAATGAGCGTCGCACAGGCAAGGATTCGATCTGGATCGCCGAGCTCGGCCGCGATGGCGCGCAGCCCTCGGTCAATCCGTCGACCCGCGCCGAGGCGACCGTGCATCTGATCGAGCGCATCCGCGTCGCACGTGCCAGCGGCGAGCGCGTCATGGCCGGCTTCGACTTCGTCTTCGGCTACCCGCGCGGCGCGGCGCGCGCCATCGCCGGTAAACCTGGCTGGCGCGCCATGTGGGACGCCATCGGCGAGGCCGTGAAGGACAGCGCTGACAACAAATCCAACCGCTTCGACGTCGCTGCCAGTTTCAACAAGGTGCTCGAACTCCAGCATTTCTGGGGACACCCGCCGCACCACCGTTACGCCGACCTGACCCCGACGCGGCCGCAGCACGATTATCTCCACATCTCGGAGCGCCGCCTCGCCGAAAAGTATGCGCGCGGGACGCAGCCGGTATGGAAACTGAGCGGCGCGGGCTCGGTCGGCAGTCAGGCGCTGCTCGGCATCCCGCGTTTGCTCCAGCTGAAGGCCGAATTCCCCGAGGCTGCGGTGTGGCCGTTTGAAACGGCGTTCGAGCACGAACTCTCGCCACTCACGCTGGTCGAGATCTACCCCTCGATGTTCGATGTGCCGGGCAAGGTCGAGCCCAAGGATCGCGAGCAGGTGGAGGTGTCGGTCCAACGCTTCGCCGATCTCGACACGGCGGGCTTCCTCGGCGAATTCCTCAGCGCGCCCGGCATTCTGCTCGCCAACCAACGACGCGAGGCGCTCGACGAGGAAGGCTGGATCGCAGGCGTTGGCCACGAGCATTTGCTGCGCCTCTCGCCCATCCGCTATCTGCGCGATCCGGACGCGATCTATGCAGAGAGCTTCGCCATCATCCGCGAGGAAGCGGATCTTTCGCGCTTCAGCGGTGCAACGCGCGACATGGTCGTCCGCATGATCCACGCCTGTGGCATCATCGATATCGCCGATGACATCCGTGTGGGTGGCGATCCTGCAGCCGCGCTTGCTGACGCTCTTGCCGCAGGTGCGCCCATACTCTGCGATGCCGAAGCGGTCCGCGCCGCCATCATCGCGCGCAACCTCAGAGGCAACGAGCTGGTGGTGCTGCTCAACGATGCCCGCACGCCCGAGCTCGCGCTGCGGCTCGAGACGACGCGCTCGGCGGCTGCGGTCGACCTCTGGCGCGACCGGCTGGGGGGCGCCATCGTCGTCATCGGCAACGCGCCGACCGCGCTGTTCCATTTGATCGAGATGCTCGAAGCCGGCGCACCAAAGCCCGCCGCCATCATCGCCGCGCCCGTCGGTTTTGTCGGCGCCGCCGAATCGAAGTCGGCACTCGCCGCGAGCAATCTCGGCATCCCGTTCATCACGCTGCTCGGTCGTCGCGGTGGCTCCGCCATCGCCGCCGCGGCGCTCAACGCGATCTCGAAAGGGACCGGCGAGTGACGCCCTGGCTCCACATTGTCGGCTTCGGCGAGAGCGAAATGCCGCATGTCCCGGCGACGGCAGCGGTGCTCGGCCCGCAGCGCGCCATTGATCGGCTGGGCCGCGGCACGCCGTGGCGCTCGCCCAAGCTCGACGCCATGCTGGCGCAACTCGAGGAGCATCGCGGCAAGCCGACGGTGATGCTCGCGAGCGGCGACCCGCTGTGGTTCGGCATGGGCGCGACGCTCACGCGTCACCTCAAGCCCGACGAGTTCCGCGTCACCCCGCATGCCTCGTCGTTCCAATATGCCGCGGCCCGCCTGCACTGGCCGCTGCAGAACGTCGTTACGGTGTCGGCTCATGGCAGGCCCGCCGAAATCATCCATCCGCATGTCACGCCCGGCAACCGCATCCTTGCGCTCACCACTGACGCAGCCACGGCCCCGCACATTGCCAAGTTGCTGACCGGGCGAGGCTATGGCCGTTCGCGACTGACGGTGCTCGAGAACCTCGGCGGTCCTGGTGAGCAAATCGCAACGAACGAGGCGCGCGCCTTCGATCTCGCAACCGGCGACTTCTACGTCCTCGCCATCGACTGCGTTGTCGACCCCGGCGCGCCGCTGCTACCGCCGGTCGCCGGGCTTCCCGACGATGCGTTCGTCACCGACGGGCAGCTCACCAAGCGCGAAGTCCGCGCCGCGACGCTCGCCAAACTCGCGCCCTATCCCGGCGCGCTGCTCTGGGACGTCGGCGCCGGCTGCGGATCGGTGGCAATCGAGTGGATGCGAAGTGCCCGCGATGCAGCAGCGATCGCCTTCGAGCGCGAGGGCGAGCGGCTGCAGATGATCGCGGTGAACGCCGCCAATCTCGGCACGCCCACCCTCCGCATCGAGAATGGCATCGCCCCGGATAGCCTCGTTGACATGCCAACACCCGACGCCGTCTTTCTCGGTGGCGCGGTCGCGGACGAAACGCTGTTCCATGCGTGCTGGACCGCCCTGCGCTCGAGTGGCCGTTTCGTCGCCAATGCCGTCACCGTCGAGGGCGAGGCTGCGCTGTTTGGGCGTCACGCTCGACTCGGCGGCGATCTCGTTCGCATCGACGTGGCCGCGCTCGACACCATCGGCAGCCATCGCGTGCTGCGCCCCCGTATGCCCGTGACCCAGTGGAGCGTCACCAAAACATGACTGCCACGCACACCGGCACATTGCACCTCGTGGGCGTTGGCCCCGGCGACCCGGAGCTGCTGACGCTTCGCGCCGTGCGCGTGCTCCGCAGCGTCCACGTGGTCGCGTATCCCTCGACGGGCGATGGCGCCGCGTTCGCGCGCGAGATCGCGGCGAGGTACATCCTGCCCGGCGCGATCCTGCTGCCGATCACGATCCCGATGACGGTCGAGCGTGGACCGGCGCAAACCGCCTATGACGGCGCCGCCGACACCATCCTCGAGCATCTCGCGATGGGCCGCGACGCGGCCTGGCTCTGCGAGGGCGACCCGCTGTTCTACGGCTCGGCGATGTATGTGCTGGCGCGCCTCGCCGACAAGGCGACGATCAATATCGTCCCCGGCATCACGTCGCTGACGGCTGCTGCCGCCGCGATTGCGCGCCCCATCGCCGCGCGAAACGAAGTTCTGAAGATTCTGCCCGCGCCGCTGCCGGACGATGTGCTGCGCACCGAGTTGCTGGCCGCGCCGGCCGCCGCGATCATCAAGGTCGGTCGTCACTTCGACCGCATCCGCGACCTGCTGCGCGAAACCGGTCACGCCGCCAATGCGGTGGTCGTCGAGCACGCGACAACGATCCGTCAGCGTGTGACGCCGCTCGAGAATTTTGGCTACGGCGAGCGGCCGTACTTTTCGACCATCCTCTGCTATCGCGGCGACGAGGCGTGGGGATGAGGCCCGCCATCGTCACCTTCGCCGGCTCGGGCATCGCCACGGCTAACCGTCTCGCACCGCTGATCGGCGCCGACATCGTCGAAGGCTCCGCGGCCATCGTGCGTCGCCTGTTCAGCGACGGCCGCTCCATAGTTGGTGTCTGCGCTGCCGGCATCCTGATCAGGGTGCTGGCCCCGCTGCTGACTGACAAGCACGCCGAGCCGCCGGTGATCGCGCTCTCCCAAGACGGAGCAAACGTCGTTCCGCTGCTTGGTGGCCACCACGGCGCGAACCGTCTCGCGCGCGAGATCGCGGCACATCTCGGCGGCGTCGCGGCCCTCACGACCGCGTCCGACAGCAAGTTCGCCCGCGGCCTCGATGAGCCACCCGATGGGGTCGTTCTGGCCAATCCAGAGCGCGCCAAATCGGCAACGGCGGCAGCGCTGCGCGGTGAGCCGGTTCCCGCCACCGGCGCCACGGACTGGCTGCGCGACGCCGGCTACGCCGTGAGCGACGAAGCCGATCCACTGGTCTATCACGCGAGGACGCTGGTCGCCGGAATCGGGGGCGAGCGCGGCGTGGAGGCGAGCGAGGTCATCGCGCTCGTCGAGTCGACGCTCGCTGCACATGAGCTTTCGCCCCTCGCGCTCGCCGCACTGGCCACCATCGACATCAAGTCCGATGAAGCGGCATTCCACGCAGCGGCCGCCCACTTCAGCGTACCCCTCCGGCTATTCACGGCCGACGAGCTAGCCGCCGAGCGCGACCGCCTCGTCAATCCATCCAGCATCGTCGAGGCCGAGACTGGCACGCCCGGTGTCGCCGAAGCCGCGGCACTGAAGGCGGGAATGCTGGTAGTACCCAAGCAGAAGTCGCGCCGCGCCACCTGCGCCGTCGGCGAAGCGGTGGCGCCCGTTGACGTAGCCACCCTTGGCCGCTCACCCGGCCTGTTGCACGTCGTCGGCATCGGCCCAGGCGACCGAGCCAGCCGGTCCGCCGCGTCGGTCGCCGCGCTCAACGCCGCCACCGACTGGGTCGGCTACGACCTCTATCTCGACCTCATCGCCGATCTCCGCTTTGGGCAGACCGAACACCGCTTCCCGCTCGGTGACGAAGAAGCGCGTGTGCGCCACGCGCTCGAACTCGCAGGCGCCGGCAAGACGGTCGCGCTGGTGTGCTCTGGCGACGCGCAGATCTACGCGATGGCCGCCCTGGTGTTCGAACTGATCGACGCGAGCGGTGAGCGGGCGGTGTCGGCGAGCGCTCGCCGCGTCGCCGTCGAAGTGCACCCCGGCATCTCCGCGTTCCAGGCGGCGAGTGCCGCCGCGGGGGCGCTGATCGGCCACGACTTCGCCTGCGTGTCGCTCAGCGATCTGCTGACGCCCACCGCCACCATTCGACAGCGCCTTGCGGCGGCGGCGCAGGGAGACTTTGTAACCGCGCTCTACAATCCGCGCTCTCAACGCCGCACCCATCTCATCGAGGAGGCCAAAACCGCCTTCCTCGCATATCGGCACTCCGGGACACCTGTGATCGTCGCGAGCAATTTGGGCCGCCCGGCGCAGAGGGTACAGGTGACGACGCTCGCGGAGTTCGACCCGAGCGCCGTCGATATGCTCACCATCGTGCTCATAGGTGCTTCGACCTCGCGCATGCTGACACGGGGTGACGGCACCACCGTCGCGTTCACGCCGCGCGGCTATCACGTGAAGGCGATGGCATGACGGTCTATTTCATCGGCGCGGGACCCGGAGCGGCCGACCTGATCACCGTGCGCGGCCAGCGCCTGATCGAGCGCTGCCGCGTTTGCCTCTATGCTGGCTCACTGGTGCCCGCCGAGATCGTTGCATCTGCACCGACGGGCGCCCTGGTGCGCGACACCGCGCCGATGCATCTCGAC
>JBGAKM010000012.1:0-112005 GCA_044224395.1 Devosia sp.
CGATGCATCTCGACGAGATCATCGCGGCGATAGAAGCGGCGCACGCGCGCGGCGAGGATGTCGCTCGCGTCCATTCGGGCGATCCCTCGATCTATGGCGCGGTTGCCGAGCAGATGCGGTGCCTGGATGCGTTGAGCATTCCGTATGAGGTTGTCCCCGGCGTGCCGGCCTTCGCGGGTGCCGCCGCGCGGCTCGCCACAGAGCTAACGCTGCCGGAGATCAGCCAGACCATCATTCTAACGCGGACCAGCGGCAAGGCATCGCCGATGCCAGCGCGGGAGAGCCTCGAAGTCCTCGGACAAAGCGGCGCCACTCTTGCGATCCATCTGAGCGTGCGCAATCTGGCTTACGTCGAAGCGGCGCTTACGCCGCATTACGGCGCCGACTGTCCTGTTATCATCATCTATCGCGCGACGTGGCCGGACGAGAAGATCATTGTCACGACACTGTCTGAGATGAAGACGCGGGTCCGGGAGGAGAAGATCACCCGCACCGCGCTGATCTTCGTCGGTCGCGTGTTCGGCGAGACGACGTTCCGCGACAGCAGCCTCTACGCGCCGGACTTCGCCCACGTCCTGCGCAACGCCGGCAAGAAGAAGCTGAGGGCCGGCTGATGGGTGCGTCAGCCCGTGACCGTTCGCACCGCATCGTCAAGCGTGCTCACTTCGGTCGCTGGGCCGTAGGCCGGTCGCGCGATCATGATCACCGTCGCGCCGCTCTCGCGCGCTGCAGTGAGCTTGGCCGCGGTCGCCTCGCCGCCAGAGTTCTTGGTCACGAGGTGCGTCAGAGCCTCCTGGCGGAACAGCTTGCGCTCGCCCTCCAGCCGATAGGGCGGCCGCTGCAAGATCAGCTGCGCGTGGCGCGGCATCGCGGCATCCGGCCGTTCGATCAGCCGCACGATCAATCGGCAATCGTCTCGCGCGAGGAACAGCTCGAGCCCTTCATGTCCCGTGCTGATCAGCGCCTTGGCGCCACTGGACAGCGCATCGGCGGCGGCCTGGAGGTCGGGCACGTGCCGCCAGTCGGCGTCGGGCGGTTCGACCCACGCCGGCCGCATGAACCGTACCAGTGGAACGCCGCTCTGCTGCGCCGCGGCCACGGCGTTGATCGAGATCAGTCCGGCGTAGGGGTGCGTGGCGTCGACGAGGCGCTCGATGCCAGTCGCCCGCAGATAGCCCACCAGTCCCGGGATGCCGCCGAACTTGCCGACGCGGACGTCGCCGTCCGGCAGTCGCGGCTCTCGCGTGCGACCGGCGAAGGAGGTGGTGACGTCGTGGCCAAGCGCCACCAGCCGATTGGCCAGCTCGCGCGCTTCGCCTGTTCCGCCGAGGATAAGGACTTTCATTCAGCCGCTCTCGCCCACGATTGTGCCGGCGCGGTCGACCACCAGCACATCAACGCGCGTCGCGTCGCCTACGACGGCCTGCGCCTTGTCGCGCGCCAGCGCGGCGATCTTCGCGGCGAGTGTCGGACCACTCATCGCGAGCACTTCGTTCGCAGTGTTGGCAACGAGAACGGCATCGCGCTGCGCCGGCAGCAACTCTGCGAGCATCTCGAAATCCACCTGGCTGCGGCCCGAGTGCAAATCCATCGCGCCCTGTGCCAGCTTCACCAGCTTGGCGAAGCCGCCGGCGATCGTTACGCGCTCGACCGGGTGACGCCTAAGATATTTGAGCAGGCCGCCGACGAAGTCGCCCATGTCGAGATAGGCCTCGAGCGGCAAGCCCAGCCGCGCCGTCGCGGCCTTCTCGCTGAGATCGCCGGTGGAGCCGACCACATGCGTCAGCCGCATGGCGCGCGCGACATCGACGCCGCGCTGGATCGAGGCGATCCAGGCCGAGCACGAGTAGGGCACGACGATGCCGGTGGTGCCAAGGATCGACAGGCCGCCGACGATGCCGAGGCGCGGGTTCCAGGTCTTTTCGGCGAGCCGTGCGCCATCGCGAACGCCGATCGTGACGACGTAGTCGCCGTCGCCCAGCACCTCTCGCATCATCTGCCGCGGGACGGGGTTGATGGCGGGTTCGCCGGGCGGGATCGGCAGTCCGGGTTTCGTCACGGTACCCACGCCGTCACCGGCCTGGAATATGACTCCACTGCCGGTGATGCCACGCGCCACACGCGTGATGATCGTCGCCCCGTGCGTCACGTCCGGGTCGTCGCCAGCATCCTTGACGATGCCGGCCTCGGCGTAGCCATCGCCGATCGTCTCATGGGCGAGCGCAAAACTTGGCGTTTGGCCGCCGGGGAGGGTGATGGTGACCGGGTCCTCGAAGCGACCCGTGGTCAGCGCGGCGAGTGCGGACTTTGCAGCGGCAGTCGCGCAGGCGCCCGTGGTCCAGCCCCGGCGCAGGGGGCGATCGTCCGGGGCGTAGTCCTCGCTGTCGGCCATGAGGCTCTATAGCATGCGGTTTGCCCGTTCCGGGGAGCGCCGCCTTGGCTAACGGCCTCATCATCGCCGCGCCGCGCTCGGGCTCGGGCAAAACGCTTGTTACGCTCGGCCTGCTCGCTGCCCTGAAGCGCCGTGGTCTCGCCGTTGCGCCCGCCAAAGCCGGCCCCGACTACATCGATCGGGCGATCCTCGCCCGCGTCGCGGGGACCGAAGCCATCAACCTCGACGCATGGGCGATGTCGGCCCACCGGCTGCGGTCACTCGCCGCGACTCACGCCGCCGGGAGCGATCTGCTGCTGGTCGAGGGCGTGATGGGGCTGTTCGATGGCGCCGTTGACGGGACCGGCTCCACCGCCGACCTGGCCGCCGCGCTGAAGCTGCCGGTGATCCTCGTGGTCGATGCCGACAAGCAGGGGCAGTCGATCGCGGCCGTGGTCGCCGGCTTCGCGCGCTTCCGGCCGGACGTCGAGGTCGCGGGCGTGATCGTCAACCGCGTCGCCACCACGCGCCACGAGCAGATGCTGGTGGCGGCACTCGAGCCGCTGGGCATCCCCGTGCTTGGCGTCCTCCCACGTCGCGATTCGCTGCACCTGCCGGAGCGGCACCTCGGGCTGGTGATGCCCGATGAGGTGTCCGGGTTCGACGAGGTCGTTGCGGCTGCGGCGGACGCGCTCGAAGAGTTCGTCGATCTCAATCGCCTGGTTGCCCTCAGTGCGAATCTGCCTGCCGAGAACCGAAGCGTCGTGAGGATTCCACCGCTCGGGCAGCGTATCGCCGTCGCGATGGACGATGCGTTCTGCTTTATCTACCCGCACATGCTTGCCGACTGGCGGGCGCAGGGTGCCGAGGTAACGCCATTTTCCCCGTTGGCAGACGAACATGCAAGAATGGATAGTGATGCGGTATTTTTGCCAGGCGGGTATCCGGAGTTGCATGGTAAAGGGCTTGCCGTGGCGACCGGCTTTCACGCTAGCTTGAAGGCGGCCGTGGCTCGAGATGCCCGCATCTACGGCGAGTGCGGCGGGTACATGGTGCTTGGAGAAACGCTGACCGACAAAACGGGCGCGACGCATCGTATGGCCGGGCTTTTGCCGATCTCAACCGATATCAGCCGGCCCAAACGGGCTCTCGGTTATCGTCGCCTGGCGCACACAGGCGCGCTGCCGTGGCCAAGACACCTCATGGGGCACGAGTTCCACTACTCGACCGGCAGCGCCGCTTCGCCGCTGTTCACGGCGACAGATGCGCTCGGCACGCCGCTGCCGCCCATGGGCGCGGTGGTTGGCCGCGTCATGGGCTCTTATGCGCACGTGATCGACGTGGCATAGGGATCGCATGGCCAAGGCACTGATGTTCATGGGCACTGGCAGCGACGTCGGCAAAACCACCGTCGTCGCCGGCCTCTGCCGCGCCTTCGCCAATAGTGGCCTTCGCGTGGCGCCCTTCAAGCCGCAGAACATGTCCAACAACGCCGCTGTCACTGCCGATGGCGGCGAGATCGGCCGGGCGCAGGCGCTGCAGGCGCAGGCTGCGAGGCGCGAGCCGCTGACCGCGATGAACCCAGTGCTGCTCAAGCCCGAGCACGAGTCCGGCGCGCAGCTGGTGGTGCGGGGCAAGCGGGTCGCGTCGTACCCCGCGCGCGAGTACTGGAAGGCCCGCGGCACGCTGATGCCGCAGGTTCTGGAGGCTTTCCGTGAGCTCTCTGCGGATGCCGATCTGGTTCTCGTCGAGGGCGCCGGCAGCGCCTCCGAGGTCAATCTGCGCGCCAACGATATCGCCAATTTCGGCTTCGCCCAGGCGGCCGGCGTGCCCGTGGTGCTTGTCGGCGACATCGACCGCGGCGGCGTCATCGCCTCGGTGGTGGGCACGTTTGCCGTCGTCGCGCCGGAAGATGCGGCGCTGATCCGCGCCACACTCATCAACAAGTTCCGCGGCGATCCGACGCTCTTCGCCGATGGCATGCGCGTCATCGCGGACCGGACGGGCGTCCCGTGCCTCGGTCCGCTGCCGTTCTTTCCCGACGCAGCAAAACTGCCCGCCGAGGACTCGCTCGCGCTGGCGGGGCCGACGCGAGGGGGCGGGCCGTACCTCATCGCGGTCCCCCATCTGCCGCGCATCGCCAATTTCGACGACCTCGACCCGCTGCGCGCCGAACCGGGCGTTACCGTCGCCTTCATCGAGCCCGGCAATCCGCTGCCACAGGCCGCAGACCTCGTCATCCTTCCCGGCTCGAAGGCGACGCGGGCGGACCTGGCCGCGCTTCGCGCCAACGGCTGGGACATCGACCTGAGGGCCCACCATCGTGCCGGAAAACGCATCCTCGGCATCTGCGGTGGCTACCAGATGCTGGGCCGCACGATCGCCGATCCCGACGGGGTCGAGGGCGAGCCGGGCACGAGCCAGGGGCTCGGTTTGCTCGACGTCGACACTGTCCTCCGCCCCAAAAAAGAACTGCTGATCGAGCGTGGCGAGCACGTCGTGAGCGGCCTACCGGTTTCCGGCTACCACATGCATATGGGCGTTACCTCGGGTGCCGCTCGAGCACGGCCATTCGCAAGAATCGGCTCCGACCATGACGGCGCGCGGTCCGAGGAGGGGCTAGTCGAAGGAACGTATTTGCATGGCATCTTTGGTTTTGACGCATTTCGGCATGCTTTCTTGAATATCGCGTCAGGCGCTGTGCATGAGGGCGCGGTGGACGACGTGCTGGACGCGCTGGCCGCCCAAATTGAGCGGCATCTCGACTTGAGCGGCCTCCTCTCGCTTGCTCGCGAGGTCCGATAATGGCCTGGCTTCTCGCGCCGCTTGCGTTCCTGATCGAGCGCGTCGTCGGCTATCCCACCTGGCTGTACAAAGCGATCGGCCACCCGGTGACGTGGATGGGTGCCCTGATCTCCTGGCTTGACGCCCGCCTGAACAATGGCGCGAACCGCCGCCTCAAGGGCGTCGCGCTTCTGCTGTTGCTCCTACTGACCGTCGTTGCAATCGGACTGCTGGTTATCGCCGTCACCCGGCGCGTTCCCTTCGGCTGGGTTCTCGAAGCCCTGCTGGCGTCGACCCTGCTGGCGCAGAAGGAACTGGGTCGCGCGGTCAAAGCCGTCGCCGATAGCCTCGCTGTCTCGCTTGACACCGGGCGCCGCGCGGTGAGCCACATCGTCGGTCGCGACCCGGAGACGCTGGACGAGGCCGGCGTGGCGCGCGCGGCGGTCGAGAGCCTCGCTGAGTCGACGTCCGACGGCGTAGTCGCGCCGCTGTTCTGGCTGCTGGTCGGCGGTCTGCCGGGCATTCTTCTCTACAAAGCCGTCAACACCGCCGACTCAATGATCGGCCACAAGAACGAGCGCTACCTCGAGTTCGGCTGGGCCGGCGCCCGGTTCGACGATGTGCTCAACTGGATTCCAGCGCGGCTGACGGCGCTTCTCGTCGCCGGCGCAGCGTTCTTCGTCAGGGGCGCCGATCCCGAGCACGGCTGGCGCATGGCGCTGCGCGATGCGCGCAAGCACGACTCGCCAAACGCCGGCTGGCCCGAGGCCGCCTTTGCCGGCGCGCTCGGCTTTCAGCTTGGCGGACCGCGGAGTTACGATGGGCAGATGCATCAGCTGCCGAGCTTCGGCGACGGAAAGGCCGAGCTCAATTCGCTCGATATTCTCAAGTCGCTCGAACTCTACTGGGTCGCGATGAACCTCCTGCTGCTGCTGACCCTTGCGATCAGCCTCGTGCTCTGGCGCTTCGCCTAAGCTTCGGGCAGGGGGAGTTCCGACGAACTCTCGGTCAGCCGCTGACCCTTGAGCGTCATGGGCAGGCCGGCGACAACGAAGTGCACGTCGGAGCAAATCTCCGCCAGCCGCTGATGCGCCGAGCCGGCGAGGTCGCGGAACATCCGCGCCAGCGGATTGTCCGGCACGATGCCGAGGCCGACCTCGTTGGAAACGAGGATCACCTGGCAGTCCTCGATATTGGGCAGCGTTGCAACGAGCTCATCGACGGCGGCGGCGACGTTGCGGTTCGCGCCGAGCAGGTTGGTGATCCACAGCGTCAGGCAATCGACGAGGATCACGTCGTGATCGGCGGCCGCTGACTTCAGCGTGGCGGCCAGGGCGATCGGCTCCTCGATGGTGGAGAACCTGTGGTGCCGCTGCTCCTGATGCAGGCGGACGCGGTCGCGCATTTCGGCATCGAGCGCCTGCGCCGTCGCCAGATAAAGTGGCCGCTCGCCGGCCCGCATGGCGAGGCGCTCAGCAAAGCCCGTTTTGCCTGATCGCGCACCCCCCAGAATCAGAACGTGTCCCATTCCACCCTCCGCCGCCGACGACAGTGCCGCCTGCCGATTCCCGGAACGCGGAGGCTAGACATTGGTCGCATAGGCGGCATGCGGCAACCCCGGCTGACGACGCGAAATCGATTGCATATTCTCCTTTCGTCTAGGGGCCATTGGCACTATGGTCCGCGCGCGCCTGAGGGGGCGCAAAACGTCGAACTTGGGGCCGGAATTGACCCGATATTACCTTGGCGTGGACGGCGGCGGCACCAACTGTCGCATCCGCCTTGCCGATGAGACTCTCCAGACCATCGGCGAAGGACGAGGCGGCCCGGCCAACCTCCAGCTGCAGAATGCCGACCCGGCCTATCAGTCGATCCTCGATGGCGCCAAAGCTGCGTTCGCCGCTGCCGGCCTGAGCGAGGCGGAATACGCCAATACGCACGCTTGCTTTTGCATGGCCGGCGGCCGCTCGGTGCTCGATCGCGATGCGTTCGCGCGGCGCCCGTGGCAGTTCGCCAATGTCCGCGTTTATGACGACATCGACGCGGCGCATGCCGGCGCGCTCGGCGGCGAAGAGGGTGCGGTGATCATCGCTGGCACCGGCTCGGCCGCTCTCGCCATCGTCGACGGCGAGCGCCATCAGTGCGGCGGCTGGGGATTTTACGTCGGCGACCAGATGTCTGGCGCCATCCTTGGCCGTGAACTGGTGCGTTGGGCGGTGGAAGCCCGCGATGGTCTTGTGTCGGGCTCGCCTCTCACCGAAGCGGCAATCGCCGCGCTGGGCGGCAGCAACGACTCCATCATGGAATGGTCGTTCCCCAAGCCGACCGACACCATCACCTATAAGGACTACCGCGGCGAAGACATCTCCGTGAGCATCGGGCAGACGCCCAAGGCCTACGGCGACTTCACGCGGATGATCTTCGAGTATTACGAGCAGGGCGATCCCGTGGCGCGGGCGCTCATGAACCTCGAGCTCAGCTACGTCGACAACTATGTCCGCTGGTTCAAGGAGCGCGGCGCGACGCGCATGGCCGCCACCGGCGGGTTGGGCGAGCGCCTTTACCCCATCCTCGTCGACCGCTACGGCGACTTCATCGTCAAGCCGCTCGGAGACAACCTCTCGGGCGCCGTCATTCTCGCCAAGCAGAACTTCGCCGCCGCATGAACTACATCGAACGGAGACAAACGAGCGTGTCCAGCCGCATCATTCCCGTCCAGCCCTTCGACTATGTCGTCTTCGGCGCAACGGGCGACCTGACCAAGCGGAAGCTGATCCCCGCGCTCTATCACCGCTTCAAGGACGGTCAGTTCGACGAGCAGAGCCGCATCATCGGCGTGTCGCGGTCCAAATTGACCGATGCCGAGTTCCAGAAGGCAGCGCGGGACTCGATCGCGCAGTTCGTCGAGAAGGACTACCAGGACGCGGCCGTCATCGACCGGTTCGTGTCGGTGTTCTCCTACGTCTCCAATGACGTGACCGACGAGGCCCACTGGGGCGACCTCAGCGCCAATCTGCGCGACGACCCCAAGATCGTGCGCGCCTTCTATCTCGCGATCGCGCCGGACCTGTTCGGGCCGACCTGCGAGTACATCAAGAAGCAGGGCTACTACCGCCGTGACGCGCGCGTGGTGATCGAAAAGCCGCTTGGGCACGACCTCAAATCGTCGATCGAGATCAACGACGAAGTATCGAAAATCTTCGCCGAAGATCAGGTCTATCGTATCGACCACTACCTCGGCAAAGAGACGGTGCAGAACCTGTTGGCGCTGCGCTTTGCCAACATCCTTTTCGAGCCCGTCTGGAACTCGGCGCACATCGACCACGTGCAGATCACGGTGGCCGAGTCGGTCGGCGCGGGCACCCGCGGCTACTACGACGAGAGCGGCGCGCTGCGCGACATGGTGCAGAACCATATGCTGCAGCTGCTCTGCCTCGTGGCGATGGAGCCGCCGGCGTCCGACGACGCGAACGCCCTGCGCGACGAAAAGCTCAAGGTGCTGCGTTCGCTCAAACCCATCCGCAACGGCGATGTGGGCAAGCTGACCGTGCGCGGCCAGTACCGCAATGGCTCGGTCGATGGCGCCGTTGTCGCGAGCTATCAGGAAGAGCTGCCGGAGGATCGCAAGGGCTCGCGCATGGAGACCTTCGTTGCGCTCAAGGCCGAGATCGAGAACTGGCGCTGGTCCGGAGTGCCGTTCTATTTCCGCACCGGCAAGCGGCTTGCGAGCCGCGCGTCGGAGATCGTTATCCAGTTCCGCAACATCCCGCATTCGATCTTCGATCATGCGGAAGGCGCGCCGCGCCCGAACCGCTTGATCATCCGCATTCAGCCCGACGAGGGCGTGAAGCTCCTGATGATGATCAAGGATCCGGGACCGGGCGGCATGCGCCTTCGCGAAGAGCCGCTCAACCTCAGCTTCGCCGCGACCTTCACCGAGCGCACGCCGGAAGCCTACGAGCGCCTGCTGCTCGACGTCATCCGCGGCAGCCAGACGCTGTTCATGCGCCGCGACGAACTCGAGGCGGCCTGGATCTGGGTCGACCCGATCCGCGAGGCCTGGGACGCGTCCAAGGACCAGCCGCATCTCTACCATGCGGGCACCTGGGGCCCGTCGGCTGCCGTAGCGCTGATCGAGCGTGATGGCCGCACCTGGCACGAGGACGACTGAGTGGGGCCGACGCGCCGCGATTTCGCCGACAAGCAGCAACTCGCCGATGCTCTCGCCGAGGCGGTGGCCGGCAACCTCAAGGCAGGCGTCGCCTCGCGGGGCGCTGCGTCGCTTGCCGTGTCGGGCGGCTCGACTCCGGCGCGCTTCTTCAAGGCGCTGGGCGCTCGCACCGATGTATCGTGGGACAAGGTGACCGTGACGCTCGTCGACGAGCGCTGGGTCGATGAGACCTCGGACCGCTCGAACGGTCGGCTGGTGAAGGCAAACCTGCTGCAGGGTCCGGCTTCGGCGGCAAGGTTCGTGCCGCTCTACCAGGGTGGCGTCGAGCCCGATGCCACAGCGGCCGGCAACGCCCAGCTTTCCGTGCCCACGCCGTTCGATGCGGTGATCCTGGGTATGGGCAATGACGGACATACGGCAAGTTTCTTCCCCGGTGGGGACACACTCGCCGAGGCGCTGACGGTTGAGGGGCCGGTCATCGCGATCCGGGCGCCGGGAGCGGGGGAGCCGCGCGTCACGCTGACGCTCAAGCGGCTGCTCGCGACGCGGGCGCTCTACGTGCACATCGAGGGGGAAGAGAAGGTCCAGACGCTGAAGCGGGCTGAGGCAGAAGGTCCCGTAGAGGACTTGCCGGTGCGTGCTATTCTGCGCCAGACCCAAACACCGTTGAGCATCTATTGGTGCCCCTAGAGCACCCCGCCGTTTCGCAAACGGCGACGGTCTTTAGGTCCTTTATGTGAGCGCGCTTCGAACCGGAAAGTCTGCAACTTTTCCTGAAGCGCTTTAGGAGACTGACATGTCTGTCCGCAAGGCTATCCAGGACGTGACCGATCGCATCGCGGCACGCAGCGCCGAGACGCGTCGCGACTATCTCGACCGGCTCGATGCCGCTCGCGCCAAGGGCGTCTATCGCACCGCGCTCAGCTGCGGAAATCTGGCGCACGGGTTCGCGGCGTGTTCGCCGTCCGACAAGGCCAAGCTCGCCGGCAGCAAATCGCTGAACCTGGGCATCGTGACCTCGTACAACGACATGCTGAGCGCGCATCAGCCCTATCAGTTCTATCCCGACATCATAAAAGACGCCGCGCGCTCGATCGGCGCGACGGCGCAGGTGGCGGGCGGCGTGCCCGCGATGTGCGACGGCGTCACGCAGGGCCAGCCGGGAATGGACCTCAGCCTGTTCAGCCGCGACGTCATCGCGATGGCGACGGCGATCTCGCTCAGCCACAACATGTTCGATGCGGCGGTCTTCCTCGGCATCTGTGACAAGATCGTGCCGGGACTGCTGATCGGCGCGCTAACCTTCGGGCATCTGCCGGCAGTCTTCGTGCCCGCCGGGCCAATGCCGTCGGGCATTCCCAATGACGAGAAGGCGCGCGTGCGCCAGCTCTACTCCGAAGGCAAGGTCGGGCGGGCGGAGCTGCTCGAGTCCGAGGCCAAGTCGTATCACTCGGCGGGCACCTGCACCTTCTATGGCACGGCCAATTCCAACCAGATGCTGATGGAGATCATGGGTCTCCATCTGCCGGGCGCGAGCTTCGTCAATCCCGGCACGCCGCTCCGCGATGCGCTGACGCGCGAAGCCGCCAAGCGAGCGCTGTCGCTGACGGCCGAGGGCAACGACTACACGCCGGTCGGTCACGTGATCGACGAGAAGGCGATCGTCAACGGGCTCGTTGGACTGCACGCCACGGGCGGTTCGACCAACCACACGCTGCACTTGATTGCCATCGCGGCGGCCGCCGGGCTGCAGGTGACCTGGCAGGATATGGCCGATCTCTCCGCCGATGTGCCGCTGCTGGCGCGCGTCTATCCCAACGGCATCGCCGATGTGAACCACTTCCACTCAGCGGGTGGAATGGGATTCCTGATCAAGGAGCTGCTGGCGAGCGGTCATCTCCACGAAGACGTCAAGACCGTGTTCGGTGGTGGGCTCTCCGGTTATGCGGCCGAAGCGAAACTGATCGAGGACAAGCTGGCCTTTACGCCTGCGCCCGACGAATCCGGCGATCCGAAGGTGTTGACCAAGGTGTCGACGGCGTTCTCATCTTCGGGCGGGTTGAAGCTGCTCACCGGCAATCTCGGCAAGTCGGTGATCAAGGTCTCGGCGGTCAAGCCCGAACATCGGTTCGTCGAGGCGCCGGCGCGGGTGTTTCATACCCAGCAGGGCCTGCAGGCGGCGTTCAAGGCCGGCGAGCTCAACCGCGATTTCATCGCGGTGGTGCGCTTTGCCGGCCCCAAGGCCGTCGGCATGCCGGAGCTGCACAATCTGACGCCAGCGCTCGGCGTGCTGCAGGGCCGCGGCTTCAAGGTGGCGCTGGTGACCGACGGGCGCATGTCGGGCGCATCGGGCAAGGTGCCGGCGGCGATCCACGTGACGCCGGAGGCCGTCGACGGCGGACCGATCAGCAAGCTGCGCGACGGCGACATGCTGCGCCTCGATGCCGAGGCCGGCACGCTCACCTTCCTCGGCGACGAGCGCGAACTGATGAGCCGCACGCCGGCGACCGAAGATCTGCGCAACGAGCATTTCGGCATGGGCCGCGAGCTATTCGCCGGGTTCCGCTCACTTGTTGGCGCGGCCGACCGTGGCGCGAGTGTGTTCGCGTAACATTGGCTGGTTGGCGTCAGGCTGACCTGCTCATCCTCCGACTCCCCTGCGAAAGCAGGGATCCAGGCATCCGCCGGCGCAAACGTTGAGTTGGGTCCCAGCGTTCGCTGGGAAGACACCGGGGGTGGGGCAGGTTCGGTGAGTTGGTCGATGCTCGAGGAGCTTAACACTCCGGCCACGGCACGACCGTCAGTTCCGGCCAGATCGATTTGGCTCGCGCAGCCTTTGCATCGTGTGCCGTCTTGTTGGCGAGCACGGGGTTCGGCGTGATCCGCATCGAGAAGATGTCGTCGAGGCCGAATGGGGCGAGCAATGTCATGCTGTCATCGGGTTCGAGTCGGGCGGCGATGGCGTGGGACTTGCTCGCGTAGCGGCCGAGCATTTCGGCCGACGAGCCGAGTGGCGTGAACGGCGAGCCGAACTTCTGCTCGAACCACAGATGGACGCGCGCCTGATTGCGAACCTGGACCGGCAGCGGCGCGTCCGCGAAGCGCCTGGCGAGGCGCTGGATGACGGCATCTTCGGCCTCGTAGCTCAGATCGCTGGCGTCGAAGTAGAAAACGTCGATGTCATTGATGCCCGTAAGGTCCGGGCGGGCGCTAAGACGGTTCCAGACGAGATTGTAGAGGGCGCCTGCGACCAGCAGATGATCGGGCGCGCCGTCCTCACGCAAGCCGACAAGCACGTCCATGAGCAGTGGGCTCGAGCGGATGATGCGTTCAAGCTCGGCGCGTTGCGCGCCCTCGTCGGCTCCAGCAAAGCGCAGGTGGTGCTCCATTTCGGAAGCCTAGCCGATTCTCCTGCGCCTGCTGTCAGGCGACGGCGGCGTCCACAGTCTTCGGCGACGAGGCGATCGCGGCGGCAACGAGCGCTGTTGCGTTCATCGGGCGGCCAAAATGGAAGCCCTGCCCGAACTCGCAGCCCGCGCGGCGGAGAAACGCGGCCTGCCGCTCGGTCTCGATACCCTCGGCGACGCAAGCTTTGTTGAGCGCGTGGCTCAGATCCATCACGGCTCGCACGATGGCGGCAGACTCGTCGCCATCAGGCAGCTCGCGGACGAAGCGCTGATCGATCTTGATCTTGTCGATGGGCAGGCGGCCGAGATAGCCGAGCGACGAGTAGCCCGTGCCGAAATCGTCGAGCGCGATGCCGACGCCCATCGCCCGGATCATCTCCAACGTCTCGGTCACCTGCGACGCATTGCGGACGAACACGCCTTCGGTGATCTCGATGTCGAGGCGACGTGGATCGAGTCCGGACTTCTGGAGTGCCGTTTCGACCGTCACCGCGACGTCGGACAGCTCGAACTGTACTGGCGACACGTTGACGGCGACGCGCATATGCGATGGCCAGGTGGCGGCCTCGCGGCAGGCCGTTTCGAGCACCATGGCACCAAGTTCAACGATGAGTCCCGTCTCTTCGGCAGCGGCGACGAAATGCGCCGGCGAGATGACGCCGAGGGTCGGATCGGTCCACCGGCTCAAGGCTTCGGCACCGACAATCCGGCCTGTCGTGAGATCGATCTGCGGCTGGTAGGCAAGGGTCAATTCCCGTCGGCGGATCGCTTCCCGAAGTGCGGCGTCCATGTTCTGGCTCGCGTGGAGCTTGTCGTCCATACCGGGCTGGAACAACCGCACGCCATTGGCGGCGCTCTGCTTTGCCTCGGATAAGGCCATGTCCGCGTGGCTCAACAGGGTCTCAGCGGCCGTGCCCGAGAGCGTCGACGTTGTGGCGCCAGCGCAGGCGGCGATGACCGCGCTATGGCCGCCTTCGAGCTGGTAGGGAAAGCTCAGCCACTCGGTGATGCTTTCGCAATATCCCTCAAGCGTCGCGGCACCCATCATCGGTGCGAGCAACGCGAAGCTGTCGCCGCCGAGGCGCGCAACCGCATCGGGCCCCATGTTGCGCAGGCGCTGCACCACGAGGCGGAGCAGGATGTCGCCCTGGCTGTGGCCGAGCGTGTCGTTGATGGCGCGGAAGCGGCGCAAGTCGAGAATGACGAGCGAGAGGCCTTCACCGCGAGCCAGAGTACGCTGCGCCTGCTCCAACAAGGCGCCGCGCGTCAACGCGCCGGTGAGCGGGTCGTGCGTGCCAAGGTAGCGGAGGCGGTCCTCGGCGGCGCGGCGCTCGGTGATATCGCGGAAGGTTAAGCTGACCACCACGCGCCGCGACTTGTCGAGCTCGATCTCTGAGCGTGTCACCGCGTATTCGATCAGCCGTTCGCCGAGAGGCGTGGCGATGTGAAGCTCGCGATTGGCCGTGGCGCTGCCCTTGGCAAAGCAGGTCTTGACCGCAGTGGCGAGATCGGTGGGCAACATGTCGTCAGCGATCTCCCCGGCTAGGGGGCGATCGAGTAGGATCCCCGCCGACTGGCTGGCCGAGACGATGCGACCATCATCCTGCACGATAACGATCGCATCGAAATTGTCGTTGATGACGCGGTCGAGCACGACGCGTACAGCATCGCGCTCGCGTGCGGCGCGGGCATGTTGTTCGCCGCGCTTGCGGACTTCGTCGATCAGCGCGCTGAGGGCGATTGCGGAAAGGCCGATATGGATGGCCGCCGTGTCGGCAAGCCGGGCTGCGTGGATCTGGAGCAGCGCGGCGCCGATCTCGGCACCCACGGCGAGAACGATTGCGGTTAGAACGACGACCCAGAGCGGGCGGCCGGAGCGCAGCCACATGCCGAGGCCAATGAGCATCGACAGGACAATCAGTTCGGGCCATAGGCCGATACCGACCAGTGCGCGATTCTGCTGCAGGGTTTCGGTGGCCACGATCTGCAACAGGGCGCCGGGTAGGATACTGTGGCGCGGCACTACGAAGAGGTCGCGGAGCTCGACTGCCGAGGCCCCGATCACCACGTTTCGTCCGACAACAGCCTCTGCGGGCACGCGCTTGGCGAGCAGGTCGCGAACAGTAATCCGCGGTACCGTCTGCGGATCGATCGAATAGTCGATCCCAAACTGGCCCTGGGCCGTCGGGCTCAGCCCGCTAAAGACGGCAGCGATCGAGGGCACCCAGCGGCCACCCAGCCACATGCCGAGCGGATAGGCGCGGACGATGCCATCGGAATCGAGATTGACGTTGACCGACACCGGGTCCGCGTATTGCGCAAAGCGCGGCAGCGGCATGTTGACCGCGGGCAAGTCGGTGCCAACCTGCTGCTGCTGGAAGGCCGCGAGCAGCGCGTAGCCGCCGGCGTCGGAGAGGGCGCGCTCAAACTCGATATCGCTGGCGGCATCGGACGCGACGGCGAAATCGACGTCGAACACGACCTTGTCAGCCCCCAGCGCCATCAACTCGTCCAGCACCTGCGCATGGATGCTGCGTGGCCAGGGCCAGACGCCGACGCTCTCAAGGCTCGCCGCGTCGATGTCGACGAAGACCGTGTTGCCGGTCGCCGGGATCGACGAGAGACCGAAGCGCACGCCGCGCAGACTATTGTCGAGCGGAGCGAAGGTACCGAGCAGCGTCGCCGCAATCAGTACCGCGCCCCCGAGCGCGACCTGGAGAAATGGTCGTCGGAAGATGTGGGCGGGGTGGTCCAAATCAGCCAGGCGTGGTTGCTCGGTCCCCCCGCCTGCGCGCCTCACCCAGTTTGGGTAGCTTCGGTAAGTCGCCCAGTTTGGGCAGCTTCGGTAAGTCGCTCGGTTTCGGCAGTATGCCGGACTCGTCATCCAGGTATGATGGGTCCTCCGGCTCGTCCGCTAGCGCTGGTTTGGGGGGCAGGAGGTCGGAAAGGATGCGAGATGCGCCACCCGAGACGATTGGTCTGTCGCTACCCTGCTCGACCGAGGCAGATTGACCGGCGGTAATCGTAACGTTGTTCCGGCTTTTGCTTTCTTCGACAAGTACGGAACCGCGATGAACCGTAACGCTCGCGCCCTTGTCGCCGGACGTCACGGTGAACTTCGTACCTTTCACAACGGCAGCGAGGTATGGCGTTTGTACGGCGAAGTGTTGGACCTGCTGAACCTCAGCCTCGACTGTTACCGCACCAAAGTACTGCTTCACGGTCGTGAATGGCCGCTTGCTGACCTTGTCGTAAATCTGGATCTGGGTATCGATGCCGAGCGTGACGCTCTCTTCGCCGCGCTGGAACTCAACGCTGCCATTGTGCAGCGTCCGTATTGCGCGGCTGTCCGGTACCTTGTCGCCGCGGCTCAGTTTCTGCCACTCGCCCTCCACGAGTTGCAATACCTGACCGCGGAGGCGCACGGCCTCCCAGTCATCGGACAGTGCCATGCCCGTCGACAGCGTCAGGAACAACACCGCCAACACACCGCGCAACTTCGTTCTCATTGCGAGCCTCCAACTCTCTGGGGAAGGTCGCATACAGAACGGTATGAACGCTTAAACGGCAGACCTAAGATATGTTTAACAGACTGACAATTGTAGCTATCTGCCTGCCGCCGCGGCGGCAACGAACGCCAGCAACTATGCGAGCGTCAAAGTGCCGACATTGCGATCGCAGAGCAGCACGCCGTCGACAACGGTGAGGCGCGCCCAGTGGATCACACTGCGGCGGGCGAATGCGGTGTTCATCTCGGCGGTATGGTCGGCGCTGGTGTTGGGATGGGTGAAATAGACCAGCGCGGCCCAGCCGTCCTGCACGACGACATCGGCATGGCGCGCGATCTCTTTGTCCTCCGGGTCGCTGCCGGGCTCAGCGAGGATGATGCCCTGTCGCGTCCAGCTCTTGCCGTCGGCGGAGCGGAACACCGCCTGGCCACGCCACTCGTCGACAATCATCCAGTAGGACCCCTCGAGCGCGAAGACGTTCGGGCCCTCATGGCCGACGCCGCCATTGCGCTCGCCGGGGATCGCTACGCCCTCGACGGTCCAATCGTAGAGGTCGGTACTGGTCGCAACGCCGGTGCACGAGCCGTTGCCTTCGTCCTTGTACCAGAGCCGGTAGAGACCATCGGGGCATTTGGCCACCGCGGCGTCGATGACGAAATCGGAACTCAGCGGGACGACGCCGCGCCGCGTCCACACGACGAGGTCGGGGCTGGTAAAATGCACGATGTGGCGCGGGAAGCCGGGCCAGCGGTCGGGCGTGCCGGTGATGTAGCTCAGATACATATGGTACTCGCCGAGCTCGAAGATCACCTCGGGCGCCCAGTGCGTGTTGAGACCCAGATCGGCGGGATCGTCGAGACCAGCGACGTCGTGGCGATAGCTCCAGGTCGCGCCGCCATCGGTTGACACCGCGACGCCGATCGGGCTGCCGTGCACCCACTGCACGCCGGGGCCCTCATGCGACGCGCGGCGGTTGGTATAGAACATCCACCATTCGTTGCTGCCCTGGCGTCGGACGAGCGTGGGGTCGGCCGCGCCGTCGAGAGTGGGGTCGGCGTAGATCGGGCGGGACATTTCGTGGGCTCATGCTGTGGTCGCGACAGGCTGCGATTTCTTTCACGATCGAAAGGCCAAGACCAGCGCCCTCAAACGAAAAGGCCGCCGAAAGCGGCGGCCTCTTTGCTTGTTCGGTTTATCGTTCAGGCGACCCCGTGGCGGCCGCCCCTGATCGCGCGAGCGATGATGATGAGCAGACACGCGCCGAGCACCGCCACGAGCAACTGGCCGACGATGCCGCCTGCCGTCGCGCCGAAGATGAGCGTCAGGAGAAAGTTGCCGACGATGGCGCCGACAATGCCCAGGACAATGTTCATCAACAGACCCATGTTCGAGTGCATCACCTTTTCGGCGATCCAGCCGGCGACACCGCCGATGATGATCGCCAGAATCCAACCAACACCAACCATTTGTTCTTCTCCTAGAAGGGTCGAGACCTCTAGAACGTGCAACGCGTCACTTGGATGCGGGCGGTGTCTCTGACAAAATGCGGATTGTGGAGGAATTCTGAATGAATCGTATCGACTTGGCGGACCGAAACGTCGTGATCACCGGCGGCGCGCAGGGCATCGGCTATGCCATCGGCGCGCGCGTGGTTGCATCCGGCGGGCGCGTGGCCATCTGGGACCTCAACCTCGACAGGGCCACCGAGGCGGCCAAGGCGCTAGGCGGCGGGTCGGTAGCGTTCGGCGTCGATGTATCGGCATCCGCCAGCGTCAAGGCTGCGGCAGAGGCGACGCTCGCGGCGCTGAGTCATGTCGACGGCCTCGTAAACTCGGCGGGCATCACCGGGCCGGTCAAGCCTGTCGCCGAATACGCGGACGACGACTGGGCTCGCGTCGTCACGGTGAACCTAACCGGGACATTCAACGTCTGCCGTGCGCTGATCCCGGCAATGATGGCGCAGAATTACGGGCGGATCGTCAACGTCGCCTCGGTCGCAGGCAAGGAGGGCAACCCCGGTCTTGGCGCCTACAGCGCGGCCAAGGGCGGCGTCATTGCGCTGACCAAGTCGCTGGGCAAGGAACTCGCCAAGAACAACATCGCGGTCAACGCGATCACGCCCACCACCGCCAAGACACCGATCCTCGATGGGCTGACGCCGGAGTTCATTGAGTACATGCGTGTGCGCATTCCGCGCGACCGCTTCGTCGAACTCGAGGAGATCGCCGCGATGGTCGTGTGGCTGCTGTCGGAGGAAAACTCCTTCACCACCGCCTCCGTGTTCGACTTGAGCGGCGGCCGGACGACATATTAGTCGGAGGACGGGCCCGCCCGCTCGCGCTGCTGCTGCGCGAGGCTTTCCTCGAGCTCGAGCGTGCTGGCGTGCGCGCGCCGATGGATTTCGAGCGCCTTGTGCCAGAAGTCGCTGGGGTCGGTGTTCGGACGCCCTTCCTGCTCCCACAGGAAGTAGGCTGTCAGTCGGACGTCTTCTTCGTCGATTCCGTCGGGGGTCACGTCGTCACCTGGTTTGCCGCCGGGATAACATGCTCGGCGATCGTGCGTTCCGCTCGGGCGCTCAGCGCGTCTCCCCGAGCGTCTCGAGAAGTTTTTCGAGCCGGCGGGTCAGCAGCTCCATGATCTTGAGCGTGTCGGTCACGCGGCTGTGCGTCGCGATCTCGGCAGGTGAGGTCGATGCGGCCAGATTGAGCGCCGCCGCTTGCGCCGCGACCTGGTTGAGCAAGGAGCGCGTTGCGGCGGCCAGGCTTGGGTCGGGCCGCCGCGTCCTGTCCAGGCGGAGCGCGCTGGTTTCGAGCTTGATGGTCTCGGCCTGCCAGTCCCCCAGATGCTCGTGGGCATCGGCAATGAGGCCCTTTGCGGCGCGCGAGTGAAGGACCGAGGTTGGACTCTCTCGCCGAGGCTTCCTGTCGTCGTTGGAATCGATCATGTCCCCCGTCTGTCACGGCCTCGCGGGACGGGAAATAACCAATGTTAATGCGCACTGGAACGCGCGAGCTGGCCAGGCGTTGCGGAGCAAACTCCGTGAGCAAATGGCCAGCGATCCTCGCCTTTCAACCTTTGTGCGGAAGCTCCGTATCCGTGATGCGATCAGCGACGCGGAGGTGGAGGCGTTGTCGGCCTGTGCCGGAGAGGATGTAGCGTATCCGGCTGGTGCAGATCTGGTGCGTGAGGGCGACCGTCCGACGACGTCGATGCTGGTCGTCGATGGCTACACCACGCGCTACCGAGACTCCGAGGATGGCAGCCGGCAGATCACCGCCATCCATGTGCCGGGCGACTTTGTCGATTTGCCGAGCCTCCTGCTCAAGACGATGGACCATTCCGTCGGCGCACTCTCGGCCTGTCATGTCGTCCGCTTCCCGCACGAGCATCTACGGCGGCTGACCGAAACCCATCCCCATCTGACGCGCATGCTCTGGCTGATGACGCTGATCGACAGCTCGATCTATCGCGAATGGCTCGTAGCGGCGGCGCGGCCGGCGCCCGAACAGCTCGCGCATCTGATCTGCGAACTACATCTGCGGCTGACGATTGCCGGCGTCATCGATGGCAACAGCTTCACCCTGCCGCTGACGCAGATCGTCATCGGCGAGGCTCTCGGACTGTCCGCGGTGCATGTCAACCGCAGCCTGCAGCAACTGCGCTCGGAGGGACTGTTCACCTGGCAGAATCAGCAGCTCACGATTCTCGATCTGGACGGGCTCAGGCGCCGCGCTCATTTCGACACGCGCTATCTCCATCTCAGCAACGAGCCACGCTAGAATGCCGCGCTATTACTTCGATGTCAGCGACGAGACTGGCATTCACGAGGACGATGTTGGCCTCGAACTCGTCGACATGGAGGCGGCGATCGCCGAGGCCCGCCGCGCCCTGGTCGACATGACCCGCGAAAGCCTCCTTTCCTCCAACACCACCGACTTCCACATCCGCATCCGCGACGGCGCCGAGGGTCCGGTAAACCTGGCGGTGACGGTGACGACAGAACGAGAAGGCTGACCTCGAACGTCAACCGTTCCGCTTGCCGTCGCCAGTCAACTGCAATGTAGGGAACTTATCAGGCGGATGGTGGAGCCAATCGGAATCGAACCGACGACCTTCTGAATGCCATTCAGACGCTCTCCCAACTGAGCTATGGCCCCACAGCCAAGGTAGTCTTGGGAACGCTGCGGCGGTTGCCCGTCGCGGCGCGGGTGTTGTCTAGTCGAGCGTCCCGAGGGACGCAAGCGGCATTTTAGTCCGCAGGCAATCAGCCCTCTGGCTGTTACCGCTCGTCGCCGCCGCCGACGTCGAAGTCGAGGTCGCCCTCTTCCTCTTCGTCTTCTTCGAGGAAGGTGTCGGCATCGTCTTCGCCGATGTCTTCCACGTCTTCAGCGTCTTCGATATCGGGAATCTCTTCGCCGTTCTCTTCACCGGCCTCTTCGGCATCGGCGTCTTCGAGAGAAATGACCTCGGGCTCGTCGGACGGCGCCGCGGTCACTTCCTCGACCTCGACTTCCTCGTCCTCGGTCTCTTCTTCATCGCGGCCCGCCTTGCGCGGCGTGACGGCGTTCTGCTCGAAATAGGAGCGCGGATAAGACTTGCCGGTGTAGGGCGAGACGATCGGATCCTTATTCAGATCGTAGAACTTCTTGCCGGTTTCGGGGTCTTCGCGCTTGGTGCCGCGGTCTTGATTGGCCAAGGCTCTTCCTCGTGAAGGTGAATGAAAGGCGGGCCGCCGCCCGCTTGGGTCAGTCCGGTTAGGGCGAAAGCGGTGCCCTGTCAAACGCAAAAGCGCGGCGGTTTCCGGGCTCTCCCGTGCTTTGGCCGCATGGCTCTGTGAGGTATCGCCTGGGGTGCCGCTTGACCGCCCGCCGCCGATACGATTGGTCATCGGACATGATCATCGCAGTGGATGGACCGGCCGCCTCCGGCAAGGGCACGCTGGCGCAGGGGCTCGCGCGGCACTACGGGCTGCCGCATCTAGATACGGGGCTGCTCTACCGCGCCGTGGGCCTCGCCGTCCGCGACGCGCTCGGGACGCCTGAATTCGAGGCGCGGGCGGTAGCTGCGGCCCGGGCACTGGATGCCGGGCGGCTGAGCGATATCGACCGGCTGACTAGCGTCGAGGCGAGCAACCTCGCGAGCAAGGTCGCGGTCATCGGCCCCGTGCGCGAGGCCCTGCGGCAGTATCAGCGCGATTTTGCCCGCCAGCCGGGCGGAGCGGTGCTCGATGGGCGCGATATCGGCACCGTGATCTGCCCCGATGCCGACGTAAAACTGTTCATCGAGGCCGATGCCAAGGCGCGCATGGAGCGGCGGGCGCGGCAATTCGAAGCCAGGGGGCAGGAGGTTGACCGTTACGCTCTCTATCACCAGATCATGGAGCGGGACGCGCGAGACCGCGCCAACCCCAATGGCGGCTTCTACCCGGCGCCCGATGCCCACTTGCTGGACACGACGCGCTTGGATATAGAGGCCGCACTCCGCGCAGCCGTCGCCATTGTCGACGGGGTCATGGCCGGGAAGGCAGGGGCCTAGGAGGCTGGTCAGCAAAAGTTGCGAGACTTTTGCGGTTCGACCGGCCGACAAACCAAAGGCTCCTTAATCCAACCTTCCTCATCCGCCCCTTCGCCATCGCATAGGGTCCGGCTCCGGAAACCATCACGACATCGCTGGCTCGCGCTTTCGCGCACCGGACCGCTTTTGCATTGGCGGTAAAGCCGGGTCAGCTCACACAAGCCGCCGGGCGCAATCGGAGAGTTATTTGGCTACTGCAGCTTTGAAGGAAGATTTCGAGTCCCTGTTGATGGACTCGTTTGTCGACAACGATGCCGTCGAAGGCGCCGTTGTGAAGGGCAAGGTCGTCGCGATCGAGAAGGATCTCGCGATCATCGACGTCGGTCTCAAGACCGAAGGGCGCATCGCGCTCAAGGAATTCGGCGCCGCCGGCCGTGACGGCACCATCAAGGTGGGCTCGGAAGTCGAGGTCTATGTCGACCGCGTCGAGAACGCCATGGGCGAGGCTGTCCTCAGCCGCGAGAAGGCCCGCCGCGAAGAGAGCTGGGTCAAGCTCGAAGAGATGTACAACGCCAACCAGCGCGTCGAAGGCATCATCTTCAACCAGGTCAAGGGTGGCTTCACCGTCGACCTCGAAGGCGCTGTCGCCTTCCTGCCGCGCTCGCAGGTGGACATTCGTCCGATCCGCGACATCGGCCCGCTGATGAACGTCCCGCAGCCGTTCCAGATCCTCAAGATGGACAAGCGCCGCGGCAACATCGTTGTGTCGCGTCGTGCGATCCTCGAAGAGAGCCGCGCCGAGCAGCGTTCGGAAATCGTCCAGCAGCTCGAGGAAGGCCAGATCGTCGACGGCGTGGTCAAGAACATCACCGATTACGGTGCGTTCGTTGACCTCGGCGGCATCGACGGCCTGCTGCACGTCACCGACATCGCGTGGCGTCGCGTCAACCATCCGTCGGAAGTGCTGTCGATCGGCGAGACCATCAAGGTCCAGATCATCCGCATCAACCACGAGTCGCACCGCATCAGCCTCGGCATGAAGCAGCTGCAGGCCGATCCGTGGGAAGGCATCGAGGCGAAGTACCCCGTGGGTGCCAAGTTCTCGGGCCGCGTGACCAACATCACCGACTACGGCGCATTCGTCGAACTGGAGCCGGGCATCGAAGGCCTGATCCACGTTTCCGAAATGTCGTGGACCAAGAAGAACGTCCACCCCGGCAAGATCGTCTCCACCTCGCAGGAAGTGGAAGTGATGGTGCTCGAGGTCGACCCCGACAAGCGCCGCATCTCGCTGGGCCTCAAGCAGACCCTGCAGAACCCGTGGGAGAGCTTCGCCGAGAAATTCCCGATCGGCTCGACCATCGAAGGCGAAGTCAAGAACAAGACCGAGTTCGGCCTGTTCATCGGCCTCGACGGCGATGTGGACGGCATGGTCCATCTCTCGGACCTCGACTGGCAGAAGCCGGGCGAGCAGGCACTCGACGAGTACAACCGTGGCGACATGGTTTCGGCCAAGGTGCTCGACGTCGATATCGAGAAGGAGCGCATCTCGCTCGGTATCAAGCAGCTCGCCACTGGCGATGAGAAGGACTCGTCGGGTGATGGCCTCAAGAAGGGTTCGGTCGTGACCGGCACCGTCACCGAGGTCAATGACGGGGGCATCGAGGTCCGCATTGCGGATTCCGAGATGACCGCGTTCATCCGCCGCGCCGATCTCAGCCGCGACCGCAACGACCAGCGTCCGGAGCGTTTCTCCAAGGGCGAGAAGGTCGACGCGCGCGTCACCCAGTACGATCGCAAGACCGGCAAGATCGCGCTGTCGATTAAGGCCCTCGAGATCGCCGAAGAGAAGGAAGCGGTTGCCGCTTACGGCTCGTCGGACTCGGGCGCCTCGCTCGGCGACATCCTGGGCGCCGCGCTCAAGGACCGCGAGAAGAAATAGCACTCGCAACCGCGAGTTGACGAGAATGAGGCCCGCGCCTAACGGTGCGGGCCTTGTCTTTGGGGTCTATCGATGAAAATTCCGGGCGTCGCATGGCGCGCCATGACGGGCTACGATCTGGACGCGGTGCAAAAGATTGCCGACGTCGTGCACCCCGATTTCTTCGAAGCGCCCGAGGTGCTCGCCGAGCGCCAGCGGCTCTATCACTTCGGCTCGTATCTGCTCGAAGTGAACGAGCGTCCCGCCGGTTACGTGCTGAGCCATCCCTGGGCGATGGGCACGCTGCCGCGGCTCAATGCGCTGCTGGGCGAGCTGCCCGCTGCGGCGGATACCTACTACATTCACGACCTCGCTCTGCTGCCCGTGGCACGCCGCGTCGGTGCCGCGAGTTACATCACCAATGCGCTGGCCAAGCATGCCCGTGCGCATGGTTTTCCGACGATGAGCCTCGTGGCGGTCAATGGCAGCCAGGGCTTCTGGGAGCGGCACGAATTCGAAGTTGCCGACATCCCCGAAGTGTTTCCCAAGCTGCTGACCTATGAGCCGAACGCGCGGCTGATGGTACGCCGGCTCTAGCCCTCAGTGGCTCCCGAACAGTCGGGCGTCGCTCGAGGTCAGCACCTGTCCCACGCCATCCATGTCGAACAGGCGAACGTCAGCGTGGTGACCGGCCTGCCGCCATTTGTCGGCGATGGCCAGCGTGTCGAGGACAGCCGCGTCGCGCTCCGCGTAAGCCGGGCCCGCGTCGCCATTGCACTGCACCTGCCAGCCGGCAGCGATCGGGATGATCTTGTAATGAAAGTTCGCCATTGGCCCTCCAAGCAATCAGTAACTCACGACACGGGCAGAGGATGCTTCATCGTGGCGTGATCTCCCGCACCAGAGCGCCTATTCCGTGGTGTGCTCGCGCCACGCTCCGGGCATGATTTCTCCCAGCGTCTGGGCAAGGTCGGAATTGCGGAAGGGTTTGGTGAGCCGCGGCAGCTCCGGCGCGACGCCGTCGACTTCCGCATAACCGGAGACCAGCAGCACAGGCACATCCGGATTGATCGACTTCGACGCCAGTGCGAGTTCGACACCGGTCATGCCGGGCATGAGGTGATCGGTCACGATGAGGTCGTGCTTCTGGTCCGATCGGATGAGCTTGAGCGCTTCTTCGGCCGAGCCGGCCTCGATGACCTCGAAACCAAGTTCCACGAGCATGTCGGCAGTGCTCATCCGCACCAGCGCTTCGTCGTCGACCAGCAGCACCGTTCCACGACCGGGGCGCATACCCGATGGTGCGGCGGTCGCGTTGTCGCTGGCCACCGCATCGGACGAAACCGGGAGCCAAAGGCGCACCGTCGTCCCGACGGCCGGTTTACTCTCGATGGTCAGCCCGCCGCCAAGCTGTGCCGCAAGTCCGTGCACCATCGACAGGCCAAGGCCGGTGCCCTTGCCGATGCCCTTTGTCGAAAAGAAGGGTTCGACGGCCCGCGAGAGCGTGGCCTCGTCCATGCCAGATCCGTTGTCGGTCACGCTGAGTGCGACGTACCGCCCCCGCGGCAACCCTGGGCCGTCGTGGTCTTTGACGTGACGCTCGTCGACCCCCAGCGTAAGCTGACCGCCACCCGACATCGCATCCCGCGCATTCACCGCGAGATTGAGCAGGGCCATCTCCAGCTGATTGGGATCGGCCTTCGCCGGGGGCAGGCCGGCCTTTCGTTGCAGGCGCACTTCAACCGTCGGGCCGAGGGTCGAGGCGAGCAGCCCGATCATGCCTTCGACGAGGTTGCCGATATCGACCGAGACCGGCTGCAACGGCTGCCGCCGCGCGAATGCAAGCAATCGTTGCACCAGCGTCTTGGCACGCTCGGCAGATTGCAGAGCGCCGTCCATCAGCCGCCGTTCGCGCTCGCTGCCGATGCCGCGACGAAGCAGCATGTCGAGCGACCCGATGATCGGCGTGAGCAGATTGTTGAAGTCGTGCGCCACGCCGCCTGTCAGCTGACCCATGGCTTCGAGCTTCTGACTCTGGCGCAACTGCTCCTGAGCCTGCTGCAATTCGGCTTCGCGCGCTTTCACCAGGCTCATGTCACGGCCGACCGCAATGAAGTTTACGCCGTCGGCTTCGGGCGCGACTGTCCACTCGATGTGCTTCCAGTCGCCTGTCGTGGTGGCGATGCGATTCTCGAACCGGCTCGGTTGCCGCGTCCGCGCCATCTGCTCGATCGCGGCCAATGTCTGGGGTGCATCCTCAGGATGCATGAAGGTCTCGTAGCGACGGGTGAGCAGCTCGCCTTCGCTCCACCCCAGCACCGGCGTCCAGGCGGGACTGACGGCCGACATCATGCCGTTGAAATCCGCCCGCGCGAGCATGTCCTGCGACAGCGTCCAAAGCTGGTCGCGCTCCGCGGACCGTGCCGCCACCTGCATCTCGAGCGTGTCGTTGAGTTCGCGGAGTTGCAGCTCGGCCCGGCGTCGCAATGTGATGTCGCTGAACAGGATAGCGACGAGGTGTTCTTCCGGCTCGCCGACGGAGAAGGCGTAGACGCTGAACCACCGGCCGAGCAGGTCCGAGCCTTGCTCGAACTGAGCGGGCTCGCCCGTTCGGGCCACCTTGCCATAAATCTGGAACCACTCTTCCTCGAGCGCCGGAGCCGCAATGCGCAGCCATTGCCCGAAGATTGCCTGGGGAAAGCCCGTCTGCTCGTAGAAGGCGGCGTTGGCGTCGACGACGCGGTAGTCGATCCGCGTTGCGCCATGCGGCGACGGTGAATTGAGGTCGACTTCGACGATACAGAAGCCCGAATTGATGCCGGCAAAGAGCGCCCGATAGAGTTGCGGCAACCGCTGGGGGGCGCTCAGCGATGCCGCAGTGGTATCCGAACTCGGTGATGTCATCGCTTGCCCCTCTAGAGTTCACCAATGGGCGAAAAGCGCGAAAGTTGCTAGCGCCCGCACGACTTGCCAATCCCTCGCCCGCTCAGCTAAGCCGCTGGCCTGACTTGCGAGGGCCTCTATGTCCGATCCCATCATCGATCCCAGCCATGCCATCCCTGCCGCGAGCGCGCTCCGGCGGTCGCGGTTCCGCTGGCGGGTGGTGGCGTTCATCGCGCTGGTGATTGCGGTGCTGGCGGGCGCCGGTCGGTTCGCGACGGAGAATGGGCTCACTGGCGTGGCGAGCGGTTCCATAGCGCGCATCGTCATCGATGGCACGATTGCCTCCGATCCGACGCGGCTCAAGACGTTCGAAGCGATCGGCGACGACGACAGCGTGAAAGCCGTGGTGATCGCCATCAATTCGCCTGGCGGTACGACGGCAGGGGGCGAAGAGCTCTACGAAGCAATCCGCAAGCTCAGCGCCAAAAAGCCGGTCGTCTCCTACGTCAAGGAACTCGGCGCGTCGGCGGCTTATATGGCGGCGATCGCGACGGACCGCATCTTCGTGCGGCGCCTCTCGATCGTCGGATCGATCGGTGTGCTGTTCCAGACCACCGATGCCAGCAAATTGATGCAAACCATCGGCGTCGATCTCGACAAGGTCGCATCGGGTCCGCTGAAGGCCGAGCCGGACATCGACGAGCCGATGTCGCCCGAGGTGCGGGCGTCGCTGCAGTCGCTGGTCGACGACTCGTTCTCATGGTTCGTCGACATCGTTGCCGAGCGTCGCGGCATGACGCGCGCTGACGTGCTGCCCCTTGCGGACGGGCGCATCATGACGGGCAATCAGGGCATCGCGAACAAGCTCGTCGACGAGGTAGGCGGCGAGTCCGAGGCCATCGCCTGGCTCGAGGCAAATAAGTCGATCGCCGCCGATCTGCCCGTGGTCACGTGGTATCCCAACGAGCAGCCCGGCTACATGAACTGGCTCAGATATCTGGGCGGGCAGGCCCGTGCGGCACTGGGACTTCCTTCGGAAGGTCCCGTTTTGCTTGACGGGCTTGTCTCGCTTTGGCAGGTTGCCGCTGACTGAGGAACACTGATTATCCTTTACCGTCGCGACAAACGCCCGGGGGCGAGATGATCAAGTCTGAACTGGTCGAGAAGCTTGCGAGCGAGAACCCGCATCTCTTCCAGCGTGACGTCGAGAACATCGTCAACGCCATCCTCGACGAGGTGGGCAATGCCATGGCGCGCGGCGACCGCGTGGAACTGCGCGGCTTCGGCGCCTTCGCCGTCAAGAACCGGCCGGCCCGTCTGGGACGCAACCCGCGGACGGGCGAGCAGGTCGATGTGGGCGAGAAGTACGTGCCGCAGTTCAAGGCCGGCAAAGAGATTCGCGAGCGGCTCAACAAGGGCTAGCTCACGGATCCGGAACAGAGCTTCATGATCAGACGCATTGTTGGTTGGGTCGTGCTGGTGCCACTCTGCCTGGTCATGATCGTTTTCGCGCTCGCCAACCGGCAGCTCGTGGTGGTGAACTTCAATCCGCTGGTGCCATCCGAAGCGCTGACCACGCCGGGCGTCGGCGTGCCGCTGTTCCTCGTGTTGTTTGCGGTGCTGCTGTTCGGCGTGCTGCTGGGCGGCATCGCGACCTGGTTCGCGCAGGCGCCGCATCGCCGCGACGAACGCACCTATCGGCGCGAGAACGAACGGCTCAATCGCGAGATGAACGCGATCCGCCGGCCCTCGCTCACCGTCGACGATCTGGCGAAGCCCTGAGGACTTGATGGCCGATCCCCTGATCATCAAGATTTGCGGCATCAAGACAGAAGCTCTCCTCGATGCGGCGATCGACGCCGGAGCCGATATGGTTGGCTTCGTGCATTTCGCGCGGTCGCCGCGGCATCTCGAACTCGATCCGATCGGCGAACTGATCTCGCTGGCGCGGGGCCGGGTCGAAACCTGCGTGCTGCTGGTCAATCCGGACAACACGCTCGTCGCGCAGGTCGCGGCGCTTGGTCCCGACTGGATCCAGCTCCACGGGCCCGAGACGCCGCATCGCGTCGAGGCCATTCGCGACGAAGCGGGCATTGCAATCCTCAAGGCCTGCCCCATCGGAAGCGCCGAGGATGTCGCGCATGTCGCGAGCTATGCCGAGTGCGCCGACCGCATCCTGCTCGATGCCAAGCCGCCCAAAGGCGCCGACCGGCCCGGCGGGCTGGGCGATACGTTCGACTGGGCGCTGCTCAAGGCGCTTGACCCGTTGCTGGGCTTCATGCTTTCGGGAGGCCTGACGCCCGACACGGTGGGCGCTGCCATCAAGGCAGTGCACCCGATGGGCGTCGATGTGTCGTCGGGCGTCGAGAAGGCGCCGGGCGTCAAGGATGCGGGGCTGATCCGCGCCTTCGTCGAGAAGGCTCGCGCCGCGCACGGCTAAGGGAGCGAGTTCTGTGCCGCTGAGTGGGGCCAATTCACTGCGTAACGGCCCCGATGAGGACGGCCGCTTCGGGATTTTCGGCGGGCGCTATGTCGCCGAAACGTTGATGCCGCTGATCCGCGACCTCGAAGCCGAATACAACGCCGCCAAAGTGGACCCCGAATTCATCGCCGAGATGGCGGACCTCCGCACGCATTATGCGGGCCGTCCGTCGCCGCTCTATTTCGCGCAGCGCCTCACCGAGAAACTCGGCGGTGCGAAGGTGTACCTGAAGCGCGAAGAGCTGAACCACACCGGCTCGCACAAGATCAACAACACGCTGGGCCAGATCCTCCTCGCGCGTCGCATGGGCAAGACCCGTATCATCGCCGAGACGGGCGCAGGCCAGCATGGCGTCGCGACGGCGACGGTGTGCGCCAAGTTTAATCTGCCCTGCGTCGTGTTCATGGGCGCAACGGACGTCAAGCGACAGTGGCCGAACGTGCTGCGCATGAAGATGCTGGGCGCCGAAGTGCGGCCGGTGACTGCGGGTGCCGGCACGCTCAAGGACGCCATGAACGAGGCGCTGCGCGACTGGGTCACCAATGTCGACACGACCTACTATCTGATCGGCACCGCCGCGGGTCCGCACCCCTATCCGGCGATGGTGCGCGACTTCCAGAAGGTGATCGGCGAAGAGATTCGCACACAGATACAGGAGGCCGAGGGTCGCCTGCCTGACGCGCTGGTCGCCTGCGTCGGCGGCGGCTCCAACGCCATCGGCACCTTCTACGATTTCCTCGATGAGCCCTCGGTGAAGATTTACGGCGCCGAGGCCGGTGGCCATGGCATCGATGTCGAGAACGGTCACGCTGCCTCGATGACCGGCGGCCGCCCCGGCGTGTTGCACGGCAACCGCACGTTCCTGCTGCAGGACGCGGACGGACAGATATTGGAAGGCCATTCCATTTCAGCTGGCCTCGACTATCCCGGCGTCGGTCCTGAACACGCGTTCCTGCACGACACCAAGCGCGTGACCTATGTGCCGATCACCGACAAGGAAGCGGTTGAGGCCTTCCAGCTGCTGACGGCGGTGGAGGGGATCATCCCTGCGCTCGAGTCGGCCCATGGCCTCGCGCAGGTGATCAAGCTCGCGCCGACCATGAGCAAGGACGAGACGATCGTGCTTTGCCTCTCGGGCCGTGGCGACAAGGACGTCGAAACGGTTGGCCGCATGCTTGGGATGATCGAATGACCACGCGTTTCGCCGATCGCTTTGCTGCCTGCGCACGCGACAACCGTCCGGCCCTGGGTATCTTCACCATGGCCGGCGACCCAGACCTCGCGACGTCCGTGTCGATCCTCAGATCGCTGCCGCAGGCCGGTGCCGACTTCATCGAACTTGGAATGCCGTTCTCAGATCCGATGGCCGATGGTCCGGGCGTACAGGCGGCTGGTCAGCGCGCGCTTGCGACGGGCCAGACCCTGAACAAGACGCTGGCCATGGTTGCCGAGTGGCGCAAGACCGACACCACCACGCCGCTGCTGCTGATGGGCTACTACAACCCGATCTACATCCATGGCGTCGACAAGTTCATCGCCGACGCACTGGCGGCCGGCGTAGACGGCCTCATCATCGTCGACCTGCCGGCGGAGGAGGACGACGAACTCTGCGTGCCCGCTCTCAAGGCTGGCCTCAACTTCATCCGCCTCGCGACGCCGACTACCGACGACCGCCGCCTGCCTGTGATCCTCAAGAACACGTCGGGTTTCGTTTACTATGTCTCGATGACCGGCATCACCGGCGCGGCGATCAAGTCGCATGCGGCCGTCGGCGAGGCGGTCAAGCGCATCAAGTCGCACACCGACCTGCCGGTCGCCGTGGGCTTCGGCATCAAAACGGCGGACGACGCGGCCATCATCGGCCGCGATGCCGATGGCGTGGTGGTGGGCACGGCGATCTGCAACGCCATCCTTGGCTCGCTGGCCGACGGCAAGGCAACCGCCGGAACCGTGGCGGCCGTGACCACGCTGGTGTCCGGACTGGCGAGCGGGGCGAGGAGGGCACGAGGGTAGCGTCCGTGACGCCCCTCACCCGGCGCTGCGCGCCACCCTCTCCCCAAAGGGGCGAGGGGACGATGTGGCGCTGTTCTTTCTTCCCCTCGCCCCTACGGGGAGAGGGTGCCTCGCGCAGCGAGGCGGGTGAGGGGAAGTCCGTTCGTGAGATTTGCACCCCGAAAGTCACGCGCCTATATTGCCACAATCGCATCGTAGACGGGCCACGATTGCCCGCGAAGGATCGCCATGAGCTGGATCGATAACGTTCTCCCCCCGAAAATCCGGTCGTTTCTGAACAAGCGCGAAACGCCCGAAAACCTCTGGGTCAAGGACCCTGAGTCGGGCGAGATGGTCTTTTATCGGGACCTCGAGGCGAACCAGTGGGTGGTGCCGGGCTCCGGCCACCACATGAAGATCAAGGCAAGCGACCGGCTGGCCTCCTTCCTCGATGGTGGCAAGTACGATCTCGTGCCGCTTCCGAGCGTGCCGACCGATCCACTGAAATTCCGCGACCAGAAGCGCTACGTCGACCGCCTCAAGGACATGCGGGTCAAGACCGGTATGGAAGACGCGGTGCTGGTGGCGACCGGCAGGCTCTACGAGCAGCCGGTGACGGTTGCGGTGCAGGATTTCGATTTCATGGCCGGCTCGCTCGGCATGGCCGCGGGCTCAGCCGTCATCACCGGGCTCGAGAAGGCCGCCGACAGCAAGACGCCCTTCGTGCTGTTCGCCTCGTCCGGTGGCGCACGCATGCAGGAAGGCATTCTGTCACTGATGCAGATGCCGCGCACCACCGTCGGTGTGCTGCGCCTTCGCGATGCCGGGCTGCCCTTCATCGTGGTGTTCACCAACCCCACCACCGGCGGCGTGACAGCGTCCTACGCGATGCTGGGCGACGTCCACATTGCCGAGCCGGGCGCACTGATCTGCTTTGCCGGCCCGCGCGTCATCGAGCAGACCATCCGCGAGAAGCTGCCCAAGGGCTTCCAGCGCTCTGAATATCTCTACGAGCACGGCATGGTCGACATGGTTGTGCACCGCCACAACCTCCGCTCGACCATCGGCTCGCTGGTCGCCATGTTCACCGGCGCCGCGTCGCCCGTCGGTCTCAGCGACGCGCCGGCCAAAGTGCCGGTCCCGAGCGCGACCAACGACGACGACCTCGAAGCGCCGGTGGCGCTGGCTGCTTCGGAGTAACTGGACTTCTTCTCACACTCAGAGCTATGCCGTGCTGGCCTTCTCCCCTTGCGGGAGAAGGTGCCCGAAGGGCGGATGAGGGGTGTGCCCCAGCCACAGCGCGAGCGGCCCACCCCTCATCCGTCTGCTGCGCAGCCACCTTCTCCCGCAAGGGGAGAAGGACGTCCCGACTGAGGCATCTCGCCAACGATGTCCCGCACCGATGCGATCCTCAAGCGTTTGACCACGCTCTATCCCCGGTTCATGGATCTGGGGCTGGACCGGCAGTACCGGTTGCTCAATGCGCTGGGCAATCCGCAGGAGCGTCTGCCGCCGGTCATCCATGTGGCGGGGACGAACGCCAAGGGCTCCACCATCGCGTATCTCCGCGCCATGCTCGAAGCTGCGGGCAAGAGCGTCCACGTTTACACATCGCCGCATCTCGTGCGCTTCAACGAACGCGTGCGGCTCGCGGGCAAGCTCGTGTCGACGCGGCGGATCAACGACGCGCTGGAAGAGGTCGAGCGCGTCAATGCCGGCCAGCCCATTACGCAGTTCGAGATCACCACGTCGGCCGCGCTCAAACTGTTCGCGGAGACGCCGGCCGACTACCTGCTGCTCGAGGTCGGGCTGGGTGGCGACTTCGATTCGACCAACGTCATCGACCATCCGCTTGGGACCATCATCACCCCGGTCGACTTCGACCATCAGAAGTGGCTGGGCTACACCGTCGCCGAGATCGCCTCGCACAAGGCGGGCATCCTGAAGCGCGGCGCACCCGCGGTGATCGGCCGGCAGCGCGACGAAGGCCTCGACGCCATCGAGCGCGCCGCGGCAAAGCTCCGCGTGACACCGTTTGTGCAGGGCCGCGACTATGACGGTTACGCGCAGGACGGCCGCCTCATCTATCAGGACGAGGACGGCCTGCTCGACCTGCCGCCGCCGGCGCTCGTCGGCCACCACCAGTTCGACAACGCCGCGCTCGCCATCGCTGCGGTACGGCACTTCGCGTTGCCGATCAGCGAAGCGCAGATCGCCGAGGGCCTAAGGACCGTCGTGTGGCCCGCCCGCATCCAGTCCCTCAAGGGTAAATTGCGCGACCAGTTGCCAGCGTCATCGGAGCTGTGGCTCGACGGCGCGCACAATGCGCATGGTGCGGCAGCGCTGGCGCGCTCGCTCGAGGAGATGAATGCTGTACGGCCGAAGCCGCTGGTTCTCATCCTCGGCATGATGAACACGCGCGAACCGCGCGATTTCCTCCAGCCGTTCAAGGCGCTGAACCCCAGCGTGCTGACGCTGACGATCCCCGGCGAAGAGAACGCCCACAAAGCAGGCTACATCGCCGACGAAGCCGAGAAAGCAGGGCTGATTGCGCGGCCGTTCCGCGCACTCGGCCAGGCGATCGATGAGGCGGCCAAGGTCAATGGCGCACGGGTGGTGATCTGCGGGTCGTTGTATCTCGGCGGCTACGCACTCGACAGGAACGGCACGCCGCCGGATTGAGCGGCTCAGTACTTCGCCTGCTCATCCCCCGCGAATGGATCGACCGGCGAGTTCGTGTTCCAGGCATGGTTGCCCAGCAGCGCCTCCACCACCGCCCGCTGCATCGTGTCTGTCGTCGAGTACGCATTGATGTAGGTCGGCGCGCGCGGGGCGTCGTACAGATAATACGGGTAGCCGAACGAGATCATCAGCGTTGGAACGTCGGTCCAGTAGCGCTGCATCGACGTCACGAAGTCGCCATTGAGCCGCAGCCAGTCGAGGAAGATGTGGCCCCGCGTCAGCAGCGTCTCTTCACCGAACAAATAGAGGACGAGGTCATAATCACTAGGGTTCACCCAGCTGCCCTTCTCGGCCATTGTCACTTCGAAGCCCTTTGATTTGAGCATGTCTGGCAGCGCGAAGGGGAGGGGGTGCGGGAAGAACGGGAAGACGATGCCCGACGAGAACACCAGTACGCGCTTGTGCTTCGTCGGATCGAGCGGCAACAGCGCCTGCGTGTCCTTGACCAGCGTCGGGGCGCGACGCGCGGCTTCCACGGCGAGGCGCTTGTTGGCGGCGGTGTCGATCGCCGGCAGCGCGGGCGCGGGCTTGTGGAGGCCGAGCGCGGCCTTGAGCGCGAGCTGACGCGTCAGGGCCATATCGACACGCTCCCAGCTCAAGCGACCATCCTTCAGCGCCGCTTCGATGTAGCCACGATCCTGTTCGGCGTCGTCGGCGAACAGGATAATGTCGCAGCCGGCCGCAACGACCTCCGGCAGATAGTCCGCGCGCGAGGACCATGATTTGAGGCCGGCCATGCCGGTCGCGTCGGAGACGATCAGGCCATTGAAGCCGAGCTCGCCGCGCAGCAGCGTCTCCAGCAGATCGCGGCTGATCGAGGCCGGGCGATAAGCCTCGACGCCTGCATCGCTATTGTGCCGGCGGATGAACGACGGCAGCGCGATATGTCCGGCCATGACGCTCAGCGCGCCCGCCTCGATTGCGGCGCGGTAGAGCCGGCCGAAGTTCTTCTCCCACTCCTCCATCGACAGCGGATTTACCGTGGTGACGAGATGCTGGTCGCGGTCGTCGAACCCTTCGCCGGGCCAGTGTTTGATCGCCGATGCAACGCCGTTCTTCTGGAACGCGCGCATCTGCGCGACGGCGTGTGTCTCGATGGTCGAAACGTCGCTGCCGAAGCCGCGCGTTGCAACGATCGCGCTCTTGAACTTCTCGTTGATGTCGAGCACCGGCGTGAACGACCAGTTGATGCCGACGTGATGCGCCTCATTGGCCATCGCTTCGGAGATCGAAGTGGTGAGCGCCACGTCGTTGATGGCCGCGAGCGCCAGCGGGTTGGGGAACTCGCCGCCACCGGCAACGCTCATGCGACTGCCCTCGAGATCGGCGGAGACGAGCAGCGGTACCGGCGCGGCTAAGTTGAACTCGGCAATCATGGCGCGATGCGCGGCCCAATCCGGACCCGGCGTCACGGTGATGCTACCGGGCCGGAAGTCGCGCGCGGGGCCGTAGGCCTCGGGGTCATTGCCGCGGAGCCTGAGGTTGAACAGCTGGCGGATCTTTTCGTCCGGCGTCAGCGATTTGAGTGTAGCCCGCACCCAGGCGATGGCGGCGCCGTCGAGGTTGAACGGCTTGGCCGCAAGTTGATCGTCGCGCATGAACTCTCCCTTTTGGCTGCGAGTGTAGAACGTTCGCTGCGGCAAGGGGAAGTGGACCGGCCGCGAGAGGGCACAGGCGGCCGGTCCGTCCGTCCGGTAGGTCAGGCCCGGACTTCCTGGCGTTGAAAGAGGGTGTACGCCAGGGTGAAGAGCAGAACCATCGCGGCGAACAGGCTCGCAATTTGCGGCCAGACGATCAGGATGGACTGCATGGTGGAGAGCGGGGCGCCGATCAGTGCACCCTGCATCTGAGACATGAACACCGGCCCTACCGAGCGCGAGCTCGGATCGAGCAAGATCGAGGCGATCTCGCCATAAAGGTTGGCCGGCGAGATGCGCGAGATGCCCTGCAGCACCTCGTACTGGTGGAGCGCCGTCATCGGATCGAGTGGGTTGATCGGCGCAATAGCCTGGGCCGCAAGCGGCGCCAGCATCGACCAGAACACCGAGAGCACGAGCCAGAGCGCGAGCGCGGCGAGCGCCGACGTCGCGGGCGAACGCAGCACGGTGGAGAACGCGATCGCCACCGCGAGCCAGACGCCCGAATAGATGAGCGTCGCGAGCAGGTAGGCGAGCCCGCGGGCCATGTCTTCGATCGATGGCGCCTGGCCCAGCAGCATAATGCCGGCGCCTGTCGTCAGTAGCCACAGCGTGAGCAGCGCAATGGCGATGACGAGGAGGCCACCAAGCAGTTTGCCGAACAGCAGCGCGTCCCGGTAAATCGGCTGCGCCAGGATGCGGCTCAGCGTACGCCGGCTGAACTCGCCATTGACCGCATCGAAGCCGAGGCCGATGGCGACGAGCGGCAACAGGAAGCCCAGCAGCGAGGCAAAGCTCGGCAGCGGCGATTGCGCCACCGTCAGCAGCTTGAGGAACAGGTACGGGTCCTGCGCCGTCGTCTGCTTGATCTGGCCCACAGCCGCATAGATGGCGCCTGCCGAAACGAGCAGCACCAGCAGCATGATCAGATGCAGGCGGGCACTGCCGATGTGGTCGGCCGCCTCCTTGATGGCGACGGTCTGGGCGCCCTGCAGGGGCGATCCTTCGCGCTTCATGTTGCTCTCTCCTCAAAGAAGCGGGTGTAGGCCTCGCCCAGCCCGATGCGGTGCGCGTCGAGGCTGCGGAGCGCGCCACCCTTGCCGACGATGCGGCTGGCGATCTCGGGCCGCACGTCGCTGCTGGCCGCGATGGTCCAGTGGCCATCGGGCGCCGAGGTGACGGCGGTGACGCCGTCGATGCCGCCGACGATGGCGGGCACATCGACCTCGTCGGCGACGAGATCGATCTGCAGCCCACCCTCGGCGACCCGCGTGGTCAGCTCCTCAATGGTGCCGACGAAGCCGATGCGACCGCTGTTGAACAGCGCCACGCGGCTGCAGATGGTCTGCACCACATCGAGAAGATGCGAGCTCAGCAGTACGGTCATGCCGCCCTTGGCGAAGCCCGCGATCATCTCGAGCAGTTCGTGCGTCGATTGCGGATCGAGACCCGATGTCGGCTCATCGAGGATGGCGATGCGGCAGCGCCGCATCAGAAGCTCGGCGAGGCCCAGCCTCTGCCGCATGCCTCGGGAGAACGTGGCAACGCGGCGATCGGCAACATCGGAGAGGCGAACCTCCCCGAGGGCCTCGTCAATGCGGGCATCCAGCGCGGCGCCCGCCAGGCCGTCCAGGCGGGCGGTGTAGCGAAGGTTCTCGCGAGCGCTCAGGCTGTCATAGAAGCCGACGGCGTCCGGGAGGTAGCCGACGTCGCGCTTCACCGACAATGGCTCGCGCAGCGGATCCTTGCCCAGGATGCTCACCGTGCCCGCACTTGGTTCGGTGAGGCCCAGCAGCATCAAGATCGTCGTGGTCTTGCCGGCGCCGTTGGGACCGAGCAGGCCCAGCACTTCGCCTTCGCTCACCGTCAGGTCAATGTGATCGACCACGGTGCGCTTGCCGTAGCGCTTGGTGAGGCCCTGGGCGGAAATGACGATGTCGCTCATCTCCGGCCATACCTCGTGACGGCGACCACGAGCACCATCAGCGCCGCGGCAATGACGAGCAGGCCGACAATGCCCCATTGCGTGCTGGTGTTGACGGTGGCGCGGAAGCTCACGCTGTTGGAGGCACCATCGGCCGCGACGCGGATGGGCACCATGTAGTCGCCGGCGATGGCCTTCTCGGACGGCGTGATGGTCACCTGCACGTCCTGCGTGGCGCCGCTGTCGAGCGCGGGCAGCTCGGCGGGTGAGAAGTCGACCTTCCAGCCATTCGGCGGCGACGAGCTGAGCTTGAGGTTCTGCGCCGGCGACGAGCCAGTGCTGGCGACCGTGAAGTTGAGTGTCGTGGGCTGGCCGGCGACGGTGTCGCCGCTGAGGCGCTGCTCCGGCCCCTGCAGTTCGACCGCGGGCGAGCCGGTGATCTGAATGCCGAGGTCGGTTGCGGCGGAAAGGTCGCCCGACAGCACCGCAAACTTGATCGGGTAGTCGCCCGCAGCCGCGTCGGTGCCGGGCTTGATGTCGAGCGACACGGTCTCGGTCTTGCCCGCCGCGATCGGCACGCCGGTAATCTCCGCGCTGTCGAAGCCCTTCTTGAAGCTGGCGGTGAAGCCGGCCGGCAGCTGCGTGCCGAGGTTGAATAGCGCGTCGGCCGGGCTGTTGTTGGTCACATCGATACGGAACTGGAAGCTCGATGTGGGCGAGCCGCGTAGCGCCGGCAGCTGCGGCTTCAGCGTGACGCTGCCGGCCTCCGGTGTTGCGAGCGTGATGGCGATCGGAAGCTCAGCGGTCTGCGTGCCGAATGTCGCCTTGACGTCGGCGTCGACTTCGCCGGCCTTGGCGTCGGCCGGCGGCACCAGCGCGAGGTTGAGGGCGATGTTGTCGCCGGGACCGACGATGGCCGCGCTGACCGGCTTGCCGTCACCGGTGAGCGTCGCGGTCCAGCCGGCGGGAAGCCCGGCGACCTGGATGGCGGCGCGCTGCGGCGGCAGGCCGTTGTTGCGCAGCGTCAGCGGAATGGTGGCTTTCTGGCCGATCGGCAGGGTCAGCGCCGGAAAGGGCGTCGTGAGCCAGAAGCCGGTCGGCTCGGACGCGTCGGCGACCTGCGTCGGTGTCGCGGACGTAACGGTGGTGGCTTGCGCCAGCACCGGGCCGGTGGCCAGCAGCAGGGCGAGCAGCGTGATGCTCGCCGATCTGGTGAGAGTGAGAGACATGAGCGGTCCTCCACCGCGGCGCCCCTCGAGCGCAGCGGATGATGTTGACGTGACGCCTCGCCGTCGCCCCAAGGGTGCGGCGTCAGGCAGCTTCAGGCTGTTGGGATCAGGTCAGCGACTGGGTGGTCGCGCCGGGGCGTGGCTCGACGGAGCGCGCGCGCGGGACGCGAGGGAAGCAGTCGAAGACAAGGTCGGTTGCATGGCCATTGCGGCCTCCAACAGCGCAGCCTCCCGACGGCAGTTCGCCCCGTCGCAAGGACGGCGGTGGTCGTCGGGTCAGCGCGCGGGCCGGAAATCAGGCCCAGTGTTGGGCAACATTGTGGCAGAGGCGACGCTGAATCGCTCTCCTTGCCGAAATGTTAGCAACCTGTCCGAGATTTAATAGAACGCCGGTCTATGACTCAAACGCGTCGCGCGGCAGCTCCGACAGGGTGATCGCGCCGTCCTTGCCGATGAACACGATGTCTTCGAGCCGGATGCCGAAACGGCCCGCGAGATAGACGCCCGGCTCGATCGAAAAGACGTGGCCTTCCTGCAGGATCGTGTCGCTGGTGCCGGTGATGTAGGGCGGCTCGTGCACGTCGATGCCGAGGCCATGGCCGGTGCGGTGGAGGAAGTTGGGGCCGTAGCCCGCCGCGGTGATGACGCCGCGCGCCGCCGCATCCACCTCGCTGGCGCGGACACCGGGACGCGCCGCGGCCAGCGCCGCGTTCACCGCGCTGTCGACGACGGCGTGAACCTCGTCGAAGCCGGCGGGCTTGCTGCCGACGAAGCCGACGCGCGTCATGTCCGACGGGTAGCCGTTGATGCGGCAGCCGATGTCGATGAGGATCGTGTCGTCGGCCTTGAGCACGCGCTCGGACGAATGGTGATGCGGGAACGCGCCGTTCTCGCCGAAGGCGACGATCACGAACTCAGGCCGCGAGCCCTTCGAACGGAAGAAGTCGCGGATGAAGCCGTCGATCTCGAGCTCGGTCATGCCGGGCTTGGCATGGGCGAACGCCGCCGCCATCGCCTCGTCGTCGATGCGTGCCGCGGCCTTGAGCAGCGCAAACTCCTGCTGGTCCTTCTGCGCGCGCAGATAGCCCACGGTGTCGTTGAGGAAGGTGTGCCGGGGCGACTGCAGCGCGCCGAGCAGCAGCAGCGCGAAATCGGCGCGCATCGTCTCGTCCAGCGCGACGCGCAGGCCCGATTGCGTCACCCCGAGATCGGCAAGCAGCGCCGCGAGCGCAGCGTTCGGACCATCGGCATCGGCCCAGGTGAAGAACGGCAGGTCGGTGAGGCCGCGCTGGCTGTCGGCATTGAGCGCCGGCATCAGGATCGCTGCCTTGTCGCGCGTCGCGATCAGCATCACCGGCCGCTCGTCGCCATGCGGCGACAGTCCCAGCAGCCAGACCAGATGGCTCGAGGGCCCGACCACGATGAGATCGGTTGCAGTCTCGGCCATTCGGGCCTGGACGCGTTCAAGACGGCTGGTCATTGCGGCACTCCGGTTATGCCCGGAACGCGCTACACGTCAGGCGGCGTGGCTGTCGAGCCATTTGATGAGCTGGACGCGCGATTGCCCGGCGCCCACCTTCATGTCCACCGGCTGGCCGTCCTTGAACACGATCAGCGTCGGCATGGCGCGCACATTGTACTGCGTGACAATGCCCGGGTTGGTCTCGACGTCGAGCTTGACGATCTTCACCTTCCCCGCGAGCTCCACCGACAGATCGTCGAGGATCGGATCCATCGCCTTGCAGGGCGGGCACCACTCGGCCCAGAAATCCACCAGCACGGGTTCAGAGGCGCCCAGCACCTCAGCCTTGAAGTTGGCGTCGTTGACCTGCAGCCCCATGCATCCGCTCCATCGGTAAGTGACGATGGAGGCTAACAAGAGTCGGCGGGGTGGGGAAGGGATAGGTTTGCGTGGTTCCGCATTAGTCAAGAACCGTCGGCCTGATCGAGGGCGTGTCGACTGACCCTTACGACTATTGCGGGCCGCTACCTGACCGGAACGGTTAATGAAACGTAGAAGCCCGATTGAACTTCTTGCAGATGCACCCATTTGATTTCGTCACAGCGACCTAGGGGTGTCAAATGGCGGAAGAAAGCTCGGAGGCGATAGAACGGCGCGACAAGAAGCGGTTGGAACGGGAGGAGGCGATCCTCGCGTTTTCGAACTCCATTCTGACGTTTGCCGGGTTTGGGGTCTTGATGAACGTACTCCAAGCTCAGCGTGAGCGGATCTTACTCGACGCCCCATGGGGAGCCCCAGTTCTGCTCCTTCTTGGTAACCTAATGTTCGCCGCGGTTGGCATCTCGCTCATACTCTTCGTAATCCCCACCAAGTTTCAACGTTTGGCCATAGCCTGGTTCCCTGATCCGGAGGGCGTCTGGAGGAAGAAGTGGTTTATCTATCCGGTGCTTGTGGTCGTAATCGCACTCACGTTGGCGGTGATGTTTACGGTCAGCTCCGTTGTCAACCTCGTTGCCTTTGACCTTCCTAACACATAGTCGCGCCTCCACCCGGCTTCGCTATCCTGCCTGCGGCCATAACTCGTGGCTCAGAATCAAAAACGCCGCCGGAGGTCATCCGGGCGGCGTTTCTGATTGCCTACAGTGGTGGAGGGTCGCTTACGCGGCGTAGCTCGACAGCCACTTGGAGAGACCGGCCTTGGGCGTGCCCGCACCAATCTTCATGTCGACGGCTTCGCCGCCTTTGTAGAGGATCATCGTCGGGATCGACCGGACACCGTACTTGACGGTGGTCGAGGGATTCTCGTCGACGTTGAGCTTGACGATCTTCACCTTGCCCTGGAGCTCAGTGCTGAGCTCTTCGAGCACGGGCGCGATCGCACGGCACGGGCCGCACCATTCTGCCCAGAAATCGACGAGCACGGGTTCTTTGGACGACAGTACTTCCTCGCCGAAATTGGCGTCGGAAACGTGAGTGGTCATGTTGAGGAATTCCCTTTGGGATTTCGCCTTCAGGTTTGAAGTGGCGGGTGTGTGATCCAAAAGCTAGGAAGAGTCCAGCGACGCAACAAGTGTTATCACCCTATGGTGAAACCTGCCACTGCCTCGCGCAGCGCCGATTGTGACAAATTCATGAGCGTTTCCAAGGACGTCCACAGGATTGCGGCCTCAATGGAATGGCCGGGGAAAAGCTGCTGTGCAACCAGCGCATATATGCCCAGCTGGGTCAGGTATGCCGCCGGCACGCCAGCCGGATTTTCCGGCGGGTTGGCATCGGATTTGTAGTCGACGATCAGCACGCTGCGGGGTTTCACCACCAGCCGGTCGATGCGGCCTGCAAGCGTGATCGGCTCCTTGCCGCGCGTGCCGTGCGCAAGGATCGGCAGCTCGCCACGGGAGTCGGGGCCGAACAGATGCGACAGCTCCGGGCGGGTGAGGATCGAGCGCGCCTTGGCGAGGATCGCCGCATGCGACGGCGAGCCGGGCAGCAGCGTCGCCAGCGCGCGGACTGAAACGCCGTCCCACTCGGCCGGGTCGATGTTGACCAGATGCTGCAACAGCGCGTGTAGCGCGATGCCTTCCTTGCGCGCCGCCTCGGGATCGCGCGGGTCGTGGATCCGCTCTGCAGTGGTTTCGAGCACGCGCATTGTGTCCGCCACGTCATCGGCGGCGCGCGACGGACGCACGATGCGGCGGAGCTTGTAGGCAGGTAGCGGCGGCAAGGTGAGCGGGCCGGTGATGGCCACCTCGGACTCGCTGGCGCGGGCCGGCAGATACGCGACCCTGTTGCGCGGATAGATCAGCGCTGTCTCGTTGCCGTCCGCATCGAGGACGACCTCGGACTCGTCGCGAAGACCCCGCTCGATGGCTTCGTACCAGCTGCCCACGCCCTCGCGCGCCTTGGTGAGATACCCGGTGACGTAGAGCTCGTCCTCGGCACGTGTCATGGCGACATAGAGCTTGCGCCAATACTCCGCCTTCTGCGCGTCCTCTGCGGTCTGGCGATGATCCATCGTCTCGGGGATGTGCAGCGCCTTGCTCGATGCGTGGATGAACAGCGGCGGCTGCGTCGTCATGAAGATCGAGCGCCGGTCGCGCCCCTCCTCGGTGGTCGCCGCGTCGGCAAGGATCACGATCGGTGCCTCGAGGCCCTTGGCGCCGTGCACCGTCATCACGCGCACACCCGCGCCGGTGTCGGCGAGCTCGCGCTTGATGGTGACCTCGCGCGACCTGAGCTCGGCAAGAAAACCGATCAGCGACGGCTGCTCCGACTGCTCGTGCGCCAGCGCAAGCTCGAGGAACTCGCTGACCACGTCGTCGATCTCCGACCCGAACCGCGCACGGAACTTGGCGAGGCCGCCATGCCGGTACAGCACATCGCTGTAGAAGTTGAACGGGCGCTCGAAGTCGAGCCGATTGCGCCACTCGCGCAGCTGATTGTATGCGGTGCTGACCGACAGCAGCGACGAGCGCTTCATCGCCGCCCACAGCGTCTCCTGTTCGCCGCGCGGCTGCGCAAGGTCGAACAGGTCATCTTCGCTGATATCGAACAACGGCGAACGCAGCAGGGCCGCGAGCTGCAGATCGTCGGCGCTGTTACTGAGCACATCGCCTAGCGCCATCAGATCGAGCGTGCCGATATGCGTGGTGACCGCAAGGCGGTCGGCGCCGGGCGTCGGAATGCCCTCGCGGATCAGCGCGCGGATGATCTCGTGGAACAGCACGCTGCGCACCTGGACGAGGATCAGTACATCGTCCGCGGTGACGGGACGGCCACGCGGCCCGAGCGGCCTCTTGCTGTCGATCCAGCCGCGCACTTCCTTGGCGATGCGCTCGGCGACGCGCCGCTGCGCGCTTTGCGTCTGCACCTTCGGCGCTTCGGTCGGCCAGTTCTCGGTGTCGATCTCGTCTTCGACCTCCTTGATCGGCGGCCACAACGTCACCATGCCTCCGGCATCGGCGCGCGCCGTGTGATGCAGCATCTCGGGCTCCATCACTCCGTCGCTGAGCAGCGGCTGCGCGAAGACGCGATCGACCGCGCCGAGCAGCTCGGGCAGCGTGCGGAAGCTGTAGCGCAGCGGCACCGGTGCGAACGCGAAGTTGACCGAGCGCGCAGTGAAGGCGACCTGCCGACCGAGGTTGACGAACTCCTCGGGGTCCGCACCCTGGAACGAAAAGATCGACTGCTTCTGGTCGCCCACCACGAACAGCGTGCGCGGCCGGTCGGCGGCGCTGTCGCCATAGAAGAATTCAGCGATGAGCGAGCGGATGACGGACCACTGCTGCGGGTTGGTGTCCTGCCCCTCGTCGACGAGGATGTGGCTGATGCGCGCGTCGAGTTTGTAGAGCACCCAGAGGCCCTGGCTCTCATTGTCGAGGAGAGCGCCGAGCTTTTCGACGAGATCGTCGAAGTCGAGCAGCGACCGTGCCCGCTTCTGCTTTTCGTAATGCGCCGAGATCGCCGCGATGATGTCGAGCATCGCCTCGCTGCGCTCGACCAGTTCGGCGCGCATGCGGTCGGCATGCGCAAGCTCAAGGCGCATTGCCTCCGCCGTGAACTTCTGCGCGATGTCGGGGATGAGGACCGCCGTCGCCTTCTTGAGCAGCGTCTTCCGCGCCGTGAAGGTCTGCGTGAGAAACGCCTCGTAGAGCGCATCGACATCGGGATGCGCCGGGTCGATTCGCGCGAGGCGATCGACGAAATCGTCACCCTCGGGATCGGGCCGCAGCAGATTGAAGATCGCGCGATGGTCGGCGGCGGTGAGCGTGTAGCCCTGTGCGATGGCGTCGAGCGCGTCGTCGATGCTGGGCGGACTGCCGGCGAGCCGGCGCAGCTCGCGCTTGGCGCGCGGCACATCATCGAGAACGCGGCGCAGGGTCCGCTGCTGGTTCAGCGTTTCGATGATGGCCTGCTCGATCTGGAAGTCGCTGAGAAGACCGAACAGCGTTTCAACCGCTAGCGCGTCGCCGCTGCCACGCAGGCCCGCCGCGATGATCTTCTCGCGCGCCTCCATCAGCATCGCGTCGCGCTGAAAATCCTCGATGACCGTGAAGTCGAACGGCACGCCGGCTTCCTTGGGGAAGCGGTGCAGCACGCTCTCGCAGAAGGCGTGGATGGTCTGGATCTTGAGCCCGCCCGGCGTCTCGAGCGCATGCGCGAAGAGCGACCGCGCGCGCAGCAGCATGCCTGGCGTCGGCGTATCGCCCTCGAGCGCCGCTAGATCGGCGCGTAGCTTCGCGTCGTCCATCGTCGCCCAGCCCGCCAGTCGCTCGGCGACGCGGCCGCGCATCTCGGCCGCAGCCGCCTTGGTGTAGGTGAGGCAGAGAATCTCTTCGGGCTTAACCCCACTCAGCAGCAGTCGCAGCACGCGCGCCGTCAGCACATAGGTCTTGCCCGAGCCGGCATTGGCCGTCACCCACACTGAGCCGCGCGGGTCCGACGCCTTGCGCTGGCTCGTCGTGATCTCAACGGGCATCGGATCGAGCAGGCGACGCTGGCTCATGGATCGTCCACCCCCGCGGTCAGCGTCCACTCGTCGGTGCGCGCGAGGTGATCGTAGTCGCCGGGATAGGACTTGCGGCCGGTGATGACGCGCGGGCGAATGCGCGCGGTCATCGGCAGCCTGTCGCTGAGCAGGAAGGCCTCGACATGCCCCTGCAGGCGCCGCTCGATCTCGTCGACCGCCTGCATCAGCGTCATGCCCTTGCGCAGGCGGAACGGCATCAGCTGGAACGCGGCGGGGCCGAGGCCGATCTTGATGTAGGTCAGCGCCGATGCGTCGCGCTTGGGGATGCCGGGGAAGAATCCGGCGCGCGCCATGCCCGCTTCGAGCAGCAGCTGCGGCGCTTCGAAGTCGCGCATGTCGGCAGAGCCGGGCACGCCGCCGGTCTTGAAGTCGAGAATCTCGAGCGTGCCATCGCTCAACTGGTCGATACGGTCGGCCTTGCCCACCAGCGTGAAATTGTCGAGCGCCGAGAACAGCCAATTGCCTTTGATCTCGGCCGTGCGGCTCGACACCTGCCCGGTGCGGCCGCGCTCGTAGTCGAGGAACAGCTCCGCGGCGCGGTGGAAGCGGCGCAGCCAGATGGCGCGGCGCTCACCGATGGCGTCGAGGCCAGCGAACTCCTCCTCGGCCATCGCGTCGAGCTGCGTGATCGCATTCGGCGACGCGAAGCCGAGGCCTTCGGCGACGAAGCGCTCGAACACCTTGTGGATCATAGAACCACGTTCTTTCGCGTCGGGCTGCGTGCCAAGCGGATCGAGACGCTGCAGCCGCAGCACCTTCTTGGCATAGATGTCGTAGGGCGAGCGCATCAGCGGCTCGACCTCGGTGATCGACAGGCTGCGCGGACGGAATTTCGCCAGCGGACGCGGCACCGGACGCTTCGCGGGCACCGGGCGGCCGGCGTAATCGATCGCGGCCGCCTGCATCAGCCACGTTGCGCCGCGCGCACGCATCGCCTTGGCCGCATCGTCGCCGACGAACGCATCGAGGCGCTGCACGAGGCGCGAGGCGAGCGCGGGCGAGGTGCCGATCCGTGTCGCGAACGCGACGATGACCTCGGCATTGCCCAGCGCCATCTCGAAATCGTGCGCAGCCTGCCCCTGCTGCCGCTCGGGCGGCTCGAGGCCGATCGCCATCCGCATGCCGCGGCTCAGCCACGAACCGGGATCGGCCGTAGGCGGCCAGATATCCTCATTGACGCCCGCGAGGATCATCAGGCCCGGGTTCATCAGGCGCGCTTCGAGCTCGCCCCAGATGTGGATGTCGTCGCGGCGCCGCTCGGTTGGCGCGACCTTCTCGCCTGCCATCAGCGCTGCGAGCACGCTGTCGAGGATAAGTGGAGGGAATGGCGCGCCACGGTCGTCGACCGTTGCGAGCGCCTGCGCCCACAGTCGGAACTCGACGATGCCGGGCAGGTCCGCGCCACCGATGAGCCCAGTGACCGCAGCATCGAGTGCGGCAGCGAGTGCCGGGCCATCGATCTGCTTCTGCTCGAGCAGATCGCACAGCGGCTTGAGCGCCGCGCCGAGGCGGGTGAGGACATCTTCCAGCGACTCGCCCTTGCCGCTCACGAACTCCGTCAGCCCATCGAGCCCCTGCTTCGGCCGCTTGCCACGCAATAGTCGATCGAGCCAGTTGCACTGGTCTCGCACCTCTGTCCGCGCGAGGCCGATGGTGACGTTGCCGTTGCGCAGCAGCGCAATCGTGTCGATGGGCGCATAGCGGTTGACGGCGACCGCCAGTGCCTGCCGCGCGAGGCGGCCGGCGCTCGACTGGAACAGCGGCGTACCCGCCGGATCGTCGACGTTGATGCCATGACGCTTCAACTCGGCGGCGATGCGGCGCGCGAGGTTCTGGTCGCGCGACACGATACCGACTGTCTTGCCCTGCGCCAGACCATCGCGGGCGGCCAGCGCGACAGCGCGCGCCTCCATATCGAGGTTGGGCGCGGCGATGATGCTGACGCCCATCAATGCCGCGTCGAGATCGTCCGCGACGGCTTCACGTGCGGAGGTCCATGCGGCCGTTTCGTCGGTTGGCGCAAGGGCATGGCGAACGATTGTCGTGCGCGCCGCCTCACCCGCCAGTTCTTCGACGTCGGCGACGCCTGCGCCGAGGGCGCGCAGTAGTTTGGCGAGGCCGTACTGCGGATGGCCCTGCGAATTGGCCCCGTCGATCAGTATCTCGTGCTGCTTCGCGCGCAGGGTTGTATCGAGTCCCGGCAGCACGACCGCGCCACGCGGCAGCGCGGCGATGGCCTTCAGCAGCTCGGCAGTCGCGGGGATCGAGCCAGTGGAGCCGGCGGCTATCACCGGACGATCGCCGTAGAGCAGCGGGGCCGTCGCCGCCTGCTTGCGCAGCCGCCGGTTGCGGAGGTCCGCACCGTCGATGCGCTCATGACTGCGTAGGTAATCTGGCCACGCCGCCAAGGCTGGTTCCAGGAACTTCAGCACGTCCTGCCAGTTTGTCGCCAGGTCGCCGACCATAAGCGGGTCGAGTCCATTGAGGTCGCCGCCTTCGATGGTGAGATCGTCGATCAGCTGTCCGAACGAGTCCGCCAGTGTCAGAATTTCCGCCGCGTTCGGTGGTGAGGCGAGCCCTTCTGCCGAGATCGCAAACTGGCGCACGAGCCGCGACAGAGTAAGACGCCGTTCCAGCTGCGTTGCCTCGCGCGGCATCGGATCACTGCCGGGCGGTGGCAGGAACGGTTCTTCTTCTTCGCTCGCGCCGCCAAAGGTCCGGATGTCGGGCAGCAATGCCGCCCCATCCAGCCGCCTGGCGAATATATCTGCCAGCTCGAGCCGCGACCGTCGCGTGGGCAGGATGATCGTGATGTCGCTGAGCCAGAACGGACCGCTGCGGTCCCAGCCTTTGAGCAGCGTGCCGTCGAGCACGCGATCGGCGAGCAGGTCGAGGAAGCGGCCATGCGGCGCGATGCTGTAGAGGCCGCGCCGGCTCACCGCGTGATCTCCACGACCCGGCCATAGCCATCGGCGGGAACGCTGATCGCTATTGCCATCGTCGCGAGCCCCGCCAGTTCCGGCGCGCGCTCGGGCCACTCGACCAGGACGATCGCATCCGCACGGTCGAACAGCCCGAGCTCATCGATCTCGCGCGGATCGTGAATGCGGTAGAGGTCGGCGTGGAGCACCGGGCCCTGTGGGGCATCGTAAGGCTGCACCAGCGCAAAGCTGGGCGAGGGCACGTCGAGGCTCGCGTCGCCCACCAGCGCACGCACGATCGCGCGCGCCAGCGCCGTCTTGCCGGCGCCGAGCCCGCCCGACAGCAGCACGAGATCGCCGGGCTTCAGGCGTGCCGCGAGCGCGGCGCCCAGAGCCGCGGTGGCTGCGTCGTCGGCAAGGAAGATTCGCTCCGTCCCCATCCGGGCTGGATAGCATCCTCGCCGGGGCGGGGCGAGCTATTCGGCAGCGGTGGTGAGCGCCGCCGCGAGCGGCAGGCTGACGACCACGCGGCTGCCCCGCGGCTCGCGCCGTTCGACACTGATCGTGCCGCCATGCAGATGCACGAAGCTGCGCACGATCGCGAGGCCGAGGCCCGCGCCGCGCTGCCGCCCCGCCGTTCCCGCATCCGCGCGGTCGTTGAGCGCGGCGCGCATCTCTTCGTTCATCTGCGCGCCGTCGTCTTCGACCGTAAAGATCATCCGGCCGCCGCGCGAAATCACGCCGAGCCGCACCTTGCCGCCGGGCTCGGTGAAGCGGGCGGCGGTCGACAGCAGATTGTAGAGGATCTGCACGATGCGCGTGCCGTCGGCATAGAGCACCGGCAGCTCTTCGGGGATGTCGATCTCGATATTGAGCGGTTCTTCGCCGTCGATATCGGGGAAGGTCGCGGCGAGCCCCGCCTTCGCCTTCTCGATCAGCGCCGGCACGTCCTGCGGCTCCGACTTCATCTGCGCGATGCCCGCATCCACCGTCGCAAGATCGAGGATGTTGTCGATCAGGACGCCCAGCGTCACGCTCGAGGCGCGGATATAGTCGGTGTAGGACTTCTGCTTCTCGTTGAGCGCGCCGGCGGTTTCCGACGCCAGCAGGTCGGCGAAGCCGATGATGTTGGTGAGCGGCGAGCGCAGCTCGTAGCTGACGTTCTGGACGAACGCGTCCTTCAGCCGGTCGGCGGTGATCAGCGCCTCGTTCCGTTCGGTCAGCACCTTCTGGTAGTTGGCGCTCTCGGTGACGTCGACGAACGTCATCATCGTCTGCCCGTCGGGCAGGCGCGTGATGGCGTAGTCGAGCATCCTGCCATCGGCGCGTGTGATGCGGCCGTGCGTATCGGTGCGCGTCGGGTTGAGGTCGACGATGCCGCGCTTGAGATCGCGCCAGAGGCTCGGCCCATCCTCGGGCAGGGCGCGGCCCACCGCCTCGATGATCTGGTCGATGTGCGGGTTGGTCTCCAGCAAATTGGTTGGCACCTTCCACAGCGTCGACAGGCGCGGATTGGCCAGCGTCAGGCGACCATTGGTGCCGAACACCGCGACGCCCTCGTTGAGCGCGTTGAGCGTCGAGCGCTGCACGTCGAGCTGCGTCTTGTGCTGACTCTTGAGCTTGAGCTGATCGGTGATGTCCTCAAAGACATAGATCACGCCGCCCTTGGGACCGGCGGGCGCCGAAATCACCTGCACGGTGCGGCCATCGGGCAGGTGCCACGGGTCGCTCTCGCGCGGCGCCTTGATGGTGTAGGATTGGAGGTGCCTGGCGCGCCACGCTTGATAGTCGGGCTCGGCGGGCAGCATGCCGTCGGTGCGGAGCTTGTCGAGGATGGCGCGCTCATCCATGCCGCGCTTCAGCCATTTCGGATCGAGCCGCCAGAGCTGCGCATAGGCGCGGTTGGACTGCACGAGTTCGCGGTTGGCGTTGAAAATGGCGATCGGCGTCGCCAATGCGTCGATGATGGCGCTGAGGTGCGCGAGACCATCGTTCGCATCGGCGGGCGCGGCCACAATGGCCTGCGTTGCGGCAGCGCGCTGACGCAAATAGCCAGCCTTGCCCATCGGCAGATCGAAGCTGACGAGGTCGAGGCCGGCGGCCGCTGCGATCTCGGCCGGCGTCCCGTGGCGATTGCGCGTCAGCGCCTGATACGCCGCGTTGGCGAAGGCGACGTTGCCGCCCGGTCCATAGATCAACGCGGGGTCAGGCAGGCTAGCCAAAACCTTTTGGGCATCGACAAGGCGAGACTGCTGCTGGTCGCCCGGTTGATACGTCGTCGGCCGCACGCGCATCGCAACGCGCGCGCCGAGGGCCCAGCCCATGGCCCGCATCTGCTTGCCGGCCTTGGCCGTGAACAACAGATCGAACCCTTGGCCGCCGCCGCGCAGGTCGGTGAGCTTTTGGGTCAGCATCTCGGCGTCGGCGGGATTGAGCCACGAGGCGAAGTCGAGCACCGCTTCGGGGCGACGCGCGGCGGGAAGCACGGAAGATGCCGGACCAAAAAAGCGCGGTGGCGTGCGCCCGGCCCACACCACGGTGATCTCGCCGGTGCTCGACAGCAGCGCTTCGTAGTCGTCAACCAGCGCGCGCAGCGAGGCGATCTGTCCGGAGGCGAGACGCTGCGCCTGTCGCCCGTCGCGCAGCAGATTGCGTACGAAAGCCGTCGCGAGCACCGCAAAGGCGCCCGCGCCCACGGCAATGGCGAGGGGCACGGCGCCCGACAGCGAGGATGTGGTGAGACCCTGGGCAAGAGCGGGAGCCGCAGCCAGGAGAGTGAGGGTCGCCGCGCCGCACAGCGCGAATCCCAATCGTCTCCGGAAACCGTCCGGCCGCATGCGTCACCCCGAAAGAAATAAAGACCCGCCAAACCTGCCGCAGCAGGGTCACTTACAACCGCCGGAGAACGCTGGCGTCCCAAACCTAAACCCACCTTGCCTGCCGAGCGCGGTGGGGAGCCCGAATCAGGCAACCATAGCGAGGGGGGGATTCACGCAAAAGAGTCCTTGAGCGTGTGCATTGCGGGCAAATCGATTCTGCTGGGGATTGACCGTGGACCGAACAGTGAACGAATGGTTAATGCGCCGATCGTCGTTAACCAAGGTTAACAACCGCAGTGTCGCCGCGCCGTTCAGGCAGGCTTAATGTTGCAGACGCGATCTTCCTATTAAGTTGAGGGCGTTGAGGGCTCGCTGGGTGCGCTTACTTCTTGTCGCGATCGCTGTTCTGTTCGTGGGGTCATTCCCCGCTCTGGCCAAGGAGCGCGTGTTCACCGCACAGCCGAACGGCCAGATCACCTTTGTGATGCCGTCGGGCAATATCGGCTGCATCTACACGCCGCGCGGCGGCACCGATATCTACGAGCCGGTCGACGGTGGTCCCGAGATCAGCTGCGACCGCATCGCGCCCCGCTACGTCAACATCACGCTCGGCTCGAAAGGCCCGGCGGTGCTCACCGAGAATCCGGGCGAGCAGGGGTGCTGCGGCGGCGACAACACGCTGGCCTATGGCGATACCGTGAAATTCGAAGGGTTCACCTGCTCGTCGTCCGATGCTGGCCTCGTCTGCGAGACGCCTGACAAGAAGCATGGCCTCTGCCTTTCCCGAACTAGAACACTGCATTACTGAGGGTCACTGATGCGCAAGCTCGTCTATCTCTTCACGCTACTCGCCGCCCTGTTCGCTTTCGCGTTGCCGGTGGCGGCCAGTCAGCGGGCGATCATCATCCTCGATGCATCGGGGTCGATGTGGGCGCAGATCGACGGCAAATCTCGGATCGAGATCGCGCGCGACACGCTGCGCCAGGTACTCGCGGGCGTGCCCGCCGAGCTCGAGCTCGGCTTCATGGCCTACGGCCATCGCACCAAGGGCGACTGCACCGATATCGAAATGATGGTTCCGCCGGAGGCCGGCACCGCCGATCGCATCATCAGCGCGGCGATGTCGCTCAATCCGCGTGGCAAGACCCCGCTCAGCGATGCCGTGCGTCAGGCCGCCGAAGCGCTGAAGTACACCGAGGATCAGGCGACGGTCATCCTCATTACCGACGGCATCGAGACATGCAACGCCGACCCGTGTGCGCTTGCCTCCGAGCTCGAAGCGGCGGGAGTTGATTTCACCGTCAACGTCGTCGGCTTCGGCCTCAGCGCCGATGAGGGCGCAGCGGTGAAGTGTCTCGCCGACAATACTGGCGGCACTTACATCAGTGCCGACGACGAGAACGGCCTCAAGGACGCGATCGACGTCGCCGTGAACGACCTGCCGCCGCCGGAGCCGGCGCCGGAACCCGAACCCAAGCCGGCCACCGACATCACGTTCGATCCGACGGCCATCCTTGCCGAAGGCGAAGACCCGCTCGTCGACGGCGACAGCGATATCGTGTGGGAGTTCGCCAAGCCCAACGCCGACGGTACGCCGGGCGAATGGGTGCGCACCGAGTATCACGCCGAGTACAAGGGCGCGATCGAACCGGGCGACTATATCGTCACCGCCAAGCTCGACTATGCGAGCGTCTCGCTCCCCGTGACGATCGAGGCCGGAAAGGTGGCGACGCCCGAGTTCAATCTCAACGCCGGTTACATCAACGTGCGGCCGATCCCCTATGAGGGAGCCGACCCCGCCGGCAATGCCGCCGTCTATACCGAGTTCCCCAACGGCACGAGCACGACCAGCTACGGCGAGATCAAGATGTTCGTTCCGGCGGGCACCACCAAGATCAAAGTCACCATTGGCGCGGCCGAGCTCGCTGACGAGGTCACTGTCGCGGCCGGCGAGCGCATCAAGAAGGACATCATCGTTGGTGTCGGCCACGCCACCGTCAACTCGTTCTACGTCGACGATATGCAGGTGGAAGACGGCAACATCTTCACCGAGATCGTCGGTGCCAAGAAGGACATCCAGGGCAACCGCGAGAGCTTCGGCTACAACTATGGTCCGAACGCCGCATTCGATCTGTTGCCCGGCGATTACGTCGCTGTCGCGACCTTCGATGCAGTGAAGGCCGAGCAGCCCTTCACCATCAAGGCAGGCGAGGCGACCGATGTCACGGTGATGCTCGATGCGGGCGTGCTCTTCATCGACGCGCCGGGCGCCTACTACATCGAGGTACTCGGCAAGAAAGACATCCAGGGCGACCGCAAGAGTTTTGGTGGCGTCTATGATGTGACCAGCAACCGCACCATGCCTGCCGGCGACTACCACGTGCTCGTGACCTACGAGAGCGACAAGGCGCCCAAGGAGGCGGATGCGAAAGTGAGCGCCGGCGAGCGAACCGAGATCAAGGTCGAGTAGCCTCAGATCCCGTAGAAGCTCGCATAACGGCGCGCGATCTCGACCATGCGGTCGCGCAACGTTGCGGGCTCGAGCACGATCACTTCGGCGCCGACGCGTTGCATCTCCTGCGCGGCCCAAATTTCTTCCTCGATCGGCACGAGGAGCGTTGCAAAACCCTCCTCGTCGAACTCCAGCGTCTGGGCTTCGATCTCGTCCTTGATGCGCTGGCTGATCCCCTTGAGCCGGCCGATGCCGCGCTTGGTCGCGCGCACCTTGGCAACGCCGATATAGATCTCCCGCTCGAAGCTCGCCGTCGAGTCGCGCCAGTGCTTGGGCAGGTCGAAGTCGACGGGGCGTGCGAAGTGCTCGTCGAGCACCGTCAGCGCGAGCACCTGGCTGAGCCGATAGGTGCGAAGGCGCGTCTCACGCTGCGCCACGAGGTACCAGATGCCGCCTTTGAGCACGAGGCCGAGCGGCTCGACCGTGCGCTCCGAAATCTGCGTCCAGCTGTCGTATTTGATGGTGATGCGCCGCTCGGTCCACACGGCCTCGGCGACGGCCTTGAGGAACTCCGGCCGCGGCCCGCTCGAGAACCAACCCTTGGGGTCGAGGTGGAAGCGCGACGACATCCGCGTCGCCTCGGTCTGCCAATCGGCCGGCAGCGCCGCGAGCAGTTTCAACTCCGCCGCCGCGACCTCATCCCCGAGACCGAGCTCGCTCGCGGGACCGGGCAGGCCCGACAGAAACAGCGCCCGCGCCTCTGGCGCCGTAAGGCCGGTCAGCCGCGTGCGCCATCCATCGAGCAGCGCAAAGCCGCCATTGCGGCCGATATCGGCATAAACCGGCACGCCCGCGAGCGTCAGCTGGTCGATGTCGCGATAGACCGTGCGTACCGACACTTCGAGCTCCTGCGCCAGCGACTCCGCACTCATCCGGCCCTTCGCCTGGAGCAGCATCATGATCGAGAGCAGGCGGCTGGCGCGCACGTTTTGCGGTGTCCGATAAACACTGACACTCGGTGTCAGCCATAGACTCGTATCGTCCTTTTCCAACGCAGGGAAGAGGACGGAGACGGGCAATGAATACGCAATGGCTGGGACAGACCGAGATGCTGCCGATCGTGGAGTTCCACGACATCCGCACCGAAAACGGCAGCAGCCGCAAATATCTGAACCTGGTGGAAGGCACGCTCGCCGCGCCGTTCGTGGCTGCGGGCGGCGCCATGATGGGCCAGTATCGCGTCGAGGGTCACCCCGATCGCCTCGTGCTCCTGCGCGGCTTCGAGTCGATGGCGGCGCGACGTCGGGCCAGCGAAACCTACCTCAGAAGTCCGCAATGGCGCGCCAACCGGGCCGAGGTCTCTAGTCTCCTGCGCGAGACGAACGTGATGCTGACGCGGTCCTTGAGCGTATCGAGCGCCACCCGCCCGCTGCGCGTCGGCGAAGGCTGCGCCGCGATCGTCTCCGAGCTCCGCTTTGCCGAGCAGTTGGGCAACTACCACCTCTGGCTCCGGCTGCTGCTGCGCAAGGCCGGGCTCGATCCGGTGGCCGGCTATGCCACGCTCGAATCGGTCAACGACGTGCCCGCGGTGCCCGTTACGCGCAACCGCACGCACCACATCGCGCTGCTGCCACTCGGTGGCCGAGTCCCCGCGCTGCCTCCGGAACTGCGGGACATGCTGCGATTCAGCCCTGAAATCCTCTGGCTCAGCCCGGCCCCAGCGCTGGTGTGGTGACAAAACGGGCGCGCTTGGCCATAGTCGCCGTCCCAGAAGCGGCGGCGGGATGATCTGTGACGGACGAGGCCAACCTCGACGCTTACCTGCGTCGGATCAATTACGCCGGCTCGATAGCGCCGACGCTTGAGACATTGCAGGCGATCCATCGCCTGCACCCCACGCACATCCCGTTCGAGAACCTCAACCCGCTGATGGAGCTGCCCGTCCGCCTGGGCCTCCGCGACATCGAGCAGAAGCTCCTCGTCGAGCGGCGCGGCGGCTACTGCTTCGAGCACAATCTGCTGCTCAAGGCCGCGCTCGAATCAATGGACTTCGCCGTGACGCCGATCGCCGCGGCAGTGATCATCGGGGATGCGGGCGAGACGGAGCTGCCACTCAACCATATGCTGCTGATCGTCGATGTCGGCGGCCAGCCCTACATCGCCGACGTCGGCTTCGGGGGCTCGACCCCCACCGCGCCGCTGCGCCTCAAGGAAGACATCGAGCAGGAGACGCCGCATGGCCGCTACCGGCTGCTCGGTGGCTATCCCAAATGGCGGCTGGAAGGCCAGATCGCAGGCGAATGGACCGGCCTTTACGAATTCACCCTCGCGCCGCGCACGCTCGAGGACTACGTCGCGATGAACGACGGCACCATGGTCAGCTTCCGCGACGACCTCCGCGTCGCGCGCATCGATGGCGCCAAGCGCATCAATCTCCGCAACGCGCGCCTCAACGTGCACGAGAACGGCGAGACCACGACGCGTGTGCTTACCTCGCTGCTCGAGATTCGCGACGTCCTCACCAACACCTTCGGCATTGAGCTGCCCGAGACGGACAAGCTCGACCCGGCGCTCGAAAAGGCGCTCCGGCCGGACGCCCGCGCCTGATGGCCCCGTTCGTCGTCAACGAAGACGCGGTGCGCGAGTTCAAGACGCTTGCGGCGCTACACAAGTGGTACAAGGCCAATCACGCCAAAGCCGACGAGCTCTGGATCAAGATGCACAAAAAGGGCTCGGGTCTCTCATCGGTCAACGCGCTCGAAGGCATCGACGCCGCGCTCTGCTGGGGTTGGATCGATGGCATCCGCAAGGGCTTCGACGAGCAGAGCTTCCTCCAGCGCTACACCCCGCGCGGCAAGAAATCGATCTGGAGCCAGGTCAACGTCGCCAATATCGACCGGCTGCGGAAAGAGGGCCTGATGCAGCCCTCGGGTGAAGCGCAGGTGACGCTCGCACAGAAGGATGGCCGTTGGGCCAAGGCCTATGGCGGCTTCAGTAAGGACCAGTTCCCCGCCGACCTGCTCGCCGCCATCGAGGGCGAGCCCAAGGCGCTCGAGATGTTCGGCATGCTAAACGCGCAGAATCGTTTCGCGCTCGGCTTCCGGACGCACAACATGAAGACCGAGGCGGGCCGTAAACGAAAGATCGTGGAGTTCGTGGAGATGCTGAAGCGCGGCGAGACGATCTACCCCAATGGCAAGGCCAAATGAGATACGCAGCGTTCCTCCGCGGCGTGAACCTGGGCAAGCGCACCGTCAAGAGCGCCGACCTCAAGGCCGCGTTCGAGACCATGGGCTTCACCGAGGTGAAGACGCTGCTTGCAAGCGGCAACGTGTTGTTCGACGCGAAAGCCAGCAAGGGCCTCAAGGCGAAGATCGAAGCGGGGCTGAAGGAGCAGTTCGGCTTCGACGTGCCGATCGTCCTGCGCACGCTTGATGAGCTCAAGGCAATGGTTGCCGCCAACCACTTCGGCCGCGAGGCCGGAGAGGATGCGCAGCTCCACGTGCTACTGCTCGACCAAGACCTGCCCAAAGGCTTCAAACAGGCCAACCTCGCGGGCGACTACGACGTGGCCCGCGCCGAGGGCGGCGAAATCTTCTACATCGTCTACCGCAAGGATGACGGCACCTATCTCGGTCACAGCCAGCTGGCGGTCGACAAGAGCGTGCCCAAGGGTGTAGTAGCGACGATGCGCAACTGGAACACCATTCTCAAGGCCATCGCATGATTGTCGTCTTCGGCTCGATCAACCTCGATCTCATCGGCAAGGTGAGCCGCATCCCGAAACCCGGTGAGACGGTTCCCGGGACGGACTTCGCCACCGCTGCCGGTGGCAAGGGCGCCAATCAGGCGCTCGCCGCGCGTCGCGCTGGCGCAGCGGTGAAGATGATCGGCGCGGCGGGCAAGGACGCGATGGGTGACCAGGCGCTGCAGCTGCTGCGCGACGGTGGTGTCGACCTCGGCGAGGTGAAGCGGCTCGACCTCGCGCAGGGCGTGGCGATGATCTTCGTCGACGAGGCCGGCGAGAACGTCATCGGCATCCTGCCCGGTGCCAATGCCGACGTGTCGATCGCCGATGCCGAGCGCACGCTGGCGTCGCTGACGCCAAACGACGTGCTCGTCGTGCAGCAGGAGATCCAGCCCGGCTCGACGATCCGCGCGCTCTCGATGGCGCATGAGAAAGGCGCCCGTTCGATCCTCAACACCGCGCCGTTCCTGCCCACTACGCGCGAGGCTGCCAAGCGCGCCGACATCGTCGTCGCCAACGAAACCGAATTCGCGCTGCTCGCCGGCGAAGGCGATCTTGACGACAAGATGAGGGGCTATGTCGACGCCACCGGCCGCACCATTATCGTCACGCTCGGTCCCGACGGGGCGAAAGCGCGCACGGCCGAAGGCGACCAGATCAGCGTTCCAGCTATGAAGGTCACGCCCGTCGACACCGTCGGCGCCGGCGACACGTTCGTGGGCTACCTTGCCGCTGGTCTCGAAGCTGGACTCTCGCTGGAACAATCCATGCGCCGCGCCGCTGTCGCTGCAAGTCTGGCGTGCCTGAAGCCGGGCGCGCAGCCCGCGATTCCCACCAGCGCCGAAGTCGACACGGCCATCGGCTAGGCCCGGGTCAGCAGCTCGTCGAAGTAAGCGATCGTGCGCGCGAGCCCGTCGCGCAGATCGGTCTTTGGTTCCCAGCCAAGGGCCGCCCTCGCCAGCGAAATATCCGGCCGACGCTGGCGCGGGTCATCGGCCGGCAGTGGGCGATAGACGATCCTCGAGCGCGAGCCGGTCAGCTCGACAACGACATCTGCAAGTTCGCGCATCGTCATCTCGACCGGGTTGCCGATATTGATCGGACCCGTCTGTCCCGACGTCATCAGCCGCACGAGACCGTCGACGGTGTCGTCGACATAGCAGAACGATCGCGTCTGCTCGCCCGTGCCATAGATCGTGATATCGGCACTGCCGAGCGCCTGGACGATGAAGTTCGACACCACGCGCCCGTCGTCCGGCTGCATGTTGGGACCGTAGGTGTTGAAGATGCGTGCGATGGAAATCGGCAGATTGTGCTGCCGGTGATAGTCCATGAACAGCGTCTCGGCCGCGCGCTTGCCTTCGTCGTAGCAGGAGCGCGGCCCGATCGGATTGACGTGGCCCCAATAGCTTTCGGGCTGCGGATGGACCGCCGGATCGCCATAGACTTCTGAGGTCGATGCCTGCAGCACGCGCGCGCCGATCGAGGTCGCGAGGTCGAGCGCGTTGATCGAGCCGAGAACGCAGGTCCGCACGGTCCCCACGGGATCGCGCTGGTAGTGCGGCGGCGCGGCCGGGCAGGCGAGATTGTAGATGAGGTCGACTTCTGCGGCGTAAGGCGTCGCGACGTTTTGCTCGACGAAGCGATAGTGCGAGTTGCCGATGAAGGGCTCGATGTTCCGGCGGCTGCCGGTGGAGAGGTTGTCGATGCAGACGACATCGTTTCCGTCGGCAAGCAGGCGGTGCGTGAGCGACGTGCCGATGAAGCCGGCACCACCTGTGATCAACACGCGCTTGGACACGACGAGCTCCCGGACGTTGCGCGACGCTACCGCAACAGGCGGTTCCTCGTCACTAACTGCACGGTCCCATCTGCGTGCTGCCCGGTTGCTGCAGCAATTGCGCGAGCACGGTCTTGTTGAGGAAGGGGAGTGGCGAGCGGCCGGGGAGGACGGCATAGACGGAGACCGTCACGAGGTTCGGGTCGACGCCGCCGAGGGTGCAGAGCTTGGGAATGAAGCCGACGGTCACGTTCTGGTTGGATGCGCCGCGGGCCTGCGCGGTGAGCTGCGCATTCCGGATGGTCTGCTTGTCGGTTTCGGAGAAGGCGAACAGGTAATAGGCGCGGTCCGCACTGGGAGGCGGCAGGTTCGAGGGCAGGCCATCGATGTCGGCCTGGAGGGGCGTCAGCCGAAGATGCTCGGACGGCCCGCCATTGGCCACGTCGTAGGTAAAGAGCGAACCCTTGGCCGGCCCGAGGCCGCGCGGCAGGTCGAACGCGATGAGGAGCGACGCAATGTCGTCGCGCAGCAGGTCGACCGTCCCCGACGGCGTAGGACCAGGCCCGATCGTCGAACATGCTGTCAGCACGATCGCCGTCCAAAACGCGGCGATCACTCGAATTAGGCGACCCATCGGCTCCTCCCGCCGTCCTGCATAGGTGGATTCGCAGGCGGCGGGAACGGTGGAGGGCCGCCGTTTTGGGGCCCTTCGTGCAATCAGTACCGGTAATGCTCGGACTTGAACGGCCCGTTCTGTGAGACGCCGATATAGTCGGCCTGCGGCTTGGTCAGTTCGGTGAGCTTGGCGCCGAGCTTGGCGAGATGCAGCTGGGCCACCTTCTCGTCGAGCTTTTTGGGCAGCACGTGCACCTTGTGCTCGAGGTTCTTGCCGTTGGTGAAGAGCTCGATCTGCGCCAGCGTCTGGTTCGAGAACGACGCCGACATCACGAAGCTCGGATGGCCCGTGGCGTTGCCGAGGTTCACGAGGCGCCCCTCCGACAGCAGCACGATACGTTTGCCGGAGCTGAGCTCGACCAGGTCGACCTGCGGCTTGACGTTGGTCCACTTGAAGTTCTTGAGGCCAGCAACGTCGATCTCGTTGTCGAAGTGGCCGATGTTGCACACGATCGCCATGTCACGCATCTGCCGCATGTGGTCGACGGTGATGATGTCCTTGTTGCCGGTGGCCGACACCACGATGTCCGCCCGCGACGCGGCGTCATCGAGGGTCACGACCTCGAACCCATCCATCGCCGCCTGCAGCGCGCAGATCGGGTCCACTTCCGTCACCAGCACGCGGGCGCCCGCACCCTGCAGCGACGCCGCCGAGCCCTTGCCCACATCGCCATAGCCGCAAACGATCGCGACCTTGCCCGCAAGCATCACGTCCGTACCGCGGCGGATCGCATCGACCAGCGATTCACGCGTGCCGTACTTGTTGTCGAACTTGGACTTGGTGACGGAGTCGTTGACGTTGATGGCGGGGAACGGCAGCTCGCCCTTTTCGTGCAGCTGATAGAGCCGCATCACGCCTGTCGTCGTTTCCTCGGACACGCCCTTAATCGCCGCGCGGATCTTCGAGTAGAAGGTCGGGTCCTTGGCGAGCCGCTTCTTGATCGTCGCAAAGAAAATCTCTTCTTCCTCGTTACCCGGCTTGGCGAGGATAGAAGGATCCGTCTCCGCCTTGGCGCCAGTCAGCACCAGCATTGTGGCGTCGCCGCCATCGTCGAGGATCATGTTGGGGGTCTGGCCGCCCGGCCAGTCCATCATCCGGTCGGTGAAGTCCCAGTATTCCTGCAGCGTCTCGCCCTTATGCGCGAACACCGCGATACCGGCCTTGGCGATCGCCGCGGCGGCGTGGTCCTGGGTCGAAAAGATATTGCAGCTGACCCAGCGCACATCGGCGCCCAGCGCCTTCAGCGTCTCGATCAGCACCGCCGTCTGGATGGTCATGTGCAGCGAGCCGGCGATGCGGGCGCCGCGCAGCGGCTGCGCCTGGGCGTATTCCTCGCGGATGGCCATCAGGCCGGGCATTTCGATCTCGGCCATCGAGATTTCCTTGCGGCCATAGTCGGCGAGCGAAATGTCTTTGACGGCGTAGTCGGCCATAGGGGTCTCCGGCAATGGGTGTTTGCCGCCTTATAGAGGCGGCAGGCCCATCCGGCAATGGGGACATAAAGAAAGCTTTATATCCTTCGGCCTAAGGCGACCTTGCGCTCCGGGAGGCGGCCGTTGCGCCAGCGGAAGGGCAGGGTGAGAAAGCCGAAGATCGGGTAGAGGATCAAATACCCCAACGCCGTCCCCGCCAGACCCCAGACCAGCGCCTCGGACGTCGCCGGCACCCCCATCTGGAAATTCTCGAGCGCGCGGGCGCCGATGTCGCTGTCGAGATAGCGCGGCAGCAGCTGCACGCGTTCGGCCGCGCTGGCCGTCTGCAACCGCGCGAGGTCGGCGCTCAGCTGCTCGTAGCGCCCGATGGTCATCCGCATGCTGATGCCGCGATCCTGCAGGAACTCGTCCGGCGACACCGCATAGCGCATCAGCGCTTCCTCGCGCGTCAGGCCGAAGGCGGTCGCGCCACGGTCGAAGTCATCGACGATGATGCGCAGTTCGTCCACCGCGCCACCGAGCCGCTGCTCGTATTGCTGGGCGTACTCTGGGAACTGCGCAAAGCCGAAGCCGAGCATCAGCCCGCCCACAAGACTCAACGCACGCCGCATGGCGATCCTCCAGACCCTGAGTTCAGGGGAAACGGCGACTGACGGGATGCTGTTCCAGCCGACTACTCGGCGGACGCGCCGTCGGCGTCTTCGTCGAACCCATTCTTGACCAGCGTAGTGATCGCATCGAGCGCTTCGCGCGCCTGCCTGCCGCTGGCCTGGACTAGGATCGTCGAGCCTGGGCCGGCGCCCAGCATCATCAGGCCCATGATCGAATTGCCGTTCACCGACTGGCCGTCGCGGACCACCTTGATCTCGGCATCGAAGCATTCTGCCGTGCGCACGAAGCGAGCCGATGCGCGGGCGTGGAGACCCTTGCGGTTGACGATGGTCATCTGCTGCGCCAGCGCGCGGCCGGCATTGGCGGCGGTGTCCATGCGCTAAATGTAAGTCGGAATTGGTTAACCGCCAAGCGACTCGCTGGCGACGTTGATGTATTTGCGGCCGGCTTCCGCCGCGAGCGTCACCGCCTGCTTGAGTTCGAGGTCGCCGCGCACGCGGGCCAGCTTGACCAGCATGGGCAGGTTCATCCCCGCGATCACTTCGGCGCCAACCGTTTTCATCACCGAGATGGCGAGGTTCGACGGGGTACCGCCGAACATGTCGGTCAGGATCACCACACCATCGCCGCCGTTGACGGTGCCGACCGCGCCGATGATGTGCTCGCGCCGCGCTTCCATATCGTCATCGGGGCCGATGCAGATGGTTTCGATCTGCTCCTGGGGGCCGACGACATGTTCGAGCGCCGACTTGAATTCGACGGCAAGCGCGCCGTGCGTCACCAGTACGAGACCGATCATAGACTATCCCCTGACTGGTCCGCCCCGGACTAACGGGCGAGAATTTCGCCCCATGAGTCCGTCGTTTCAAGCGGTTTTTTTGACGCGGGCCCTGGGGGGACTAAGTGCCCGCAGCGCCTCACGGATCAGCAGAACTTGATGCCGGCTGTCGATCTTTCCGGCACGGGGCACCGGGCAGCGCGGCAGGCTGACGCCATCGAGCTCGGTGACGAGCGCGTCTTCCTCGACCATCCGCTCGAGCGCCTCGACCATGTCGACCACCAGGTGCAGCGGCGCCCTGGCGACATGCGGTCGGCTGACGATGCCGCGACCGCGCAGCTCGATCAGTCCCTCGATCGATTTGGGGGCATACATCATGAGGCCGGCACCGGTCGCTTCGATGTCGATCCGGTCGTCGGAGACGAGCTTGGCATCCTCGCCCCGCAGCTCCCACTCGTCGATCAACTCGAGGGCGAGCAGCGACTTACCCGCGCCGCTCGGACCTCTCAGGATCAACCCGGTCTTGCCGAGGACGAGGCCCGTGGCGTGGATGTTGCTCCGCCCCATCTACTTTCTCGGCCGGCTCACGCGTTCAGATGGCGCGCGCGGCAGCACGACGGTGAACACCGCGCCAGTGCGGTCGTCGCGATTGTGAGCGGTGATCCTGCCGCGATGGGCGTCGATGATCTGCTTGGAGATCGACAGGCCCAGGCCCGAGTGATCGCCGAAGTGCTCGCCATCCGGACGGTCCGTATAGAAGCGCTGGAAGATGCGGCTGATGTCGCCGCGAATGCCCGGGCCCTCGTCGGTGACGGTGACCGTGATGTTCTCCTCATCGGTCGCCATAGCCACCGTGACGGTGCCGTCGGCGGGCGAGAAGCTGACCGCATTGTCGATGAGGTTGTTGAACACTTGCGCAAGGCGGCTGTCGTGTCCAACCGCGGTAGCGGGCAGGCGACGCTGGCGCTTGTCTAGAACGACGCTGACCTTGCGGGACGAGGCGAGGTCGTTCTGCATCGACACGATCGCATCGGCGAGTTTCTCGACGTCGACCGGTTCGGCACTTTCGCGCGCCAGTTCGGCGTCGAGACGGCTGGCATTGGAGATGTCCGAGATCAGGCGGTCGAGACGGCGCACATCGTGCTGGATGATGGCGTTTAGCCGCTCGCGATCTTCCTCGCGTTTGGCACGCGGCAAGGTCTCGACGGCAGAGCGGAGCGAGGTCAGCGGGTTCTTGAGTTCATGCGCGACGTCGGCGGCAAAGCGCTCGATCGCTTCGATGCGGTTGTAGAGCGCCGACGTCATCGAGCGGAGCGCACGGCTGAGGTGGCCGACTTCGTCGGTGCGGTAGCTGAAGTCCGGAATTTCTTCGCGCGACGAGATCGAGGTCTGCACCCGCTCCGCGGCCGCCGCGAGGCGGCGCAGCGGACCGGCAATGGTGCCGGCGAGCAGTAGCGACAGGATGATGGTGACGGTGGCCGCAACCAGCGCGATGCGGAGTACGCCCCAGCGTTCGCTGGCAACGATCGAGTCGATCTCGCCCGGCTGCGTCGAAAGCAGCAGCACGCCCACGGTGGCGCGCACGCGCTGCACCGGCACGGCGACCGAGATCACCAGCTGGTTGTTGGCATCGACACGCACCACATCGGCCGGCGAGCCGCCGAGTGCCGACGCCACTTCGGGATAACGCCGGCCCTCGCTGGCGCCGTACTCCTGGTAGGGCGGGAAATCGTCGCCCGGCACCCACGACATCACCGTCGACCACCAGTCGCTGGTCTTCACCGCCTGGCCGGTGCGGAGCACCGTGCCGCGCGAATAGAGCGAGGCGCTGTCGAGGATCATGAAGCCTGACTGGTCGTAGATGCGCGCGCGAGTCTTGGTTGGCGTCACCAGATTGCGCAGCAGCGGCGCGACCCGCTCCGGGTTGATCGGGAACTCGAGGCTCGGGTCGAAATAGCTGAGGGACGACGCCGGGCCGGAATTGAGTTCCAGCAGCTTGTCGGGATCGACCTGGATCACGTCGCTGTCGACCGTGGCCGAGGCGGCGATGGCCGCGGCCATGATTTCGCCCTGCACGCGCAGCGACTGGATACGTGCGTCGATCAGGCCGGCGCGCCATTGATTGAGATAGACGATACCGGTCACCAGAACCGCCAGCGCCACGAGGTTGAGCGTGACGATGCGCCAGGTGAGGCTCGAAAAGACCGTGACGCCGAGCAGCCGCTGAATGGCGGCGATCGCACGGCCGGTTTCAAGCTTAAGACTGTCCCAGAAGCGAGCCAGCGCGGCATTGCGGCGCCGCGCCGACGCGGTCTGCTTGCGCAGCCCAGGCAGATCCTGTCCGGTGACGGCCATTGGACCTTATTGTTCCTTGAAGCGGTAGCCGACGCCGTACAGCGTTTCGATCATCTCGAAGTCGTCGTCGGTGGCTTTGAACTTCTTGCGCAGCCGCTTGATGTGGCTGTCGATGGTGCGGTCGTCCACATAGACCTGGTCGTCATAGGCGGCATCCATCAGCGCGTTGCGCGATTTGACGACGCCCGGACGAAGCGCGAGGGCCTGAAGGATCAGGAACTCGGTGACGGTCAGCGTGACGCGCTGGCCCTTCCAGGTGCAGGTGTGGCGCTCTTCATCCATCACCAGATTGCCGCGCTCGATCAACTGCTTGCCCGGCTGGGGCTCGGCGGCCGCACCGGGAGCGGTGCCGTCGCGCGGCGCCGAACGGCGGAGGATGGATTTGACACGCTCGACCAGGAGGCGCTGGCTGAACGGCTTCTTGATGAAGTCGTCGGCGCCCATCTTGAGGCCGAACAGCTCGTCGATCTCTTCATCCTTGGAGGTAAGGAAGATCACGGGCAGATCGGACTTCTGGCGCAGGCGGCGCAGCAGCTCCATGCCGTCCATGCGCGGCATCTTGATATCCAGAATGGCAAGGTCCGGCTTGTCGGACGTCAGTCCCTCAAGGCCCGAGGCACCATCGGTGTAGGTGGAGACGTTGTACCCCTCCGCTTCGAGCGTCAGCGACACCGAAGTGAGGATATTGCGGTCATCGTCCACCAGGGCGATCTTAGGCATCCAAGTCCCTTTCTATTGGGTCAGTTGGCACTCGGCCGGGCCTGCCAAATGTGGCGGAACAAGTTTGCCACAATTGCGCACAAACTGAGGCGCCCAACCGTTGTACACTAGACGGTGGTGCGTCGCCATTCCTTGGGCTGCCTCGCCACATTTCCTAGAACTTCCGTTCTACGACCGATTGCCCTCTGTCCCCGAAACGGGTGCTTCCCCTAGAGGTTGCGTACCGTCACGAGCGGATTTCTAGAGGGTGAAATGGCACAAACTGGGTCTCTCCTGCGCCGGCTCCAAGGCATTGCGACGATCCGTAGCGGCGGTAATCGGGCGCAAATGGTCACTGCCGCACTTGTGGCAGGTGAGGGGCGCCTCACCTCATCGGGCGCCCTGTCGGTGACCACCGGCCAGTTCACCGGCCGCTCGCCCAAGGACAAGTACATCGTCCGCGACGCCCTCACCGATCCGCATGTCTGGTGGGACAACGCCGCGTCGCTGTCGGCTGCACAGTTCGATCTGCTGCTCGAGGACATGCTGGCCTATGCCAATGGCCGCTCGCTCTATCACGAACAGTTGTCGGCCGGCGCCGATCCGGCGTTCCGCATGGCCGTCAGCGTCGTCACCGAAACGGCCTGGCACGCGCTGTTCATCCGCAACCTGCTCATTCGCGATCCGGGCGAGGGTGCGCCGATGTCGGCGACGATCCTCCATCTGCCTGGCTTCGTCGCCGATCCTGCGAAACACGGGACGCGGACCGGCACGGTAATCGCGCTCGATATGAGCCGGAATATCGTTCTGATCGGCGGCACGCACTATGCGGGCGAGATCAAGAAATCCGTGTTCTCGCTGCTCAATTTCCACGCGCCGCTGCACGGCATCTTCCCCATGCACTGCTCGGCCAACATCGGCGCCGATGGCGGCACTGCGCTGTTCTTCGGCCTCAGTGGCACCGGCAAGACGACGCTCAGCTCAGATTCGGCGCGCCCGTTGATCGGCGATGACGAGCACCTCTGGGGCGGCAACGGCGTCGCCAATATCGAGGGCGGCTGCTACGCCAAGACGGCGCAACTGAGCGCCAAGGCCGAGCCCGAGATCTTCGCCGCGACCAGAGTGTTCGGCACCGTGCTCGAGAACGTCGTGCTCGATGAGGCCAGCGGCGAGCCGGACTTCGCCGACGTGTCACTGACCGAGAACACTCGTGCGGCCTATCCGCTCGAGATGCTGGGCGCCGTCGCACCTGGTGGTGTCGGCGCGGCACCGGACACGGTCGTATTCCTCACCGCCGATGCGTTCGGTGTCCTGCCGCCCATCGCGCGGCTGACGCCAGAGCAGGCCGTCTACCACTTCCTTTCGGGCTATACCGCCAAGATCGCCGGCACCGAACGCGGCGTCACCGAGCCGAGCGCCACCTTCTCCGCCTGCTTCGGCGCCCCGTTCATGTCGCATCACCCGCAGGTCTATGGCGACCTGCTGCAGGCCAGGCTCGCCGAGTCCGGCGCCCAGGTCTGGCTGATCAACACCGGCTGGATCGGCGGCGCCTATGGCGTCGGCAAGCGCATCGACATCGCCGCCACCCGCCGCCTCGTCACCGCTGCGCTATCGGGCGAACTCCTCGACGGTGAGATGCGGACCGACGCCAACTTCGGCTTCGAGGTCCCTCTCAATGTCGACGGTCTTCCCAAGCGCCTGCTCGACCCCCGCGCCAACTGGACCGACGCCAGCGCCTACGACGTCGCCGCTTCCAGCCTGGCCCGTATGTTCGAGGCCAACATGCGTCGGTTCGAGCGGCCAGCCGTTGCGGCCGAGTAAGTCATTGAAATCACAATAAAAAACCCGCTTTCGCGGGTCAAAATCGGCTGGGCTTTGGGTGGCTTAGTTCGAGTAGAAGACGTGCGAGCCGATGGTGGCCACGCGGTCGAATTTGTTCGACCAGCTCGGGGCCACGGAGGTGGTGTGGTAGTAAAGGGCGTCGTTGGGAACCACACCCGGGCGATCGCCCTTCTGGAACTCGCGGAACGCCACAAGCGCCATCTTTGACGCCCGCTTCCAGGCGGCCTGCTCGGTGCCCATGTCGGAGCGGCCGTCGCAGGCAAAGGTAAACTGGCACTTGAAGCGGCCCTTGTCGGCGTTCTGGAACACCACACCGCAGAGCGTCGTCGGGAATTTCTTGGAGAAGGCGCGGTTGATGATGACGTTGGCGACCGCCCACTGTCCCGCTTCGCTCTCGCCACGCGCTTCGTGATAGATCGCCTGCGTGAGACAGAGCTGCTCTTCCTTGCTCAGCTTCACCTTCTTGATCGTCGGCACGAACTTCTTCTGCGCGTAAACCTCGAGCATGTCGGGGTTGAGCGGCGACTTCGTGGTCATGTCGGAGATGGCGTCGAGCGCAAGGTTGGTGCCGCGCGTGCGGTCGATATAGCCGAGCAGCACGTCCTGGGTGAGCTCGGGCGGTGCGACGTCGAAACCGCTAAAGGACTTCATCTCCTGCTGCCGCGCTACGTAGCTGGCGAGGAGATCGTTGGTGAGGGCAGGCTGGGCGGCCGAAAAGGAGCCGCGGAGCTTAACCGGCGGCGGTGCCAGCCGCGAGGCCGCGAGGGCGGGCGTCAGCTCGGCCGGCGTCACATAGGCTACCGAAAGGTCCTGGGACTGGGCAGGCACAGAAACGACAACGCCCATGAGCGCGGCAGCGCCCACGGCGATCAGTTTCAACAGCGCGCGAGGAAGCGCGTTCGCCCTCAATCCCCCGTCCTTCCCCCGGACTCGCCCCCGTGGCGTCCCGGCTTCTTGGCCGATAGCGGAGGCACCCTAGACGAGCTTGTCCGCCGATGGAACCCAAATTTACCTGGTTTTAACCATAGTCCTTAGGTTCCTAAAGCGAGGTTAACGGCTCCCTTGGCTGCGGGAAAGCCCTGAGTTTCCTGAGGTTTGAGGCTGGTGAGCGCGGCGTTGCCGTGATGCAACGTAGTTAATTCAAATTGCGCCTATTCACCCTTGCGCCCCGGCTGGGGCGAAGGCGGCGACACGCACATCGTGGAGCGAGTCCATCACGGCGCGGCAGAGGGCGCGGACCTCGTCGGTCGGCCGCACGAGGTCGGGCACCATCACCGTCTGCATGCCGGCGCTGGCGGCGGCACGCACCCCTGCATGCGAATCCTCGATGGCGAGGCAGTCCGCGGGTTTGACGCCCAGATGTCCGGCCGCGAGCAGGTAGGGCTCGGGGTGCGGCTTGGGGTTCACTACGTCGTCGCGGGTGACGATGGCGTGAAACATATCGAGCAGCCCGGCGGTGCCCAAATGGCCCAGTGCGTGCGGCGAGCGGGACGAGGTGGCGACCGCCATAGGGATTCGCCGCTGCTTGAGCTCGCCCAGGAACTCCGCGACACCGGTCTTGACCGGTACCGAGACGGCCATGCGGCCTGTCATCAGCCGCCGGCATTCGGCGTCGAACATCTCATAGGGGAAGCTGACGCCGTAGGACTCGACCAGCAGCGCCCGCGACGCCTCGTGGCTGGTGCCCACCATGCCCAGATGGATGGTGTCGGTCATGGTGAAGCCGAGCGACCGGCTCACATCCCAGACCACCTCCTTGAACACCAGCTCGGTATCGAGAAGCGTGCCGTCCATGTCGAACACGACGGCGGCGAAGGGGAGGAGCGTCATGGCGGGCATTTAGGCCGATTTGCCCAACCGCGCCAGCCCGCTCAGGGCGCGGCAGCCGTGAGCGTAATGGGCAGGTCGAAACTGGCGTCCTTGCCGCTCGCTTTGTCGTGGACGGCGAAACGCAGCGTGTAGTCGCCCGGCGGGAACGCGCTCAGCGTCGCCGAAAAGCTCAGATGCATTTCGAGCGGCCGCGTCTCGAACTCCTCCGCACTGCTCCAGAAGCCGATCTGGTTGGCCCGCACCGCCCCCGTGGCATCGAGCAGCGCGAGATCGGCGCTCAGCTCGCGGACATAGCCGCCATTGGCCCTGGGGCTGACGCCGTAGCCATAGAGCTCGGCATAAACGATCACCGGCTCGTCCGGCTTGAACGTGCGTTCCGTGCGCCGCTCATACTGCGCAAAACCCCTGGGCGTCGTGATGACCAGCGTGGCGTTGCGGATGGTGAGGGGCATCTCCTCCCACACGGCGATCAGCGCGGTGCGCACGGCGTCGTAGGTGGAGAGGGATGCGTCGGCGATTGCGGGGAGGGGCGCGCACGCAAGTGCGGCGCTCAGCGCGGCAACGAGAACCTGCCTCACATGACACTCCCAACTCAGTCGCCGCCCCCGCATATGACCAGCGGATCGTGATGAGAACAAGACATGTCGGTCTTTCGTTCGGACACTGGACGATCCTAGCGCGCGGTTAATGATCACGGCGGGCGTGATTGGGAGCCGTCCCGGGACGCTGCAATAGTCGGCGGCATCATGGGGCGGACCGGGTTTGTGATTTTCACGCTGGTGATGGTGCTGGGCGTCTTTCTCGCCGGCGCGACGCTGCTGGCCGTCAACCACGCCGCCTCGCAGGCCGACCGCGAGACCTATACGATCGGGGAGTGAGTTCACCGGTCGAGCGGAGTTTACCGGTGGCCGTGCGGCTCCGGGGTGGGCTCGGGGGTGGTCACAACCGGACCACGGACGGAGTGCGCGGAGCGCCTCCGAAAGGATGGGGGCGAAGCGAGACGCTCCGCGCAATCCGCGATGGGGGTGTCGGCACCAGCAGTCAGCGTTCGTGGACTACATGCCACGGCGTTGCCGCGAGGAACCCAAGCTGCGCGACCGCAGCCTCCCATCATCGCCCCCCGCACCTCGTCAGTACGCCGCGGAAGTTGGTGACGACAGGAGGAGAATATCACGGCCCGGAGAAGCGTCGATAAGTCGGTGAAATAAGCCCGGAGAGGCCAGGCGGCGCAGGGCTTTGCGGGCGAAACTTTTGGTCAGTAGCGCGATGGCGCAGTCGGGATTCCTCTCCCGCCCAGCGGGCGAGGGGGACCGGCGTCAGCTGTGGAGGGGGCGGCCGCAGCCTTGATGCCCGCAATCACCAACGCCGGCCGCACCTCAACATCCTCGACCGAAAACCGGATCACCCGGATGCCCTGCTCGTTCAGCCAAGCCGTCCGCCGCTATCGTCCTTGGTGAGCTTGATCCGCGCGCTCTCGACCTTGTCCACAATGCCATGCACCGCGTCCGCGCCGATGACACCCATATGCTGTCTGGTCAATGAGAGATCCATGAGGGTTCTCCATTGTGTGGGAAGGGAGAACGCGGCGAGCGGAGCAGGGATGCAGTGGGGTGCTGGGCCTTTTCGCGACTTCCGCCCGTAGCTGGCGTCAATCTACCCCGGGAACGCTCTAGCCTGGCGAAGCACCCCCTTCATGTATTGTTCGTAAGAATCCTCTTCTATTTCCCTGTTGACGGCGACTATCCGAAGAGGTGGCAAGGGCCGAACTATTCCCCTTGCCCAACGATCAGCACGTGCTAGTTGATCGTAGCGCATCTGGGCCGCCGGTTGGCTGAGCCCAAACCGACTCATAAGTTCCCCGATAGTTGTGGTTGCGCCAAATCGAACAATGTGAGCTGGAGCCAGAAACTTCGCCGAGAAGCTATCAGCTTCGCGTTCGTCTGAGGCTCTCGCATAGCCCATAGCATTTGAGCGCTGAGTGTTCCTGTTCCGGCTCTCCGTATGCCCCAACCAGCAATGGGCAACTTCGTGCGCTATCGTGAAGCGGCTTCTTGGGTCTCCTGCTCGTGCCGAGTAGAAAGCTCCGCACTCGATGGCGATAAGCTTTCTTTCCGGATACCACCTCGCCTCGACGTTGGGCGGTAGCCAATGCTCTTCAACCACCGAATATGCAGCAAGCCTTCCGAGATCAATCAGTCGCTCCAGAACCTCCGTCAAACTAGGATACTCAACAGCGTCTATTCCGAGCCGTTGCCGAGCAAAGCGCGCTTCAGTCTCCATCAATTCGTCGAACGTGATCTCGCGCATCTGAGTATCGCTGACTACTCAGCAAACCCCACAGAGTCTTTGAGGGCATTCAGATTCTTGTAAGGCATTACACCGGCATGCTGAAGCATTCCGACAACAATACCGGGATGAATCCCTACCTCTCTAGCAAAGAGATGTACTTCAACTGCGGACCTGGGTCTGCCTGCCTTGAATCGGCGGAATCTGTGTTTGCCGACCAACTTCTCTTCGGCCCATTCATCCGCTTCTCGTTCTAGGCCATCTCCCGTTCCATTTTGATCGTCAGCGAATGTCTTGCCCTTGTGCAACATGACATGACCTGCCTCATGGAAGAACGTCCACCAGAAGTGATCATTGGTTTTCATTCGCAACGACATCTGAATGATGGGGAGTTCTCCGTCGATCCAGCGCGCGGAGCCAAACAAGCACGTCTTAGAGATGGGCGGTTCGAAAACGATCGCCACTCCTGCCTCCGCTGCAATATCCACCATCTTCGAACCGAAGACCTCAGGACTTTCGAGAGTAAGACTCCTTATGGATGAAACGGCCTGCTCAAACTTGAATTGGTCATATGGAGGATATCGACGCTTCCTAGCGGTCGCCTCCCCTAAGAGCAGCCAAGTCAAAACGTGATAGGGGGACGTATCAAATTTCTTGGACTGCCGGTGGTGCACAGCAAGATTGGCCATTCGCGCTTCGATTGCGTTTGGGCTACCAACCGCGAGGAATCCGAGCAACGCGTTCCCGACGTCGCCTGAGGGTGGCAAAACTCCGCGATGTTTGAGCTCTAGCACCGGAAAATCCGCAAGCCATTCACCAGACGAATTGTCGGCGGCTGTCTTGTGGCGTGCTTGATCAAGATCCCATCGAGCTTGAAGGCCAGTCCAAATGTAGGCTTTCATTCCAAGCACTCGTTCCAGCCGCAGTGCAGTCTCTGCGGTCACTGGGTTTTGACCACTGACAATTGTGCTAACGAGCTTGGGACTGAGTCCGGCAAGCCGTGCAAGTTCAGCCTGAGACATACCTCGAGCCTCTATCTGCTCAGCTAGGAATTCTCCGGGATGAATTGACCAGTCTGGCGTCCAATCATCTTGCCTGACGGTGGCTGTGGACATGTGAGTGCTCCGATTTGAATTCAGTGGTAGTCGACAAGGTCGACGATTGTGATTGAGGTAACTCTCTCGAGATCCACGGAGCCGCCTTCCAGAATCGGCAGCGGATCGTGATTCGGCCTAAAAATGAGCCGATAGTTCGCTGTTACATCGACGGCGTAGTGACCCGCCAAGTCGTGGTCGAGTTCGTGTCGCCGGGTCGGAGGCGTGTCCGGAACATCAGCAAGGCTGTCTGCCAACTTCAGCACGTCTAGCCGCATTTTGAGTCGCTTGGCACGATCCCCAAAAGCTTTGTCGATCGAACTTGAGGTGGCGAACTGGCGGGCAAGCTTGTTGGTCGAGTAGTCGATTTCCATTTTCCGGTCCCGTCCGGCGTTCGTTACCTCATAGGTAATATCCTGTGGGAAGTTACGCAATAGGTAACGGACCCGGCTTGCTCCTTGGGACAAGCTTCCTCATTCTTGGACTAAGCGACAGTTGGACTCACCCCATGCCCCGCATCAAACTCACCACCGCCGATGGCTTCGCGCTCAACGCCTATCGCGCCGAGCCCAGCGGAAAGCCGCGCGGCGGGGTTGTGCTGTTTGGGGAGGTTTGGGGGCTGAATTCTTGGGTGCGGTCGGTGGCGGATCGGTGGGCGAGCCATGGGTTTTTGACCATCGCGCCCAATATGTTCGACCGCGTCGAGTATGGCTATGAGAGCGAGAATTACGGCCAGGACCAGTTCAAGATCATCGGCAAGATCTTCGAGACCTACAGCCAGGAGACGGCGCTGATCGACATGAAGGCGGCGGTGGACGCGGCGGCGGAAGGCGGCAAGGTGGGCGTCACCGGCTACTGCTTCGGCGGCGCCAATTCGTGGCGCGCGGCGGCCGGCGTCGACGGCGTGGCCGCGGCCTCGGGCTACTATGGCGGCGGTATCCCGAACTACATCGGGTTGACACCTCGCGTCCCCACCGAGATGCATTTCGGCACGCGCGACCAGGGCATCCCCATGGAGCAGGTCGAGCAGCTGAAGGCCGCGCACCCCGCTGTCGAGATCCACACCTACGACGCCGACCACGGCTTCTGTAACTCCGACCGGCCGGAGCGCTTCGACGAAGCCGCGTGCACGAAGGCGAGCGCGCGGTCGCTGGCTTGGTTCCACAAGCATCTGGGGTAGGGCTCGCGTGGTGATCGTCGCGTGATGACCCGAACTCACCTCACCCTGGATGTCATCCCAGCGAAAGCTGGGACCCATCGATCCATTTGCGCGGGCGGTAAGTTGGATCCCAGCTTTCGCTGGGACGACACCTGTGGGTGGGGCGACATATGCGCCCCGACTCGGGACCGTCACTAGAATGCTCGTCCACCTCGCACTCACCACCGCCCTTGCGGCGCTCGAGGAATCGCCGCTGTCGCGCAAGAAGGCGATGCTGCTCGCGTTGCTGATCGACGCGCAGATCGATCGGCGGATGACGGGCGATGCCCTGACCTATCGCTCCAATCTGTCGTATCGCTCGCCGCCGCTCGGCTTTGTGATGGAGCTGGCGGCGATGCGCGAGGGCGGGGTGCAGCTGGTGCTCGAGCCGGTGACGATTTCCGCCGAGGAGGCGGCGACGCTGCGCGAGGCCGACTACATGGTGTCGCTCTACAACAAGGCCACCGTGCAGCGCATCCGCTTCGCCTGGAAGGACGGGCGGCGCGAGGATGCGCTCACAGTTCTGCGAGCCGCGGTCGCGGCGTTGGAACGCCCCGCCGCCTGACACGTTGCCTCTTCACAACCCCTTAGCGGAGAGGAGAAATCTCATGGATTGGAACCGTGTGGAAGGCAACTGGAAACAGGTCAAGGGCAAGGTCAAGGAACAGTGGGGCAAGCTCACTGACGACGACCTCGATGTGATCGCCGGCAAGCGCGAACAGCTCGAAGGCAAAATCCAGGAACGGTACGGCAAGGCCAAGGACGATGTCCGCAAGGACGTCGACGGTTGGTACGACCGCCAGACCTGGAACTGAACGAGCAGGCTTGAGAGAGCCTGACGACGAGGCCCCGCTGTAATGGCGGGGCTTTGTGTTTGCAGGGCTAATGCGCCTCGTCCCAGTTGTGCGCGGCGTGCGCGTCGACCTGCAGCGGTACGGTCAGATTCACGGCGGGGTGGGCGGCGTTTTCCATGATGGCCTTGATCGCGGGCATAGCGGTGTCCTCGTGGCCCTCGTCGGTTTCGAAGATCAGCTCGTCATGCACCTGCAGCAGCATATCGGCGCGGATGCCGGCTTTGGCGAGCTCGGGTTCCATGCGGATCATGGCGCGGCGGATGATGTCGGCGGCGCTGCCCTGGATCGGGGCATTGATAGAAGCGCGTTCCACAAAGCTGCGCTCGGCGGCGTGCGACGAATTGGCGTTGGGGAACGCGATCTTGCGGCCGAAGATGGTGGTGACGTAGCCGTCGCGCTTCACGCTGGCGCGCTGCTGGCTCATGTAATCCTGGATGCCGGGGAAGCGCGCGAAGTAGGTCTTGATGTACTCGCCTGCTTCGCTGCGCTCGATGCCCAGCTGGTTGGCGAGGCCGAAGGCGGAAATGCCGTAGATGATGCCGAAATTGATCGCCTTGGCGCGGCGGCGCACTTCCGACGGCATCCCTTCGACCGGCACGCCGAACATCTCGCTCGCGGTCATCGCGTGAATGTCGAGGCCTTCCTCGAACGCATCCTTCAGCGCCTGGATGTCGGCGATGTGCGCGAGGACGCGCAGCTCGATCTGGCTGTAGTCCGCCGAGATCAGGATGCGGCCCGGCGGCGCGACGAACGCCGTTCTGATCTTGCGGCCATCCTCGGTGCGCACCGGAATGTTCTGCAGGTTCGGCTCGTTCGACGAGAGGCGGCCGGTCAGCACCGAATGCTGGCTGTAGGTCGTGTGGACGCGCTGCGTGCGCTGGTTGATGTAGTTGGGCAGCGCATCGGTGTAGGTGCCGATGAGCTTGGTCAGCTGCCGCCAGTCGACGATGGTGCGCGCCAGCGGGATGCCCTGGTCGGCGAGGCCCTCGAGCACGTCGGCGCCAGTGGACCACGCGCCGGTCTTGGTGCGCGTGCCGCCCGGAAGCTGCATCTTGTCGAACAGGATTTCACCCAGCTGCTTGGGTGAACCGAGGTTGAAGTTCTGCCCGGCAAGCTCATAGGCCTGCGCCTCGAGCGCCGCGGCGCGCTGCGTGAAGTCGCCGGTGAGGCGGCTCAGGATCTGGCGGTCGACGCCGATGCCGCGGCCCTCCATGCGGGCGAGCACGGGCGCGAGGCGGCGCTCCTCGGTCTCGTAGAGCGCCGTCTGGCTCTCGGCGGCAAGGCGCGGCTTCAGCACATACCAGAGGCGGAGCGTCAGGTCGGTGTCCTCGGCCGCGTAACGCGCCGCCGGCTCGATCTCGACCTCGGCGAAGGTCTTCTGGCTCTTGCCCGACCCGATCAGTTCCTTGATCTCGATGCCGGTGTGGTTGAACCAGTGCGCGCTGAGTTCGCTCAGCGTGTTGTACTGCACACCGTCGAGCACGTAGCTCATCAGCAGCGTATCGTCGAAGGGCGACAGCACGATGCCGTAGCGCAGCAGGAGGCCGAGATCGTATTTGACGTTGTGCGCGATCTTGAGAATGGAACGATCTTCCAGCATCGGCTTCAATAGCGCCAGCGCATCGCGCTCGTCCATCTGGCCGTCGACCTTGCTGCCGAACATGCCATTGCCCGATGTGTGGTTGAGCGGCAGGTACGCTGCCTTGCCCGGCGCCAGCGCGAGGCTGACGCCGACGAGGTCGGCCGTCTGGTTGTCGAGCCCGGTGCTCTCGACATCGACGGCGACGAAGCCCTGCGCATTGATCTCGCGGATCCACTCTTCGAGCGTCGCCGCGTCGCGGATGATGGTGTAGGCCTGGCGATCGATCGGGATCGCGCGCATCTTTTCGAGCCGCTCGGCTGCGAACAGCACGGCCGCGCTCTCGGTGCGGCCCTCGGCGGAGAGGCGCGCCGCACGCGCCACTTCCTTGGCCTCGTTGTCAAAGCCGATCGGCTTGGGCGGCACCGGCGCGAGTTCGGGATCGGGCTCGAACTGCTCGGGGTCCGCTTCGAGCGGGCCGCCGAGCCGCTTGGCGATGGCGAAGAACTCCATCGCGCGCAGGAACGGAAAGAGCAGCTTTGGGTCGAGCGGCTGCCGCGCCAGCGCGTCGAGCGGCATCGGCACCGGAACCTCTTTGCTCAGCGTCACGAGCTTCTTGGAAATGATCGCCAGCTCGCGGTTGGTCTCGAGCGCTTCGCGGCGCTTGGGCTGCTTGATGTTGGGAATGTTGTCGAGCAGCGCCTCGACCGAGCCATAGGTGTTGATCAGCTCCGCCGCGGTCTTGACGCCGATGCCGGGCACACCCGGGACGTTGTCGACCGCGTCGCCGCAGAGCGCCTGCACGTCGATCACCTTGTCGGGCGTGACGCCGAACTTGTCCATCACCTCGTCGGGTCCGAGCCAGCGGAGGGCCGGCTGACCGGGCCGCGGGATAGTGTCGAGCAGCCGCACCGTGCCCTCGGGCGTCACGAGCTGCATCAGGTCCTTGTCGGACGAGACGATCGTGACCTTGCCACCTGCGGCCAATGCCTGCGTGGTGTAGGTCGCAATGATGTCGTCGGCTTCCCAGCCTTCCATCTCGATCGAGACGAGCGAGTAGGCCTTGGCGGCGGTGCGGGTCAGCGGAAACTGCGGGACCAATTCGCTGGGGGGCGAGGGGCGGTGCGCCTTGTAGTCGGCGTAAATCTCGTCGCGGAATGTCTTGCTCGAATAGTCGAACACCACGGCCATATGCGTCGGCCGGTCGTCGCCCTCGAGGTCCTCCATGAGCTTGTAGATCATGTTGCAGAAGCCGATGACGCTGCCCACCGGCAGCCCGTCGGTCTTGCGCGTCAGCTGCGGCAGCGCGTGAAACGCACGGAAAATGAAGCCGGAGCCGTCGACAAGAAGCAGGTGCATGGTGATTCCGATGGAATGATCGGCGGGCACCTTAGTGGATCACGTCCCGGTGACAAAGAGCGGCAGTAGCGACGCTGTCGTGAGCCCGACCTTTCCGAGTCATTGCAGCATGGCAATGCTTTAGGCGGAACATGCCCCGCAATGGCCGCATTATTTCCTCCATCGCGGCGCAGCCTCCGGCCAGCGTCACCACCCAGCGAGAGGCAGTCCCGATGGCCGTGTCGACGCCCAATGAATTCATAGCCCTGCAACGCTTCGGACTTGGCGCCCGTCCGGGCGATCTGAACGCTATCGCGTCCGATCCACGCGGCGCGGTGCTCGCGGAGATTTCGCCAGACACGGTGCTGATTTCGGCGCCGGGGCTCTACACCACGACCGCTGCGCTCGAGGCCTACGCGGCTGTTCGCGCCGCGCGCAAAGAAGCGCGGAAGACCGAGGCGGCCGACGCCACCATGGATGCCGATCCCGCGATGATGGAGGAGAGCGTTCCCGGCAAGGGGAAGGGCAAGAAGAAGCGCGCCGATGCGGCGCCGCAGAACAATCCGCTTGGCGCCGAACTTGCTGCCCGCTTCACCGCCGCGGCGTCGGCGCAGATCGGATTCGCCGAACGATGGGCGATGTTTTGGTCCAATCATTTCGCCGTCGAAGCCGGCGCCGGTGGCCCTATCCGCTGGATGGCGGGCGCCTATGATCGCGAGGCGATCCGGCCGCATGTCTTTGGGTCCTTCCACGAGCTGCTGCTGGCGGCCACCAAGCACCCCGCGATGCTGCGCTACCTCAACAACGCGACATCGATCGGTCCCGATTCGAAGGCCGGACTGAAGCGCGGCAAGGGGCTCAACGAGAACCATGCGCGCGAGCTTCTCGAACTTCACACGATCGGGGTCGATGCCGGTTACACGCAGGCCGACGTGACCGCGTTTGCCAACATCCTCACCGGCTGGACCTTCGGTATGGGCAAGGGAAAGGGCGGCTATGGCGAGTTCACGTTCAATCAGGCGGCGCATGAGCCGGGTCCGCAAACTGTCCTCGGCACGGCTTACGATCAGCGCGGCGTCAAGCAGGGCGAAGCGGTGTTGACCATGCTCGCCGCGCACCCGGCGACGGCGCGACACATCGCGACCAAGCTCGCGCGCGCCTTTGTTGCCGACACGCCATCGCCCGATCTCATCGATCGGCTCGCCGCTGTGTTCACCGACACCAAGGGTGACCTTGCGCAGCTCGCGCGAGCTCTGGTCACCGACGACCTCGCCTGGTCCGAGCCGATGGAAAAGATCCGGCTGCCGCAGGAGTACATTCTGGCGGCCGTGCGCGCTCTGGACATTGCCCCCAAGCCCGGACCCATCAGCAAGGCGCTCAATGCGCTTGGCCAGCCGCTGTTCGATCCACCCTCACCACAAGGCTTTGCCGACGATGCCGCAACGTGGCTTGCACCCGACGCCCTGGTGAACCGGCTGGAGGTCGCCCAGACGCTGGCGTCGATGGCCGACGCCAGCGCCGATGCGCGGTCGATCGCCGACGCGGTGCTCGGACCACATCAATCGGACGCAACGCGGCAGGCCGTGGCGCGCGCCGAAGGGCCGGTGCAGGGCCTCGCTTTGATGCTGATGAGCCCGGAATTCCAAAGGAGATGACAATGGCCCCGCTCACCGATGCCGACCTGTGCCCGAGCCGTCGCACGTTTCTTGCGGGTGCCGGTGCCTTCATTGCCTGGGCCAATTTGCCTCGCGCAGCGTATGCCGCGCAGGGGCGCGATCCGCGCTTCGTCGCGGTGATCCTGCGCGGCGCGATGGATAGCCTCGCCGTGGTGCCGCCGGTCGGCGATCCCGATTTCCCCGCCCTGCGCGGCGATCTGGCGATCGGCACCGGGAGCTATGGCAATGTCCTGCCGCTCGACGGCTTCTTCGCGCTCAACGACGCCATGCCGCTGCTGCACAAGCGATATGGCGATGGCGATGCGCTGATCGTCCACGCGGTTGCGACGGGCTATCGTGACCGCTCCCACTTCGATGGTCAGGACGTATTGGAATCCGGTTTTAACGGACCGCGCCTCGGCCCTGACGGCTGGCTTAACCGGGCGGCGGCTGCCATTCCTGCGGGCGATCGCGTCGAACCGGTGCGCGGGCTGGCCGCGAGCCCGACCGTGCCGCTCATCCTCCGCGGTGCGGCGCCGACGCTGACCTGGACGCCGCCCGCGCTGCAAAGTGCGAGCGCCGATACCGCCGCGCGCCTTGTCGATCTCTATGCTGCAGAAGACGAAGTCCTGGCCCGCGTTCTGTCCGCGGGTCTCGATGCCGACGAACTGGCCGGCATCGCGGCGCCCGGCGGAAAGACGGGTGTGGCGGCCGCGTTCCGTTCTCTCGCCGAAGGCGCGGGCAAGCTGCTTGTCGACGACGCAGGACCGCGCCTTGCCGCGCTGAGCTACGATGGCTGGGATACCCACACGAACGAGGGCGCGGACGAAGGGCGACTGGCCGGCCTGCTCGGTGCGCTCGATGGCGCGCTCGACGGGCTCGCCACGACGATGGCGTCGGTCTGGGATGACACGGTGATCGTCGTGATGACCGAGTTCGGTCGCACGGCGCGCGTCAACGGCAATGAGGGGACAGACCATGGCACGGCGACGACGGCGCTGCTGATGGGCGGGGCGGTCAAGGGTGGTCGCGTGCTCGCCGATTGGCCGGGCCTGAAGTCTGCGCAGCTTTATGAGGACCGCGACCTGTTTCCCTCGCTCGATCTTCGCGGCGTGCTCAAGGGCGTGCTGCGCGATCATCTGGGGATCGACGAAGGCGACCTCACGAGCCGCGTGTTCCCCGACAGTATCGGCATCAAGCCGATCGACGGGCTGATCGGGTAGCCTCAGCCGGCGCCGCTCGCGATGCGTGGTGTGGAGGCCTTGGTGGCCGGCTGCGACGATGCACGCGCGAACCGCACGCGGTTGTAGGCCGCTGACGTGATCGCGAGCAGAGCCGCGTCGAACTCGTCCGGCGTCGCTGTCGTCGCGGCGGTCGTCGCGGTCGGCCGGATGCCGGTCGAGCTCAGCGCTTCGGCTGCCCATTTCGAGCGCGGCAGCATGCGGCTGTGGCCGGACACTTCGATCGCTGCGCGTGGCCCTTGGGGTGCGATCGCGCTGGCGATGGTTTTGAGCAGCGCTTCCGCGGCGACGGGGTCACGGCGCAGCTCGTCCGCATCGACGAGCGTCATCGGCGTGTCGCCAAGCGCGGCAATCTGCGTTTCCATGTTGCGCCAGCTGCGCAGATTCCACCCGGCCATTGCGAGGCGGTGGAGGCGCGTGAAGCGATAGCCGAGAAGCCCGGAAGCTTCGCGCACGAACTGGCGGCCGTAAACGAGGAAGTACCACGCCATCCACAGCGCCTCGTAGGGATGGTTGAAGATCGCGTCGATGCGCTGCGGGATGGAGAATTCCTGCGCCAGCTGCCGCTTCAGCGACGCCTGCTGCGCCACCGGGTGCCGTACCGAAAACACCACATGCGCCGCACGTGCGACGAGCGACGTGAAGTCGGGTTCATCCACGAACAGCGACAGATCCTTGATGGCGAGGGTCACCGGCCGCTCTGCGCCAATGCGCGCGCGGGCCTCGTCATAAGCCTTGAGGATGGTTTCGGCGTAATGCAGGCGGCGGTCGAGCTTGGCGGGGGTCGCAGGCTCATACACCGCTCCATCGAGCGAAGCGCCCAGCAGCTTGCACAGGATCGTCGAGCTCGATCGCGCCATGCCGAGGACATAGACAAAGCGCAGCGCGCCACTGTCGACGAGGGCGAAGAGACGAGCGACCGGATCAGAATTCATCGCTCCATCCTCCGGTCGCAGGGCCTGAAGTCAAGAGCGGCGGGGGCGAAATCGAACAACAGTGCGCGTTCCCTCGGCCCCGTCGCAAGCCGGCAATGACTTCATCCAAAGAGAAAGGGCGGCCCGATGGAGCCGCCCTTTCCGGTCGAGTGACCAGAACTAGTTCTGGCCGATACCAGCCGGGCTCTCGCCCGGAGCAAGAACATACTTCCAGATCAAGCCACCGATGGCGCCGCCGATCAGCGGGGCCACGATGAACAGCCAGACCTGGCCCATGGCTCCGTTGGTGGCAAAGATCGCGGCGGCGATCGAACGCGCCGGATTGACCGACGTGTTGGTCACCGGAATCGAGATCAGGTGGATCAGCGTCAGCCCGAGGCCGATCGCCAGCGGTGCGAAGCCGGCCGGCGCCGCCTTGCTGGTCGAGCCGAGGATGATCAGCAGGAACATCGCGGTCAGCACGATCTCGGTGAGCAAGGCCGCAACCATCGTGTAGCCACCGGGCGAGAGCTCGCCGTAACCGTTGGATGCAAAACCGCCGGCGGTGAAGTCGGCCTTGCCCGACACGATCAGATAAAGCACCGCAGCGCCCGCGATTCCGCCCACGATCTGGACGATCCAGTAGGCGATGAGATCCTTGAAGTCGAAGCGCCCGGCGAGTGCGAGGCCCAGCGATACCGCCGGGTTGAAGTGGCCGCCGGAAATGCCGCCCACGGCGTAGGCCATGGTCAGCACGGTGAGGCCGAAGGCGAAGGAGACGCCGACAAAGCCGATGCCGACCTCGGGGAAGCCGGCCGCCAGCAGTGCGCTGCCGCAGCCGCCGAAGACGAGCCAGAAGGTGCCGATGAACTCGGCCGAGAGTTTCCGAAACATGACGCTGTTGTCCCTAGAGATGAAGTTGCCCCACCTCAGGGCTAGCGCGATGTGTCGCCGCAGAGAATCCGGCGCGTCGAGTTACGCACCGGCGATTGGACTAGACGATGTGGAAATCGCCGACCGCGAGAGCGGGTGCGCCGATGAACGTCGCGATCAGCTGCGGCGCGCTGCGTCCCGTGCCGTCGGGGTCGAAATAGAGGTTGCCGGTCAGCGTGTCGTAGATCAGCCGGTCGGAGTCGTCCTGTGCCTTGACCGCACCCGGCGCGGCAAAGAACTCGCTGTCTTCGACGCCGCCCCAGAGCGCGCGGAAAATCCACCAGTCGAGCTCGATATGGTCGGTCCCCGGCGTGAAGTCGGTGACCACGTCCGCATTGGCCTTGCTCGGCGCGGTGTTGAAGAAGAACGTGTCGGGACCTTCGCCGCCGTTCAGCGTGTCCTTGCCGGCGCCGCCCACCAGTGTGTCGTAACCACCTGCGCCGTCGAGGCGGTCGTTGCCGCTGCCGCCTTCGAGCCGGTTGCCATTGCCGTCGCCGGTGATGGTGTCGCTGCCCCTGCCGCCGATGATGTGCTCGACATTGGCGATGGTGTCCTCGACGCTCCTGCCGACGGTAACGTCGACGAAGGTCGAGCCGTTGAGCGTGACGGAGATTGCCGCCGATTTTTCGGAATACACGGCGGTGTCGTTGCCGTCGCCGCCATCGATGCGATCGCGCCCGCCATTGCCCTGCAGGCGATCATCCATCGCGCCGCCGAGGATCAGATCGTTGCCCGATGTGCCCTGGAGATTGTCCGGCAGCAGGCCGATGCCCGAGCTGAAGAAGCCGGTCGGGATCGCGCCGAGCACGGTGCGATTGTACGAAACGAGATCGGCGATGGTGTAGCCGTGATCGCTGACGAACTGGATCTCGGCGTTGTAGAGCCAGGGCATGTGTTGGCTGATGCTGTCGAGCCCCGCCACCTTGAAGCGGATATTGGCGCCGTCGGCGCGGCCACCCAGCAGCAGCGCGATGTCGCCGTCGTTCCAGACATTGGTGACGCGGGCGTCGGGCTTGCTGGCGCCCGAACCGTAGCGGATCGAGCCGAAGCTCACCGCGTCGTAGATGCTTCCCGTATTGGCGGCCATGAACGCATTGACCATGCCGCCGCCGAGGCTGTGCCCGGTGACATAGACCTTGGTCACGTCGGGGTGCGCGGCGAGATAGGTCTTGATCGCCGCGTCGAGGTCCGCGAACAGCTTCCAGTGGTCGGCTTTCTTGTTGCCCGCCCATTGCTTGGAGTCGGGCGACGAGCCGATGCCGCCATCGATGTCGTTGCTGCCGCGGAACGCGATGAACAGTGCGTCGTCGCTGCGCGCCACCAGCGCCGCGCCGTTGAGATTGGTGTAGAGTCCGCTGTCGAGGCCGGTCGCGGGAAAGTCCGGGTTGCCCGAATTGACCGGCGTCAGCGTCGGCATGTCGACCGCGTTGAGCAGCGTCAGATGCGAGGTGGCCAGGGCCCAGGCGTCGGACTCGTAGGAGACCGTCGGCGCGTTCACGCCGCTCTTGGCGATCTCGACGGTGTTCACGCCGTCATTGGGGTTGGTGTCCGTGTCTCTGAGCCGCATCGCGGCGTTGGACAGGGCCATCATGAACCCAAGCTTGCCCTCACTGGCAAAAATCTCTGCCGCCGTCGCCAATTGTCACCCCGTGATCCGCCAAGCGGAGGGTAATCGCACAAGTATAGACGAGTCACGTGGCGGCTGATCACGGTTGAAAGATGGCGGCTGCCACAATTGGCAAAATGTGATCTCGCCGCATCATGTGATGCGGCTGGGCGCGATCAGCGTAGCCCGACCTCTTCCAGGAGGCCCTGGCGCTTGGCGTCGTAGTAGTAGCCGCGCGAATAGTTTCGGACGGCCTGGTCGGCGTTGTTATTGCCCACGACGTAGGCGCCGCTGAGGTACTTCACCGCGTATTTGAGGTTGGTCTCGGCATCGAGGAGGCCGCTCGCGGCGCCGCGATAGCCCATGGACTGGGCCGTGGCGTAGCTGATCTGCATCAGGCCGTAATAGGGGCCGTTGCGCGCTTTGGGGTTATAGCCGCTCTCGCGCACGATGACGCGCCGCACCAGCGACTCCGGTACGTTGTAGTGGTTGGAGTATTGCGAGATCAGCCCGTCGAGGCTCGAGGGGCTGACCGGCGCGGCCATTGCCACTTCGACATCGGCGTCGACCGCAGTCGTGCGCTCCGCGGGCTTGGGCGCGATGCTGGCAAGGCTCGGGAATTTCGTGGACGAGCAGGCGCTCAGCAGCAGGGCTGCCGCGATCACCACAATTGCTCCGGTCCTAACGCTCACGCCAATACGGCCTCAGTCCAATATATCGCGGCCACATAGCACTTTGCGGCCCGATGTGGAAACCGCGCGACATTGACGCGGGGCCACCCTTCTCAACGCAGCGGCCAAGTGATTGAATATTCAGGGGCGTTTGGGCTGGATCAAAGATGGCGAACAAGGACGGCAACCGTATGGGCGGGCTGGGCGCGAGGCTGCGCTACGAGTTCGACAAGTCGATGGCGGCGGGTCCGATCGCGCTGATCGGCTGGCTCGCCATCCTGTCGCTCATCCTCATTGTCATCGCCGGCGCGGTGATCGTGGTGCTGGGCATCGCGCCCGAGGGCGGCACCCCGCTCGATTTCGGCGAGGCCGTTTGGGAAAGCCTGATGCGCACGCTCGACAGCGGCACCATGGGCGGCGACGCGGGTTGGGCCTTCCGTTGGGTCATGCTGTTCGTGACGCTGGGCGGTATCTTCGTGGTCTCTGCGCTCATCGGCGTGCTGTCCTCGGGCCTCGAAGGCAAGCTCGACGAACTGCGCAAGGGACGCTCGGTGGTGATTGAGAACGACCACACGATCATCCTCAACTGGTCGGCGTCGATCTTCGACATCATCTCCGAGCTCACCATCGCCAACCAGTCGCGTCGCCGGCCGCGCATCGTGATCATGGCCGACAAGGACAAGGTCGAGATGGAGGACGAGATTGCGCAGAAGGTGCCCAACCTGCGCAACACCCGCATCATCTGCCGCTCGGGCGACCCGACGGATCTGGGCGATCTGTCGATCACCAGCCCGCAGACCTCGCGCTCGATCATCGTCGTGTCGCCTGAGGCGGACGATCCCGACAGCCGCGTGATCAAGACCGTGCTCGCCCTCGTCAACGACCCGCGCAGGCGGACCGAGAAGTATCAGATCGCCGCCGAAATCCGCGAGAGCAGCAATGCCGAGCTGGCGCAGGTCGTCGGCGGATCGGAAGTGCAGCTGGTGCTGGCCGATGAACTCATCGCGCGCATCGTGGTCCATTCTTCGCGGCAGTCGGGGCTGAGTGCGGTCTATTCCGAGTTGCTCGATTTCGATGGCAGCGAAATCTACACGCTGCCGCAGGAGCCGATCGAGGGCTCGCTCTTTGGCGACGCGATGATGGCCTATGACACCTCGACGCTCATCGGCATCACCAATGCCGACGGGCAGGTGATGCTCAATCCGCCGATGGATACGCCGATCCGCCCGGGCATGAAGGCGATCCTCATCGCCGAGGACGACAGCACGATCCAGGTGAGCGCCAGCCCGCTCAACGTCGACCACACGGCCATCGCCCCGTTCCGGCAGCAGCCACCCGCCCCCGAGCGCACATTGATGCTCGGCTGGAACCGCCGTGGCCCGATGATCGCGTTCGAGCTCAGCCGCTATGTGGCGCCGGGCAGCGTGCTCACCATCGCCGCCGACACGCCGGAACTGCAGCACGAGGTCGGCGGGCTGACCATCAGCGGCAGCAATCTCCAGATCGAGTATGGCGTCGTCGACACATCGAGTCGCGCTGCGCTCGAGGGTTTGAACCTGCCGTCCTATGATCACGTTCTGGTGCTGGGCTATTCCGACCACATGGATCCGCAGGCGACCGACACGCGAACGCTTGTGACCCTGCTGCATCTGCGCAAGATCGCCGAGGCTGCTCATGCGCACATCAATGTGGTGTCGGAGATGATCGATGTGCGCAACCGCGAACTCGCTGAGGTGACGCGCGCCGACGATTTCGTCGTCAGCAACAAGCTCGTGAGCCTGATGCTTGCCCAGGCCAGCGAGAACGAGAATATCGGCGCGATCTTTGGCGATCTGCTCGACGAGCAGGGCAGCGAAATCCTGATGCGTAAGGCTGAATCCTACCTCGCGCTTGGCCAGCCGATCACCTTCTACACCATCACCGAAGCCTGCCGCCGCCGCGGCGAAGTCGCCATCGGCTATGTGCGCCAGCGCGCCGGCACGGAGCCCGATCCGCGCAACATGGGCGGCGTGGTGATCAACCCCAAGAAGTCCGAAGCGCTGGTGTATGAGGCCGGCGATCGGATTGTGGTGCTGGCACGGGATTGACGAGCGTCGAGCAGACCGGCGCACTCACCCCACTCACCCCACTCACCCCACTCACCGTCATGGCCGGGCTTGACCCGGCCACCCAGCGGAGCGTTCCATCAACGCGATGGATCGAGCCTACGTCTACATGATGAGCAACAAGCGCTACGGCACGATCTACATCGGCGTCACCAACGATGTTGTGCGTCGCGCGTGGGAGCATCGTGAGGGCGTTACTCCAGGGTTCACCAAGCGTCATGGCCTGAAGAGCCTGGTTTGGTACGAAGAGCATGCTTCGATTATAGATGCCATTCAACGCGAACACACGATGAAGCATTGGCCTCGGCGTTGGAAAACGGCGCTCATCGATGCGATGAATCCAGATTGGGACGACTTGTTTCCGACCATTGTGTGAAGCGTGAGTTCTGCTGGGTGGCCGGGTCGAGCCCGGCCATGACGGTGGGTGGGGTGAGGAAGCAGGCGGAGCCGTAGACATTGTGATGTTGCGTCGCCGACAAGCCGCTGGCTAGATCTACGGCGCGGTATGCCGCCTGAAGGGCGATCGCAAGGGGCAGCACAGCATTCGGATCAACGATCAGTGGCGCATCTGCTTCGTCTGGACGGACGGTGGGTGGGAGGCGATCGTGATCCACAACGCGTTCGAAGCGACTAGCTAACTCCTCCGCGGAACGCCCCAGAAATCCTGTAGCGCATCCCTGAACGCGTCGGGGAGTTCGAGGTTGGCGCAGTGGCCGGCAGTGGGGAAGTCGAGGCGTTCGAAGTTAGGTTTGGGCTCCATCGCGGCGAGCGTGTCGCGCAGCGCGAGGTTGACGAGGCGGTCGCGGCCGCAGTGGAGCATGAGGACCGGGATCGTCGCCTCGGCCCCCTTAACGATCAGATCGTACCAGGCGAGGTTTGCGGTGATCGCGGCGACGACGTCGATGCGCGTGTCGCGCAGCATCGCGTCGATCACCTTGCGCGCGTCGGGATAGTCCGACGTGAGGCCGGCGGTGACCGATGCGGCGAGCTTGCGGCCCAGCAGGCGATGCCACAACGGGATCACGTGATGGCCGCCCCTTACGGGCACTTTGATCGAATAGCTCGTGCCGAATGTCGCGAGGGTCTCGAACCGTTTCGCCTCGAGCATATCGAGCGCGACGATGCCGCCTAGGGAGTTGCCGACCCAGTGGACGCGTGGCGCGTGCGCATGGTCGAGCATCTCGATCATGTCGGCGGCGAGCCGCGCGATGCTGAGCGTCTCCGGCGTCACCGGCTGGGGGCTGTCCGACAATCCATGCCCGCGCAGGTGCGGGACCAAGACGCGGTGGCCGCGCGTCGCGAACCATTCGGCGTCGTCGTGGAACTGCAGGCCGCTCGCGGCGAGGCCGTGGCAGAAGACGATCGGGCGGCTCATATTGAGGTCGCCGAACGATTCGTAGGCGAGCTTCACGCCATCGCTGCTCGTGAAGGTGTGAACCGTCATGCCGTGAGCTCTGCCATCAGCCACTCGCGGAACTGCGCGACCTTTCGCGGCACGCGGCGCAGCGTGCTGGTGACGAACCAGTAGTCGTGGGGGCTCTCAGCCGAAACGGCGAAGGGTCGCCGCAATTGTCCTTCGCGCACCGCGCTCTCGCTCATCCGGTCGACTGCCATGAGGACGCCTTGTCCCGCAATCGCGGCGTCATATGCAAGGGCCGGATCGGAGTAACGCGGACCATTCATTTGCGGTGGTTGCGCCTTCGCTACCGCGAACCAGCGAGGCCAGTCGAGCATTGTCGCCTGATCGTCGATGACAGGCACTTTGGCTAGGTCGTCCACCGTCTTGATGCGGCTCGCGAGGTCGGGGGCGGCGACCGGCGAGTATGTTCGGCACCCGAGCGGTTCGGCGCGCACGTCCGGCCAGCGGCCCTCGCCGTAGCGGATGGCGCAGTCGATATCGGAGCGCGCGAGATCGACCAGCCGGCCCGTCGCCACCATGCGCAGCTCGATATTGGGGTAGGCGGTGGTGAAGTGCGGCAGGCGGCGGATCAGCCAGCGTGAGGCGAACACGCTGCCCAGGGTCAGCGTCAGTACGCTGTCGCCGGGCCGCTGCAGCGCCCGCATCGCATCGGCGAGGGTGGAAAAGCCGCCGGCGAGGAGCGGTCGTGCCTCGTCCAGTAGCGGCGTGGGACGCAGCCCTTGTGGGGTGCGCTCGAACAACTCGACCCCCAGCCGCGCCTCGGCCCGGCGGATGTGCTGGCTGACCGCGCCGATGGTGACGCCAAGCTCGTCCGCTGCCGGCTTCAGGGCGCCGGTCCGCGCCACAATCTCTATGGCGTGCAAGGCATTCAGGGGGATTGGGAAGCGCTGCATATAGATTATCTATAGCAGTAGCGCAGCTCTTGTCCATTGTTGGAGGCAGGAGGGAAGCGCATTTGTCATGGCGAAGGGAGACCTGCCATGACCACCTTGATTGCCGCCATCCGCCGCCTGCTGGGCTGGCTCGCCGAACCGGAACCGCGTTCCGACCATACGCTGTCGCCGCGCGAATGGGCCGATTTGCCGACCTGGCACCCCTGCAGCTGACTGGCCTACTCGCAGAGCCGCGCGGTGCAGCGCTGGCCGTGACAGCCCAGATCGATGTGCAGATGATCGCGGTGGAGCTCGTTGGCTTCGGGCCCGAGCACCGTGGTGAAATGTGTGCAGGCCGCGTCGTGCGCAAAGCGGATGATGCGGCTGCCTTGCTCCACCGTTCCGGGCCACGCGGTTTCGACGGTGATGGTGCGACCATCCTCGAGCGTGAAGCCGACCACGTCGAGCGCATCGCCGAAGGCGTGGAAACTGAGGTTGCCGTCCTTGGCATTGTTGACGTTGCGGCACGCGTAATTGGTGCCGACATTGACGGTCTCGATGCGCGTCTTCTCAGTGGCCATCAGCCAGCGATCGACATCGGCAATCCACTCAGGCAGCGCGGTGGCCATGCCGCAGTCGGTGGTGACCGGCGCGTTGAGCGGCACCGAGCGGCCATTGGCCATCACGGCTTCGAGCGACAGCGGCGATTGCAGCCCGCACATGTTCTCGTGGATCGGCGGCAGGGCCGACGCGGTCACCTCGCCCTTGAGCACAGCGGGACACGCGACCTGATACTCGCGCGGCGGCACTTCGGGCTCCTCGACCGGGGGACCGGCCGCCGCAGGCGTTTCGGCGGGAACGGGCGCCGTTGTGTCGGCGGGGACGGATGGATTGGGACGTGGCCGGGGCAGGGCCGGGTCCGACGGTGCAGGCGTGGTCACCCAGGGTACGGCGGTGAGCGACGGCGCCGGAGTTGCGGCGATAACCGGTTCCTGCCGTTCGCGCGGCAGGGGGACATCCGTCTCCTGTGCCAAGGTCCACCCCGGGGGCAGGGCAAAGCTAAGCGCAACGGTGAGAGCAGCCAACAGTTTCAGCATGTCCGCCAAACGCGCGCCTCCCGCTCGTGGTTGCCTTAACCGCCGAGAGCGAATTGAGGCGTGGCGCAGTTGCATCGATTGCATGAGGGCTCTAGACAGCGCCGACGCCCGGCAAGGGCAGGGAGAGGTTCGATGAAATCTGCACGGCTCGCCGGCCTCAGCGCCGCGGCTCTGATGCTTGCTTCGGCGGTTTTTGCTCAGGAGCCGCCCGGCGACGACCAGCTCCCCGGCCAGCAGTTCCATATCACCGCCGACAGCCTGCCGCTGCCCGAGGACGCGACGCCCAGCGGCGCTGGTTCGCCGCCCAGGCAGATCGATCGAGGCGACCATCAGCCGATCGTGCCGGCGGGTTTCACGCAGACGCTGTTCATCTCCGAGTTCGGCGCGGCCCGCCGCATGGTGCTCGATCCGGCCGATGGGCTGCTCTACATCGCCCAGCAGGCCAATGGCCGCGTGATGAAGCTGCGCGACCTGCAGGGCGACGGCACCGCCGAGACCGGTGCGCTGGTTCTCGAGGAGGCGGCCAATCCGTTCGGCCTCGCCTTCGTGCCCGAGGGTGAGTTCGCGGGCGATCTCCTGGTGGCCGACCAGGACGCGGTCTATCGCCTGCCGCTCAAATCGGTGGGCTTCCACATCGGGCAGGTGACGCCCGACGGTCACTTCGGCGAAGCGGTTGGCCACATCACGCGCGAGGTCGCGCTCGATCCCAGGACGATGCAGATTTACGTGAGCGTCGGCTCGGCCAGCAATGTCGGCGAGGACGGCGGCAACAAAGCCACCATCCAGCGCTTCAACCTCGACGGCACCGGCGGCATGACCTTCGCCACCGGCCTCCGCAATGTGACGGGCATGGACTTCGAGCCGACCACCGGCGCGCTCTACGCCGTGGTGATGGAGCGTGACGGTATGGGCGACGAACTCGTGCCGGACTTCCTGACGCGCGTCGACGAGGGCGACAATTTGGGCTGGCCTTACCAGTACATCGGTGGCTTCGTGCAGCCCGAGTATCGGGAGAAGCTCAAGACGCTCAAGCTTGCGGCGGCCAAGACGCCCGACGTGCTGTTCGAAGCGCATTCGGCGCCGCTCGACATCGCCTTCATCCCCGACAGCTGGCCGGAGGAGTATCGCGGCGACGCGCTGGTGGCGCTGCACGGCTCGTACGGTGCGAGCGATCCCACCGGCTACAAAGTGGTCCGCGTGCCGTTCGACGACGGCAGGCCGACCGGCGGCTACGAGAATTTCATGACCGGCTTCTGGGTTTCCGGCGACAAGCCGGCGGAAGTCTGGGGACGCCCAGCCGCGCTGGCGTTCGGCCCGGATGGCGGGTTGTACGTGTCCGACGATCTGGGCAACACGATCTGGAAGGTGATGCCGCCGGCGGCAGAGGATGCGACGGACGCTCCTGCGAATTGAGCCCCGCTTGCGCGGTTTCCGGCTCCGGCGCTAGAATGCCCCTGAGGGAGGGCGTCATGGCTGGGGGCATGACCGCTCGCTGGAGCGAAGTTCCAGTAACTGATGCAGCTTTGGGGCGCCGCGATCTTCTGGTGATCGGGGCAGGTGCCGCCGCCGCTCTTTTCCTTGCCAGCGACAATGCTTTGCGCCGCGCCATCGCGCTGGCTGCACCAATGCCGGCGATGGATTTCGTGCGTTCCATTCCAAAGGCGCGCTGGGACTGGGCCGTCGAACTCGCGGTGCTGAACCGGCTGGACGGCGACCGCGCCGCCGCCCTCGCCCTGCTCTGGGCCGCCCTCGAGCTCGATCTCGATCCGTCGCAGAAGTGGCGGATCAAGCCGGCGCTCCGGCTTTACGATCTCTATGCGGCCGCGACGGATGCGGAGGGTCGCGCGGCGCTTGCCGCTTTGGTGCGCGAGCGTTCGTCGCACCCGGCTCTGCTGGCGCGCGCCACACTGTGGTCGGACACATCGCGTGAGGCGCATCCGCGGATGTGGAGAACTACGGGGCCAGACCAGCGTCCGCTTGGCATCTACCTGACCCAGGCGTAACGTTCGGGCACGCGTGTTTTCGTCTTCCAATAAGCACCGCGATTTCTATCGCGATGCTAGGATACCTGTTTTTACAGGAGATGAGCGTCAAGCCGCTCCGATGCGCCTTCACTAGAGCAGAGTTTTACCGGCGCCGTTTCATCGCGATGCTGGCGCCGAGAACGATTGCTCCACCGGCACTGAGCGCCGCGCCGGCGAGCATCACACCTGCATAGCTCGTCGGGCTGGCCAGTGCGGCGAACGCACCGGCGGACACGAATCCGGCGATGACGGTCATCACATCGATCAGCGATGTCGACAGGCCGACGCGGCCCTTGATGGTTTCCTGCACATAGCTGATGTTGAGGCTGACGAGGGCGGCCGTGGCGACCGCATTGATCCCCTGCAATAGCAGGACGTCGAACGCGCTGCGCGCGGCGACGACAACGAGCAGCATGTAGATCGCGTAAATCACGCCGTTGAGTGAGAGGATCACGTCCTTGGGCCAACGCGACGCGATCCATCCCCAGCCCAGCATCAGCGGCACTTCGAGCAGGGCAGCGAGCGACGCGTTGATGCCGACCTCGCCGAGTGTGGCGTTGAAGTCGTGCGTCAGCACCAGCGGCAATGCCGTCAGGTGCAGCATCACCGCGATGCGCAACAGCGTGACGCCGCCGATGCCGACGATACGAAATGGTTCGATCCGAGCGGGTGGTGTCGTGGCTGCGGCCGCTTTGCCGGCGACGCCGATCCTGGCTGTCGGCTCCATGAACAGTAGTCCGTAGATCGCTGTGCACAGACCCTGCGCCAGGCCGGCAACCGCGAACACGCCAAAGATCGAATAGCTGCCCGCGATCCAGCCGACGACCGGCGGCGTCACGACCCAGGCCATCGCATAGAGGCTGCGCAGCGCCGACATCATGAACTCGGAGCGTTCCGGCCGGCGAGCGTCGTAGTACGAGCGCGAGTAGGAGAACGTCTGCGAGAACAACGCTCCGCCAAAGGGCAGGATGACGCAGAACGCAATCACGTAGGTGAGGACCGTCGGCACGAGATAGACCGCACCATACGCAATGGTGCCGGCAAGGCCGCAAAGGATCACAATGATGCGGCGGTCGGAGACTTTGTCCGACAGGTAGCCGAGAGCAAGAGAGGCGACCGCGGTGCCAATGGAGGACACTGTCATGATGATGGCGTAGACGCCGTTCGACAGGCCGAGGCCATCGATCGCGACGAGTGCGCGATAGGGCGCCACCGCTGCGGCCGCCGTGCCAATGAGAAACAGGCAGCCGCCGAGGATCGCGGTGACCGAGAGGCGCGTCATCGCCGGGACAGTTTCATCGTCACAGCATCAGAGCCCGACCTGCCGCAGGGCGGTTTCGGGGTATCGCGCGCCCGTCACGCCGATTGCTTTCGATCCGGTCTCGAGCTCGGCGATATCGTCGGCGCTGAGGTTCACATTGAGGGCACCGATATTCTCGTCGAAGCGCGTCAGGCTGCGGGTGCCGAACAGCGGCACGATCCATGGCTTCTTCGCCAGCAGCCAGGCGAGCGCGACCTGCGCCGGGCTCGCGCCGTGCCGTTCGCCGATGCCGCGGATCAGCTCGACCAGCTTCTGGTTGGCGTCCCGCGCCTCCGGTGCAAAGCGTGGAATCTTCGCACGGAAGTCCGACGCATCGAGCGGGGTGCTCGAGTCCATCTTGCCGGTGAGGAAACCCTTGCCCAGCGGACTGAACGGCACGAGGCCGATGCCCAAGTCTTCGAGCGTGGGCAGCACCTCCGCCTCCGGCTCGCGCGTCCACAGCGAGTACTCGCTCTGGAGCGCCGCCACAGGCTGGACCGCATGCGCGCGCCGGATCGAGTTCGCACCCGCTTCCGAGAGGCCAAACCAGCGGACCTTGCCGGCCGCGATCAACTCCTTCACCACGCCCGCCACGTCCTCCATCGGCACCTCGGGGTCGACGCGGTGCTGGTAGAGCAGATCAATGCGGTCGGTCTTTAGGCGCTTGAGGCTGCCTTCGACGGCACTCCTGATCTGCGCCGGCTTGCTGTTGACTCCGCCGCGATGCTCGCCCGTCTGCTGGTCGATGTCCCAGCCGAACTTGGTGGCGATCTTCACCTGGTCGCGGATCGGCGCGAAGGCCTCGCCGACCATCTCCTCGTTCGTCCACGGACCATAGACCTCGGCGGTGTCGAAGAAATCCACCCCGCGCTCGACGGCGGTGCGCAGCAGCGCGATCATCTCGGGCCGATCGGGAATATCGCGCGCTTTGCCGTAGCCCATCGCGCCCAGCGAGAGCGCCGAGACCTCGAGGCCCTGTCCGAGTTTCCGCTTCTGCATGGTGTTCTCCTTATCGCTTGCCGACCTGGGCCTGCGTGGCGGCCTGGTAGCGGGTGCCGTGGATTTTGATGGCGGCGAACACGGACTCCATCTCGGCCAGTTCATCGTCGGTGAACGTCAGCTCCGTCGCGCCGATGTTTTCATCGAGCCGGCTGAGCTTGGTGGTGCCGGGGATCGGGACGATCCAGGGCTTCTTCGCGAGTAGCCAAGCGAGTGCGATTTGCGCCGGGGTCGCACTCTTGCGCGTGGCGATTGCGCGCACCGCGTCAACGATGGGCATGTTGGCCTCGCGGTTCTCGGCCGACAGATAGGGGTTGTTGCGGCGCTGGTCGTGCTCGCCGAACTCCGTGCCGGTCGAAATCGTGCCGGTGAGGAAGCCGCGGCCGAGCGGGCTGAAGGGCACGAAGCCGATGCCGAGCTCTTCGAGCGTGTCGAGCACTTCGCTCTCCGCGTTGCGCCAGAACAGCGAGTACTCGCTCTGGAGCGCCGCGACCGGCTGCACCGCGTGTGCCCTGCGGATGGTCTCGGCCCCGGCCTCCGAGAGTCCGAAGTGGCGCACCTTGCCAGCGGCCACGAGGTCTTTCACTGTTCCCGCGACGTCCTCGATCGGCACATTCGGATCGGGACGGTGCTGGTAGAACAGATCGATATGGTCGGTGCGCAGCCGTTGCAGCGCTTCGTCGGCGACGAGCCGGATGCGTTCGGGCCGGCTGTCGAGGCCTGACCCTGGCTGGCCGTCCTTGAAGCCGAACTTGGTGGCGATGACCACGCGGTCGCGGATGGGCTGCAGCGCTTCGCCGACGATCGCTTCGTTGGTGAACGGGCCATAGGCCTCGGCGGTGTCGAAGAAGGTTACACCGCGATCGGCGGCGGCGCGCAGGAACGTGACGGCTTCCGAGGTGTCCATTGCCGGACCGCGGTGGAAGTCTATCCCCATGCAGCCGAGGCCGATGGCGGAAACAGTGAGGCCGCTCCGTCCAAGGGTGCGAGTCTTCATAGCGTTACTCCGAGAGTTCTGTTTGTTTCGGCGGCGATCTGCGGTCGCGATGGTTGTGCTTGCCAGTGTGCCTAAAGGTTAGCGCGTGCGCGGGTCAGCGATTAGCTGCTATAGATGGCATGAACCCATGAACTGGATTCATCAATGCGTGTATCCGCCGACGATCTCGAAGCCTTCCTTGCTGTGGCGCGCGAGCGCAGCTTTACCCGCGCTGCCGCCAAGCTTGGCGTGTCGCAATCGGCGCTGAGCCACACCATCAGGCGCCTCGAGACAAGCCTCGGACTGCGTCTGCTGTCGCGCTCGACACGCAGCGTGTCGCCCACCGATGCTGGGCAGCGGCTGGTCGAAACGATCGGTCCGCGCTTCGAGGAGATCGACAGCGAGCTCGATGCGCTCACCGCGCTGCGCGACAAGCCGGCGGGCGCGATCCGGATCACGGCGGGTGATCACGCGGTGCGTACGGTCCTCTGGCCGCGGCTCGATCCGTTCCTCAGGCGCTATCCCGATATCCGCGTCGAGGTGAATGCCGAGAACGCGCTGACCGACATCGTCGCCGAACGCTACGACGCGGGCATCCGACTCGGCGAGTCCATCGCCAAGGATATGATCGCCGTACGGATCGGGCCGGACTGGGGCATGGCGGTTGTGGGCTCGCCCGGCTATTTCGCCGCGCATGCCGCGCCTCGCACGCCGCACGATCTCACCAGCCACGACTGCATCAATCTGCGGCTCTTGAGCTATGGCGGCTACTATGCGTGGGAGTTCGAGAAGGAGGGGACAAAGCTCAACGTGCGCGTCGAGGGTCGCCTGGCCTTCAACACCAGCACGCAGGTGCTGCCCGCGGCTCTCGACGGGCATGGGCTCGCCTGCATTCCCGAGGACATGGCGGCGCCGCACATCGCCACTGGCCAATTGAAGCGCGTGCTCAAGGACTGGATGCCGCGCTTTGTCGGCTATCATCTCTACTATCCGAGCCGGCGGCAGGCCTCGCCGGCCTTCGAACTGCTGGTCGATGCGCTGCGCTATCGCCCGCGCCGGCGTCCGGTGGCTTGACGCCGACGCAAGGATGACATCACCAATGCGCTCATCATGACCAGCACCCTCACCAACTGGGCCGGCAACGTCACCTATGCCGCCCGCGCCATCCACACCCCATCCACCGTCGCCGAACTGCAGGCGATCGTGCGGCAATCGAACAAGCTGCGCGCCGTCGGTTCGCGCCACTCGTTCAACCGCATCGCCGATACGGATGGCGACCTCGTCGTCATGCGCGGGCTCAACCGCGTCGTGACGCTCGACGCCGCGGCCCGCACCGTCACGGTCGAGTGCGGCATCACCTATGGCGAACTTGGCCCGTGGCTGCACGCGCAGGGTTATGCACTGCACAATCTCGCCTCGCTGCCGCATATCTCCGTGGTGGGCGCGGTGACGACGGCGACGCACGGGTCGGGCAACGGTAACCGTAATCTCGCGGGCGCCGTTGCGGGGATCGAGATCGTCACGGCCAATGGCGATATCGTCAGCCTCAAGCGCGGCGATGCCGATTTCGACGGAGCGGTCGTCGGGCTCGGCGCGCTCGGCGTGGTGAGCGCCGTCACGCTCGATATCGAGCCGACCTTCGAGGTCCGGCAAGATGTGTTTCTCGATCTGCCATTCGACGCGCTGGTCGCGAACTTCGAAGCCATCAGCTCGAGCGCCTACAGCACCAGCTGCTTTACCACCTGGCGCGGCGATACGGTGGGCGCCGTCTGGCTCAAGAGTCGCGCCGGTGCCTCTGTGCCTCGCGACCTGTTTGGGGCAAGTCCCGCCACCCGTTCGGTCCATCCGGTGCCCTCCATCGATGCGACGCCCTGCACGCCGCAGATGGGCGAGCTCGGTCCGTGGCACGACCGCCTGCCGCATTTCCGCATGGAGTTCACGCCCAGCGTCGGCGCCGAGTTGCAGTCCGAATACTTCGTGTCGAGGAAAGATGCAGCCGCGGCGTTCATGGCGCTGCACGAGATCCAGGATCGGTTCAACGGACTATTGCTGGTCTCCGAGATCCGCACGCAGGCGGCGGACGATCTGTGGCTCAGCATGAACTATCAGCGCGACGGTCTCGGCCTCCATTTCACCTGGCGCCCGGATTGGGCCGGGGTCACCGCCGTGCTGCCGCTGATCGAGGCCGCGCTCGCGCCGTTCGGAGCGCGCCCGCACTGGGGCAAGGTGTTCGCGATGCCGGCGTCCGACGTCCGCTCGCGCTATCCGCGGCTCAGCGATTTCGCTGCCCTCGCGCGGCGTTACGATCCGTCGGGCAAGTTCACCAATGAACTCGTGGCGGAGTACATTTTCTCCTCCTAGAGTGCGCCCGCGTCGGGAGGAGCCATGAACAGGATCACGCACAACTGGGCTGAGCACGTCGCCTTCGCGGCGCAGTCGGTGCGCTTTCCGGCGACGGTGGCCGAGACGCAGCAGATCGTGCGCGAGACGGAGAAGCTGCGCGCGGTCGGCGCGCGGCATTCATTCAACGCCATCGCCGACACGCCGGACACGATGCTGTCGCTGCGCGGGCTCGAGCGGCGCTTCGACATCGACGCTGCGGCGCGCAGCGTCACTATCGATGGCGGCATGACCTATGCCGAGCTATGCCCGGTGCTCGACGCCGCGGGCTGGGCCGTCGCCAACGTTGCCTCCTGCCCAGACTTCACCGTGGTCGGCGCGGTGTCGACGGCGATCCATGGCTCGGGCAACGCCAACAAGAATCTCGCAACGCAGGTGAGCGCGCTGGAGCTCGTCACTGCGTCGGGCGATCTGCTGCAGCTCAAGCGCGGCGATCGCGATTTCGATGGCGCGGTGGTCGGGCTCGGCGCGCTGGGCGTGGTCACGTCGCTGACGCTCGATCTCGTGCCGCGCTACGACATGCGGCAGGACGTCTATCACGCGCTGCCGTTCGAGACGGTGGTCGGAAACTTCGATGCACTCATGGGCAGCGCCTATAGCGTCAGCCTCTTCACTCACTGGAACGGCGATCTGGTCGAGCAGGCCTGGCTCAAGGGGCTCGTCGGCGCGCCGCCGCCTGGCGAGACGCTGTTCGGCGGCCGTCGCGCGGTGGGCGAATGGAGCCCGGTGCTCGGCAACGACCCAACGGGGACCACGGCGCAACAGGGTTTGCCCGGCACCTGGTACGATCGGCTGTGCCACGCCCGCATCGGCGCGCTGTCGTCGATCGGCTACGAGTACCAGACCGAGTATTTCGTCGCACGCCAGGACGCCGGCGCAGCGATGCGCGCCATCAAGGCAATCGAGCAGCAACTGCATCCCGCGCTCATCGTCTCCGAGATACGCACCATCGCGGGGGACGATCTGTGGCTCAGCATGAACCATGGCGGCGACAGCGTCGGTTTCCATTTCAGCTGGCATCGCGATTGGCCCAGCGTCGACAAGACGCTCCACGTGCTCGAGGCGGCGCTGAAGCCGTTTGCTCCGCGTCCGCATTGGGGAAAGCTGTTCGCGATGCCGGCGGTCGAGTTCCAGCCGCGCTACCCTCGCCTTGCCGACTTCCGGGCTCTCGCCAACCGGCTCGACCCGCGGGGCAAATTCCGTAACGCTTATATCGACCGCAACGTCTTTTAGGTCGACGGCGGCTTCGCCAGCCGGTCGGCGACGAGCTTTTCCATGTCGGCCAGAGCGGCTTCCACGTCGCCGATCTCGCCTGTGCTGCCCGATCCAGGGCCGATGACATGGCGGAGCGAGAGCCGCAGGGCGTGCATCGGCTGGCGCAGATCGTGGACCGTGTCCTTGACCGAATCTTCGCGCTGCTGCGCCAGGGCAGTGACGCGCTGATACTGCTCCTCCAGCGCGGCAAGCCGCTGGCCGAGGACGAGGTTGCGCCGGGTGTGCGCCAGCGTCGCCTCCAATGCCGCCTGGCGCTGCTGGTTGTAGCCGTCGAACACGGCAAGCCCCATCATCAGCGCATCGACCGCGAGCGCCAGCCGGATCGTGTCGTAGGGCGTAATGAAGGTCGACTCGAGGCCCAGGGCGAAGCGGGCTGTGAAGAGGATCGCGGGAATTAGGCCCGCGAGCCAGGCGAAGAGATAGAAGCGGACCTGGCGAAGGCGCGTCCGCGCTGCAACCAGCCCGGCCGTGATGTAGGTCAGCACGCAGACCGAAATCATGACAACCAGCAATTGCTTGAGCAGCTGCGGCGCCGCGACCCACAGCACTGCGTCGAGAAGCAGGACCGACGCGACGACGCCCAGCACGATGCGGTGCATCACCGGGTTGTGGCGACGCGTCTGGAGGAAGGTGACCGCGAACAGGCCGCCAAACACCATAACGGCCGATCCACCGACGATCGAGGCCATCGAGTTGAATTGCGGCCAGTTCGGCCACAGATACTGGAACGCCACTCCATCGGCATGCGCCATATAGAGCAGGATCGACAGCAGATAGCCAGTGTAGGCTGCAAACACGATCTGCCGCAGGACCAGCAGGCCAACCACCGCCATCGCCACCAGGGCGAGCATCATGCCATAGAAGGCATAGGTCTTGGCTTCGTTGACACGCGCGGCTGCCGCAAAGCTCTCTTTGGTTTCGATCGACATCGAAATGCGCGACGATCCCTGCGAGTAGTAGGCGATCAGCAATGTCGCCGCCTCGCCTGGGTCGAGCCGGAACGGGGCGACCATCTGCGGGTAGTCGATGGGCCGGGCGCTGAACGGACTGTCGGTCGTGAGATCGAGAATGGTCGCGATCGTGCCGTCGGCGCCGACGCGATAGACCGCGATCTGCTGCGTGAAATTGGCCTGCGCGTAGTAGCGCCAGTCGCTGACGTCGGTAGTCCGGTTCACCAGATCGAGGCGCAGCCAGATCAGCGCCGGCGTATAGCCGAAATCCGGTACGGTGCCCAGCAGGGGCTGCATGCCGACGGCGGATGGACCGACGAAATCGGTGGGTGACAGGCTCCAGTCGGCATCGAGCCGGTAGTCGAAATGCGGGCCCGTCGCCTCGGCGCTTACCGGGCCCGTTAGCTCCAGCGGCGCGGCGGTCGCCGGGACCGCAATCATGACGGCGAGCACGACGAGCGCGCCGCTGAGGATGCGGAGATATCGGTGGGCCAGCCCTTCGGTGGCACGGAAGATGTTCGACATGCTCGGGTCCGACGCTTGGATCGAGCCAGTCGCGCAGACAAATCGGGCCCTGCTGCGCGGTCAGGCTAACGCGGTCCGACGCTAGCCTGTCCGCGAGCGGCTGTGAATGCCGTTCGCGTTAGCTGGAGCGCGACGCGAGGCTGCGCTGCAGCGCACGAAGCAGATTCTCGGCGTCGTAGGGCTTGCGGACGACCGGCACGTCGCTGAGCTCGGGCGGGATCACGCGACCCTCGCCATATCCTGTGGCGAACACGAACGGCACGCCGAGTTGGAGCAGCCTCTGCGCCACGCTGATCGAGGTGTCGTCGCCGAGGTTGATGTCGAGCACTGCAAGGGCAGGGGGTGCTCGCCCGATCAGCTTGTTCGCCTCGGCCACCGAATTGACGGTCGATACCGACGTGAAGCCGCGGTCGGCCAGCATGCCCTCGACGTCCATCGCGATCAGCATCTGGTCTTCGAGCAGCATGATACGGATATCGCGCGGCAGGTCCCTCGAGCTGGTTGTGACGGCTTCGACGGTGCCGTTGTTGCCCGGACGCGCCCCCGGCTTGCGCCGCACATGCCGGGCCGGCAGGCGGAAAGCAGCGGTCAGTCCCTCCGGCGGATAGGCCATGGCGCTCTCGCCGCCCAGATCGTAGGGAATGCTACGGTCGAGCAGCGCCGTGCCGAAGCCTTCGCGCGTGGGCGGCATGACAGCGGGGCCATTGCGCTCGGTCCAGTCGAGCAGGGCATCGCCGTTGTTGGCGATGCGCGCCGTCACGGTGAGCGCGCCGCCGCTGACCGAGAGCGCTCCGTATTTGGCCGCGTTGGTCGCCAGTTCGTGCAGCACCAGCGCCATCACCGAATAGGCACGGCTGTCGAGCCAGATGCCGTCGTCCGACAAGGTGATCGAGTTGGCATTGCTGCGATAGGGCGACAGCTCGGCATTGACGAGGTCGGCCAGGCTGCCGCCGCCTTCGCCGCGCACGATCTGGTCATGCGCAAAGCTCAGCGCCTGAATGCGTCCACGCAGCGAGGCCACATAATCCTCGATGCTGCGGCCGGGGAGCACCGGCTGGCCAACGAGCGACTTGATCACCGAAAGGATGTTCTTGACGCGGTGGTTCAGCTCTTCGTTGAGCATACGCTGGCGCACATCGGCCTTGGCGCGCTCGTCCTGCAGCAGCTCGTTGTGGCGCAAGACGACCTCGACCAGCGAGGCCCGCGCCGCCTCGGCGATCTCGCGGTCGCTTTCAGTCCAGGGCTGCGCCTGTCGCTGTACGGTCTGTTTCCAGATGGCAAAACTCTTGCGCGGCGTCAGCCGGTCGCCCAATGGCCCGGTCTCGTAGGACTTGTCCGGGTTGCCCGCCCAGTTGAGCGTCTGCACGAGCTCCTTGCGGAAAAAGAACAGATAGTCGCGCGGCGTTTGCGAGAGCGGGATCGCGAGCAGACCCGAAGCCATCTGATAATAGGACTCGGCGCCGGCAAAATGGCTGCTCAGCGTATGCGTCGCCCAGACGCGGCCGCCGGCAACGCTGCCCACGAACTCCGCCAGCGCCGGAATCTCCATTGCCGATGGCGTCGCGCCGAAGCTCGTCCAGCGGCCCTGCATGTAGAGGCCAAAGCCGTCATTGGGCACCAGCTGGCCGAAGTCGGCGAGGTTCTCGGTGAGCACCTCTTCGATGTCGCGCTGGGCTGCGAGCTTCAGCACGCGGTCGAGATAGGTGCGGGCGTCTGTGGCGACCCTCAGCTTCTCGCGCTGGCGCAGTGCGCTCAAATGCAGCGAGAAGAAGTCGCCGAACATTTCTGCCGCCACGCGCAGCGACATCGGCAGGATGCGCGGCGAATAATGGTGGCAGGCGATCAGCCCCCAGAGTTCGCCATCGACGATGATCGAGATCGACATCGATGCGCCCACGCCCATATTGCGCAGATATTCGAGATGGATCGGCGACACGCTGCGCAGGTGCGCATAGCTCAGATCCAGCGGCTCGCCGCTGAGGTCGAACTGCGGCACCAGCGGCACCGGCTGATATTGCGAGGACGAGATGATGCGAATGGTGTTCTTGAGATAGAGCGCCCGCGCCTGCTGCGGGATATCGCTGGCGGGGAAATACTGCCCGAGGAAGCTTTCGAGGTCCGATCGCTTGACCTCGGCGAGCACCTTGCCGGCGCCGTCGCGCTCGAACTGATAGATCATCACGCGGTCGTAGCCGAGGATACCGCGCACCAGCCGCGCCGCGTTCTGGATCAATTGCGTGGTGTTCTCGACCCGGCTGATCCGCTCGATCATCGTCCGCGCGATCTGCAGCGGTCGCTCCTGGCCAGTGCCGGCCGGCTCGAACTCGACGATAACCACCGATTTGTAACGGTGGATAGCGATATCGAAGCGGCCTTGCCCGATCGGCTGGTCGAGCAGCAGGGCGGGGCGCGAGCCATCGGCAATCGTGCCCAAAGCATTGCGCAGCGAGTGGGTCAGGTGGTCGCCCAGCAGGATTTCCGCGGCGGCGCCGTTGATCTCGCCGCGCAGACCCAGCATGTCGCCGAAATTGCGCGAATGGCGCAGGACGACCGTGAGGCTAACGTCGAACGCCAGCAGCGCACCGTGCGGCTGGATGCTGCCGGGGATGTGGATCGGTTCGCGGTCGCAATTGGCCAGGTCGACCGGCTCAAGCTGCTCGGACACTAGGCAGCTCCCGCGAAAGCCTGGCGGGCGAGGGCGAAGGCCGAGACCGAGCCATCGAGGGCGCCCTCGAGATCGAAGGGGTCGGCATCTTCGAGACGGACAAGGAACGCGCGCCAGCTGTCGACACTGCCGGCCTGGAGCGCCAGGTGCCGCGCTCCGAAATTGGGCGACAGGCCGAGCGCGAGCGCCCGCTGGAACAGGACGCGCGAGCCGAGGGCCGAGCCTTCGAGCACGTAAACGGCGCCAAACAGCCGGTCTCCGGACAGCGCGAGGGGTCCAAGCGGACGGTCGTCGAGCGAAACGCCCAGATCGGCCATGTCGGCGGCAATTGCGCCCATCACTGAGCGGGGGCGCCAGTCGCCGAATGCGGCAGGCCAGGCGGCATCCTGCAGCATGGTTTCGATCGGCCGACGGAAGGCCGCCACCGAGCGCAGGTAGGTCTTGTAGGACTCAAGGTCGTCAAAACCTCCAATGGCGGCGTCGACTGCCGCATGGGCGGCCGCGGTATGCTGGCGGAAGGCCCAGCGCCGCGAATTCTCGTTCATAAACGTAACTTCCCCGTACTCCGTCGCGTAATGCTCCGCAGCGGCTTTCGTTCCCGCCGTCGGCTCATCGCGGGGCCGAAGTTTCGATCACTTCGCCGTCTTCTTTCACGAACCGTCCGATATGGGGGTGGTAGGATCTCGAGGACGACCTCGGACGGCCGGCAGAGCCGGGTGCCTTTCGGGGCCGCGACAAAAGGGCGGTTGAGCAGGACGGGGTGGCGCTCGATCGCGTCGAGGAGTTCAGGCTCGCTGGCGTTATCAAGGCCCAGCGCGTCGTACGGCGTGTCCTTGCGGCGGACCGCTTCACGCAATGTCAGCCCCGCATCCGCCACGAGCTTGACCACCATCGCGCGCGACGGTGGGGCTTTGAGATACTCGATGATTGTCGGCTCTTCGCCCGATTGCCGGATCATCGCCAGCGTGTTCCGCGACGTTCCGCAATCGGGATTGTGGTAGATGGTGATGGTCACGGCGCGATGACGCGCTTCAGCATCGAGGCTGGGCCTCCCTCGCGGGGCGTTATTTCGGACATTTCGAGAAGTGTCATCGCCTCCTCCATCGTCATTTAACGATGATGCATCGGACGCCCCCGCCGCGCAAGAGTTGTCCGCCCATAGCGCGGGATCGCGAACTTACCGCTTAACCGGTCGTAAACCACGTTTGCGCCACTCCCCACGCCCTGCTATCAGCCGCAAAACCTTCATTTGCGGCCCCGCCGGCGCATTGCGCAGACGAAAGACCTGATGACCACGCCCCTCGACCACATCCGCAATTTCTCCATTGTCGCCCATATCGACCACGGCAAATCGACGCTCGCCGACCGACTGATCCAGACCACGGGCGGGCTCGAGGCGCGCGAGATGAAGGAGCAGGTGCTCGACTCGATGGACATCGAGCGCGAGCGCGGCATCACCATCAAGGCGCAGACCGTCCGGCTGAACTACAAGGCGAAGAACGGCGAGGACTATGTCCTCAACCTCATCGACACGCCCGGCCATGTCGACTTCGCCTATGAAGTCAGCCGCTCGATGGCTGCGGTCGATGGCTCGTTGCTCGTCGTCGACGCCAGCCAGGGCGTCGAAGCGCAGACGCTCGCAAACGTCTATCACGCGCTCGATGCCGGCCACGAAATCGTGCCGGTGCTCAACAAGATCGATCTGCCGGCCGCCGAGGTCGACAAGGTCAAGCAGCAGATCGAGGACGTGATCGGTCTCGATGCGTCGGACGCGCTGATGATCAGCGCCAAATCGGGCCTCGGTATCGATACGGTGCTCGAAGCGATCGTCCATCGCCTGCCGCCGCCCAAGGGCGACATCAAGGCGCCGCTCAAGGCGCTGCTCGTCGACAGCTGGTACGACACCTATCTGGGCGTCGTGGTGCTGATCCGCGTCATCGACGGCACCATCAGGAAGAACCAGCGCATCCGCATGATGGCGACGCGCGCCGTCTATGAGCTCGATCGCGTCGGCGTGTTCACGCCCAAGATGGTCGAGATGGACGAGCTCGGCCCTGGCGAGATCGGCTTTTTCACTGCCGCCATCAAGCAGGTGGCCGACACCAATGTCGGCGACACCATCACCGACGATCGCAAGCCCACCGAGAAGGCGTTGCCGGACTTCCGCCCGGCGCAGCCCGTGGTGTTCTGCGGTCTGTTTCCGGTCGATGCGTCGGACTTCGAAGAGCTGCGCGAGGCGATGGCCAAGCTCCGGCTCAACGATGCGAGTTTCTCGTTTGAGATGGAAACCTCGGCCGCGCTCGGCTTCGGCTTCCGCTGCGGTTTCCTTGGGTTGCTGCATCTCGAGATCATTCAAGAACGGCTTTCCAGAGAGTTCGATCTCGATCTCATCGCCACAGCCCCATCAGTCATCTACCAGATCGAGCTGACCGACGGCACGACGCGCGAGCTGCACAACCCCGCGGACATGCCCGACGTCGTCAAGATCAAGGAAATCCGCGAGCCCTGGATCAAGGCCACGATCCTGACGCCGGATGAATATCTCGGTTCGATCCTCAAGCTCTGCCAGGATCGCCGCGGCATCCAGCGCAACATGACCTATGTCGGCAACCGCGCGATGATCGAATACGACCTGCCGCTCAACGAAGTCGTGTTCGATTTCTACGACCGGCTGAAGTCGATCTCGGCCGGCTATGCGAGCTTCGACTACACCCTCAACGACTATCGCGAGGGCGATCTGGTGAAGCTCTCGATCCTGGTCAATTCCGAGCCGGTCGACGCGCTGGGCATGCTCGTCCACCGCGGCGCTGCGGAAGCGCGCGGCCGGCAGATGTGCGAAAAGCTCAAGGAGCTGATCCCGCCGCATCTGTTCGTCATCCCTATCCAGGCGGCGATCGGCGGCAAGATCATCGCCCGCGAAACCATTCGCGCATTGCGCAAGGACGTGACCGCCAAGTGCTACGGCGGCGACGCCACCCGCAAGCGCAAGCTGCTCGAAGCCCAGAAGCGCGGTAAGAAAAAAATGCGCCAGTTCGGCAGCGTGGAAATTCCGCAGGAAGCGTTCATCGCGGCGCTGAAGATGGGCGACGATAAGTAGACACGGCGAAGGCCCCCTCATCCGGCCGTTGGCCACCTTCTCCCCCATGGGGAGAAGGGCTAGCGGCGAGATAGTCGTGGGTCGGCCTTCTCCCTTTGGGGGAGAAGGTGCCCGAAGGGCGGATGAGGGGGCCTTCATCCTCACCGAACCCCCTGTTCCGGCCGCCTTGCCTGCGCTAGCGTGCGCTCTAGCACCCCGGAGCGTCACGCCATGGCCAGCCTGCTCACCCTCACATTTTCGCAGCCCACCCTGAAACTCGAGCCGGGCGATGTGCTCATCAAGGAAGGCGACCCGGGCGGCGATATCTATGTGCTCGAATCCGGCAAGCTCAGGGTCGAACGCGCCGGCGTGACGCTGGCGACGATTTCCAGCGCCGGTGCGATGGTGGGCGAAATGAGCGTGCTGCTGGGCACCGAGAACACCGCGACGGTCCGCGCCGAGAAGGCGAGCACCGTGCGCGTGGTGAAAGATGCGCTGGCCTATCTCGAGCGCCAGCCGCTGGTGGCGCTGCGCGTTGCCATGCTGCTCAGCCAGCGGCTCGACGCCACCTCCGCGCTCCTCGTCGAGGCGCAGAAGGGCAAGATCGAAGAACCGCATGGCGTGCTCAGCCGGCTGATGGCGACGCTTTCGGGACAGCACTGAGCATGGCGTCGATCCTGACCCTGGTGAAAGGGCAGCCCAGCCGCGATCTGACGCGCGGCGAGGTGCTGATCGATGCCGGCGAGGCCGGTGGCGAACTCTATGTGCTCGAAAAGGGCAAGCTCGTCGTCGAGCGCGACGGCGTCGCCATTGCAACCATCAACGAGCCGGGCGCGCTGATCGGCGAAATGAGCGTCATCCTCGGCATCGACCACACGGCCACCGTCCGGGCCGAGCTGCCCAGCACGGTCAAGGTCATCGAGGATGCCATGAGCTTTCTCGAGCGCAGTCCGCTGATGACGCTGCATGTGGCGACGCTGGCCTGCGAGCGGTTGAGCCGCACCAGCGCGCTTCTCGTCGAGCTGCGCAAGGAAGCCGAAGGCAAGGCGAGCGAGCAGGGGTTCTTGAGCCGCATCTTCGGCGCCATGAACGCGCCCGCGCCCAAGAACCGCTGGGCCGAGCACGAATAGGCCCGCGAACCCCGGACAAGCGGGGCCACCGGACGCTTGCCGCCGCTACAGCTTCTTGCTCACACCGATCAGCCCGAGCACTGCGTTCGCCTGCATGCCCGCGCCCTTGTTGCTGAGCGAAAGCACGCGCGTTTCGGCGCGGACGCTGAGCCCGTCGGCCATCTGGTACTCGACGCCCGCGCCCGCCGACACGCCCATGCCGAGCGCGGTCGAGCTGCCCTGCGACAGCTGGCCGAACGCCACGCCGAGGTTGGTGAACAGCAGCACCGGCGTGTCGTCGAGCTCGTAGCCGAAGCGCGCCGAGATGACGCCGAACGGGCCGATGCCGGACGAGCCGTCGTTGATCCCCGCCACGAACACTTCGCCTTCCGCGCCCAGCACGAAGCCGCCGAACTCGCGCAGATAGCCCACGCGTGCGCCGCCCGCGAGCCCACGGATCGCCGTCGACCCGCCCGGCGTGGGGGAGCCGTCGACCACATCGCCCCTGCGCGACGTCGGCGGCCCGCCCGTATAGGGAACGGAGAGGATCAGGCCATTGTTTTCGGGCGCCAGGTAATCGGCGGCCGCCTGGTCCCAGAGCGTGCAGTTACTTGGTACGTTCCTGTTTGTAAGGGCCTTGGGCTCGGCGCCTGGCGCCAGCGCATACTCGTCGTAGATAATAGCGGACGGCGGGCCGAAACCGCTCACGGTTGCGGTCTTCCGAGTCAAGACCGTCAGGTTCAGGTCATCCAGAAGCTCGGGGCGGAAGGCGATGCCGATCGGCCCGTCCTGCTGCGTGCCGCCGGCCTGCAGGGTGTACCACCACTGCGTGATCTGACTTTCGTCGCCCACGATGTCGTACACGGTGCCATCGACCAGGCAGCCCGTGCCACCCGCGCTGCCCGCGCCGGTCGCCGTGCCGAATCCGCCGCCCGCCGTGATGCCGGCATAAAAGCCGTCCCAGTCGACTGCCAAAGCCGGCGCCGCACCGGTCAATGTCAGGGCAGTCGCCGCGGCGAAAACGCGAGCCCTCCGTCCGAGGCGAGCCAAGCCGCTCTCTCGCGCAAGAAGAACTGAACCCCGCATATCGCCCCCGTCGTCCAAAACAGCCAGAATCTGATCAATGGCGGTATGGGTAGCCGCGGATGGCGCGCCATGTAAGCTATCTAGAATGATAGTGTGGCCGGCCTGCATTGGACCGGCCGGCGATGGCAGTCGAATGCCGGGTCTGACGCGTTCGCTATCGCGCCATCTCGGTGCACACTTTGGCCGCGCTGTTGAGATCTTCGGCGGGCGCGTTCCAGAGGTTGTCGCGGACCGTGATATCGAGCGCGCAGGAGCAGTAGCGCTGGCAGAAGCCGGCATCGCCGCTGGTCGAGCAATTGGCTTCACATGCCGCGGTGAAGTTGGCGAATTTGGTCTGCTGAGCGCTGTCGATCCAGCCCGCGATGGGCGTGATGATGCCGAACAGCAGCGGCTGGTGGATGAGGTAGATGATCAGGCTCCAGCGGCCGATGCGGGCGAGGACACGCACAGGCAGCGCGGTGCTCGACCACGTGAAGACCGGAGCGCGATCGAACAGGCGTATCCCCAGCATGCCCAGCAGCACGACGCCGAACCACGGGAACATCGGTACAAGATCGGCGGTCTCGGGCACCGAGGTGAAAAAGCCGATCCACGCCAGCCAGCGGGTGTCGAACAGGTCCGACGTAAACACGATCGGAACGAACAGGAACACGATTGCGGTGGCGATCCCGGCCCAGAGCGGTGCGCGGACCAAGGGCAGGGCGAGCAGCGACGACAGGGCGATGGCGTGGAGCACGCCGAAATAGGCAAAGTACTCGCCAAACTGGAACCACGTTACAGCGCTGACACCGAGCGACGCAGCGATCAGCAGCGCCTCGCGCTTCCAGAACCGTTGCCAGTCGATCCCGTCTTTGTGGGCGAGCCACAGCCCGGCGCCGACCAGCAGCAGAAACGCCGTCAGGATGCTGCGCTGGATGGTGAACCAGAGGGCATCCACGCCAATACCAACCTCGATGATGCGGTAATAGTTGAGGTCCCATGTCGCGTGGTAGGCAACCATCGCGAGGATGGACATGCCGCGATAGACGTCGATCGATTGGCGGCGACGGCTTTTGGCCGAACGAGCGCTCTCAAGATCGCTCGGCGAGAGCGGCAAGGAAGGGTTGGACATGACGCAGCGCTTCTAGCATGGTCGCGGCAAAGGAGAAGACATGTCCGACGAGACGGGAAATTGGCTCCGCCGCGACTGGATGGCCCCCGGCATGACGCTGATTGAGCAGGGCGGCCGCACCGGGCAGCTCTATGTGCTCAAGGACGGCGAGCTCGAAGTGTTGCGCGACGGCAAGCACGTGACATCGATCAAGACGCCGGGCTCTGTCATCGGCGAAATGAGCGTGCTGCTCGATGCGCCGCAGACGGCCACCGTGCGCGCCGTGACCGAGGTGAACTACTTCGTCATCGACAACGCCATCGAGGTGCTGCGCACGCGCCCCGAATGGCTGCTGCAGATCGCCCGGCTGCTGGCGCAACGCGTCAGGGACACCACGGCGCGGCTGACGCGCGACAAGGACGACGGCGAGACCATCGTCTTTTCCCAGAACTTCATTTCGAGCTGGGGAGACCCCACCGTATGAGCGACAAGCCGGCGCTGCGCATCACCTATTGCACGCAGTGCAACTGGCTGCTGCGCGCAGCGTGGATGGCGCAGGAGGTGCTGTCGACCTTCTCGCTCGAAATGGGCGAGGTGGCGCTCGTGCCGGGGACTGGCGGCATCTTCGAAATCCATCTCGATGACCAGCTGATCTGGGAACGGAAACGCGACGGCGGCTTCCCCGATGTGAAGCAGCTCAAGCAACTCGTGCGCGACCGCATCGATCCCGATCGCGACCTCGGACACATCGACCGTCCGCACGGTCCCGCCACGCAGAAGTTTCCGGCGAGCTGATCTTGCGCAGGGGCGAGGACGGGGCCACATGATGCCGCGTTCGTGACCGAAAGGGTAACTCACATGTGGACCAAGATTGCGGGCGCCGCCGGCGCCATCGGCCTGACCCTGCTGCTTGCCGCCTGCGGCAATAACAATGCGCAGGACGTGGGCAAGATCAGCGTCGACTGGACCGGCAACGATGTCGTCATTGAGGCGGTCGAGGACCCGCAGGTCAAGGGCGTCGTCTGCCATCTGAGCTACTTCAACCGCAGCCTCATCGACAAGCTGCAGCAGGGCAACTGGTTCGAGGACCCCTCTTACTCCGCCATCGACTGCGCGGCGTCGGGCCCCGTGACGGTGGGCAATATCTCGATGTCGGCGGGCGGCGAGGAAATCTTCAAGCAGCAGCGCAGCCTGATCTGGAAGTCGCTGCGCGTCAGCCGTGTTTACGACAAGGCCAACAACACGCTGGTCTATCTGGCACATGCCCGCGAGCTGCAGATGGGCTCGGGCAAGATGAGCCTCAGCGTCGTGCCGCTCAATGGCCTCGACGTGACCTGGCAGAACGGCAACCCGGTCGCGGCGGCCAACTGAGGCCGATCGGCACAGTTCGATACAAACTGCGCGGACGCCATTAGCGTCCGCGTGACCGCGTAGCGGTGAAATGGACCGGTCTCACGTGACGGGGTGTGCCGATGTCCGCGCTGTTCGGGTTCTTTTCGGGCGACAATGCCATGCTGATGGCCAGCGTCGTGGCGTTCGTCGCCTTCTTCCTCATCGGCCGGCTGGTGCGAGCCCGCCAGGGCGTGGCGTTCGCCTTCGCGTTTACCCCGCTGCTCGCGTTCTTCGCGTTCGGGATTGTGGCGACGGCGCTTTAAGCCGGCCCACGCAGCGCGCGATTGATCGATCCCAAGAGGATCATCACGCGCGCAAACCCCATCAGCAGCAGGCCGCCGAGGAATGGGTACAGCGCCCAGGCGAGGCTTTGCGCTTCTGTCCCGAGAGCCGGCAGCACACTGTTCAGCCCGCCCGAATTGTAGGCACCGAGCAGCGCCGTGTAGATGGCCGGCGCCTCGAAGCCGACCAGCACGGCAGTAACGACCGCCGACACGAGGCCGATCAGGTAAAGCAGGATGGCGATCATGGTTGAGGTCCCCAAGGCACGTTGCGGCTCAATCAATAGCCAGCGCTGCTGGCCGTCAACGGGCCCGGACGCCCATTTCAGCCGATCTTAACGGCAATCGGTTATCAGCGGCGGGCGGAAGGGCGCGCCGATGGATCGCAACAAGCCGGGCTTCTGGCCCCTATTCAGCTGCTGGCTGCTGACCGCGGCAGCTCTTGCGACCAAAGCCGTCGCCACGGCTGGCGCGACGCCTCTGATCCTCGATACCGACGACGCCATGCGGCTGACCATGGTCCGCGATTTCCTCGCGGGGCAGGGCTGGTTCGACATGGTACAGCACCGGCTCAACACGCCCTTCGGCGCCGAAATCCACTGGTCGCGGCTGATCGATGCGCCCGAGGCGCTGCTGCTGCTTGTTCTCCGGCCGGTGCTTGGCGGGATGGCCGAAACGGTGGCAGCCTACGCCTGGCCGCTAGCCTTGCTGGCGGTGCTGATCTGGCTGACGGCGAAACTGGCGCTTGAGCTCGGCGGGCGGAGTGCACTTTGGCCGGCACTGCTGTTGCCCGCGTTCAGCCTGGTCACGATGGCCGAGTTTGCACCCGGCCGTTTCGACCATCACGCGGTGCAGATCCTCCTCGCGCTGGCGATGCTTTATTGCGCGATTGCCGCGCTGGAGCGGCCCCGTTTCGCGCTCGGTGCGGGCATCGCCGCAGGCGTGGCGCTGACCATCGGCATCGAGTCGTTGCCCATCGTGGCGGCGACCATCGC
>JBGAKM010000041.1:0-2836 GCA_044224395.1 Devosia sp.
GGCATCGAGGGCGGCTTCACGCATCATTTCCAGACCGACCAGCCCGAGCCGATCTACGACGTGGCGATGCGCTACAAGAAGGAGCACACGCCGCAGATCCTGATCGCCGGCAAGGAATATGGCACCGGCAGCTCGCGCGACTGGGCAGCCAAGGGCGTCAACCTCCTGGGCGTCAAGGCCGTGGTGTGCGAGACTTTCGAGCGCATCCACCGCTCCAACCTGGTCGGCATGGGCGTGCTGCCGCTGCAGTTCAAGGACGGCATGACGCGCAAGACACTGAACCTCACCGGCCACGAGAGCTTCGATGTCGGCGGCATCGACGGTGCGTTGACGCCCGGCATGGACGTGCCGCTCACCATCCATCGCCGCGACGGCACCACGGACAAGATCATGCTGACCTGCCGCATCGATACCGCCGAGGAGGTCGAGTACTTCAAGAACGGCGGGGTGCTGCACTACGTGCTGCGCAACCTCGCGCAGGCGGCCTGAGCGACACGGCCATGGCGACGACGGGGCTGGTCAGTCACTTCGTCGCCATGGCCGGCAACAATGCGTGGGCCAATCACCGGCTGCTGACAGCCTGCAAGGCGTTGACGCCGGCGGAATTCGCCGAGCGGCGCACCGGATTCTTCCCGTCGTTGCGAGCGACGCTCAATCACATCCTTTGGGTCGACGTCTACTATATCGACGCACTGCATCGCGACCCGACGGTGCTGCGGCGCTACGACGATCCGCCGCCGGATTTTCCCGATGCCCACCAGCTTTACGAGGCGCAGCGTGTCAGCGACCGCCGGCTGATCGACCTCTGCGCACGCCAGACCGAGGCCAGCTTGGCCGAGGGCTTGGTCCTGCCGCGGCCCAATCGGACGCCGCCGCCCAGCAGCGTCGCCTCGATCCTGGAGCATCTCTTCCAGCATCAGATCCATCATCGCGGCCAGGCTCACGCCATGCTGAGCAGCACCCACGTCGAGCCACCGCAGCTCGACGAGTTCTTTCTGGCCGGCGAAGAACATCTCCGGCGCGACGAGCTGCGCGCCCTCGGCCTGCCCGAGACGTAATGCGGCCGCGTTCGTCCTTTGCCGGCGCCGCAATCGAGGTGAGCGATCTCGCCCGTTCGGTGGCCTTCCATCGACTTTGGCTGCCGATGCTGGGCTTTCATCGCGTGTGGGCCGGTCCCGACCGCGTGATGTGGTCGCGCGGTTACGATCATTTCGTGATGCGCCAGGCCAAGGACGGCGTGCAATACGGGCCGGGCGCGCTGTGGCTCGCGGTGTCGGCCGAGAGCCGCGCCCAGGTCGACCAGGTCCATCTCGAGCTACGCGAGGCCGGGGCGCAGATTCTCCAGCCGCCGCAGGAGCTCGACTATTTCGCACCTGGTTATTACTCGGTGGGCTTCCGCGATCCCGACGGCGTGCCGATCGAGGTGGCCCATCGCTGGGATGAGCTGCCCGACATCGCCGACGCTGAGCAGGTGCGCGTGCCGGGGCACGGCGTCACCCTGGGCGGCTATTTCTTCAAGCCGCAGGCCGGCAACCCGCCTTATCCAGCTCTGATACTGCTGCACGGCTTTGCCGGCCATGCCCACACCATGGCCGGCTTGGCCCGCGCTGCCTCGGCCAACGGCTACGCCGCCCTCGCTTTGTCGTTGCGCGGCTGGTTGGGCTCGGAGGGCGAGAGTGACCAGGGCCTGCGCCAGCCGCTCGACGTTCTGGCGGCCATAGACTGGCTGGCCAAGCGGCCACTGGTCGACCGCGACCGGCTGGGACTGGTCGGCGCCTCGATGGGTGGCCAGGTGGCACTGCTGACCGCCGCCCACAAGCCGCCGGTGCGTGCCGTCGCTGCCTTCTTCGCGCCGACCGATCTCGCGCGCTGGCGCGAGGCCAATCCGTTCATCCGCGACTATCTCGACGATCTGTGCGGCCCGGAGGGACTGCCGGTACGCTCGCCGATCCTGCGGGTGACGCAGATCGACGTGCCGATCCTGCTGATCCATGGCGACCACGACGAGAACGTGCCGGTCGCACAGACGCTCGCCATGGCGGAGGCGCTCAGCTCGCACGGCAAGGAGGTCGAGACCCTCATCGTGCAGAGCGGTACGCATTTCTTCACCGAGCAGCAGAGCGCGTTGGCGCGTCGTAAGCTCTTCGACTTTCTACGGCGCCATCTCAATCGGAGCTGACCTTTCATGCACGTTTCCGAAGCCATCGCCTCTCGCCGCTCGATGCGGACCTTCAAGCCCGATCCGGTGTCGCGCGCCGACGTCGAATGGATCATCGCCAACGCCGCGCGCGCGGCATCCAACGGCAACTTGCAGCCATGGAAGCTCTACGTCACCACAGGAGTGGCGCGCGAACGGCTGTCCGGCGCCATCCTCAAGGCGATCGATGCCGGCGACAATGGCCCCGGCGGCGAGTACGATGTTTATCCGAAGGAATTCACGCCGCTCTACGACGCCCGCCGCAAGCTGGTCGGCAAGCAGCTCTACACCGTGCTCGGCGTGCCGCGCGGCGACGCCGCCGGCATGCTGAAGCAGTTCCGCCGCAACTTCCTGTTCTTCGACGCGCCGGTCGGCATGATCCTGTGCGTCGAGCGCCGCATGGGGGGCGGCCAGTGGATCGACTGCGGCATCTTCCTCGACCAGCTCATGCTGCTCGCCCGCGAGAAAGGCCTGCACACCTGCCCGCAGGCCGCCTTCAGCCGCTACCAGCACGTGGTGCGCCGCGAGCTCACCATTCCCGACGACCAGATCGTGATCTGCGGCCTGGCGCTGGGCTACGCCGACCCCGACGAGATTCCCAACAACCTCATCACCGAACGCGCCCCGATCGAGGATTTC
>JBGAKM010000013.1:0-105208 GCA_044224395.1 Devosia sp.
CGGTCCGCCGGGCGGGGCTTTTTCTTTGCTCGCCATGCGCCTTAAGGCAGTGGCAGCTGCATGAGGAGCAAGACTCCGCTGTCAAAGCGGTCAGGTTTGAATGTTCCTCTGTGTGCACATGAAGGTCGACATCTATCGAGTCGGGATTCAATGTCGTGAACTTGGGCGCGTCCGGCTCCGCCAGACCGGGCTCTATGCGGCCGCTTGGGAGGGGTTTGGCGGCCGCACGAAGCCGCCCTTCGGTTGAAGGGAGGGAAGGGTGTCTTCGCCTTGCGGTAACGATCCCTCGCGTGCAAGTGAACGGCAGCGTTGCTCGTCACTCTCCCTTGTCGTCCGGATTGACTAGATCGACGTGGCTGACGCCGAGCGCTCGGGCTAACTCGTAGAGTGTGACGACGGTAGGATTCCGCCGCCCGCGTTCGAGACCGCTCAGATATTGTTGACTGAACCCGGAACGAGCTTCGATCTCCTCTTGAGTCAGGCCCTTCGCGCGACGCAACCGGCCAAAGTTCCGTCCGACCAGCTTGCGCATATCCATGCGCAACTGGTCGCAGTTTACACATTATAAGTTTATCAACTATAATATGTATTCACCTGAAGATCGAGGTCGATGGTGCAGCATATGCGATCCGCCTCGAGAGAGCGTTCTGCACAAACCAGAGATGCAAGAGGCGGGACGTGATGCACCAGTTGATGCACGCGATGGCCAATTCGCATCGACAATACGGGCAGTGTTGTGGCAATCCTCCGACCGGCGTCGCGTTCGGCATTGTGCAAGTGAAACGAACCTGACCATGAGCATACCTGCTTTCGACGATCGCCCACCCGACAGCTCGAAGCTCACGCCCTATGACGAGCGGCATCTCGCGACATACATCCGCTTGTTGGACGCTGCGGAGGAGGGTGCCGATTGGCGCGAAGCCGTGCGGATCATCTTCGGTCTCGATCCGGCGCGTGAGCCGAAACGTGCGCGCCTGGTCCATGACAGCCATCTGGCGCGCGCCCGTTGGATGATGGAAGCCGGCCATCGACACCTGCTGCGCCCGCTTCTGCACTGACCTGCAAAATTGCAAGACCGCCGCTCTGCTGCAGTCGGTGCATCGCGCGTTCGACCTCCGGGGACTTCCACGACCGCTCTCCCGCGAATATGTCGACATCGCTCATCGTGAAGGTTCTTGGAACGTGGAGGTAACGTATGCCACGGAGACCGGACTGGAGATCGCCGAGCGACTACGGATATCTGAGGCAGCTCGACCGCGCGGAACTGGCGTGGGAGTTCTTGCGGCGCAATCCCGACTATCAGAAAGACTTTGCTCGGATTGTCGAAGCAACGAGCCGGGACGCCATAGACATCGCCGAACGATGGGGGCTTTGTTTTCGCCTACGATCCTGAGCTGCCGGCCGCCGACGTTTCGCCGATCTGGCGGCCGGAGTTGGTGCCACACAGTGTGATTCTCGTTCCGGCGCCGGATAGCTTCACGAGCGCACGTCGCTTCGATTGGTTGTCTGGCGTCGCCGCCATCCTGGGGCCCGACGGCCATCATGTCGTCCTGCAGGACCGTGACGGCACCCACCGCTTGTGGCTAAGAGGATTGCGGCCTGCTGTAAAGATAGCCGCCCTCGTTCCTCTGGACGATGATGTCCTGCTCCGACTCGCCGGACTGCTGCGCCTTCGGCGGCATCTCGACGGTCGCCCGGCAGGCCCCGTTCCGCGTGCATGGACGATCACGGCCCGCTTGCACCGGCGCCTCGCCCTGATGGTCCGCGCCCTCGATGGTCATCTTGCCGGGGCAAGCTATCGCGAGATCGCCCAGGCCCTCTACGGACCAAGCGCCGTCGCAGCGTATCCGTGGAAGATATCTTCCATTCGCGGCCAGACGATCCGGCTCGTCAAAGACGCCACCGTCACCATGAAAGGCGGCTACCGCAAGCTGCTGCGCGGCGGCCGATAGCGCATCTGCGCCGCCCGCCGGGGTGTCGCCGCCGATGCTCCGCGAGTCCGTCATCCACCTGCACCGGCGTTCTCCGCCACCGTGACCGTCGATCCGCCGTCGCTGCCGACGGCTCTCGCCAGGAGCACGGAGCCTCTCGCATGCCCGATCCCACCGCCGGTCTGCCGCCACGCTATCTGCGCACGCCTGAAGCCGCACGCTTTCTCAGCCTCTCGGGGCGCACCCTGGAGAAGCATCGGACCTACGGCACGGGCCCGACCTACCGGAAGATCGGCGGCCGCGTCGTCTATGCCGTGGAAGACCTCAAGGCATGGGCCGATCGTGGCGCCAAGACCTCGACCTCCGATCCCGGCGCCGGAACCGTGCTGCCGGCCAAACGACACATGGCGACTCCGCCCGCCTATGCCGCCCGGGTTCGGCGCTGATCGGAGGTGGAGCGTGACCTCTCGGCATAAGCGGGCCAGCGAGCGGGACCAGCTCGACCTGTTCCGGGCACTGCCGGGCGACCTCGCGCCGCGCGATGCGCAGGACCTCATGGCCTATCCATTCTTCTCGCTCGCCAAGTCGAAACGCGTCCTGCCGATCGATTACCGCACCGCCGCCGTCGCCATCCGGGTCGAGGCTGTGGCGGACCACGGCATGGCAACGATCTGGGATGCGGACGTGCTGATCTGGGCCGCCTCCCAGATCGTGGAGGCGAGGGACGCCGGGTTGAAGACGTCCCGTCTGATGGCCGCGACTCCCTACGAGATCCTGACCTTCGTCGGCCGCGGCACTGGCTCGAGGGACTACGATCGCCTGAAGGCCGCGCTCGACCGGCTGCAATCGACCAGTGTGCTGACCTCCATCCGCCAGCCGGCAGAACGGCGGCGTCACCGCTTCTCCTGGATCAACGAATGGAAGGAGACGGCCGATCCGAACGGCCGGCCGCTCGGGCTCGAGCTGATCCTGCCCGATTGGTTCTATGCCGGCGTGCTGGACGATGCGCTCGTGCTCACGATCGACCGGGCATACTTCGATCTGACGGGTGGGTTGGAGCGCTGGCTCTACCGCGTCGTGCGCAAGCACGGCGGTCGCCAGGCCGGCGGCTGGAGTTTCGACTTTCCGCATTTGCACGCCAAATCCGGCAGCCTCTCGCCGCTAAAACACTTCGCCTACGACGTGCGCGAGATCGTGCGCCGCCAGACGCTGCCGGGCTACCGGCTGGTCGTCGAGCGTGGTCCGCGCGGCGCGGAGCGCCTCACCTTCACACCGGTTTTGCGTGACCCGGCGACATTGCGCCAAACCGCGCGTCTTGGGGACAAGCTGTGACTCCCCTCGTGCCATCGGGGACGGCGACTATCGTGCCATCGGGGACCCGATCCTCGTGCTATCGGGGACCGCAATCGCCCAAAAGTCTTTGGCGTTCAACAGGTTGGAGCGGCCGTAACTTCTCTAACTCAGATTCCTTCGGAATCTGTCTAACGGACCGCACTCATCCACCGTCGGGGATAACAGGCTACCCGGTAAGGGAACTGTTCAAACGCGTGCCTCCCGCCCGGGCTGGAGGTGCCGCTTGAGCGACCTCACGCATGTCGAGCTCCTGTGGCTCGAGAAGCAGACCGAGCATTGGATCCGCTTCGGCCGGGTCGCAGCGGAGCAGATCCTCGATCGTCGTCGGCGCGTCCTGTCGTTTGCGCCTGGCAGCATTTTCGCCTTCGTGCGCTGGGCGGCCAACGACTACGGTACGGTGGCGTCGCGTATCGACATCCTGCGTGCCGTTCGATCCAGCGAAGCCTGCGCAACGGTTCCGTTTGTACGCCCTGGCGCTGACATCCTGCTGCGAGCGTCCGGCTGGCCGAAGGTCAAGCACGTGCTGCAGATGATCGACATCGTCGAGTCGCTTGGCATCGATGCCGCCGATGCAGCACCGGACTATTGGCGTCACGTTCACAATCGTCTGTCGGTCGGCGAAGCGCTGAGACCCTACACCTTGGCGCGCCACAAAGCCTGGCTTCTTCGGCAGCGGATTGACCCGTGACCGGCCGAGCGCACGTGCTCGTGGCCACGCTCGCCGGTGTTGGCGCCCTGGCGTTGACCTTCGGTAGGGGGGCGCTTCCGCTCTACGTGTGGAACGCCTCGGCAAGTGTGCCTGTGGGTCTCTACCGGCTGCAGGCCACTGGCGAGCGGTACATCACCGAACTTGTCGTCGTCCTGCCTCCAGAGCCTCTCGCTATCTTCCTCGCAGACGGCGGCTACCTGCCGCGCGGCGTTCCCATACTGAAGCGGGTCCTAGCGCTTCCAGGGCAGACCGTCTGCAGAGAAGGTCTAACGGTCCTGGTCGATGCGATCGCCATCGGTGTAGCGCGCGAACGCGACGGACGGGGCCGGCTGCTTCCCGTCTGGCAGGGATGCCACGTCATCGCCGCGGGTGAGCTCTTCCTGATGAACGGGCAGTCGGCGGACTCACTGGACGGGCGGTACTTCGGGCCGCTTCCGGCGTCCGCCGTCATCGGCCGCGCGCACCCCGTCTGGATCGAGAAGGAGGATTGACCATGCAACGCTCTCGCGTTCAAGCAGCCGCTTCCTTGTTCGCGCGGCGCCGCGGCCCTTTCTCCTTTCCGGCCAAGCTCCGGCGAGAGGTTGTCCGGTCGGCCGTGCCGATGATCGTGATCCTGCTGACGTCGTGCGCGACCGAGTTTGCTGGGCGGGCACATGCCCAATCCGCTGTCGTTGCGCAGTCCCAAGGCGCATCTACCGCCGATCCTTTCGCGCGTTTCGTTATTGAAGCTGCACATCGGTTCGGCGTGCCCGTTTCCTGGATCAGCGCCGTGATGGCGATGGAAAGTGGCGGCGACGTGCTGGCGCTCTCGCCACAAGGCGCCATGGGGTTGATGCAGATCATGCCCGACACCTGGGCCGGTTTGCGTGTCCGTCATGGGCTCGGTGCCGACCCGTATGAGCCGCGCGACAACATTCTTGCCGGCGCGGCATACTTACGGGAGATGCACGATCGCTACGGATCGCCAGGCTTTCTGGCTGCCTACAATGCAGGGCCTACGCGCTACGACGAATGCCTGGCGACGGGCCGCGAGCTGCCGGCCGAGACCCAGCTCTACGTCGCCAGGCTCGCACCGTTGATCGGAGAAGGGCAGGCCAATGGCATGGTCACCGTCAACCGCCGCGCCTTGTCGTGGAAGGACTCGCCGCTGTTTGCTGCGCGTGATCAGGGCAGTCCCGCAGCCACGTCGTCATCATTCCGAACGTCATCAGACCGAACGTCGGCCAGCCGTTCCGTTGTTGGCGCATCTGCACTGGCCCCGCAAGCTGACGGACTGTTTGTGCCTGGTGGAAACGCAATGCGGCTGCCGTGATGCGAAGCACCGGCAATCGTATGCTTTCGATCATTCCGGCGAAGGTGCTCAGGAGGTTTATCGGTCGGGAGTCACTGGATCATGGACGGCAAGATAAAGCGGGTTGCCCCGCTGCCGGCGCCACGCGCCTAATAGACTGTCTGCACGTTGTTTCTTGAGCAGCTCGCGGCAGCTTGTTGCGGCGCTCGGGTGGCTCTTGAATCGATTTATCGTTTGCATTCAACGCTCCGAGCGCCGTCGCTCGAAGGCACGGCCTCCTGCCGCTACGCCGGAACGACCTTTTCTACGCCACGCCACGATGCGCGCAATCGGCCCCTTGTGGGCCTTGGCGCGGCTTCCAATCGTCATGCCATGGCACGCGATGACGACGACTTTCGACTCCGGCCCGGCAAGATCCGGGATCGGGGCAGTGCGCGCATCGGCGCACGCCGCGCCGGCGGCGTGCGCGGCCGGCCGACCAGCTTCACCGGACAGATTCAGCAGGCCATCCGGCGCGCCGGCGGCGATCCTTCCCGGTTGAACGGGACCGGAAAGGGAAGCGGCCGGTTCAATGCGCGGGGGCGCGGGGCGGCGGTGGCGGCGGCGCTGAAGAATCGGAGTGCCTGGAGTCGGGACGGCGGAACCCGAACCCGGTCGCGGCGGGTCGCGGTCAAGGTTCGCGTCGTGAAGCTCAATCCGCAGCGCGGCGGCGCCCGGGGACGGCAATTCGTCAGTGCCAAGGCGGTCGACGCCCACCTGCGCTATCTCCAGCGAGACGGCGTCACGAAGGACAGAGAGAGGGGCCGAGTCTATTCGGCCAGCAGGGATGTCGAGGACGGTCCTGCGTTTGTCGAACGCGGCCGCGCGGACCGCCACCAGTTTCGCTTCATCGTGTCGGCCGAGGACGGCGTCGAGCTCTCCGATCTCCGCGCCACCACGCGCGATCTGATGAAGCAGATGGAAGCCGACCTTGGCACCCGGCTCGACTGGATCGCGGTCGATCACCACAACACCGGCCATCCCCACACCCACATCATCGTCCGGGGTGTGACCGATGACCGCAAGACCCTCAACATCGCCGGCGACTACATCGCCTATGGGATCCGGGAGCGGGCGAGCGAGGTGGTGACCCGGGAACTCGGCCGTCAGACGGAGCAGGAGGTGTCCCGGAGCTTGGAGCGGGAGGTCAATGCCGACCGCTTTACCCGCCTCGACAGCCTGCTGATCGCCGAGCAGCGGAGCCGCAACGAGTTCGCCGACCTGCGGCCGGACCGGGACACCCTCGAAAGCCTGCGACAAAACCGGGCACTGCTGATCCAGCGGGCGCGCAAGCTGGAGCGCATGGGCTTGGCCAGCGAGGTGGAACCGGGGCGCTGGACCGTGTCGCCCAGGGCCGAACCCGTCTTGCGGGAATTGGGCGAGCGCGGCGACATCATCAAGACCATGCACCGGGCATTGGAGCGGGAAGGGCTGGCCGACGCCCGGTCTATCGCGGGCTATGTCCTGCACCGGCAGAAGGTGGCCGAGCCGATTGTCGGCCGTGTGCTCGACAAGGGGCTGGCCAGCGACGAAATGGACGAGCGGGTGCGGCTGGTGATCGACGGCGTGGACGGGCGTGTCCATCACCTCGAGATCGATCCAGCCCGTGCCGAGGAGGTGCAGCGCGGTATGATCGTGGCGATGGGTTCCGCCCAAGCCGGACCGCGCGCCTCGGACCGCAACATCCTGGCGATTGCCGGCAAGGAGGGCATCTATCGGCCGACCAGGCATCTGGAGCAGGCCGTCGGCACTGTCGAGCGTCTGGGTGGCGATCCCGCGGCCTACGTCCGATCCCATGTGCGGCGCCTGGAGGCGCTGCGCCGGGCGGGCCATGTCGAGCGGATCGACGCCGACCAGTGGCGCGTTCCAGCCGACTTGCCCGAGCGCGGGCAGTCCTACGATCTCGCGCGGGACCGGACGACCGGCCGGATAAGGGTTCTCTCGCCCACGGGCCTTGGGCAGCAGATCGGCCATGACGGTGCGACCTGGCTCGATCGCGAGCTGGTGTCCCATCAGCGCACGGTCTTAGCGGATGACGGCTTCGGCCGGGACGTGATGGCGGCGTTGGCCAGGCGTCGGCGTTGGCTGGCCGACAAGGGCTACGCCGCTGACCTTGGCGACGGCCGAGTCCGTGCGTCAAGAGATTTGGTGCTGCGGCTGGAGGCTCGTGACATCGAGCGCGAGGGCAGGGCGCTCGCCGCCGAGCGGGGCCGGGAATGGCAGCCCGCCATTGCCGGCAACCAAGTCAGCGGTCAATTGGTCGGTTCTGCGCAGCTTGCCAGCGGCCGGTTCGCCATGATCGATGATGGGCTGGGTTTCAGCCTGGTGCCCTGGCGGCCGGCGCTCGAGCAACACGTCGGCCGTGTCGTCTCGGGAGTCGCGTTGCCCGGCGGCGACGTGAACTGGTCCTTCAAACGGAGCCGAGGGCTGGGGCTCTAACCAGTGAGCGAGCGAAGGCGTGAAGACCGTCTCCCGGCTCGACAGCGGCTCTTCATTTCGTCATCCACAGTGGCGTTCAAGCGGTCTGATCCAGTTTCCGAATTGCACGCCAGGGCCGCCGCGTGGGCGCTCCGCGTGATCCTGCTCTTGTACTGACGACGAGTGACGGCCTGATCTTGCGTCGCTATGTCCGCGACCAAGATCCTCTGGGGGCAGGTGACCCTCGTTTTCGCCATCGTGCTCGTCACCCTGTGGGGAGCAACGCAATGGACGGCCTGGCGGCTGGGCTATCAGCTCCAGCTCGGGCCGCCCTGGTTCGAACTCGCCGGCGTTCCGGTCTACCTCCCACCGGCCTTCTTCTGGTGGTGGTACGCCTATGACGCCTATGCACCTTCCATTTTCGTCGAAGGCGCCTGCATCGCGGCCTCGGGCGGGTTTATCTCGATTGCTGTCGCGATCGGCATGTCGGTCTGGCGCGCACGCGAAGCCAAGAACGTGGCCACCTATGGCTCGGCGCGCTGGGCGACAGCGCGCGAGGCACGCATCGCCGGGCTGATCGGCCCGGACGGGGTCGTGCTTGGAAAGCTCGGTGCCGACTACCTGCGTCATGACGGACCAGAGCATGTCCTCTGCTTTGCGCCGACGCGTAGCGGGAAGGGTGTCGGCCTGGTTGTGCCGACCCTGCTGACCTGGCCGGGCAGCTCGATCGTGCACGACATCAAGGGCGAGAACTGGGAGCTGACCTCGGGCTTCCGGTCACGGCATGGCCGCGTGCTGCTGTTCGACCCGACCAATGCGGAGTCGGCTGCCTACAACCCGCTGCTCGAGGTCCGTCGGGGAGAATGGGAGGTCCGCGACGTCCAGAACATTGCCGACGTCCTTGTCGACCCCGAGGGGGCGCTGGAGCGCCGGAACCATTGGGAAAAGACCAGCCACGCCCTGCTGGTCGGCGCGATCCTGCATGTCCTTTATGCGGGGCAGGACAAGACGCTGGCCGGCGTCGCGGCCTTCCTGTCCGATCCGAAGCAGCCGATCGAGACGACGCTCCGGGCGATGATGACGACGCCACATCTCGGAGAAGCCGGGACCCATCCGGTGATCGCCTCGGCCGCCCGGGAACTGCTGAACAAGAGCGAGAACGAGCGCTCCGGCGTGCTCTCGACTGCCATGTCCTTCCTCGGCCTGTACCGGGATCCCGTGGTGGCCCAGGTGACCTGCCGCTGCGACTGGCGTATCCGCGATCTTGTCGAGAATGAGCGGCCGACAAGCCTTTATCTCGTCGTGCCGCCATCCGACATCAGCCGGACCAAGCCGCTGGTGCGGCTCGTGTTGAACCAGATCGGCCGTCGGCTGACCGAAGAGCTCCATGCCAAGGGCCGGCGGCACAGGCTGCTGCTCATGCTCGATGAGTTCCCCGCATTGGGTCGCCTCGACTTCTTCGAATCCGCGCTCGCCTTCATGGCCGGATACGGGCTGAAGAGCTTTCTCATCGCCCAGTCGCTCAACCAGATCGAGAAGGCGTACGGCCCGAACAATGCCATTCTCGACAACTGCCATGTGCGCGTCTCCTTCGCCACCAACGACGAGCGGACTGCCAAGCGCGTTTCGGATGCGCTCGGCACCGCCACCGAGATTCGCGATGCGAGGAACTATGCCGGCCATAGGCTCAGTCCCTGGCTCGGTCACCTCATGGTTTCGCGGCAGGAGACGGCGCGACCGCTGTTGACGCCCGGCGAGGTGATGCAGTTGCCGGCCACCGACGAACTGGTGCTGGTCTCAGGCTGTCCACCCATTCGGGCCAGGAAGGCACGGTATTACGAGGATCCGCGCCTGACGGAGCGTCTGTTTCCTGCACCGAAGCCGGAAAGGCCGAGGGTTGCCAGCACGGCGGCGGATGACTGGAGCGGTGCGTCTATTCCGGCGAGTCCGGAAGGCGAAAAGGGAGCGACGGGGCCGCGTGCGGTGCATCCCGTCGATGATCCCGCCAACGGCGGAATCCGCCGAGAGCCGGAGCTTGCCGAGCATGAAGACATCGCACCCGAGCCTCCTACGCCCTCACCGGAGTTCGCGTTTGGCGAGGATGAGCCCGACGAGGACGCCGTGCGCGCTCGAGCGTTGCGCGCCGCCGCCCGAGGTCTCGCCCGCCAGGCCGTATTGGATCCCGGCGACGGTATCGACCTCTGAGCCGCCGGATGCGGACCAAGCATACGTTCCGCCTGCCGCCCGATCTGGCGATCAAGCTCGCCGACTATGCACAGCGCAAGCGCGTGCCGCAGGCGCTCATCGTGGAAACCGCCCTCGCATCCTTCCTGTCACCGGACGGTTCCGAAAGGCTGGAAGGGGCGCTCGGTCGCCGACTGGACCGGCTCATCCGGCAGGTCGAACGGCTGGAGCGCCATGTCACCATCTCCAATGAAGCGTTGGCGCTCTTCGTACGCTTCTGGCTGACGGCGACTCCACCTCTGCCGGATACAGCGCAGCCGGGCGCGCAGGCCAAGGGCCGGGAGCGTTACGAAGGTTACGTCGAGGCACTCGGGCGACGTTTGGCAAAAGGTCGAACCTTGGCCGACGAGATCTCCCAGGACATCGAGCCGAGAGAGCCAGCAACAGACGAGCGCGGCGATACGACCTGAGGCCGGACCGCCGTCCGCCTGCCTTTGCACGCCAGGACACTACGCCCCCTTCGGCCTTGTTGCGCCGACCCATTTCCTCCTCCTTCTAATCGATCCCATTCCACGACCGCTCCTCGGACGGTCCTGCAATCGGGGTGACGGTGACGGTCCATTCCTTCCAGGCTGAGGTGATCTCCCGCGGCGCCCGCATGCTGCGTACCGCCTTGGGTCCGGCTATCGCCGCCTGGCTCGAAGATTCCTCCGTTGTCGAGGTGATGCTGAACCCCGATGGGCGGCTCTGGGTCGACCGGCTTTCGAGCGGCCTGGTCGCGACCCAAGAGCGGCTCGCGCCCGCCGAGGGCGAGCGCATCGTGCGGTTGGTCGCCCATCATGTCGGCACCGAGGTCCATCCTGGCAGCCCGCGCGTGTCGGCGGAGCTGCCCGAGACGGGAGAGCGCTTCGAAGGGCTCCTCCCTCCTGTCGTCGCAGCGCCATCCTTCGCAATCCGCAAGCCTGCGGTCGCCGTCTTCACCCTCGAGGACTACGCCGCGGCTGGCATCATGACGGCCGGCCAGGCCGACGTACTCCGGCAGGCCGTTGTGGACCGTCGAAACATCCTCGTCGCCGGCGGCACCTCGACGGGCAAGACGACCCTCGCCAATGCGCTCCTGGCCGAGGTGGCCAAGACTTCCGACCGGGTAGTGCTGATCGAGGATACCCGCGAGCTGCAATGCCGCGCCGCCAACCTGGTGGCATTGCGGACCAAGGATGGCGTGGCGTCGCTGTCCGATCTGGTGCGCTCATCGCTCCGGCTGCGGCCCGACCGCATCCCGATCGGCGAAGTGCGCGGTGCCGAAGCCCTCGATCTCCTGAAGGCCTGGGGCACTGGTCATCCTGGCGGCATCGGTACCATCCACGCCGGCACGGCCATCGGTGCGCTGCGGCGCTTAGAACAGCTCATCCAGGAAGCCGTCGTCACCGTGCCGCGGGCCCTCATCGCCGAGACGATCGACCTGATCGCCGTGCTGTCGGGCCGCGGTGTGGCTCGCCGGTTGACCGAGCTCGCCGGCGTAAATGGTCTCGGCGACGACTCGGACTATGCACTCTCACCCGCAGGAGAACGGCAATGATGTACTTCGCGATACGGCGCGCCGTCACGGCCACCGCCATTCTGTCATCGATACTGCTGGCCCTCTCGTCGGCGGCCTACGCGGCGGGTTCCAGCATGCCGTGGGAGCAGCCATTGCAGCAGGTCCTGCAATCGGTCGAAGGTCCCGTGGCCAAGATCGTTGCCGTGATCATCATCATCGTCACCGGCCTCACCTTGGCCTTCGGCGACACCTCCGGCGGTTTTAGGCGCCTGATCCAGATCGTGTTCGGCATCTCGATCGCCTTTGCCGCCTCGAGCTTCTTCCTGTCGTTCTTCTCCTTCGGCGGTGGGGTCCTGGTCTGATGACCGAACCCGTCCCCGGCCTCGTGGTGCCGCTTCACCGCGCCCTGACCGAGCCGATCCTGCTGGGCGGCGCGCCGCGGTCGGTCGCGATCCTCAATGGCACGCTGGCCGCCGCGGTCGGCCTTGGCCTGCGCCTGTGGATCGCCGGCCTCCTGCTCTGGCTGATCGGTCATGGCCTGGCGGTCTGGGCAGCCAGACGCGACCCACTGTTCGTCGACGTAGTGCGCCGCCACCTGCGCATCCCCGGTCGGCTGAGTGTGTGAGGACCATGGCATGATGAACCTCAGCGAATACCGTAGCTCGGCCACCCGCCTCGCGGACTTTCTGCCGTGGGCGGGACTCGTTGCTTCAGGCGTTGTCCTCAACAAGGATGGGTCCTTCCAGCGCACGGCGCATTTCCGGGGACCCGATCTCGACTCGGCCGTGCCGGCCGAGCTCGTCGGCGTCGCCGGGCGCCTCAACAACGCGCTACGTCGCCTAGGCTCCGGCTGGGCGATCTTTGTCGAGGCACAGCGGCAGCCGTCCAGCACCTATCCGGAGAGCAGCTTCTCGGATGCAGCTTCCGCTCTGGTCGATGCCGAGCGGAAGGCCGCTTTCGAAGAGGAGGGCGCTCACTACGAATCGGCCTATCTCTTGACCTTTCTCTACCTGCCGCCGGCGTGGGAGTCTGCCGGAGCCGAGCGCTTTCTCTACGAGGGTCGCGCCCGCGCCGAGGGTGCCGACGCACACGAGATCCTGGCGGGTTTTATCGATCGGACGGATCGTGTCCTAAAACTTCTCGAAGGCTTCATGCCTGAAAGCCGCTGGCTCGACGATGGCGAGACGCTGACCTATCTCCATTCCTGCATCTCGACCCGGCGCCAGCGCGTGCGCGCACCGGAAGTGCCGATGTATCTCGATGCGCTGCTGGCCGATCAGCCACTGACGGGCGGTCTGGAGCCGAAGCTCGGTGACACGCATCTGCGCGTGCTCACCATCGTGGGCTTCCCGGCAGCGACCACACCGGGGATTCTGGATGAGCTCAATCGGCTGGCCTTTGCCTATCGCTGGTCCACCCGGGCGATCATGCTCGACAAGACCGACGCCACCAGGCTCCTGACCCGGATTCGCCGGCAGTGGTTCGCCAAGAGGAAGTCGATCGCCGCGATCCTCAAGGAGGTGATGACCAACGAGGCATCGACGCTCCTCGATACGGACGCCCATAACAAGGCGATCGATGCCGATGCCGCCCTGCAGGAGCTCGGCTCCGACGTGGTCGGCGCGGCCTACTGCACGGTGACGGTCACGGTATGGGACGACGACCCACGCATCGCCAATGAGAGGCTGCGCCTCGTCGAGAAGGTGATCCAGGGGCGGGATTTCACGTGCATGGCGGAAACCGTCAATGCCGTCGATGCCTGGTTCGGTTCCCTGCCGGGACACGCCTACGCAAATGTTCGTCAGCCGCCGGTCTCCACGCTCAATCTGGCGCACATGATTCCGCTCTCCGCGGTCTGGGCGGGGCCGGCGCGGGACGATCATCTGGACGCCCCGTCGCTCTTCTTCGGCAGGACCGAGGGCGCGACGCCGTTCCGCTTCTCCCTTCATGTGGGCGATGTCGGCCACACGCTCGTGGTCGGCCCGACCGGCGCCGGCAAATCCGTGCTGCTGGCCCTGATGGCGTTGCAGTTTCGGCGCTACGACAAGGCACAGGTCTTCGCTTTCGACTTCGGCGGCTCGATCCGCGCCACCGCTCTCGCCATGGGCGGCGATTGGCACGATCTGGGTGGCGCACTCACCGAAGATGCTGACGCACCTGTCGCTCTCCAGCCGCTCGCGCTCATCGACGACATCGCCGAACGCGGCTGGGCAGCGCAGTGGATCTCGGGCCTCCTGGCGCGTGAGAAGATCGCGATCACACCGGAGGTGAAGGATCATCTATGGTCGGCACTGGGTTCGCTGGCTTCGGCTCCGCTCGGTGAGCGCACGCTCACAGGCCTGTCGGTGCTGCTGCAGTCGACGGCGATCAAGCGGGCCCTCCAACCTTACTGCCTGGGCGGTTCCTTCGGACGCCTGCTCGATGCCGAGGCCGAGCGGCTGGGCGACGGCGCGGTCCAGGTATTCGAGACCGAAGGCCTGATCGGCACTGGGGCGGCGTCCGCAGTCCTTGCCTATCTCTTCCACCGCATCGAGGCCCGGCTCGACGGGCGGCCGACTCTGCTCATCGTCGACGAAGGCTGGCTGGCCCTCGATGACGAGGGCTTCGCGGGCCAGCTCCGCGAATGGCTGAAGACCTTGCGCAAGAAGAACGCCTCGGTTGTCTTTGCCACGCAGTCGCTCTCCGACATTGACGGCTCCGCCATCGCGCCGGCCATCATCGAGAGCTGTCCGACTCGTCTCTTCCTGCCGAACGAGCGGGCGATCGAGCCGCAGATCACCGCCATCTATCGCCGCTTTGGTCTCAACGACCGCCAGATCGAGATCCTCGCGCGGGCAACGCCAAAGCGCGACTACTACTGTCAGTCCCGCCGCGGCAACCGCCTGTTCGAACTCGGCCTCGGCGAGGTGGCGCTTGCCCTGACGGCGGCCTCGTCGAAGTCCGACCAGGCGCTGATCGAACGCATCCTCGCCGAGCACGGTCGCAAGGGCTTCCTCGCCGGCTGGCTTCCAGCCCGCGGCGTGGCCTGGGCCGCCGACCTCATCCCGGACCTCAACACAGGAGAATCGTCATGATGTCGATCCGTCGTGTCGGCGTAGCGGTTGCCCTCGTCATTGCGGGCAGCGCGTTGCCGGCTTCCGCTCAGATGACCGTATTCGATCCCAGCAACTATTCGCAAAACCTCCTGACGGCCGCGCGCACCTTGCAGCAGGTCAACAACCAGATCCTGTCGCTGCAGAACGAAGCACAGATGCTGATCAACCAGGCGCGTCACCTCACGAGCCTGCCGTACTCCTCGCTGCAGCAACTGCAGCAGTCCATCGGCCGGACCCGGCAATTGCTCGGTCAGGCGCAGAACATCGCCTATGACGTCCAGCAGATCGATCAGGCGTTCTCGACGACCTATGCGCCGGCGTCGGCGAACCTGTCGGATTACGCGCTGATCTCCAACGCGCAGGCGCGCTGGCAGAACTCGGTGGCGGGCTTGCAGGACGCACTGCGCATCCAGGCGACGGTGGTTGGCAACCTCGACACCAATCGCACGGAGATGTCCGCTCTCGTGGGGGCGAGCCAGGGCGCAGCAGGCGCGCTCGAGGCCGCACAGGCCGGCAACCAGCTCCTCGCGCTTCAGGCACAGCAGCTCGCCGACCTGACGGCGGCCGTTGCCGCGCAGGGCCGGGCCCAGAGCCTCGAAGCGGCCGCGCGGGTTGCTGCGCAGGATCAGGCGAGGGAGCAGCTCCGGCGCTTCCTCACGCCCAATCAGGGTTATCAGCCCTCGACCGTCCGGATGTTCCATGAGTGAGCGCGCCGCCACGTAGGCACGATCCACGGAGTGAAAGACGATGGGCGGCACAGGCGTCATCGACCGGTTCCTCGAAGTCTTCACCAGCTATATCGACAGTGGCTTCGGGCTTCTGGGCAGCGAGGTCGGATTCCTGGCGGCCACGCTGGCCGCGATCGATTTGACACTGGCTGCGCTGTTCTGGGCCTGGGGCAGGGACGAGGATGTCGTCGCGCGCCTCGTCAAGAAGACGATATTCGTCGGCATCTTCGCCTACCTCATCGGCAACTGGAACAGTCTCGCCCGCATCGTCTTCGACAGCTTTGCGGGCCTGGGCCTGAAGGCCTCCGGCACCGGCCTGTCGCCGGCCGACTTTCTGCGCCCGGGGCGCGTCGCCCAGGTCGGTCTCGATGCCGGCCGACCGATTCTCGACTCGATCTCCGGGTTGATGGGCTATGTCAGCTTCTTCGAGAACTTCATCCAGATCGCGGTGCTGCTGTTCGCTTGGGTGGTGGTGCTGCTGGCTTTCTTCATCCTGGCCGTCCAGCTCTTCATCACCCTGATCGAGTTCAAGCTGACGACCTTGGCGGGCTTTGTGCTCATCCCCTTCGGGCTCTTCAGCAAGACCGCGTTTCTGGCCGAGCGCGTGCTGGGCAACGTCGTCTCCTCCGGCGTGAAGATCCTGGTGCTGGCCGTCATCGTCGGCATCGGCTCGACCCTGTTCTCGCAGTTCACCTCGGGATCGGGCGGCGCTCAGCCCTCCATCGAGGATGCCATGGCGCTGGTGCTCGCCTCGCTGGCGCTGCTGGGGCTGGGCATCTTCGGGCCCGGCATCGCCAACGGCATCGTCTCGGGCGGCCCCCAACTCGGGGCCGGCGCGGCGGTGGGGACCGGCCTGGCTGCCGGCGGCCTCGGCGTCGCGGCAGGCGCCATTGCCGCAGGCGGCGCGAGCGCCGTAGCCGGGGCGGCGCGCGGCTCCGCGGCGCTCGCCGGCGGGGCGGCGGCCGCCTACCGCGGCGGCGGCTTGTCCGGCGTGACCGTGTCGGGAATGTCCGGCGCGGTCAGTCCGCTCCGCCGGGCTGGGTCGAGTCTTGCGACCAGCTTCGACGCGGGCGGTCGCGCCGCTGTCGGCGGTGGAGCAGAGGCGGGCGAGGCGCCTGCACCACGGGACGCGCCGCCTGACTGGGCGCGGCGCATGCGGCGAAGCCAGGCCGCGAGTCATGGCGCCTCGGCCGCCATTCATGCCGTCCGCTCCGGCGATCATGGCGGCGGCGGATCGTCTGTCGATCTCTCCGAAGGGAACCGTTGATGTTCAATCGTTCTTCCGTGCGCTACGGCCATACGCCGGTAGCGGAGACGCCTTATCAGAAGGCCGCGCAGGTCTGGGATGACCGCATCGGCTCGGCGCGGGTGCAGGCGAGGAACTGGCGCTTGATGGCCTTCGGCTGCCTGGTCCTAGCGGCCGGTTTGGCCGGCGGTCTCGTCTGGCAGGCGGCCCGCGGCACCATCACGCCCTGGGTCGTCCAGGTCGACAGGCTCGGCCAGGCGCAGGCCGTTGCGCCGGCCGATGCCTCCTACCGGCCCACCGACCCGCAGATCGCTTTCCACCTGGCGCGCTTCATCGAGGACGTGCGCGGCCTGCCGGCCGACGCCGTCGTGCTGCGCCAAGGCTGGCTGCGCGCCTACGAGTTCACGACCGATCGCGGCGCCGCGGCGCTGAACGACTACGCCCGCCGCAACCATCCCTTCGCCAGGCTCGGGAAGATGCAGATCTCCGTCGAGGTCTCGAGCGTCATTCGAGCATCCCCGGACAGTTTCCGCGTGGCCTGGACCGAACGCCGGTATGAGAGCGGCCAGCTCGCCGCTACCGAGCGTTGGACCGCCATCCTCACCATCGTGATCGAGACGCCGCGCGATGCCGATCGCCTGCGCAAGAACCCGCTGGGTGTCTTCGTAAACGCCATCAACTGGTCAAAGGAGCTCGCACAATGATGCAGCAAAGAGGCACTGCGCCGGTCCCGAGGACGTCTGTACTCGCAGCCTGCCGGAGTGCCGCGCGGCCCGTCATGCTGATCTCCCTGATCTCGATTGCGGGGTGCGCGTCGACCAAGCCACCGCAAATCAGCTACGACGAGAGCGTGCCGCCGCTCCCTGTGTCGCCGGTTCCCATCGACGATCGGCCGCGGTCGTTGCACGTTCCGCCGTCTTGGACGCCGGCGCGCGGCGGCAGCATAGTGGAAGCGAAGGAGCCGATCGCCCGGGTCGAAGCCGCCAACGGTGCCGCGCGTATCGAGCCGCGCCGCGATGGGTATTTCAACGCCGTGCAGGTGTTCCCCTACAGCCCGGGCGCGCTTTATCAGATCTACGTCGCACCGGGACAGGTCACCGACATCGCCCTCGAGCCGGGCGAGCAACTGACCGGGTCCGGGCCAGTGGCGGCCGGCGATACCGTGCGCTGGATCATCGGCGACACCGAAAGCGGCAACGGCGATACGCGTCGCGTTCACATCCTGGTCAAGCCGACCCGGCCTGCCATCGAGACCAACCTCGTGGTCAACACCGACCGGCGCACCTATCTGATCGAGCTGCGCGCCCACGAGCGGCTCTACATGCCGTCGGTCGCCTGGTTCTATCCCGGAAGCCGAGGCAAAAGCGTTCGCGCGGCGCCATCGGCGCCGGTCCTGCCCGAGGTGGCACAGCGTCGCTACCGGTACGCGATCGATGGCGACGGTCCGCCCTGGCGACCCGTCAACGCCTATGACGATGGGCGCAAGGTCTACATCGAGTTCTCGCCGGGCATCGTGCAGGGCGAGATGCCGCCGCTCTTCATTGTCGGTCCGGACGGTAAGCCGGAGATCGTCAACTACCGTACTTACGGAAACGTGCTGATCGTCGATCGGCTGTTCGCCGCGGCCGAGCTGCGGTTGGGTGGTGAGAATCAGCAGAAGGTTCGGATCGTCCGCGCAGACGGCAGGCCGCAGCGATGACGGATCAGTCGCTGTCCGAGTCCCCAAACGCCAGCGTCGCACGTCCCTTCAGGCTGCGGTCGGAGGGGCCACGCGTGATGCGTCTTTCGCGCAATGTCCTGGTCGGCGGCACGGCATTGGCCTCGATCCTGATCTGTGGCGCCGTGCTGTGGGCCTTGCAGAGCGATCGGCTGCGCGGGTCCGCGCCCCAGGAGCTCTACACCACCGATCGGCCGCGCATGGCCGATGGCCTTGCCGCGTTGCCGCGCGATTACGCCGGAGTCCCTCGCGACGTCCCGCCGCTCGGGCCGCCGCTGCCCGGCGATCTCGGCCGGCCGATCGTGGCAGCCCAGGCCCAGTCCGGTCTGTCCGCACCCGATGCGGAACAGCAGCGCCGGGCGCAGGAGACGGAAGCAGCTCGCGTCAGCCGCCTGTTTGCTCCAGGCAATCGCCAGCAACAGCCGGTGAGTGCAGGTCCGACTCCTTCTCAGGGATCGATATCCGGGGGCTTGGCATCGGCCGATGAGGCATCGATCCAGAACGGGCAGGATCGAAAACTCGCCTTCATGAACGCGCCCGTCGATCGGCGTACGACGAGTCCCGATCGCCTGGCGCGCGCCGCATCGCCCTATATCCTGCAGGCGGGCACCGTCATTCCGGCGGCCCTCATCACCGGCCTGCGGTCCGATCTTCCCGGCCAGATCACGGCGCAGGTGACGGAGAACGTCTACGACACGCCCACCGGCGGATCGCTGCTGATTCCCCAGGGCGCCCGGCTGATCGGGGTCTACGACAGTCAGGTTTCGTTCGGGCAGTCACGTCTTCTGCTGGTGTGGACGCGGCTTATCCTGCCGAATGGCCATTCGATCGTGCTCGAGCGCCAGCCCGGAGCCGATGCCGCCGGGCAGGCCGGGCTGGAGGATGGCGTTGACCATCACTGGGGCGCGTTGTTCAAGGCGGCGCTGCTTTCGACCATCCTGGCGGTCGGCACCGAACTCGGGTCCGACCAGAACGATAGCGACATTATTCGCGCTTTGCGCCGCGGAACCGGCGACACCGTAAACCAGGCCGGACAGCAGATCGTGCGGCGCAATCTCAACATCCAGCCCACGCTGACCATCCGTCCCGGTTATCCCGTGCGGGTGATCGTGACCCGCGATCTTGTGCTTCAGCCTTATCGCGGATAGGAGGCGGGCGATGTCCAAGCTGAGACTGGGCGCCATCCTGGACGAGAAGCCGGTGAAGCTGACCGTCGACCTGCCGGCGTCGGTCCATCGCGATCTCCTCGCTTATGCCGAGGTGCTTGGTCGCGAAACCGGACAGGCGATCGATCCGGCAAAGCTCGTGGCGCCCATGCTGGGACGCTTCATGGCGACGGATCGGGCCTTTGCCAAGGCACGCAAAGCCGCTGGCGGTGCTGGTTCGGCCGGCCCGGGCCGAGAAGCTAAGTGACCAAGGTCGGGTAGTGATGCTTCCGCAGCAGGTCGATGAAGCGCGCCAGCGCGGGGTTGTTGTTGGCGTCATCCCAGCACGCGGTGAAAGGGATGTAGCTGGGACCAGACGCGTCACGCACCTCGCGATAGACGACGCCGGGATAAGCTAATCCCATCCACGACTCGCAATGGATGCTGATCCTGTCGCCGGCCTCTAGCATGGCCAGGATGCTTTCGCTGCTGACGTCCCAGCCCACGACGTCGGGCGCGTCGCCCGGTGCCGATAGCTTCTGCACGATGATGTTGTGCAGATCCGGTCCCGGATCTCGCCGGCTCAGCAAGAAGACCTCGCCTTTGAGGTCGGTCCAATAAATCATGTCGCTGCTTGTCAAACGATGCCCAGCGGGTAGCGCAGCGATGATCCTTTCGGACCAAAGCAGCATCGACGGTCCGCCATGGTCCCTGGCTTCGCCCACGATGATGACGATGTCGACGTCTCCGGCTCGAAGCCCGTCGAACAGCCGGGCACGAGAACGCTCGACGATGTTGATCTCGATGTGCGGAGACGCCTGGATGTAGCCCGCAAGGATCAAGCGCAGCTTGCTGGCCGACAGCGACGTGCAAATGCCGATCGTGATGTTCCCGGCTTTGCCGCGGCCGGCTAAGCGCGCGATGGAGACCATGCGATCCATCTGCCCGAGCAGGCGCCGGGCCGTGCGCACGACATCGCCACCGGCCGCCGTGACGTGCACGCCGCCGCTGGAGCGTTCGAACAGCTTGACGCCGAAGTACTCTTCGAGCCGGCGGACCCGGCGGCTGAGCGTCGATTGCTTGACTTCAAGGGCGGCCGCCGCTCGCCTGAAGCTTCCGTGCTCGGCCGCCGCGATGACGGTGCGGAGAGGCCCCGGCCCGATGGTCATCGGATGAGCTCCGTGGAGCGACTTCGTGACGCTCGCCCGCCGCCGTCGGCCTCTTCGGCCGGCGGCGGGGCACTGGGCGTATGACTGGATACCGGGTGCTACGCCGCCAGCGGGACCACCGGAGTCCAGAGCGCGGGCCCCTTGAGATCACCTGCGGCGCGGACCCGGCCGAGACTGTCGGCCGAGACGGCCAGGTAGCCCGCCACGGCGAGCGAGCGGCCGAACGCCTTGGGCTGGCCCAGCCGGCGCAACGGCCACGAGGCGCGGCGCAGGATGCGCTCCATGCGCACGTCGGTGACGGTGACGATATCTGTCAAACCTCGTGACAGGCCGAACTCGATCATGCCGGCGAACAGCTCGTAGGTCGCCTTGGCGATCCCCTGGCTCGCCAGCGGGCCCGCATGATCGGGATCGACGCCGAATCGGCTGCTTTCCCAGATGAGCGGGCTGGCGGGTGCTGCGCCGCCGTCCAGCAGCGCGGCGAACGTGTCGCGCAGCATGGTGGGACCGGTGGTCGGCAGCAAGCGGACGCAACCGGTGACAGTGCCGTCGGCGCTCCGCTGCAACAGGTAGCAGGGACCCAGCGCGTCGAACTCGTCGACTTCCATGTCGCCGCTGGCCTGGACGTCCCAGTCGAGCCGTTTCTTGAACACGCGGTAGCGCAGCCGGTGCATGTCGGCAAGCTGGTCCAAGAATTCGCCGTATTGATCGAACGTTATCAGCTGTATCATGTGTCGCCTCCGTCCGATGCGGAATGCCATCGAGTAGAGGCGGGAATTGACCACGATACATCCTGTGCGAGTGCACAGGTTGACTATACCTCGTCTCTTACTCCACGTGCGGCCGGGACATGGCCAGCTGCGCGACAGCTTGGCAGATCGAATGAACGCCCAGCTTTGCCTTGGCATTATCTAGATGAAAAGCGGCAGTGCGGCGGGTGATGCCGAGGATTTGGCCGATGTCCCAAGTGCTCTTGCCGCGCGCCGCCCATTCCAAGCACTCGAGCTCTCGTGGCGAAAGGGCGACGCCGTTCACCAACCGATCGGTGACAATTTTTCGGCGCGCATGCGCGTGGAAGTAGAGAGCCATGAGCTGGAGGACGCGTCCGTTCCGCTCGATGCACCGCTGAAACACGGGGCCCCTCTCTTCGGATGCGTAGGTGACGGCGGCTATCGGCCCGCGGCCGTCATGGATGGGAATCGTAAACCCGTAACGGATCCCGAAGAAGGCCGCGTCCTCGAGAAGCTCAAATTGCTGAGGAGACAAGGTCGACGGGCTCATCCCTGGCCCCCACTCGAACGGCTCAGAATCACCAAGCGCTTGAGCAACGACCGGGTCTAGGCGCTCGTAGTGGCTTTGGAGGTAGTGCGTTGTCCATTGTGTCGGATAATTCGAAATGAGCCGCGCGCCGCCGCCCGCTGCGCGCGGCAGTGCCAGATAGGCAAAACACGCCAAGTCGAGGGCCGCAGCAGCCACTTCCATGGTGAGGCGGAGCGCTTGTTCATCGGAACTCTCCGCAAGACTGTCAATGAAGTTCTGAAAAATCTGGTGCATGTCAGATGGGAACAGGAACCTTAGGCGTGCAGGCGGCTGCCACGGTCGCCCTCAGAGTTGCCGCGAGTTGAACGGCAGCGACCCTCACGCCGCCTCCTGCGCGCGCACCAGGACGATCTCGCCGGGCTTCAGTCCGGCTCGATCGACGAGCCCTTGGTAGGCCGTGTCGTTGGCCATACCGAGGACGGCGTCGTCGTGCTCGTTGGTGTCGGTCGGCACTCTGTGGCTGCCCCTGCGGGACCTCCGCTTGCTCGGCGTAGCCACCGTAGCGCAGCAGCGCGATGACCTTTTCGCCAGACCTGAGATCCGTGTCGCCTTGGCCAACCTCGGCAACAATGCCGCAGATTTTGCTGTCGGGCAGATCGAAAACGGTGGTTTCGTCTGGTACTTGCCCCCGATCTGCCACGTGTCCTGGAAGGCGATGCCAGCGGCGCGGACGGCGATCCGTACGTGCCCCGACGGCAAAAGCGGCTCGAGTAGATCCTCGACCTCCAAGACCTCCAGATCACCCCAGCGATGGCAGACCATAACTTCCTGTCCCATTTCTGCCTATCGTCACTCCTGCGGATAACGCCACGGCTGGGCAGGCTGGGGTGCGCCCTCGTCGATGGTCCATTGCGGCAGGGCGAACCCCGGTGCGACGTCGGTAAAGACCATACGAACACGCGTGCCGATGCCGACGCGGCGCACCATCTCTGGCGGCGCCAGCGTGCCGTCCGGCGTCGCGAGGTTGCCGACGACGCGCAGCGCCTCGTGCCCGCTGGGATTGCCGTTCTGCGTATCGAGGTCGACCAGCAGGATGAGATAGGGCGTGTGCGCCTTGAAGGCCGGCTGAATGGCGTGATGGACCTCGGTGTAGGAGTGGGCGGCGCCGCGCGCATCGACCGGCACCCATTCCGACTTGGGGCCGGCGCACCACGGACAGGCGGTAGTCGGCGGATAGCGCAGCAGGCCGCAGGCCGCGCACTTCTGCAGATGAAAGTTGTGCGCCGCGCAATGCTTGAAATACACCAGGTTCTCGACGTCGAGATCGTTCACGTCGAGCGGCATGCCGAGATAGGTCGCTTGCAGTGCCATGGTCCGTTCCTTCCTCAGTCACGCCGCATGACCATGGCCGAGCCGGTGCCGGGGTTCGCCCAGCCCATATTGGCCGTCACTTCGCACTTCTTGACCTGCCGGCAACCGCCCTCGCGGTAGTCGTAGGTATGCTGGCGCTTGCCGTCGGGCCCCACCGGACACGAATCGTCGGCATCGTGGCGCAGCTGGCGCACATTCTCGATCACCATGTTGAGCCCGTGCGTGTAGCCCTCGCACAGATGGCCGCCGCTGGTGTTGTTGGGCCGCCGCCCACCGAGGCGGATCGTGCCGTCGCTGACATAGGCGCCGCCCTCGCCCTTCTTGCAGAAGCCGTAATCCTCGAGCTGCAGCATGGTGGTGAAGGTGAAGGCGTCGTAGGAGCCGGTGACGTCGACGTCCTCCGGTCCGACTCCGGCGTTGGGCCACAGGATCTCGCGGGCATAGCGGCCGGCGACCGTCGAGATGGGTCCGTGCTGGTAGTGCATGTCGAGGCGCGGCTTGCTGCAGCGGCCGACGACGCCGCGGATCAGCGCGCGCGGATGGCGGCAGTCGCGCGCCCGCTCCGCACTGGTCACGACGAGCGCCGTGCCGTTGTCGGTCTCGACGCAACAATCCAGCAAGTGCAGCGGCTTGCAGATGATGCGGCTCGCGAGCACGTCTGTGACGGTGACGCGCTCCTTGTAGAAGGCCTTGGGATTGTTCGAGGCATGCTCGCTGTGGATTGCCTTGACGGTGGCCACCTGCTCGGGTCGCGTGCCGTAGTCGTACATGTGGCGCATGAAGGTGGGCGCGAACATCTGGCCGGCGCTCTGCCAGCCATAGGCGCGCCCGTGCAGGGCGTCGCCCGAAACAGGCGCCACCGCCCGCGCGCCGGTGCCGCCGATGCGCACCTGCGAGAAGCCGTTCATGGCGCGGAAGATCACGACCACCTTGCACATGCCGGCTTCGATCAGGCCCATCGCCATGCCGACCAGCGCCTCGGTCGAGGAGCCGCCGCCGAACACGTCCATGTAGAAGTTGGGCCGGATGCCGAGGTCGCCGGCGATGAAGTTCGAGAAGGTCGAATCGCCCGACTGGTATGACAGCATGCCGTCGACGTCGGACGGCTTGAGCCCGGCGTCCTCGACGGCGTTGCGCACCGCCCAGGTGCCCAGCGCGCGCGTCGTCATGCCCGAGCCGCGCATGTAGGTCGTCTCGCCGACGCCAACGATGGCGTACTTGTCGCGCAGATATTTCGGACTTGTTGTGTCGGTCTCCGCCGGCATCGTTATGACGTCCTCCTCTTATTTCAGTTTGCGTTGCTGCCTATTGCCTCCATCCAAATGGTCGTCGAGAAACGTGCCGACCTTTGCAATAGCAACTTTTGCCGTTTCAAGGCGTGGCCAGAACCAATGCCAAACGTGAGGGACACCCTCAAACATTTCCAAAGTGACGTCTACGCCTGCGACTCGCGCTGCTTCGGCCAACCGCATCGAGTCAGGCGCCAGCATTTCGGAAGTGCTTGCGTGTATCAACATTGGAGGCAGGCCGCGAAGATCCGCGAACCGTGGTGATGCCAAGGGATGGGTTGCCGGAATGGCTCCAAGATAGGACGAAGCGTAGGCTAAGATGTCTTCAGTCTTTACGAGTGGATCGTCAATTGTAGCGGGGGGCGGTGCAGTGGTGTCGCACGTCAAATCGACCCAAGGAGATAAACAGACCGCGGCCGCAGGCATGGCATCACCGGCACTAAGGGCGGCGACTAATGTCGCCACAGTGAGGCCGCCTCCGGCCGAGTCGCCCACAACGGCCAATCGCTGAGATCCGGTATCCTGGAGAAGTAGGCGATACGTGGCGACGGCGTCGTCGACTGCGGCGGGGAACGGATGCTCCGGGGCGAGGCGATAATCGAGCAACAGTACATTGGCACTTGCCGCAATCGCAATCGCGGCGGCCAGATGTCTATGCGATCGAGGAGATCCGATCACATATCCGCCGCCGTGTAGATATAGGACTGTGCGACCGTCGACTGGGTGCTCCGGGTCGACCAGCTCTCCGATCAATCCATTGCGTTCCCAGAGTCGAACCGTCGCGCCAGCCGGCAGGGTAAAGGCTCGTTCGGCGCGGTCGTAGGCCGCGCGCCGTTCCGCCACTGTCGCGCTAGACATTGACGGTTGCTTGCGAAGGAACGACATCAATGCTGTCAGATCATCCATCGCTGGCCTTCTTGAGAGGTTTGGGTGCGGATCGGCGCGCCTTCTGCGCCTGGGCTACTTCGAGCAAATGGTTGAATTCAGGCGGCGAAATCGAAGTCCGCGAGGTCGGGCGAGTTCATCTCCTCGCGGAAGCGGTCGAAGCCCCAGGGCCACAGCGCGGGATTGCCATTGCGGTCGAGGTACCAGCTCCGGCAGCCGGTCACCCAGACCGTGTTCTTCATGGCCTCGCGCAGAGCGACGTTGAAGCGGCGGGTCGCTTCCTCCTTCGGTGCCACCGAGCGGCATTTCCCGCCAAGCACCAAATCGGCGAGCTGCAGTATATAGGCCAGCTGAATCTCGGAGATCAGGACTACCGAGAAATTGCCGATCGGGCTGTTGGGACCGACCAGCATAAAGAAGTTGGGGAAGCCTGGCACCGCCACCGAGCGGTAGGCCTCATTGGCCTGCGCCCAGGCGTCGGCGAGGCGCCGACCACTCTCGCCCACCACATCCATCGGCCGCAGGAAGGCATGTCCGTCGAAGCCGGTCGCCAGCACGAGCACGTCCAGCTCATGCAGGACACCGTCCTTGGTCCGCACGCCACCCGCCTCGATCCGGTCGATGCCGTCGGTCACCAGCGCGACACTGGGTTTCTGCATCGCCGAATAGAACGTGTCCGACATGATCAGCCGCTTGCAGGCGGCGCGATAGTTGGGCGTCAGTCGCCGCCGCAGGTCAGGATCTGCCACGTTCTCCTCAAGGTTGGTGCGGCAGGCATCCTCGATCTTCCGCAGCTCGTCCTGGTCGCCGATGACGGCGCGCGCGAAGGTATCAACGAAGCGCGCCGACCAGAAATCGTAAGATTGCTGCAGCCGCTCCGGGGAGGTGTTGTACATCGCCTTCTCGGCCTCGCTATAGGCGGGGTTGGCGAGCGGTAGAATCCACTGCGCGGTGCGCTGAAAGAGCGTCAGCTTCGACACGGTATCCGCCAGAGCCGGTACGATCTGGATCGCCGTCGAGCCGGTACCGATGATCCCGATCCGCTTGCCCTCGAGCGGCACGGAATGATCCCAGCGCGCGGAATGGAAGCAGGCGCCCTCAAAGTCGCCGAGTCCCGGGATGTCGGGATAGGCCGGGTGATGCAGCACCCCGGTGGCACAGATGACGAAATCCACGACATCGGTGGCACCACCCTTGATCGAGAGATGCCAGCGCCCGTCGCGATACTCCGCGCGTACGATCTCGCTGTTGAAGCGGAAGTGGCTGTCGAGTTCGTACTTCTTCGCCACACCCTCGAAATATCCCCGGATCTCTGCGCCTGGGGAGAAGCGGTGCGACCAGTCGGCCTTCAGCTCGAAGGAATAGGCATAGACGTGGCTCGGCACGTCGCAGGACAGGCCGGGATAGGTGTTGTCCCGCCAGGTACCGCCCAACCCGCCGGCCTTCTCGTAGATCGCGAAGTCCCGGATGCCGCGCTGCTTGAGCTTGATGGCCGTCAGGATGCCCGACATGCCCGCACCGATGATCGCAAAACGCTTGCTCACGCTGCCGCCTTTCGTTCAGCCTGGGGTCGCATAACCGCCGCTCACGCTCAACACTTGCCCGGAGATATGTCCAGCCATGCCGGGCGAGGCGAAGAACAGCACCGCATTGGCAATATCGGCGGCTCGGCCAACCTTGCCGAGAGGAATTACTTTTCTGGCTTTCTCCACTTGTTCATCGGAAAAGAAGGCATCACGGCCGACCCATAGGCTGCTGGCGCCAATCTCATCTGCGGCCGTCGGCAAGATCAGGCCTGGAGCTACAACATTGCACCGGATGCCGTGGCGGCCGTACTCCTTTGCAATCGCCTTCATGAAAGTATTTACGCCGGCTTTCGCGGCCCCATAGACTGTTTCGCGAGGCTCGCCAAAGCTGGCATCCGAGCTGACAGAGACAATCGCGCCCCCACCGGCGTCGATAAGCCGGGGCAATGCAGCTTGGGTACACAAGATCGTCGAAACTAGATTGATCTCGATCAGTCGCCGCCAGTGCATCGTCGACTGTCTAGCGAACGCTGACGGCCGGTCCCATCCGACGTTATTGACCAGGACATCGAGGCGTCCGTGTTCGGTCATCGTGCGCCCGATGAGCGCGTCTACATCTTCTTCCTTTGTCACATCCGCTGCTTGGAAGCTGATCCGCCCCTTGCCTTGCTTGGTGGCGTCCTTCAGAGTTCGCTGTGCCTGCTCTTCGTCGATGTCGGCAAAGACGATATTGGCGTCTTCCCGGGCCAAGGCAAACACGATGGCGCGCCCAATGTTGGACGCGCCGCCCGTGACCAGTACGGACTTGCCGCCGAGACCGATGTCGACCATTGGCTACTCAGCTGCGATCGCCAGGGGCGTTCCAACCGATGCGCCCACCTCCAACCCCTGGAGCCGGGGAAGAACCTCTCTTGCGAACAGGCGCATATTCGCTTGAGCCATCTCGTGTGGCATTCCGCCAAAACTGAAAATCCCAATGAAACCGGCGCAATCGGTGAGATGTTGATATCGCAGCATCTGGTCGTAGACCTGCTGTGGCGTCCCGCGTACCTGCAGGTCCGCAAGGAAATTCACAAAGGCATCGACGCCGTGCTTTCGTATGTTCTGCGCTAAAGCGCCGTAGTACTCGTATCCTTTGATGTCGGCGAGACCTTCATTGTGAAACTCATAGTGATCAAGCGCTGAGCGGCTGTAGCCACGGGTGTACTTATCGTGCATTGCGTTCGCTGCTGCCGCATCCTCGTTGCAACAGATGAAGCACGCTACTATCGGCTTTGGCGGTTCTGCGTTGTTGTGAATTTCGCGATAGATTTCACGATAGGCGTTGAGCTCAGAGACTGTCTTGTCCCAAGGTTTCTGCGCGATAATCAAAAGACCGACGCCTAGCCGGGCCATGATACGGGCCGACTCCGGAGATACCGCTGAAGCGTAAACGCGTCCCTTGAAGCTGCAGTGCGGAGTTGGCCGAATCGCTGTCCTTGGTTGGCGGTAAAGCTGGCCTGCGCTCTCGATCCAACCCGTCTCCAAGGCGTTTAGAATCGCCTCAGAGTATTCCACAAATCGCTGACGGGACTCGCCCATAGGCGCACGAAAGCCATCGAATTCGATGCGCCCAAGTCCCCGCCCGATGCCCAGAATTGCCCTGCCGTCGGAAACGTGATCGAGGACGGAGACTTCTTCGGCCAGACGAACCGGATCGTGCCAGGGAAGCACCATGACCATAGATCCAAGTTTAACGCGCTTGGTGCGGCCGGCCATATAGGTCAGGAACTGCGCAACGTTGGGGCACATTGTGTAGTGGTCGAAGTGATGCTCGGCAGCCCAGATCGAATCGAAGCCAAGGGGTTCAGCGAGATCTGCCATCGCGACTTCATGACGGTAAACCTCACGGTCTGTCAGACCCGACAGGTTCTGAAAGAATGTGCTCATTCCGACATGCATCGCGGCGTTTCCTCAGATGTGGGAGGCAATAGGTCAACGAAAAAAAATTTCATCCTCCGCAGCGCCATCGGAAGTTCACTCTGGAAGAGGCGAGAAGACGCTGATTTTATACTTGACTATTTCTAGCATTAATTAGAATTTGTGCCGTGTGCAATGCCAATCTGGAAGCAGATGGCAATTGCCTTATGTGTGAAGCGCAACCGCCGAGATCTTTCTTCGACGGGAACAGGGTGAATCTTTCGGCAGCGGTTTGAGTGCCGACCGCCTTGCGCTTCTCGATCGGGCGTTTCAGCTACGGCGAGTACGGCGAGGGGTGCGCGGTATGACCTACGATCTGAAGATTGTCGGCGGCAGTATTGTAGATGGCACGGGGCGGGAGCGATTCCGCGGCGACATGCAAGCCAACTTTGCGATGCCTGCCTGCCGACCTATCTCCTTGGCCACTGGGTTCGTGAGAAAGCGGCATTTTCGCTGGAAGAGGCCGTGCGAATGCTAACCAGCCGTCCGGCCGAAGTATTTGGGCTTTCAGATCGCGGCTTGATTGCCTTGGGCATGCCCGCGGACCTTGTGGTGTTTGATCCGGGGACAGTCGGTAGTGGCAAGGTTCGCCGGGTCTTTGACCTTCCGAGCGGCGCCGACCGTCTTGTTTCCGACGCAGCGGGCATTGAGGCCGTAGTTGTGAATGGCACCTTGGTGAGGCAATCCAATCGAGACCTCTTGAACCACTCGACATCGGTAATGCCGGGACGTCTATTGCGGCGTGGTCGAGCAGACGCTTAAAGGTTGAAGGAATCGCTCGCTAAGTCTCTCACTTAGTTCGAGTGGCGGAACCGTTTCAGGTCTCGAATGCAGTTCATTCTTCTTGACGGCTCCGACTGATCACCAATAGGGTGACGCAAAACCAAATAAGTATTAGAAAAAAAGTCGATGGGTGGGGCGCTGGATGTGAGCAATCATTTCTCTAGAGCGTGTTTGTATCAGGCTTGCTCGGTCGTGTTGCCTGGCCTGCAGCTGCCTAGCATAACTATGATCGCACGAATCAGCAGATAATCAGACGTGCAGCTGAGGCGTTGAAAGGCAGTTGAAGTTGGATGAAGTTTCGATTCTCGGCGTCGCCACCTTGTCCAAGAAGTTCGGCGGCGTCACTGCTGTGCAGGATGTCTCGGTCGACGTGCCGCGCGGCGGTATCTTGTCGATCATCGGTCCCAACGGCGCCGGCAAAACTTCGCTCCTGAACATGATTTCGGGTTTCTACAAGCCTGACACCGGTCGCGTCGTGCTCGAAGGTCGTGACATCACCCAGAAGAAGCCGAGCGACATCGCGGCGATGGGGATCGCGCGCACCTTCCAGAACATCGCCCTGTTCAGCGGGCTCACCGTCCTCGACAACCTGATGCTCGGCCGCCACGTGCGCATGAAGTCGGGTGTGCTGTCGAGCGTCATCTATTGGGGCATGGCCCAGAAAGAAGACATCGCCCATCGCGAGGCGATCGAGGAAATCATCGAGTTCCTGAAGTTGCAGGATCTGCGCAAGCAGCCGACCTCGGCGCTGGCCTACGGTCTGCGCAAGCGCGTCGAGCTGGGACGGGCGCTGGCGTCGGAGCCGAAAGTGCTGCTGCTCGACGAGCCGATGGGCGGCATGAACCAGGACGAGAAGGAAGACATGGCGCGCTACGTCCTCGACGTGAACCAGGAGCGTGGCGTCACGGTCGTCCTGATCGAGCACGACATGGGCGTGGTCATGGATATTTCCGACAGGGTCGTGGTTCTCGACCGCGGCCGGTGCATCGCCACGGGCACGCCCGATGAGATGCAGCGCCACCCCAAGGTGATTGAGGCCTATCTCGGCACGTCCAAAAGCGGAGGCCGTGTATGAGTCTCGTCGACTCCCCGAAGACCGACACATTGCCCAAGCTTGTGGCGCGTAACGCCGCCGCCGATCCGGGCGGCGCGGGCATGCGCGAAAAGACGCGCGGCGTCTGGCAGACCTATACCTGGGCCGATTATCAGGACCATGTGCGCGATTTCGCCCACGGCCTGGCTTCGATGGGCTTCAAGCGCGGCGACAAGCTCTCGGTCGTGGGCGACAACCGGCCGCAGCTCTATTTCGCCCAGGTCTCGGCCCAGGCCCTGGGTGGTGTTTCGGTGCCGGTCTATCAGGATTCGATCGCGTCGGAGTTGGTTTACGTGCTCAACCACGCGGAAACCTCAGTGATCGTGGCCGAGGATCAGGAGCAGGTTGACAAGGCCCTGTCGCTCAAGGACCAGCTGCCCAGATTGCGTTCGATTGTGTTCGACGATCCACGCGGCATGTGGGCCTACGACGATCCGATCCTGTGCTCGTTCGAGAGCGTGATGGAGGCGGGCAGAGCGTTCGGAAAAGCGAACCCGGATTTTTACGCCAAGGAAGTCGCCAAGGGTGCGGCTGGCGATACGGCGATGATCGCCTACACATCAGGCACGACCGGCGCGCCCAAGGGCGCGATGCTGAGCCACCGCAACATGATCGCGACGGCCGAGGCCTTCGTCGAGGTGAACGAGATCAAGGCGGGCGACGATTGGCTGTCCTACCTGCCGATGGCGTGGGTCGGCGACGCAGCCTTCTCGCTCGGTATGGCGTTGGTCGCGAAGGCCACGGCGAACTGTCCGGAGAATCCAGAGACCGTGCAGCGCGACCTGCGCGAGCTTGGCCCCGACGCGGTGCTGGCGCCGCCGCGCATCTGGGAAAACATGCTGACCACGATGCAGGTGAAGACAGACGACGCCTCGCCGCTCAAACGCCGTACCTTCGAGCATTTTCGTGCATTAGCCGAGCGCTGCGAGCTGAAGCGCTCTGACGGCAATGCACTGTCGATCGTGGAGCGGCTGGGCTTGGCGGTAGGCCAGATCCTGGTCTACGGCCCCGTCCGTGATCAATTGGGGCTGCGCAATGCCCGCTGGTGCTACACCGGCGGTGCTCCACTCGGACCCGATACCTATCGTTTCTTCCGCTCCTTCGGCATCAACCTCAAGCAGATCTACGGAGCCACCGAGGCCACGGCGATGATCGCTTGCCAGGCCGATGCCGAGGCCAACCCCAACACGGTCGGCCGGCCGATCCCGAGGGTCGAGGTCAAGATCGACGATCGCGGCGAGGTCATGCTGAAAGGGCCCAACGTTTTCAAGGGCTACTTCAAGCAGGAGGAGGTGACGCGCGACACCGTGACCCCCGACGGCTGGCTGAAGACGGGCGACGCCGGCTTCTTCGACAAGCAGGGCCACCTCGTGATCATCGATCGCGCCAAAGATGTCGGAAAGCTCACCGATGGCTCGGCTTTCGCGCCGCAGTTCATCGAGAACAAGCTGAAGTTCAGCCCCTTCATCCGCGAAGCCGTCGCCTTCGGTGACCAGCGGCCTTTCGTGGCCGCGATGATCGCCATCGACATGCAGACTGTCGGGACCTGGGCCGAGAAGCGCGGCATTGCCTACACCAGCTTCATGGACCTCAGCCGCAAGGGCGAGGTGGCGACGCTGATCGGCGAGGAGATCGCCAAGGCCAATGCCACGCTGCCGGACATGCAGCAGGCCAAGCGTTACCTGCTTCTCAACAAGGAACTCGAGGCCGACGATGCCGAGATGACACGTACCCGCAAGGTGCGCCGTAAGTTCGTGGCCGAGAAATACGCCAACGTCATCGACGCCTTCTATGGCGGCGAGAACAGCGCCGAGGTCACCGTGGAAATCACTTTTGAGGATGGTCGCAAATCGACCATGACATCCATCATCGCCATCCACGACCTGGTATCGGCCCCGCCGGTGCGTCGGGCGGCTTGAGGAGAGGCAATGTCAGAAGATCTGGGCTTTCTCTTCGCGTTGCTGCTGAACGGCGTCTCGATCGGGCTGATGTATTCGCTGATCGCCTTGGGGTTCGTGCTGGTCTACAAGGCGACCGACGCCATCAATTTCGCGCAGGGCGAGTTCGTCATGCTGGCCGGCCTGATCGTGGCGATGATGCTGTCGTTCGAGGGCATGCCTCTCGCCGTCGCCGTCATCGTGACGCTGGCGGTGATGATCGGCTTTGGCTTCGGGCTGGAACGCGTCGTGTTGCGGCCACTGCTCGGCCGCCCCGTCGTCGCCGTGATCATGGCGACCATCGGCCTCGCTGCCGTCCTGCGTGGCCTGGGTCCGGTCATCTTCGGCAGCGAGACGCGGGCCGTGTCGCTTCCGATCGGCGACGATCCCATCGTGCTGGGACCGGCCAGCCTGCCGCCGATCCAGGTCGCGGGCGCGGTGGTCGCCATCGCCTTCTTCCTGGCATTCAGCTGGTTCTTCAAGAAGAGCCGGATGGGCGTTGCCATGCGGGCAGTAGCCGACAATCAGCAGGTGGCGCAAGCCATGGGCATCAATGTCGAGCGCTATTTCGCGCTCGCCTGGGCGATGGCCGGCGTCGTGTCGACCCTGGGCGGCATCGTCTGGGGCAGCATGCTGGGCGTCGACGTGCACTTGGCGCTGGTCGGGCTGAAAGTGTTCCCGGTCGTGATTTTGGGCGGCCTCGATTCGATCGGCGGTGCGCTCGTGGGCGGTTTGATCATCGGCATCGTCGAAAGCCTCGCCGCCGGCTACCTCGACCCCTATGTCGGCGGCGGAACCAAGGATTTCGCGCCGTACGTGCTGATGATCCTGGTCCTCATGATCCGGCCCTACGGCATTTTCGGCAAACGCAAGATCGAGCGTGTGTAGACCATGTTTCATCGCGAGTCCGGAGTCTTCAAAACGACCTACCGCGCCGACATGGCGCTCTATCCGCTGCCGATCGCGAAATGGACGGTCGGTGTGCTGGCGCTCATTTTCATCGTGATCGTCCCGCTCACCGTCCATGAATACTACCTGTCGATCCTCAATCTGATCTTCATCGCCATCGTCGGCGCGCTCGGCCTCAACATTCTCGTGGGCTATACTGGCCAGATCTCGATCGGCCATGCCGCCTTCATGTCGGTCGGCGCCTATACCGCGGCCAATCTTGCCGTCAGGCTGGGCCTGCCATTCTGGATCACGCTGCCGGCGGGCGGCATGATGGCGGCGGTGATCGGCGTCATCGTCGGCATGCCGAGCCTGCGCATCAAGGGCCTCTATCTCGCGATCGCGACACTGGCGGGCCAGCTCATCATCGAATGGACCATCAATCACGTGCCGGCGATCTCAGGCGGCGCCCAGGCCTCGATCCAGGTCGAGCGGCCGAGCCTGTTCGGCGTCAGCTTCAACACCCAGGGCCACCTTTATTTCTTCCTGCTGTTCTTCGCCGTGCTGGCGATCGTGGCGACGCTCAACCTGGTGCGCAGCCGCATCGGCCGGGCGTTCGTGGCGGTACGCGACCAGGACATCGCGGCCGAGATCATCGGCATCGACATCTACCGCTACAAGCTGATGGCTTTCGCGATCTCGTCCTTCTACGCCGGGGTCTGCGGCGTGCTCTACACCTACTATTTCGGCATCGCCAACTACGAGCAATTCCAGCTCATCGTGTCGATCGACTATCTCGCCATGATCATCATCGGCGGATTGGGCTCAGTGCTCGGATCCATCCTGGGGGCGGTCTTCGTGACCTTGCTGCCGATCGTGATCCGTATTTTGATGGAGAATATCGGGTCGCTGTTCTTCACCGGCGCCGAAATGGCGAATGTTATCTCAGGCCTGCGGCTGGGCGTGTTCGGCGGCCTGATCATCTTTTTCCTGATCGTCGAGCCCGAGGGGCTCAATCGACTGTGGAGGAATATTCGGAGCTATTTCCGAGTTTGGCCCTTCTCTTACTAGAGTGGGGCGTTGCGGCGAAGCGAAAGGAGGAACCCATGACAAAGTTTGTTAGGAGTTGGCTGGGGATCGCGGCGACCACTGCGACCTTGGCATTCGGCGGAGGCCAGGCCTTAGCGCAGAAGGAACTCGTGTTCGGGTTGCAGTGCGACCGGACCGGTCCGACGGCCACCGTGGGCGTAAACCTGTGCCCCGGCTATCACGACTACATCGCCCTGGTGAACAGCAAGGGCGGTGTCGAAGGCTTCAAGATCAAGGTCCTCGAGGTCGACAACGAGTACAAGGTGCCGCCCGCGATGGAGGCGCATGAGCGTTTCAAGAAGGAGGGCGCGGTTCTCGAGGGTCTCTTCGGCACCGCCTCGACCATGGCGCTGACCAAGAAGCTGGAGGAGGACAAGATTCTCGGCACTTCGCCTGGCTTCGGCACGGCGTCGGCCGCCGACGGCAAGCGCTTCCCCTACACCTTCCCGATCGCGGCCAGCTACTGGTCGCAGGCCGGTGCGGCGGTGGCGTTCGCCAAGGAAAGGCTGGGCGGCAACCTGAAGGGCAAGAAGATCGCCTATCTCTTCTACGACAACCCGGCCGGCAAGGAGCCGCTGCCGATCCTCGAGGACCTCGCCAAGTCCGAGGGCTTCGAGATGCGCACTTTCGCAGTGCCGGCACCTGGCGTCGAGATGGGCGCCCAGATCCTCGATATCACCGGCCGCTTCAAGCCGGATTTCATCATCACCCACCTGTTCGGGCGATCGCCATCGGTTTCCATCAAGGAACTGAAGGGCAAGGGCTTTCCGCTCAGCAAAGTGGTGGCCTTCGTGTGGGGCAGCGCCGAGGCCGACATCATCGCGGCCGGCGGCATGGCCGTGGCCGAAGGTTACAACGGCATCCAGTTTGCTGGCGTCGGCAAGGACTTCCAAGTCATCAAGGACATCGAGGCCATGTACAAGGCGCAGGGCAAGCCCGTGCCGAAGGAATTGGACTCGACCGTCTACTATAATCGCGGTGTCTTCATCGCGGCGCTGCATACCGAGGCCGTGCGCAACGCCATCAAGGTCAAGGGCGGTGCGGCGCCGACCTCGGAAGAGGTCAAGAAAGGCATGGAGGCCATCAAGGGCTTCACCCTGGGCGGCCTGGTGCCACCGATGGAGATCACCGCGGCCGATCACGAAGGCGGCGGCTGGGTCCAGATCTGGACGGTCAAGGGCGGCAAGCTGGTCAAGGACAAGGACTGGTTCCAGGGCTATCGCGAGATCATCAAGAAGCATCTGGCGGCAGAAGCCTCGAAGTCCTGAACCAAGGAACGGGCGGGCGGCGGGAAACCGCCGCCTGACATCCCATGCTCTCGATCAACAATATCGAAGTCGTCTACGACCGCGTCATCCTCGTCCTCAAGGGCGTGTCGATCGACGTGCGTGAAGGCGCCATCACGACGTTGCTGGGCGCCAACGGCGCCGGCAAGACGACGACGCTCAAGGCGATCTCGGGGGTGCTGCACAGCGAGCGCGGCGAGGTCACCAAGGGCACGATCCAGATCGGCGACCGTCGCATCGACGGCATGCGGGCCCACGACGTCACGCGGCTCGGCCTTGCCCAGGTGTTCGAGGGTCGGCGCGTGTTCGAACATCTGACCACGGAGGAGAATCTGATCGCCGGTGGCCACGTCCAGAAGGACGGCGGCTCGGTAAAGCAGGGGATCGACATGGTCTACACCTACTTCCCACGGCTGAGGGAGCGGCGGCACCAGCAGTCCGGCTATCTGTCGGGCGGTGAGCAGCAAATGCTGGCGATCGGCCGGGCATTGATGAGCCGGCCCAAGGTCGTGCTGCTGGACGAGCCGTCGCTCGGCCTGGCGCCCATGCTGGTCGAAGAGATCTTCGGCATCGTTAGCCGCCTGGTGCAGCAGGAGAAACTCTCGGTTCTCCTGGTCGAGCAGAACGCTACCATGGCGCTGTCCGTGGCCGACCACGGCTACGTCATGGAGAACGGTCGCATCGTGCTCGAGGGGCCGGCCGACAAGCTACGCGACAATTCCGACATCAAGGAATTCTACCTCGGCCTGAACGAAGGCGGGGCGCGCAAATCCTACCGCGACACCAAGCATTACAAGAGGCGCAAGCGCTGGCTGTCGTGACATTCTGTTGCGCGTTGTGAAAGTCTTGGACAACGTACAACGCGAGCCTTCAACGCGAACTGCCAGGTCAATGCAAGGTACCGTGGGCCCAATCGCTCAGGAACGAGCGCGCCGCCCTCTCGAGGAGCTTTCGGGCTGATCATCGCTCAATCCAACACCCTTTAGGACGACTTCGCAGAATTTCCGAGCTAGCTCGGGAATAGGCATACGATCTGATCGATACCACGTAACCCCCCAGTTCATTGAACCGAGAATCATCAAACGTAGAATGGTCAGGTCGACATTCTTGCGAATCGCTCCAGAGCGCTGTCCCTCGGAAAGAAGCTGCCCCCAGTATTCGCCATACGCTGCGCGAAGCTTCCGGTTCTGGCGTTTCACAGCCGGGGGTGCCTGCTCGAACACGCGTATGTTCGCCGATGTATAGTCGCCTTGCTGCAAAAGCATCGTAAGGTGAGCCGTCACTGCGGCTTCAAGCTTTTCGCTGAATGCAGAGGAAGCGGGCAAAGACCCGACGGCGAGACGGGCAGCGGAAAACACGCGAGTTATACCGACATCGAGCACTTCCTGCAGGATGTCGTCTTTTGACTCGAAGTAATAGTAGATGCTACCGCCTTGCATTCCTGCAGTCATCGCAATGTCGTTAATGGTCGTCCCAGCATATCCGTTGAGACTGAATGCACGTGCTGCTGCATCAAGGATGCGCTGCTTGGTAATCGCCGATTTCGGGTGGGACGCACGACGAGACCGGGTCGAAACTCCTTGACTCACCAAACTCCCCCCCATTTGGAGCCAGCATGGATTGGCTCCAACGCAACAAGACTGCGGCATTTGCCGCCGGATTAGGCTGGCGATGCGCCATTTTGGAAACGTCATAATACCCATGCGCGGCCTAAATGATAAGACCGGCCATTGTCGCGATGGTACAAAACGTTGGTAGCACAATTAGGACGTCCTGCTCTTGACTCGCTGATATGGCGTGCCTAGCGTTCCTAATGATCATTCGAAATTAGCGCACTTCCTGGATTTCGACTCCGCGTATCTCAAGCTGCGTAGATCCTCGAACCCACGATCCCGTTATGTGACGGTGGCCAAGCAAAGATCTGCGAGTTGCCCCTCCGAGAATACGTCACGATCGATCCTAGAGGTACAAGTGTCTTTCAAGTGAGGAATCGACCTACATGATCAAACGTTTCCATGTTCTTTATGTCGGCCAGATCGATCTCGACAATGTCGGTCTCAATGGGATCCCAGCCAATGACCGTCGCTATTCTAGCCAGCGCCTGAGCGAGGTTTTTGCGACCGCACGCGACGTGGCTCGGACCATGGATGAACTCGGGTACCACGCGCTGTGGACGGCGGAGCACCACTTCCAGCGCGAGGGCTACGAATGCCTGCCCAATCTGGTGCAGCTCGGCCTGTGGCTCGCCACGCAGACCAAGCGCCTGAAGTTCGGATGCGCCTTCAACGTTCTGCCGATGTGGCATCCCATCCGGTTGGCCGAAGACTACGCGATGGCTGACATCGTGACGGACGGCCGCGTGATCATGGGCGTCGGCCGTGGCTACCACAGTCGCGAGGTGGAAACCTTCGGTGCGCCGCTGCTCAATGCCGATGCCAACCGCGAGTATTTTGAGGAACAGCTTCAGCTCCTGCTGAAGTGCTTCAACGAGGAGTCCTTCCACTTCAAGGGAAAGTACTTCGAGTGTCCGCCGCCCGTCGACTACAGAGGCTATCGGCTGAAGGAGATCACGGTGGTGCCGCGGCCCAAGCGCCTGCCGGTCGATATCTGGATGCCGATCGCTAGTGGCAGGACCATCGACATGATGGCCCGCTATGGTCTCAAGGCCATGGTGACCCTGAACGGCGAGAAGATACTCGACGACGTCGTGCGCGAGTATCACGCCGCCTGCGGCCGCCACGGCCGACCCAAGCAGCTCGGCGAGGATATGATCTGGGGCGCGGGCCTCTATCTCGCCGGCAGCCAGGAGGAGGCGATTCGCCGTGTCGAGCCGGCCCATGACGAGCGCTACAAGTGGTTCGCGCCGTTTGGCTTCGTGCGCTATGCCGACGATCAGGGCCGCACCTGGGGCACTCCGGGTGCACCATCGACGATCCCCTCGATCCGCGACGGCGTGAAACAGAAGGCCTGGTTCTGTGGCCCACCGGCCGAGGTTATCGAGGGAATCAGATCGATCGAAGCCAAGTACCCCGGGCTTGAGGATTTCATGATCCACTGGGCTGAAGGACTGTCGCCGGCCGAGTTCAAGGATCAGCTGCGTTGGTTCGCGCACGATGTCATGCCGGCGTTCGGGGAAGCGAGACTTGCTGCGGAGTAGCGCGACACAGGGAAGGGCACCATGCAGCGCGGCGCTCTCGACGTCCCTGGATAGCATCTCGCCTTCATGGCGCCCTCGCGAACATGGGTTCATTACAGAGCGTCGGGGGATAGTCTTGCGACCGGGCTGCTTGCTCGGTCGGCAATTGTGACGTCGATTGCATGGTTTATTGCCTGCCAGACGAACAGCGCCAGGTGCAGGACCTTGTGCGACGCGTGGCGCGCGAGCGAGTCGCGGAGCGCGCCCAAGAGATCGACGCCAAAGGCGAATACCCGCAGAACATGTTTGACCTACTGCGTGAACTCGGCTTGTTCACGTTGCCGTTTCCGGTGGACTACGGTGGCATGAATAGCGTGCTGGCTGCTTGCTTGGCCATCGAGGAACTCGACCGCATTTACTACAATACTGCTCATTTATTGTTGGTTCAATGGGTGCCGTTTGGTGCAATCCTGGCGGCTGGTGATGACGCGCAGAAGCAGCGATATCTACCGGGCCTGGCGACGGGAGAACTCCGCGGTGCGATCTCGGTCACCGAATCTCAGAGTGGCTCTGATGTCGCTGGTATCAGGACGCGGGCGAAGCGCGACGGGGCAGGGTATCGGCTGACCGGCTCCAAGATCTGGTGCACAAACGCCGGTGTTGCAGACTTCGTGGTTGTCGCTGCGAAGACAGGTGAGGCCGATGCTCCCGGCAGCGTCAACCTGTTTATCGTGGCGAAAGACACACCGGGCTTTACGGTCGGCCGCCAGGAAGACAAGCTCGGTGCACGCGGTGTTCCTTCCTATGCGTTGTACTTTGAGGACGCCTACGTTCCGGAAGAAAGCCGGCTCGGCGTGGAAGGCAAGGGCTTCAAGATTGTAATGGAGACCTTTAACCATTCCCGGCCGATCATCGGTGCCCGCGGCGTCGGCTTGGCTCAGGGCGCCATGGATCATGCGATCACCTTTATCCGAGATCGTCGTGCGTTCGGTCAGCAAGTTGGCGAGTTCCAGGGCGTGCGCTGGATGATTGCCGACATGGCGATACAGATCGAGGCGTCGCGCCAATTGGTGTACCGGGCAGCGTCTGCCGTCGACTCTGGCCTGGGCGGTAGTGCTTTAGCGACCCTGGCGGCAATCGCGAAGTGCCACGCCAGTGACACCGCGATGCGTGTTGCCACCGATGCCGTACAACTCTTCGGCGCGGCCGGCATTTCCAACGAGTTTCCAATCAACCGTTACTTTAGAGACGCCAAGGTGCTTCAGATCGTCGAAGGCACCAACCAGATCCAGCGCAATATCATTGCGCGCAACGTCATGAGCCAAGCGGCAGAGTAACGAAGCTTCGATGCACGGGCGGTGATCGTCGACGATGCGCACGGAACAAAGACAAGCGTTATGGAGGAGCGAAATGAAAGCCCAGGCTGCCATCATGTACGCCGTCAATGAACCGTTAAGGATCGAAGAAGTATTCCTCGACGAACCGGCGCGCGGCGAAGTGCTGATTCGCACCGCCTTTGCAGGGGTCTGTCATAGTGACCTGCACTACATCGAGGGGCTCTATACGCGTCCGTGCCCGTGTGTTCTGGGCCACGAATCGGCCGGTGTCGTGGAGGCGGTCGGCGAGGACGTGAGTTACGTGAGGCCGGGTGATCACGTGATCACCTGCATCTCGACGTTCTGCGGCGAGTGCGAGTACTGCATGACCGGTCGGTTGTCCCTCTGCCTCAGCCCTAGCACGCGCCGCGATCCGAGGGGGCCACAGCGAATGATGCTGAAGGGGACGCCGCTACAGCACACCAGCAATCTTTCGTCGTTCGCCGAATATATGCTGGTGCACGAACGTTCAGTCGTGAAAATCCGCACCGACATGCCGCTGGACCGGGCAGCGGTAATTGGATGTGCAGTGATGACCGGCGCAGGGGCGGTGTTTCGAACCGCAAAGGTCGAACCCGGATCGACGGTCGCGGTGATCGGTCTGGGAGGCATCGGCCTGTCGGCCGTCAATGGTGCCGCGATAGCTGGCGCTGGACGCATAATCGCGATCGACAAGGTCGCCTCCAAGTTCGACTTGGCGAAGGAATTCGGCGCCACAGATGTCCTGGATGCAACCGCTACTGATCCCATCAAGGCCATTCGCGAGATGACCGGTGGCGGCGTGGAATACTCGTTCGAGTGTGTTGGCTCGAAGACGACTGTTGAGCAGGCGTTCCGCATGTTGCGGCGCGGGGGCACCGCGACGGTTATCGGCATGATGCCACTCGGCACCCGGTTTGAGGTCTCCGGTGCGGAGCTGCTTGGTGAGAAGCGTATCCAGGGCTCCGCAATGGGATCCAACAAGTTTCGCATCGATATGCCGCGGCTGGTCGACTTCTATTTGCGTGGCGATCTGAAGCTCGACAAGCTCATCTCGGGACGCATCCGGCTCGCCGGCATCAACCAGGCATTCATGCAGCTCAAGACAGGCGAAGCGGCCCGGACAGTCATTGAATTCTGAGGCAGCGCGTGCGCTGAAGCGGCCTTTCGATCATGACCTTGTGGGCGTAATCCAGAATTTGTTACTTTGACTGGTAGTGGGTTTCCAAGAATCCAAGAACCGCTTCTGAGAAAAGATCGTTCTGATCACCGACCACCATATGCCCTGCATCTACAACATTTGAATAGCTTGCATGTGGAACAAGCTCCAGAAATGCTTTGGTGACCTCTTCGCTTACGAGGTCGCTCATACCCCCTCGGATTAGGTGGACCGGGCAGCCAATGCGCCGAGCTGCGTTTTCCAGTCGGTCAAATCGCCGCTCTTGCTCTGGAGGCTGCACATTCGTGATGAAACGTGGATCCCAATGCCATCGGTAGCGACCGTCGGGTCCGAGCCGTAGGTTCTTGGCGAGACCGTTCAGGTTTCGGCGTCGCTGGCGATTGGGCAGATAGGCGGCAATGACGTCGGCCGCTTCATCGATTGATTCGAAACCCTTCTGAGCGTGAGCGGTCATGAAGCCCACGACACGATTTATCCCCGCCATCTCCATTCTTGGCGTGACATCAACCAACGTCAGACTGGAAAAGGTCCCCGGCGCTTTTTCGCCTTCAGCAATAAGAGCGGCGAGCCCGCCGAGGGAGGCGCCGACTACCGCCGGCGGCTGACCGAGATGTCGAGCAACTGCGATTAAATCGGCGGCAAATGCGTCTAATTCGTAGCGTCCATGTTCCGACCAATCGCTGTCACCATGTCCGCGCAGGTCAACAGCGATAGCGCGATAGCCTCGGGCGCCCAACGTTTTCATAGTGTTGCCCCAAGCATGTCGCGTCTGGCCACCACCGTGCGCAAGCAGGATCGTCGGCTGGTCAATATTCCCAGCAACACTGGCGGCAAGCCGATTTCCATCAGCGCCGACCAAACTCAATTCATGCATTGACGTCTCCTGCACACACGAAACCAGTTCAACGCCAGAGCGACATGCTGAGGCAGAGGTATACGTACGCAGTGGCTAGGCCATACGCATGCTTGCCTCAAGCATCGCCCCCTTGGGGGATCCTGCCGTCGGGCGGCCAGTCCTTGACGCCGTCCTCCAAAGGGATTTCGACGCTTCGAAGAAGCTGTGAGAACATGTTCCAGTTTCCAATCGCGATGACCATCTCCAGCAACTGCTCCGGGCTGCCGACATGACGCACGCACTCAGCCCACACGGAATCCGAGATCTTGCCGCGCTCCAGCGTATCGTCGACCGCGGCCAGCACCGCCCGGTCCGCGGCACCGAGACGCGTCGACGAACGCCAGTCGCGGACAGCGATGACGTCCTCAGGCGGCAGCCCGACGCGTTCCGCGAAATGCCAGTGTTGCGTCCATTCGTACTTGGCGCCCGTCGTCCATCCGATACGCATGATCAGGAGCTCGCGTAGACGGACATCGAGCTTGTTTCCAGTGAAGAGCAGCGTGGTCAGCAAGTGATTGACCGCAGACGCGAGCTGCGGATGACGCAACAGCGCCCGATAAACACTGAGGCCGGCCATCGACTCTCGAATGCCACACTCCTTGGCGGCAGCCTTGGCTTGCTCGACTGACAGCATCTCAATGCGCGTGACCATTTGGCCTTTCCTTTCAGTTTCAAATTGCCGCGGCGACAGACAAAACGCCTCAGGAGACCTCGCCGATTGTTCCCATCAGAATCTTGGAAGTATGCAGCCAATCCTGCGTCACCGCCCAACTGCGATGGCCCACTCCCGTCGCGCGCCCTTTACCATCTGTGATGGCGCACGCCACCGGTGCCTCGAGCCGTTATCGCAAGGGGTGCGCATGCGGAGAGGCGAACGCAACCCCGCACCAGAAACCTTCGGGCAGATCCAATCCGGTGAGGAGCGTGCGGTGTCCCACAAAGCGCAGACGTCAAGGGACGTGTGAGACCAACAATGCTGTCATCGGAAGACCACAGGAAGTTTCCGAGGACCGCGTACCGGGCCGTGCGACCAGGTCACGGAGGCGGGGTCGGCGAGGTCAAAGTCAGGAATACGCGTCAGCCATTCCTCCAGCGCTACCGTAATCTCCATGCGGGCGAGATTTGAGCCGATGCACCGATGGATTCCCAATCCGAAGGCAGCATGTCGGTTTTCGGCCCGATCGATCAGAACACGATCAGCTTGTGGAAAGACCTCCGGATCACGGTTGGCCGCCGGAAAGGACAGCAACACCATTTCGCGTTCCTTGAACGGGCAGCCGCCGACTGTTGTCTCCTTGGCGACTTGGCGAGCCATCGTCACCGGGGCATAGGCCCGCAGAAACTCTTCTACCGCAAGCGGCATGAGTGCAGGCTCAGTGACCAGCCGACGACGGTCATCACGGTGCTGGGCCAGATGCCATAGGCAGGAGCCGATGGCACTCCAAGTCGTATCGATGCCTGCAATCAGCAAAAGACGAAGCGTACCGATTATGTGCTCGTCGGAAAGGGGCTGATCCTCCATTTGTGCGCCAAGCAAGAAAGTGATCAGGTCCTCTCCGGGAACCGAACGACGACTTGCAATCTGCACCCTGAAATAATCGTCCATCTCCGCGAGAGCTTGGGCGAAGGAGGCGTTTTCCGCGATTCCTTCGTGCAGAAGCAGGTGAATCCAACGCCGGAACTTCTCGCCGTCTCCCTCCGGCAATCCGAGCATATGTGCAATGACAGCAACGGGAACATGCTGTGCATAGTCGGTTGCTGCGTCGCAACGGTCATTCGATGCGAAGCGATCAATCAAGTCGCCACATATCGCTCGCGTTTTTGCCTCCAGGCGGCCAATTGCATCCGGGGTGAACGCGGGCAGCAGGAGCATTCGCGCCGGCCGATGATACGGTGGATCCGAGGTGATCGGTGGCGAAGCCAATGTCGATGCGCCAGGCGGGGATTTCGGCTTCGCGGAATCCGTTGGCACACGAGGTGGCATTTCACGAACGACCACACGGCGTGAAGAGAAGTGCTCCGTATCATATGCGATCGCCCGGATATCGGCGTAGCGGCTGGGAAAATAGACGCCGTTGTATCGTTCAGTATGCGCGACAGGGCATTGCCGACGCAACTCATCCCAGATCTGATAGGGTTCGGTGACCCAACGTGGGTCCAGGTGATCGAAGTCTTTGGCCCAATCTGAGACAGGCGGGCGATCGGTCATGGTGAACTCCTTTAGTTAAGCCTGCGCCACCTTGATCGCGAATTCGGGGCAGTTGGCTTCCGCAAGCCGCGCCTTATCCTCAAGGCCGGGAGGGACCATGCCATCGCCGACTACGCGCGCGTGGCCGAGTTCATCGAGCTCGAACAAGCTCGGTGCTATCGCCTTGCATCGGTTGTGTCCCTGACATCGCTCGGGGTCGACAATGACTTGAAGGACTTTATGCTCGGGCATACCTGAAGCCCTCCCTGCGCAGTTTCCGAACGCGTCCGCTGCGCAATTGATGGATAGTTCGTCGGCTGCGCCATAATCGACCAACTGGCCAATTCGTCGGTAGTCAGCAAGCGCAATCCTCTAATGGACGTTAGAAGTTCTGGCAAGGGTAGTCAATCGGTGCGACGGGTGGTCCCAAGTGACTCCACCATTGGGGGAAGCCCTGCATTGCTCTCTTAGGTTTGGGCATGGGTGTCGGGCTTGCAGGAATATCGCCACTCTGCCGTGCGAAGGAACTTGTGGTGCATTGGCAGAGATCTTGCGGCGCAGTTCAGCGTAGAATGTCGCTACCTTCACAAGGTTGGTTTCCCAAAGGCAAGGACTGCAGCGTGCAAAGGTATCCACAGCGGCCTGTGGAGGTCGCGGACCACCCCTTTGGGAACAGGAGCAGGGTGTTTCGGTCTCGCCGTTGGGGAGGAGGCATGGACCGCTTGACTCATCAGTACCAGCTGCCTACGTTTCTAATGAGTATTTGAAAGTCCTCGAGCACAATCGCCTCGCCTGACCCGTGGAGTGGTCGGGGAAGGGCGCGCAGATTGCCTAGCGGTTCCATCGCCCGACTTTGCGAATTTATCTTTCGGGAGGATCTATAGTTACGATGCGTGGATTGAAGAGCAAGCCTGTCATCGTCACGGGCGGCGCCAGCGGCATCGGCCGCGCGATCGCCGGGCGTCTCGCGATGGAAGACGCCGTGGTCGGCATCTTCGACATTAACGGGCAAGCGGCCGAAGCTGCGGCCAGTGCACTTCGCGAACGTGGTGGTCGAGCTTCTGGTTACGAGGTCGACATCGTCGACTATGACGCGGTGGCACGCGCCGTCGATGCGTTTGAGGCGGCCTCTGGACCGATCGGCGGCCTGGTCAACAACGCGGGCTGGGACAAGGCTGTGCGCTTCGTGGACAGCGACCGGGACCTGTGGCGGAAAGTAATCGACATCAATCTCTGGGGACCGCTCAACGTCACGCATGCCGTGCTGAAAAAGATGGTCAAGCACGGCAGAGGCCACGTTGTCAGTATTGCGTCCGACGCGGGTCGGGTCGGCTCCTCAGGCGAAGCTGTCTATTCGGCCTGCAAGGGCGGGATTGCAGCGTTCGGCAAGACCTTGGCCCGGGAAGTGGCACGTCAGGGGATCGTGTTCAACACGGTCTGCCCAGGACCGACCGACACGCCCCTGTTCGCGACGGTTAGCGAATCCGCGGCGGGGCTTGCCGAGGCCCTGAAGAAGGCGATCCCGCTCCGTCGCCTGGGGCAGCCGGACGACTATCCCGGCATCGTCTGCTTCCTGCTGAGCGACGACGCCAGCTTCATCACCGGCCAGACCATCAGCGTCTCGGGCGGCCTAACGATGCACGGGTAACCCGATGGATTATCAAGACATTCTCTACGCCCAGGCCGGCCACGTCGCCACGATCACGATCAATCGGCCAAAAGTCTACAATGCGTTCCGCCCGCGCACCGTCGTGGAACTCCTCGACGCCTTTCTCAAGGCCGGCTGGGATGACGACGTCGGCGCCATCGTCCTGACCGGAGCCGGCGAGAAGGCGTTTTGCACTGGTGGCGACCAGTCCGATCACAGCGGTCAATATGGTGACGGGTCGACGCGTGGCTCTGTCGGCATGCCGGTCGAGGAGTTGCACAGCGTCATCCGCGATGTGCCCAAGCCGGTAATTGCCAAGGTACGCGGTTACGCGATCGGAGGCGGCAACGTTCTGGCAACGATTTGCGACCTTACCATCGCCGGCGAGAACGCCATCTTCGGTCAGGTCGGGCCGAAGATGGGCTCCGTCGATCCCGGGTTCGGCACCGCCTATCTTGCGCGCGTGGTCGGCGAGAAGAAGGCGCGTGAGATTTGGTACATGTGCCGGCGCTACACGGCACGCCAGGCGATGGACATGGGGCTGGTCAACGCCGTTGTGCCCGACGACAAGCTCGATGCCGAAGTCGCGGCGTGGTGCGCTGAACTGGTGCTGCGCAGCCCCACCGCCATCGCCATTGCCAAGAAGTCCTTCAATGCCGACAGCGAAAACATTCGCGGCATCGGCGGTCTGGGGATGCAGGCCCTGCGCCTTTACTACGCGAGTGCCGAATCCCAGGAAGGGGTCAAGGCGCTCAACGAGAAGCGCCCGCCGCGCTTCAGGGACGTCCTCAAGTAGGGGCCGACGGTTGGACTTTTCCCTTACCCCCGAGCAGCAGCAGATTGGCGAGACCGCCCGGCGCTTCGGCGTCGAAAAGCTCGCGCCGGGCTATGTGGCGCGCGAACAGGAGGGCCACATTGCGCCATCGCTGATACGGGAGATGGGTGCTGTTGGACTGATCGGGGTCGATCTGCCGGAGGCGTTCGGCGGGCTCGGCGCGGACGGCGTCACGGCTGGACTGGTAATCGAAGGCGTTGCTGCGGCCGATCTTGGCGTTGCCTATGTGCAGCTTCTCGGATCGCTGATGGGCTCGATCCTGGCGCGTCATGGACCGCCTGAGATCGCGAGCGACGTCGTGCCGAGGATTTGCCGGGGCGAGACTTTGGTGGCGCTGGGTCTGACCGAGCCGCGCGGCGGCTCCGATGCCGCAAACCTCCAGCTCAAGGCGCGCCGCGACAACGAAGGCTACGTGCTCGACGGCGAGAAGACCTCGATTTCGATGATCGAACAGGCGGAGTCGATCGTCGTCTTCGCCCGCACTGGCGAGGCCGACTCCGGCGCTCGCGGCGTGACGGCCTTCCACGTGCCGCTCGACCTGCCCGGCATCAGCCGGTCCAGTTTCAACGACGTGGGCTCGAAGGTCGTCGGTCGCGGCTCCGTCTTCTTCCAGGACGTCAAGGTGCCGGACGAATGGCGCATCGGCGGTGAAGGCGAGGGCTTTCGCACGGTCATGCAGGGTTTCGACTACAGCCGCGCACTGATTGGCCTGCAAGTGCTGGCCCCGGCCGGCGCGTCACTCGAGGAAACCTGGCGCTACATCACCGAACGCCAAGCCTTCGGCCACCCGCTGGCGCGCTATCAAGGCGTGACGGAGCCATTGGCCGAGGCGGAAACGCTGCTCACCGCTGCCCGGCTCCTCTGCTATCGGACGCTGTGGCTGCGCGACCAGGGCATGCCCCACACGTCGGAAGCGGCGATGTGCAAATGGTGGGCCCCGAAGACAGCCTTTCAGACCATCCATCGGTGCCTGCTGACGCACGGTCATTCCGGCTACACCATGGATCTGCCGCACCAACAGCGCCTGCGTGACGTGATGGGCCTGCAAATCGGTGACGGCACCGAGCAGATCCAAAAAATGATCATCGCGCGCGAGAAGATCGGCCGCGTCGCAGTGCCTTACTAGGCGGAGGGTGCCGATGACCACTGCGCCGCCTGTTCTCGTAGACCTGGAAGGCCAGGTCGGCGTGATCACGCTGAACCGGCCCGAGAAGTTCAATTGCATTTCACGGGGCCTGGCGGACGGCCTGTGTGCCGGCGTTCGGTCTTTGGAAGCGAATCCAGCGTGCCGGGTCGTGCTGCTGAAAGCCAATGGCAAGCATTTCTGTACTGGTGCCGATCTCGACGAGGTTCTCGAGGCGCGCGCTTCGCGGGCTTCACTCCAGACCTTCCTGTCGGCGGGACACGAAGCCCTCACCGCGCTTGAACGCTCGCGCCTGCCGGTCGTCGCTGCGGTACACGGCTTGTGTCTGGCCGGTGGACTCGAACTCTCGATGGCATGCGATGTCGTGTTCGCCGCCAGTTCGGCGCGCTTCGGCGACCAGCATTCGCGGTATGGACTCATTCCCGGATGGGGCGGCACGCAGCGCCTGCCGCGCCTGGTCGGCCTGCGTCGAGCGCTTCACCTGATGTACAGCGCGGAGTGGCTGGATGCGGCGGCGGCGCGCGATTGGGGTCTTGTGAATCTTGTGGTTGACGATGATGCGCTCGCTGACCGGGTCATGGTCTATGCGCAGACATTGGCAACACGCAACCCCGAGTCCATGGCGGCAATGAAGTCGCTTGCCCGCGCTGGTCTCGACGAAACGCTGGCGGAGGGGCTGGCGCGCGAGTCCGCGTGCGTCGTGGACGCGCTCCGCTCGGAGAACGTCTCGGAAGGACTGGCCGCGTTTGGTGCGCGTCGGGAGCCGAGATTCAAATAGCGGCGGCACGCCGCCTGTCTGTGGTTTGGGAGAAACGGTTATGGAACACGCAACACAGGTTGAGCTGGGCCACACTCTGTTTACGTACATCGACAAGGGCGAGCAGGCACGAAGCGCGGCGCCTTTTGCCAATCCAGTACGAGACTACATCTGTCGCGATCAGGCAGGACGCGAACGCGATTTGCTGTTTCGCGATCATCCACTCATTCTCGGCATGACTGCCGATCTGCCGAATCCCGGCGACTTCTTCACCAACGATTTCACCGGTCGCCCGATTCTCGTGGTCCGCGGAAAGGACGGCAAGGTCAACGCGTTCCTCAACGTGTGCCGCCATCGTGGCGCCAAGCTGGCGACCGCGGATCTCGCCCAAGGCTGCGCGCGAACCGGCGGGTCCTTCACGTGTCCCTATCATGGATGGGCCTACGGCCTCGATGGACGTTTGCTCGGCGTTCGGGAAGCCGACGCGTTCGGCGAGGTCGACCGCTCCACGCATGGCCTTCGACGCCTGGCGGCAGTTGAACGCAACGGCTTCATCTGGGTGCGGCCGGGTGGCGAAGAGCCCTTCGACCCCGATGCCTTGCTGGGCACTCTCGCGCCGGAGATGGCGGCGTATAGGTTCGAGCGCTACAGCCACTACGAGACGCGCACGCTGCGGCGAGCGATGAACTGGAAGCTCGTCATCGGTACGTTCCTGGAAGGCTACCATATCAAGGTTCTGCATCGGAACACGATCTCGTCGCTGCTTCTGGGGGCACAAACCTCCTTCGATCCTTATGGCCGGAACCTTCGAATGGCGGTGCCGCGCGCCGGTTTTGAGACGCTGCGCGAGACACCGGAACACGAGTGGGACGTGCTGAAGCACACTGCCGTCGTCTATGAGCTGTTCCCCAACACCGTGCTGGTCTGGCAGGGGGACCATATGGAGACGTGGCGGGTCTTCCCCGGGAACACTCCGGACGAGAGCGTGATGCATGCGTCGCTCTACATCCCGGAGCCGGCGCTCACCGACAAGGCGAAGCGCCATTGGGATCGCAACATGAAGCTCCTGCTCGACACGGTGGAGAAGGAGGATTTCCCGCTGGGTGAGGACATGCAGCGTGGCTTCCATTCCGGCGCGCAGGACCGTCTGTTGTTCGGCCGCAACGAACCCGCATTGGCGCATTTCCATCGCTCGGTCCACGAGGCACTCGGGCTCCAGGAAGCATGTGGCCAGGTTGGGCCATATGGGCAGCCGATTCCATAGCAAGGCGCCCGTTTCAATTGCTTGAAATTAATCTCGATTGAACAACTGTACTACGCGAGGAGATGACCATGACACAGCTTCCGATTTCCGCAGATTCGCATATCACCGAACCGCCGGATTGCTATCGCGAGCACATCGAACCCGCCTACCGCGACCGTGCACCCCATGTCGTGCGCGATCCAAAGTACGGCGACATCTACGTCGTTGAAGGCATGAAACAGACCATCCCGATGGGTTTGGTTGCTGCGGCGGGCGTCGAGCCCAGCAGCATCCGCATCGGCGGTGCGCGTTTTGAGGACCTGCATCGCGGCGGGTGGGATCCGGCCGCCCGTCTTGCCGATCAGGACAAGGACGGCGTCGGCGCGGAAATCATCTATCCAACCGTCGGCATGGTCCTCTGCAACCACCCCGACCAAGATTACAAGAAGGCCTGCTTCGACGCCTACAATCGCTGGCTCCAGCAGTACACGGCACATGCCCCCGACCGGCTGATCGGCATCGGTCAAACGGGGATCCGCACCATCAAGGAAGGCGTCGCCGATCTCGAACGCATCAAGGCCATGGGATTCAAGGGCGTCATGATGCCGGGCAATCCCGGCGAACTCGACTATGACAACCCCTCCTATGATGCCCTTTGGGAGGCCGCCGTCGCTCTCGACATTCCGTTGTCGTGGCACATCCTGACGTCGAGCAGCGACAGCATCAATCAGCACCGTGGCCCCAAAATCAACGGGTTCCTGTCGATCATTCGCGGCTGTCAAGACATCATGGGCATGCTGATATTCAGCGGCGTGTTCGCCCGTCATCCGAAACTCAAGGTGGTGTGTGTCGAGGCCGATGCCGGCTGGGCGCCGCATTTCATGTACCGCATGGATCACGCCTACAAGCGCCACCGCTACTGGATGAAGGGACAGGAGCTGCCGCGCCTGCCGTCGGAATATTTCCGCGACAACATCAGCCTGACGTTCCAGGACGATTTCGTCGCGTTCAAACTTGCCGACATGCTGGCGCCGCATCAGCTGATGTGGGCTAACGACTTCCCGCATAGCGACTCGACCTGGCCGTGGAGCAAGGATGTGATCGCCGAGCAGACCGCCCATCTCGACGCAGGACAGCGTCAGCGTATCCTGCGCGACAACGTGGCGGACCTTTACAGGCTCGCTGCCTAACTGGCCGCTGCTTCTCGTCCTGAGACACGGCATCAATTGTCGGCGGATCGCTTCCGAGCCGTGAGGGATCATCATGAAGTTCAGCCTGTTCATCTATTGCACGGTCGGCCGGCGGGCTGAACTCGAAGGCGGGATGGCCGGCCGCAAGCCGGAGCTGTACCAGCGCATGCTGGACGAGATCGCGGAGTACGCGCGGTATGCCGACGATGCCGGGTATTTCGGCTTCGGCCATCCCGAGCACCATTTGCAGATCGAGGGCTTCGAGATCTCGAACGACCCTCGGCTGATGGGAATGTGGCTCGGCAAGCACACGAAGAGGCTGCGCGTCATCACCTGCGGCTTCGTTTCGACTACGCACAATCCGCTGCGCGTTGCCGAGGACATCGCCACCATGGACCACATGCTGGGGGCCCGCTTCGGCGTCGGCTTGGTGCGCGGCTATCAGGCTCGATGGGTGGAGAATTTCAAGGTGCGCGAGGATCTCCACGCGGTCGGTCCGTGGAACAAGGACTCGCCGGCCGATGAAGCCAACCGGGAATATTTCAGCGAGTTCGTCGACGTCGTGGTCAAGGCGCTGACGCACGATACCTTCAGCCATCGTGGGCGGTACTGGAACTTCCCGCCGGTCGGCATGGTCAATCCGCATCCGCACGGCGTCTACACGACCTACGGGCAGGGCGTCGCCCCGGACATGCACATTAACGAGGTCGGCATCGCACCGCGTCCGCTGCAGACGCCGCATCCGCCCCTCTATGGCGGCTTCGCCGCCTCAATGCGCACGGCGTTGTTCTGGGCGAAGTACGGTGGCAAGCCGATCGTCTTGACGGACAAGCTCGACTTCTACAGCCAGCTCAATCGCGCCTATCACGACGAGGCGGCGAAGCACGGCCGAGCCGTCAAGCCCGGCCACGCGACGGCCTGGGGCGGCATCTTCATTTGCGCGCCCACCGATGCCGAAGCGCACGCCCAGCTCGAGGACATGCGGTGGTTTTGGGACCAATGGGCCACCCCGTTCGGGCAGGGCCTGCCCGAGCTGCTCGTCGGCTCGCCGGACACTATCTCACGTCGGCTGGAGGCGGTTCAGAAGGCTGTGCCCGGCCAGGATGAGATTGTGTTGCTGGTTCCGCAGGGTCTGCATGATCGCGGCCAGATACTGCGATCGCTGGAGCTGATGGCGACGAAGGTCATGCCGCGCTTCGCGGACCCGACTTGATCATGCCGGCGAAACGTTGGCCCTCATGATCGATCCAGTATCCGCCGGCGATCGCGGGTTCGGCTTCAGCGACGCCGAGCTCGTCGCGCATCCCACCGTGTTCGGGCCTGACCTGTTCAAGGGCAAGGTGATCGTGGTTTCGGGCGGTGGCAGCGGCATCGGCAAGGCCATCGCCATTCTCTTCGCCAGGCTCGGCGCACGTCTTGTCCTTTGCGGTCGCAAGCCCGAGAAGCTCGAAGCCACCGTCGCGTTGCTGCGCGGCGTGGGCACCGATGTCGACGCCATGGCAATGAGCATTCGCGAACCAGAAGAGGTCGAATCGTTCATGGAGCGCGTATGGTCGCGCCATGGCCGGCTCGACGTGCTCGTCAACAACGCTGGCGGACAGTTTGCGCAACCGGCCATCGATTTCAGCGTCAAGGGCTGGAAGGCCGTCATCGACACGAACCTGAACGGCACGTGGTACATGATGCAGGCTGCCGCTCGACGCTGGCGCGATCATGCCCAGGCGGGCAACATTGTGAACATTACGGCCACCATCGGACGCGGATTGCCGCACATGGCTCATTCGACTGCCGCCCGTGCCGGGGTCATCTATCTGTCGAAGACGGTCGCGGTCGAATGGGCGCCCCTGGGTATCCGAGTAAACTGCCTCGGCGTCGGTGCAGTGGAGAGCAGCGGCTTCGCGCAGTATTCCGAGGAGGGCCGCAAGACCTTCTACGAAAGCAACCCTATGCGCCACCCAGGGGACGTCTGGGACGTCGTCGAAGGCTGCGTCTATCTGGCTGGCCCCTCGGGCAAGTTCATTACCGGCGAAGTCCTCACCATCGATGGCGGGCAGCAGATGTGGGGCGACTTCTGGTCGGCCGGCCGTCCGGACTACTTCAAGCTCGGCTAGAGGTGACGCGATGCTGCCCAAGAAAACGATGGCCATGGTTCAGACGGGTCCGCGCCAACTGGAGCGTCGTGATCTCCCGATCCCGCCGATAAGCGCCGACAGCGCGATTCTTAGAATCGAGGCTTGCGGCATCTGCGGCAGCGACCACGAGCAATACGAAGGCGCGCTGAACACGCCTTATCCGGTCGTCCCCGGCCATGAGCCGTTGGGCATCATTGCGGCCATCGGCGATGTCGCGGCGAAGCGCTGGCGCGTCGATGTCGGCGACCGTGTCTGCGTCGAGACGATGCTGTCCTGCCATTGCTGCAACACGTGTCTTGGCGGGCACTACCATCTGTGCGACCGGCGGCAGATCTATTCCTACATCCCGCTCACCGTGGCGCCGGGAATCTGGGGTGCATACTCGCAGTACATGTATCTCGCGCCCAACGCGATCGTTCACCGGATCGACAAGTCCTTGCCGCCGGAGATCGCGGTCATGTTCAATCCACTCGGCGCCGGTTTTCGCTGGGCGGTCGAGCTTCCCGCGACAAGCGCCGGCGATACCGTGATGATCCTGGGCCCGGGGCAGCGCGGATTGGCCAGCGTCGTGGCCGCACGCCATGCGGGGGCAGGCACCATCATCGTTACCGGACTGGCCTCGGACGCCAAGAAGCTGGCCGTCGCGCGTGCACTCGGCGCGGACTACACGATCGACGTGGACAACGAGGACCCCAGGGAGCGTGTCCGAGAGATCACGGCCGGAAGAGGCGTGGATGTCGTTGTCGATGTCACCTCGTACGCCACCCAACCTGTGCGAGGGGCGCTCGACTACGTGCGTCGCGGCGGGACAATCGTCCTTGCCGGAGTGAAGGGATTCACCATGCAGGACGGAAAGAGGCGTCAAAAGACGGTACCGGACTTCGTCTCCGACATGGTTGTCTGGAAGGAAATCACCATTAAGGGTGCCATCGGTGTTCTCAGCTCAGGCTACCGCAAGGCGATCGATCTAATTGAAAGCCGCAAGGTTCCGCTTGCGCTGATGCACACGCACGATTTCGCGCTGGAAGAGGCGGATCTGGCGATCCGAACACTCGCCGGCCAAGTCGACGGCGAACGGTCGATCCACTCCTGCCTCATTCCGCCCTCGTAGGAAACAACGGCTTTGGAAGAAGCGACGCCATGAACCTACCGCCGCGGCTCCCGCCCTTCGATCAGGAGGTGGCTCGCCGCTTCCTGGAATCGGCCGTACCGTCGTCCGGCCTTCCGCAATATCTCGGTCTACGCACCACGCTCGTCGAGCCCGGGCGGCTGCGCGTGGAGATGGCGGCGGATGCGAAGCTGCTGACGCGTTTCGGCAATCTGCATGGCGGCGTGCTCGCGGCACTGTGCGACCATGCGCTTGGACTCGTATGCTACCCGCACATGCAAGCGGGCCAATGGGCAGCCACGACGGAGTTCAAGCTGAACCTCCTCGCGCCCGTCTCCTCTGGTAAGGTGATTGCCGAGGCACGCATTGTCGCCATGACGCGCTCGACCGCAGTAGTGCGGATCGACGTCGAAAACCACGGCCGGACTTGCGGCGCTGCTCAAGGCACGGTTCTGATCATGCAACCACAGCCACCGAAGTCCCGTGACTAGTCTTGGTTTTCGTCCATTGCCAAGCGACCGGCGACCGTATTCGCTGACAAAGCACAGAGGCGATGGGTTCAGCTGCGCCCTGCCATCATGCGGGTCACATTGTAGGTTATCACCACCTCGTTGCGCTGATTGACGATGCTATTGATCGTCGTGACGATTCCCCGGTTCCCTTTGCTGGTTGGCCGGATCGCCGTCACTTCCACTTCGCCGTGAATGGTATCGCCGACATTGGTTGGAGCATGCACCTTTATGGTCGATTCCAACATGGCGAGCCCGGTATGCTGCATCGTGGCCTGAACCAAGAGACCTTCAACGAAGCAGTAGCAAAGAGCACCCGGCACCGGACGGCCTCGCATGGCGCCGTGGTGCTCGCTGAAGGTCACGTCGGTGAAGATCATCTCGACCATACCCGTGGCATTGATGAAATTCACCAGATCAGCTTCGGTGATGGTGCGATTGATGGTGCGAAATTTCTGGCCGACCTTGAGGTCAGTCCAGAACAGCCCGAGGCCGACATACTCCATGCGCTCTCCACATGCCGCAGCAAGGGTGCGGCGACGGCTGCCGTCACTCCTATGGAAGGCGGGAATACCACAACAATGTTCTAATGTTAATTCGAATATGGCTACAATGCTTGCTGCAAGTTGAGTACTTCTTGGAGGGCCGTATATTGAGATTCTAATGAATGTTCGGTACTAATGGAACGGATAACCAAAAGACCGAGATGCAAGGAGTGACTGCAAAGTGGGCGAGAATTCCGGCTTGGCGGAGGTCCAGCTTCGATTGAACACGGCCAGTTCATGCATGCCTCTTACTCTCGTGAAGTATTGCCGGCACCGCAGATCTTCGCGGTCTTAGCGGATGTTCAGAGACGCTCAGAAAGGCGGCGCTAGATATGGCACGCACCGAATATTTCGACGCTCTTGAAACACGTTCGTTCGAAGAACGGGAGATCGCACTGGCCGCCGCCCTCGAGGTGCAAGTCGCGCATGCCAAGGCGAATGCGCCATTTTTTGCTGAATGGTTAAAGGACGTCGATCCGGCTACGGTAAAGAGCCGCGCCGCGCTCGCACGCCTTCCAATTCTGCGTAAAGCAGACCTCACTGCGATGCAGAAGAGGAATCCGCCGATGGGAGGGCTGCTCAGCATCCCCCTCGCGCAAGTCCAGCACATTTTTATGTCGCCAGGGCCCATTTTCGAGATCGATACCGCCGAGAAGGACTATTTGCGCGGCGCGCGGGCCATGTATGCGGCAGGGTTTCGTGCCGGCGATATCGTTCACAATACCTTTTCGTACCACCTCACGCCGGCCGGCCTCATGATGGAGGCTGCAGCGCGGGCATTGGGCTGTGCGGTCGTGCCGGGAGGCGTCGGCCAGACCGAGTTGCAGCTCGACGCCATAGAAGCCATCCGACCGGGCAGCTATGTTGGAACACCTTCGTTTCTGAAGATTCTCCTCGAGAAGGCTGATGACCTTGGCAAGGACATTTCGTCGATTCGAAAGGCCTTTGTCAGCGCTGAGGCGCTGCCACCTTCGCTCCGCCAAATGTTTCGCGACCGTGGCATAGCGGCCTTTCAGAGCTATGGCACGGCAGATGTGGGCATCATCGCCTACGAGTCCCAAGCCCTGGAGGGCATGATCGTCGACGAAGGCGTTCTGGTCGAGATCGTGCGGCCGGGCACCGGCGATCCCGTTGCCGACGGCGAGGTAGGCGAAGTGGTCGTTACGACCTTCAGCAGGGCCTATCCTCTGGTGCGCTTCGGAACCGGTGACCTGTCCGCCGCGCTGCCCGGCATCAGCCCTTGTGGCCGCACAAACATGCGCATCAAGGGTTGGATGGGGCGTGCCGACCAGCGCACAAAGGTCAAGGGCATGTTTGTTGACCCAGCACAGATTGCGCTGATCGCCCGGCGTCATCCGGAGCTCGGCCGCGTGCGGCTGGTCGTCGACTGGGTCGACCAGCAAGACGTCATGACCCTGAAGGCCGAGCTCATCGGGGGCTCCACCGACTTGGCTAAGGCGGTGGAGGGCAACGTCCAGAATATCTGCAAGGTCCGGGGACGCGTGGAGTTCGTGGCGCCTGGCAGCCTGCCTAACGACGGTAAGGTGATCGACGATGTGCGCAAATACACCTGATCAGTCGACGTCCTGGCGGACGAGCTGGTGTTCCCGTCGCGACGCCTTTGCATGAACGGAGACGGGCGACAGGTCTAGCCACCGCTTCGTCGATGACCTCGGGGGAGCGGAGCCGTGCGCCAATGTGACGGAGAATGATGATGGCCGAGACTGATCTGACCGGCAGGGTAGCGGTTGTAACGGGCGCCGCGAGAGGCCTCGGCCGTGCCTATGCGCAGGGGCTTGCCAAGGCTGGGGCCACGGTAGTTGCGCTCGATCTCTCGGATTGCAGCGATACAGTTCGCGAGATTGAGACTAACGGCGGTCGGGCATTCAGCCGGCGATGCGATGTTGGAGACATGACCAGTTGCCGCGACGCGGCGGAAGATGCCCTCACCCGGCTTGGCCGGGTGGATGCGCTGGTCAACAACGCGGCGCTGTTTGCGACGCTCAAGTCGGGTCGCTTTGACACTATCGCCGAGGAAGACTGGGAGTCATGCATGCGTGTCAACGTCACCGGCGTGTGGAATTGCTGCCGTGCGTTTGTGCCGCCCATGCGCGAACGGGGTGGCTCCGTGGTCAATATCTCCTCGTTGGCTGCAACATATGGTCTGCCCAACGCCCTGCATTACACGACGTCTAAGGCGGCCGTGATTGGATTGACGCGAGGTCTCGCGCGCGAACTGGGCCGCTTCAACATACGTGTCAACGCAGTGGCCCCTGCGGCCGTTGAGACAGACGGCATGAGCCAGTTCTTCGGTGAGAAGAAGGAAGACGCTGTGAAGGCTATTGTTTCCGGCCAGTCGATTCGCCGTGTCCTCACGACCGACGATCTGGTTGGCACAATCGTCTATCTTGCTTCCGATGCCAGCTCGATGGTGACAGGCCAAACGATTGCCGTCGATGGCGGGACGGTCTCCCTCTAATCTCACATCAAGTCAGGCTCCGTCGCGTTTGGGAATGCGCGTGTGTGCTGCGAAGCTGCACCAAGCAACCGACAACCGTTGAAAGGATCACATTGACCGCCATTGCCTTTCCGATTCCTGACGACGTCATCGCAATAGCGGATGGCATCGAAGGTTTCCTTCGCAGAGAGGTGTTTCCGCGTCACCAGAGCGATCATGCGCTGCTGTCCGATCCGCGTCGCACGTACAGCGACGATGGCCGCTATGTCCCCGCTGTAGTCGACCATATTCGAGGCGTGCGCATTGCGGCCGCAAAGGCTGGTTACTACTCCATGTCAGTGCCTGTGGAACTGGGTGGGGCAGGCATGGGCATGCTTGCCTACTTCGTTGTGTGGGAGCGTATCTATCGTCTTTGTGGCAGCCACCATTGGCTGGGTGCTTATGCGGTCAGCCACTGGGCCTTCGGTCCAAGCCCGGTCCTATTGAAAGTGACGGATCGTGCACGCTCCGAGATTCTAGGGGGCATGATGGAGGGCCGGACATCGATGTGTTTTGGCATGTCTGAGCCCGGTGCCGGCTCGGATGCGACCATGATCCAGACGAAAGCCAGACAAACCGACACTGGCTGGCGACTCAACGGCCGCAAGATCTGGACGACGAACGCGCCGCAGGCAGACTACTGCATCGTCTTTGCCGTGACCGATCCGGACCGTGCGTCACGCCGGGCTGGTGGCATCAGCGCCTTTCTAGTGCCGACCGCGTCACCCGGCTTCAGGCTGGAGAGTGTCATCCGCATGCATGGGTCGGTGGGTGGCAACGAGGGCTCCATCGTGCTGGAGGACGTTCAGGTCGAGCCATGGCAGCTGGTCGGTGAACTGCATGAGGGTTTCCGCATCGGACTGTTGGGCGTCTCTATCGGCCGTATCTACAATTCAGCTCGCGCCGTGGGCCTTGGCCGTTGGGCGATCGAGGCAGCGCTGCGCTACACACAACAGCGTGAGGCTTTCGGCAAGCCGATCGCGGAATACCAGGGCGTGACGTTTCCGTTGGCCGAAGCGGCGATGGAGCTGCATGCGGCGCATCTTATGGCGCTGAATGCGGCGGCCTTGATCGACCGCGGCGAGCGGGCGGTGAAGGAACTGTCGATGGCCAAGGCCTATGCGGTGGAGATCGGTGCCCGGGCGCTGGATCGTGCTATCCAGACTCATGGCGCCATGGGGTTCACCAACGAGCTCGGACTTGTTCATGCGTGGCAGGACGTTCGCTCGGTCAACGTGGCGGACGGCACAAATGAGGTTTTGCGTCGTACGATCGTGCAACGCCTCCTTGCGGGAGACACGGAATTGTAGGCGTCTGGGAGAGGCCGCAGGCTTCGTTCGCCATGTGCTACTGCTGCCCTGCGCCGTCGCCGAGCGAACCCTAAATGAGGAAGGCAAGCATGCGAATGAAGGGCAAGGTCGGCATCGTTACCGCGGCCGCCTCGGGAATGGGGAGGGCAGGGGCCGTTCGTTTCGCTCGCGAGGGCGCTGCCGTCGCCGTCGTCGATCGGGACGAGGCAGGCGTTGCTGCCACGGTCGCACAGATCGTGAACTCTGGAGGCCGGGCTAAGGGCATCGTGGCCGATCTGGGTGAAGACGACGCGGCACGCCAGATCGTCAAAGAGGCCGCCAACGCCTTTGGCGGCCTCGATTTCGTCTGGAACCATCTTGGCCATCCCGGTCCCGCTTCGGTTGAGGGACTGGATCTGGCGGATTTCGACTTGGCGGTCCGCCTCAACTTGCGTTCTGTGCTGATCACCACCGAAGCAGCCGTTCCAGAATTGCGAGCGCGAGGCGGCGGTGCGCTGCTCTTTACGGCCTCGACATCCGGCCTGCATGGCTCGCCATTTAGTCCTGTCTATTCTGCCATGAAGTTCGGGGTCGTTGGTCTCACGCGCTCGCTCGCCAAGCGCTTGGCCCGCGATGGGATCCGCGTCAACGCTCTGTGCCCCGGCCCTATAGATACGCCGATGTTACGCGTGTTCGTCGCCAGGCCTGACCAACAAAGTACACGCGGCCAGGATCCAGAAGAGCTCATCCGCAAGCACGCCGGCATGACGCCTTTGGGACGGCCGGGCAGACCTGAGGAGATTGCCAACGCGGCACTGTTTCTTTTGTCCGACGAGGCTTCGTTCGTGACTGGCGCGGCTCTACCGGTCGATGGAGGATCAACGGCGTGAATAAGCTGGATGCGATGGTTCACGAGTGAGTTCGGCACGAAGCTGCCGACGGGCAATCATCGTAGGCATCAGGCGGGACAGCCTGCGTACTCCTCGCGTATTTCAACCCTCAAGGGCCGCAATCAGCGAGGCGCCAAGCTCGCGACAGAAGGCAAACCGCTGCTTGGCTGCTGATACCACCCTCGATTCCGTTGCAAGTAGACGCAAAATCGTGAATACCCCTTACGCTCGGCTGTATTTCAAGATAACCGGATGCGTTCACAGCGTGAGATTGAATGCGACGGAGATACGCTCGGCGGTTCCGTGATAGGGGCGCACCTGGTGCATCAGCCAGGCGGGGAACATCACAAGCCGGCCGGGCTTGGGCCGCAGCGCCTGAATGGAGGTATTCGAAAGGTCGCTCGACCCGACATAGCCGAGATGCGGCGCTAACATCAGCGGCAAGGGCCCACGTGGATCCATGAACTCCAGCTCACCTCCAAGCGACGGATCGGCGACAATGCCGCCGTCGTCGACGTAGTAGACTCCCGACCAGAACGCGCCTGGGTGCGAGTGAAATGCGTTGCCCTCGCCCTTGCGGTTGATGTTCGCCCACATGTTCGCTCGCCACGTTACGGCAAAATGCTCAGGGTGCGGTCCTCGGCCCGGATTTCCCTCGCGATCTGTTGTCATGCGGTTCGCGACGTTTCGCGCAAATGCCAGCAGCTTGATGGCTACCGCCCCAGGTTTCCATATCGTCGCTCGACTGCCAGCCACCCAGGTTGGAACGCACGCGGCCGGCGGGATGAGTTCTTTCGCGCTGCTCGATCACCCGGCGCAACTGAGCGTTGAGCGATACTGCGTCCGGCACATCGAACAGGGCGATTGCCGTCACGAACAGCGAAAGGATATCAAGCTCCGTTGCGGCCTTCATGTCCGGTCCCAAACAGGAGATTTGAATGGCGAGCGCAGCTGCAGCCGTGCGTGCTAGTCTCTTATGTCCCCGGTCAAGAGCGAAGGCAAAGGTGGTTGGTCGGTGCCAGCGAGGCACCGGGCGATCGGGCTGTGAGCTGCGCAAAGTTGGGGACGGAGCGTCGAGACGACGGTTGATCAGGCTCTTATCCGCGGGTTGGTTACCGCCTTCCGTGCTTTCGTCTCGGGGCTTTCCTCTGTCTAGAGGACGGGCGTCGGGCAGTGCCCGGCCACATAACTAGCGACGGGAGTTCCCCTCCGTTGCTCCATCCCCAACGCTGCGCAGCCGGGATAGGAATAGGGCCGCTCAGGTGCCCGCGGCCGGCGTGATCTGGCGGCCGATCGCCCACAGGAACGCCGCCATCTCGCGGGCGATGGCCGCGATGATCACGGGCAGCTTCTTGCCAGCGGCGTTGAGCCGACGGTAGCGGCCGCACAACCTGACCTGCGCCTTCCAGGCGATGTCGCGGACCGTCTTTGGCAGTGCTTCGAGGCGAACTCGCAGGGTCTCGCTGACGCGAGCGGGATGGCGATAACTCCAGGCCGCTTCCACCAGCACCCGACGGGCTCGCCGGTTGCCCGCCAGGGTCAGGCCTGTGCGGCGCACCGTCTCACCGGTTGAGCGCTCGGCAGGGACCAATCCGAGGAACGCCATAAGTTGGCGCGGAGTATCGAAGCGGCGCACATCTCCGATCTCGGCCGCGAAGGTCACGGCGACCAGGAACGATACGCCGCGCATGGCTTGATAGGCGGCGATCACGGGCGCCATCGACCACTTGGGGACAAGGCTGGCCAACTGCTCCTCGAGCCGGCGCTGCCGCTCGACAGCATCCTCGATAGATGCGACCGCGTCCTGGAAGACGATCTGCTGCGCCGGATGATCGAAGCTCTGCTCGGCCAACCAGCGCCGATGCGCACGGGTCCAGTGATCCCCGCCGGTGAAGATCCGGCCATGCCGCAGCAGGAACGACAGCAATTGCTGGCGCTTGCGACGAGCATCCTCGGCTGCTGTCGTACGTCCACGAACCAGGTCGCGGACCGCCTCGTGCACTTCGTCGGGCACCCAGACGCCGCTGAGCTCGCCGGCACGAAACAGTCGGGCCAACGTCAGCGCGTCGCGCCGGTTCGTCTTCACTCGCTCTCCAGAGCGCCTCGGTATCAGCGCCGGCGCCACCACCAGGCAGTCATGTCCCAGGGCCTGCATCTGCCGATAAAGCCCGTAACCCGTCGGCCCTGCCTCGAAGCAGACCTGCAGTTTCTTGTAGCGCCGCGCCAGCTTCTTGATCAGCCGCTCGATCGTCGCCGGCCGGTTCTCGATCTCGCCCACAAACCGGATCTCGCCTGCTCGACCTCCCTCCGCGATCGCCACCGCGTGCTTCCGCTTTGCCGTATCGAAGGCGACATACACCTCGCTATGCTCTCCCATGGTCCGTCCCTCCATGCCTGAGGCTCGGCTTGGCCTGTCCAAGCAACCCTCGATTCTTGGCATGAGCAGGGACGGGCCACCGACTTCAAACTGGGGACATAACGTCTAGGTGCTTTCGTTTGACATTACGTCGCCAAACAGCTCCCAAGTCTCGCCCTGAAAGCGTTGCAGGCGCTCCGACTGGATGGGATAGAAGTCCGTCGGACTGGTGTTGACGGTGATGCCCGGTAGCAGCAGCGGGACGGTGAGCTTTTTGAGGTTGGCCGCCTGCTTCATCAGGTTGGCGCGTGTGAGTTCATTGCCACACTGCTCCAGTGTCTTGTGCAACGTGTAGGAAGCGGCATACGCATAAACGTTGAAGCCGTCGGCCAAGCTGGCACTGGGATTGTATTTGGCCATCCACACGCGCCAAGCTTTCATGTCGTCCGAATTGTCCCACTGCTTGTCGGTGGGATCCTTCAGATAGGCCGCTGTGACGATGCCTTGGCTGTTCTCGAATCCAGCTGGTTTCAGCACTGCCGCTACCGAGGAGGATACGTTGTTCAGGTAATGGACCGGCTTCCAGCCGATGTCGGCCGCCTTGCGGATAGCCTGGGCCGCAAATTTCGGCGTCGTGATGTTGAAGAATACGTTGGCGCCCGAGTCCTTAAGCTGGATAATCTGCGAATCGACCGTCGGGTCGGTCACTTCGTACGTGACGTGCTTGACGATCTTACCGACGTCCTTGCCCAGCCCGTCGCGCATGCCGTCATAATAGTCCTTGCCGTAATCGTCGTTCTGCATCAGCACGGCGACCTTCGGGTCCTTGACGGTGGCCAGGATATGCTTGGCATAGATCACCGCCTCGGTGTGGTAGTCGGGCTGCCAGCCCATAGTCCACGGGAACTCCTTCGGCTTGCCCCATTTGGAGGCGCCCGTGGCCACAAAGAGCTGTGGCACTTTCTTGGTGTTCAAGTACTTCTGGATCGCAGTGTTGCTGGGTGTTCCCAGCGTTTGGAACATTGCGAACACCTTTTCCTGCTCGACCAGTTGACGCACCACTTCGACGGCCTTGGGCGGGCTGTAGCCGTCGTCCATCGTGATGAACTTCACCTTGCGGCCGTTGACGCCGCCCTGATCATTGACCATCTTCCAATAGGCGTCGATGGCCTTGCCAATCACGCCATATGCGGAGGCCGGCCCACTATAAGGGTTCGCGTTACCGATTTTGATCTCGGTGTCGCTGGCACCGTCGTCATACTTTCCCTTTTGCGCGTATGCGCCAGCGCTGCCAAGAACAGCTGCCATCGCCGATGCGCCGCTCAGAAATGCGCGTCTCGTCGCTCTCATAGTCGAATCTCCCGGTCGAAGGCGAAACGTCCATTTTTGAATGCTTATTTGATTCTCGACGACTGGCAAGATGGCGCGGTGTCTGTCAGTTGTTCGGCAGCGTAGACCAGGTATGTTAAAAAAGGCATAACGTGTATATTATAAGTAATACTTACTATTGACGACCGATATGGGAGGCTGTCGTGGTGGATCCAGATTCAAGCATTGGGTTTCTCGTGGGGGATGTCGCGCGCCTGCTGCGCCGCAATTTCAATCGGCGGGCGCAGGCACTCGGTCTATCGCAAGCTCAATGGAGAGCGCTCGCCTATCTGGCACGCCAGCAAGGCGTGAGTCAGGCCTCCCTCGCAGACCGCTTGGAGATTCAGCCGATCACCCTCGTCCGCCTTCTCGATCGTCTTCAGGCAGCCGGTTTGGTGACCCGTAGGCCTGATCCGCATGACCGGCGCGCGTTCCGGCTCTATCTAACGGACAGGGCGCAGCCTCTGCTCGCACGCATGTGGTCCATTGCTGCCCAAACTCGGGAACAGGCACTCGCAGGTATGCCGATCCAACGACAACGAATGCTCATAAAGTCGCTGCAGCATCTAAGGCAGAACCTTCTTCAAGCCGAAGACAGTGCCACGGCCAACGGCCAAAAGGACAAGCGGATCAGAAATGCAGCAAACGCGTGATCAAACAGCTCCGGCGACAAACCCGGTACCATGCGCGCCCGGAAGCAAGCGCGGATGGCGTCGCCGAGATCGATTCAGTTTCTCATCTGGCGTGCAAACGCCGCCGCTCGCTTCGTCCTGGGCACAGCCAATGCGTAGGTGAAGGAGACAAGGTCATCGAGATGCATCATATGCGCTGTCTTGTCTCCATCTTGCGGTGATGGCGGCACGCGCTTCGTGGTCCGAGGGTCGAAGCCGCCGGGGTTCGCACGGATGTCGACACAGAGCGAACGCTTCGTGTCGGAACGACAACTGCATCACGGGTGCGGCCCTGACCGGGAGTCGGCCAGCACGGTGGGGCTATCGCGCGCGACATCGACGCCCGCCTCCCAACGACCGGTGCAAGGCCCCTCAGGAGCGCAACCGCATGGCCGAACCGGAATGTGCCCTGCCGAGAAGCTTCTCCGCTCTCAGCGGTCTGGTTTAGCGCTTCGATCACTCAGCTGCGTGGGCATAGCGGTGATCCGGCAACATACCTGCGCGATCGATGGCTGCACCGGCGTCAAACTTCTTGAGCTCGGGCATCACTGTCTTGGCGAACAGCCGCATGTTGCGCACTGCTTCCTCATGGGCCATCCCCGCGTAGGAGAATACGCCAACATAACCCGAGTTCTTGGTCTGTCGGTGAATGGCCATGATCTTCTCGTAGACTTGATCTGGAGTACCGTAGACCTGTAGCTCGGCGAAGAATTCTATTGCCTTTTCCTCACCGTAACTATGCAGCTTCTCGTTCATCTTGGCATAGTACTCGTATCCTTTGGTGTTCTTGATGTGCTCGCCCGCGAACTGATAGTGGGCGAGCACGGTACGGTAGTAGCCACCGATGTACTTCAACGCCATCTCACGCGCCCGCTCCGGGCTTTCATCGACGAAGGTCCAGCCAGCCGAAATGGGCTGCGGTGCATCCGTGCCATTGATCTCGCGATAGAGCCGATTGTACTCCGCAAGCTCCTTTTCGACCTCACGCCAGGGCTTTTGCGGGATGATCAGCAGGCCGACGCCAAGCTTGGCCATAATCCGCGAGCTTTCCGGGCTTACCGCCGCGGCGTAGGTGCGGCCCCGGAAACTCTTGAATGGAGCTGGCCGGATTGCTGCCGGCGGCTGCCGATAGAACTTGCCATTATGTTCCATGAGTCCCGCCTCAAGGCCGTTGAGCAACGCCTCGGCGTACTCGACAAAGCGCTCCCGGCTTTCACCCATATCCAGCCGAAACCCGTCAAACTCGACCTTGCCCGCGCCACGACCCAGACCAAGGATCATGCGACCTCCCGACAACTGGTCGAGCATGGAGACCTGCTCGGCAACGCGCATGGGATCGTGCCAAGGCAATACCACGACCATCGAGCCCAGTCGCACGTCTTTGGTTCGCCCGGCCATATAGGACAGGAACTGCACGACATCGGGGCACATCGTGTAGTCGGTGAAGTGATGCTCGACCGACCAGATCGACTCGAAGCCTAGCGGTTCGGCCATATCGGCCAGCGCAAGCTCATTCAAATACACCTCCCGGTCCGTGAGCTGACGTCCGGTATTTTGGAATATGGTGGCCATTCCGACATGCATTGTCTTTCTCCTCGCCTAGAACTCAACCTTTGAGACAACCTCTTGCTGGAACCGTCCGTCTGCGGACATGCAGCGCATGTACGTCGAACGAGATAGCTCAATTCCCGATGTGATGGTCATTCCCGCCGTTTACAGTCGATCCGCACCTCAGGGTGCAGCCATCTGGTGCCGCCTGCCGAAGCTAGGCGGCTGCACGACCTCCGCGGAGCACCACGCCTGGCAGTGGCCCCGCCGGATCGACTGCGTCGACGCCGCGGCTGCGAATCATTGTTCCGTTGACGACCACGCCTTCGATGCCGGATGCATCCGAGATCAGTCGGTCAGCTCCAGCGGGGAAGTCGTTTATGCGGCGCAGCTTGCTCGCACCGATCGTCGCGGGATCAAAGATCACCAGATCGGCCGGTGCACCGAGCGCCAGGCGACCGCGATCTACGAGACCGAACACCTCTGCGGGGCGCGATGTCAGCATGCGAACTCCTTCTTCGAGACTAAATGCGCCCTTCTCCCGCACCCAATGCCCGAGAAAATAGGTCGGCAAGCACGCGTCGCAGAGCTGGCTGGCATGCGCACCGGCATCAGACAATCCCACCACGGTGCACGAGCTCTTCAGCAACGGCTCTACTTCGCTCTCCTCGTGATTGGCCACCGGCATGCGGAAGCGCGCTTCGAGTCCGGTACGCAGCGCCATGTCGAGCGCCAAATCCGTCGGCAGGACACTCCGTTCACGCGCGATGTCGAAAAGCAGGCGCTCCTCCAACTCCGGCTGTGGCGTGTACTGGCCGACCACCGTCTTGGCGAAGGTGGCGCGGAACGTAGGAGGACCGTTCGTCAGCAGCCGCTCTGCGAAGGCCCGTCGAAACTCCGGATCAGCGTAAATGCGAGCCTTGCCGTCGGCATCTGCGGCTGAAATCGGCTTGAACAGGCTCAGTGGCTCGAACGGGAACGGTGCCTTGAACTGGTACTCGAAATTGAGCGGCCGGGGCGTGACCTGTGGCACGATCTTCAGTCCCTCGGCAGCAATCGCTTCCGAGCGCGCAAGCTGTTGCACGTGGTCACCCACGCCGAACGAAAGGCCGGCGAGGAGAGCTGTCCAGGTGATCGGCCTCCCGGTCGCTCGGGCAATCTCGACAAACTCGTCCAAGAACAATTCCTTGCCGATCGTCGCCTGCATGATTCCGCGGCCGGCCTCGCCCAAGGCACCGGCCAGCGCCTTGATTTCGGCCAAGTCGGCGATGCGGCTTGGCACAGGACGCCCGCCATAGCCGACATGCGTCGAGGCCTTGGATGTGGCGAACCCGATCGCGCCGGCATCGATTGCCTGCCGCACAATTGCCTTCATGTTAGCGATTTCCTCAAGCGTGGCCGCGCGTTCGGTGGCTGCTTCGCCCATCACCCAAAGGCGCACCGGGGTATGGCCGACCAGCACGCCGAGGTTGATCGCGATGCCACGCTTCTCGATCGCATCGAGGTATTCAGGGAAAGTCTGGAATGGCCAATTCGCGCCGAGGCCGGCCTCGAGCGCCTCGACACTCATGCCCTCAACCTTCTCAAGCGTCCGGGTAATCAGGTTGCGATGCTCCGGCCGGGTCGGGGCGACGCCGAAGCCGCAGTTGCCGACCACCGCGGTTGTCACGCCGTGCCACGGCGAGATGCTCAGCATGCGGTCCCACATGACCTGTGCATCGTAGTGGGTGTGAATGTCGACGAAGCCCGGCGAGACGACCAAGCCGCCAGCGTCGATGGTGTTGTGCGCCTGTCCGGGGGCCTTGCCCAATGCGACAATGCGCCGATCCTTGACCGCCACATCGCCGCGATAGCGCTCGCGGCCGGACCCGTCGACGATCTCGGCGCCGACAATCTTTAAATCATAATCCATAGCTTCCTCCTTAGATAACCGGCAACCGCGGGAGCTCACTGAACGGAGGAGTCGCAAAGATCGGCATCTTCATGGGATCCTCTTCCGTTTGGTGTTGTCGGAACAAAATGCAGCCCGCCGGCACCAGAGCCGTCCACGAACCTGGCTCGCACGGGCATCGAGACCCACAACGCGTCTGTCGATGCCGTGCGAACTTCCGAAACGAGTCGGATCCCCGGTGCGTCTGGGAATTCAATGAGGCCGACGACGTACGGCAGCCTGTCGACGAATGTGGGCGCGAAGGCATGCCGTACAACCGTCCATGAATAGAGTGTGCCCCGGGGCTCGACGGCGCGCCATTCGATGTCCGCGGAGAAGCAATGTGGACAACGTGTCAGCGGATACCAATGGAAGCGACCACACGCCTTACACCTTGGAAAGCACAGCCGGCGCGCCGCGACGTTGCGCCAGAACGGGGCGAATTCGGGTATCTGTTCGTCCGTCATGGGCCGCTCCATCATCGTCCCAGCAGCAGCACGCCGAAGTCGGGCATCGACAATCCGGTCACGAGGCCGATTTCGGCGTCGGGAACCTGGGCCCTGCCAGCCTCATGCCGGAGTTGTCGCACTGCCTCGGTTACATGCTCGATCCCAAGGCGATAGCTGTATGCGAGAAACCCGCCATGCGTGTTGACCGGCAGGGGACCGCCTGGCGCGATGCCGCCGTCTTGGATGAAGCAGCCGGCCTCGCCCTTGCGGCAGAGACCGGTATCTTCAAGCTGCAACAGACAGGAGATCGAGAAGCAGTCGTAGATCTCGGCGAAGTCGACATCCTTCGGGCCAAGGCGAGCGCATGCGAAAGCGCGCCGAGCGGCTTCGGCGGCACCAGGCATAGCGGTGAGGCAGGAACCCTGCGTGAACACCGAGTCGCCGGTGACGGGCGCCGAGGCAAACCCCGTCCCAAGCACTCTGACAGGCCGTTTCGAACAATCGCGTGCGCGATCCATGGCCGTCATCACGAAGGCGCCAGCCCCGTCGGTAATCAAGCAACAGTCCGCCGCCCGAAGCGGCTCCGCGATCATGCGTGAGGTGAGGTATTGCTCGAACGTCAGCGAGTCGCGAAGCTGGCCGCGGCCGTTGAGCAGGGCATGTTGCCGGTGCGACACGGCCAAGGCGCCGAGCTGGCGCTCGGTGAGACCGTACTCGTGCATGTAGCGCCGCGCCCAGAGGGCAAAATAGATCGGCTGCGCATTGAAGCCGTAAGGCTTCTCGAACGCCTGCTTTGCAGGGTAAAGGTCGTGAAATGCGTACGGGCCTCCGGCGCGAGTTCCCCAGTCGACTCCGAAGTAGCCAACGACGACTTTTGCGAGGCCCGACGCGATTGCATGCTGTGCGAGCATGGGCGCACAGACGATTCCTGCGCCGCCCAGGGAAGCGGAAGCTGCAAAACAGTTCGAAGCGCCAAGCTGACCAGCGAGATAGTCGAAGGGCACCTGTGTCGGCATGATGACCGCGTCGGTGACCAACCCGTCGACCTCCTTCGGGCAGATGCCCGCGTCAGCGAGAGCGGCCATCACGGCATCCACCACCATGGCATGCAAAGTCCGGCCTGAACGACGCACTGGCGGCGTTTCGCCAATCCCGACGATCGCAATCTCGCAGGTCATGCGTGCTCCTGCGCCAGCCAGCGCTCGACCTCGTGGCGCTGGATCTTGCCCGTGGTGCTCCGCGGCAGGGCATCGAAGGCGACGAAGCGGATGTCCTTCGGGCGCTTGTAGCCGGCGAGATGCCGGCGGCAGAGCTCGACAAGGTCGTCGGCGGTCAGGCCTTCATCCCGCCGCGCGACGAAAGCCACAGGCACCTCGCCCCACTTCGCGTCGCGACTGCGGACCACGACAGCGTCGGCGACACGATGGTCCGCGAGCAGGACGCGCTCGATCTCGGCCGGGTAGATGTTCTCGCCGCCCGACTTGATCAAGTACTTGGCACGGTCGACGAAATCGAGCCTACCGTCCGGCCGCCGGACGAACATATCGCCCATGTGGAACCATCCACCGCGGAAGTCCTTCGCGTTCACTTCCGGGGCGTTCCAGTAGCCGCTGAAAAGCGTTGGACCGCGGAATGCCAGCTCTCCAGGTGTTCCATCTGGCACGTCCCGGTCTTCCGCATCGACGAGTCGGAACTCGCACAGCGAGTTTTGGCTTTTTGACAGCTCGGTCGGCACCTCACCGATGGGGATGCGACCACCCGACATCGGCGGGATTCCGGTTTCGGTCGAGCCGAAAGTATTGGCGTAGGAGGCCTGCAGCAGCTGCGTGATCTCCGCGATCTGCGCCCGCGGAACGAGGTCGGCCATGGCGCCAATCAATTTGATTCCTTTGGGCCTGATGGTTCGCGCACGAAGCTCACGAATAACCTGGTCGATCATGCCGGGCATCAGGACAAGCCACCATTGCCGCTCCGTCTCGACGCTCTCCAAGATCCGGGCAACGTCGAACCCGTCGACGATGACCACCTTCCCGCCGATGCTGAGCAAGCTGATCGATTGGTCCAATGACACCATGTGGAACATTGGGGGCCATGCCACGAAGGCATCAGTGCGATCGAGGTCAAAGTCGAGGCAGTTCACGTGCAGCCTCGCGATCTCGGCCCGGTGGCTGATCAGGGCGCCCTTGGGCAGTCCGGTTGTTCCGCTGGTGTAGATGATAACCAGACCATCCTCTGGCTGTGCCGCGATGTCGGGTTCGTCAACAGGCTGTGCCGCCAGCCGTTTCTCGTAATCCGCCCCCAGTTCGATGATGGTGTGACAGCCATGTTCGAGGGCGCTCAGCGCACCCGCGAACCGCTCCGAGACCAGCGCCGCCTTGGGTGTCGTCAAACGAATGCAGTGAGCCAGCTCTTCTTCGGTAAGCCGCCAATTCAGAGCGCAGAGGATCAGCCCGAGCTTTGCCCCGGCGAAAGCCAACTCAAGGTATTCGCAACGGTTCTCGGAAAGGATTGCGACGCGATCGCCTCGCTGCAGCCCGAGAGCGGCCAGGGCATGCGCCAGGCGGTTTACGCGCGTATTGAACTCACCATAGGTGCACATGCGGCCTCGATCGACAACGGCTGGCGATCTCGGCCGCATGCGCGCTTGCGCCCGCAAGAGCTCGCCAACAGTAATTCGGGCGGCGAGGGCGGCATCTTGACCGAATGGAGCATGCGACATGTTTCAGTCCGCCATGACATAAGAGATAACGAGCTGCTTCATGCTGCGCGTCACGAGTTCGTCGTGCCATTCCGGTTGAGGCGTCTCGAGCCGGATTTCCGGCAGCCTCGAAAGCAGCCGGTCGAACGCAATCCGAGCTTCGAGGCGGGCGAGCGGTGCACCAAGGCAGAAGTGAATGCCCAAACCGAAGGCGACGTGGCGGTTGACAGGACGGTCAACCTTGAAAAGGTCGGGGTCCGCGAAGACGGTCGAATCTCGGGCGGCGGAATTCAGCGCAACGAAAACACGCTGCCCTCGTCGGATATCCGCATCAGCCAAACGCAGATCTTCGGTCGCAATCCGCGTCACCGTCTGGGCAGGCCCCTCGTACCGCAGCATTTCCTCGACAGCGCCCGGGATGAGGGACCGATTGCGCCGCAGCGCCTCAATCGAGGCCGGGTTTCGCAGGAGCCAATAGAGCCCGTTGGCCAACAGGCTGGCCGTTGTTTCGTGGCCAGCAAAGAGCAGGAGGATGAGCGTCGAAACCATCTCGTCTTCACTCAGTCCCTCCGGTCCGGTCCCTGCTTCAAGAAGCCGCCCGGTCAGGTCGTCACGTGGATTGCGGCGGTGGTCATGGAGCGTCTCGCGAAAGAATGTGACCATCTCACTTACAGCCGCGCTTGCCCGGTCGTACTTGTCCGGCGTGGCGCGGGCCAAGGCGACGAAGTCCTTGAGGTTTTCGGACCACTTTCTGAGATCCTCGACCCGCTCCCTGGGAACACCGAACAGGTCCGAAATCACGCGCGCCGGCAACGGAAAGGCGAACGCCTCGATGAAATCCACCCGATCGCGCCCCCTGAAGCCGTTCAGCAGTTCTTCAACGCGTTGCGTTATCATCGGCTGGAGACGCGCGATTTCCTGCGGCAGGAAGCACTTGGCAAGGGCCTTGCGCAGCTTCTCATGGCGCGGTGGATCATTGAACACCATCCAATCCGCCAGCACAGCGGTTAGCCGCTCGATCTTGCCTCGCGTGTCTGGTCCGATATGGCTCAGAAAGGGATCCAGCTTTGCAGCCGAAAAGCGGGGGTCTTTCAACACCAGAGAGGCATCGGCGTGGCGCGTGATAACCCATCCCTTAAGGGATGGGTTCCAGTGAAGAGGTTCTTCTGCGCGCAGCCGCCGATACACGTTGTGCGGATCAGAGATGAAGTCTGGATGCGTCAGATCGGGGGCTGTTTCCATGGGCCTTCACCGCATATAAGTCGAAATCTAATGTTCATTTGAAATGCCAGCCGAGTCAAATCGAAGCCGGCGAGCCGTCCAGCTAATTCCGACAAGTTCAGCAAATTTTCGAATGACAATTCGAATAGCCTACCTATAGTGCCTACCTATAGTGCAAGGTGTGTCAACGCAGACTAGGAGTTGGTTTGCGCACAAGACCAGCGACGACGCGGGTAAGGGAACCAGAGGCGACGCGATTAGAGCGAACGACCCGAGTGCCAGCACGAGCCGCTTTGCGGTAGCGATACCGGAGCGAATGATGTCGATGAAGGCGATCGCCTAGTTCGCATCAGGGAAGGACCTTCATGACGCCGACGAGGGAAACGTTGGCCACACTGGCCCGGCACCGCCTACTGACACCGCTCTGCAAGCGACTTGGCTTGGAGCACCCGGTATTCCAGGCGGGCATGGGCTGGGTCGCGCGCGCAGAACTCGCCGCGGCGGTATCAGCCGCCGGTGGTCTCGGTGTGATTGGTGCCGGATCGAACATGACGGCAGACGAGCTACGTAGTGAGATCCGTGCTGTGCGGGCGCGCACGGACAGGCCATTCGGCGTCGACATCTTGTTCGCAACCGTGCGGGCCGCCGGGGCGGAGGTCGAACGCTATACGGCCTCTGTCGCTGCGATGGTGAAGGTGGTCCTTGATGAGCGAGTCCCCGTGCTCATATCAGGGCTCGGCAGCCCCGCCGCCGTAGTGCCGGAGGCGCACGCGCGCGGCATTTTCGTGATGTCGGTGGTCGGAGCAGTGCAGCATGCGGAGCGTGCCGTTGCAGATGGCGTTGATGCAGTTATTGCCACGGGTTGTGACGGCGGCGGCCATGTTGGCCAGATCGGAACTGCGGTGCTGGTGCCAGCGGTCGTAGACGCCGTGGAGGTGCCAGTCCTGGCTGGCGGCGGCCTTGCAGACGGACGCGGGCTCGCTGCGGCATTGGCGTTCGGCGCACAAGGGATCTGGATGGGCACGCGCTTCATCGCCACCTATGAGGCGCGGGCGCACGAAAACTACAAGAAGAAGATCGTGGCAACCAGCACCGCTGGGACCGTCGTGACCCGGGCCCACAGCGGCAAGCCTTGCCGTCTGATTCGCAACCGTTTCACCGACTCCTGGGTTGGGCGCGAGCACGAGATCGAACCCTATCCCTTGCAGGCCGTGCACGTGGGTCACCCGGCTTCGGAGCGCGGCCGGCTGGAGGGTGATGTGGAGAACGGCGTTTTGCCCGCAGGCCAAAGCTGCGGTCTGGTCGGGTCGGTTGTGCCGGCTGCTGAGGTCGTCCAGCAAATCGTCCGAGAGGCGGACGCCGCGCTCGACCGACTGTGCCGGCGGATCGCAACCTGAATGCCGACGAGCGGATCATGTGAGGGGTTGGGCGCGATGCAGGTGTTTACGATGCTGCCGGTGAACGACTGGAATCAGACCGGATCGGCAGCGCGAGCGGCGGAGACGGCTGGGTTCGACGCGCTCATGACGGTGGAGGCGAAGCATGACCCATTCTTGCCGCTCGCCGTCGCGGCGCTTGCGACCAAACGAATCGCGCTTACCACGTCTGTCGCAGTCGCCTTTCCGCGCAGTCCGGCGGTGACAGCAATGCAGGCTTGGGACCTGCACGCCAATTCAACAGGCCGCTTCGTGCTCGGGCTGGGCAGCCAGGTGAAAGGCCACAATGAACGCCGCTTCGGCGTTCCTTGGAGCCCGCCGGCACCCCGTCTGCGCGACTATGTTCGAGCGCTGCGCGCGATCTGGCGCTGTTGGCAGACTGGCGAAGAGCTGCGTTACGAGGGCGAGTACTATCGGCTCACGCTTATGACCCCGGATTTTTCGCCCGAGCCGACCGGCCTGCCGATGGTCCCGGTGACTATTGCAGCGGTTGGGCCGGCAATGTTGCGGGTGGCCGGTGAGGTCGCCGACGGTGTGCGGCTGCACCCGATCTGCTCGCGGCGCTATCTTGAGGAAGTGTGCATCCCGCGCCTGGTGGAGGGCATGCGCCGCAGCGGCCGCAAGCGCGAGCATTTCAACGTGCATGGCGGCGGCTTCGTCGCGACCGGGCCGGACGCCGCGTCGGTGGCGAAAGCCATGGACTGGGTGCGCTTCCGCATCGCCTTCTACGGTTCCACGCGTACCTATATGCCCATCCTGGAGCTGCATGGGCTCCAGGATCTCGGGATGAAGCTGCACGATCTCTCGGTCCAGGGCCGCTGGAAGGAAATGGCGGCACTTGTCTCGGACGACGTTGTGCGCATCTTTGCGGCCTGTGGCACTTACGACGAGATCGTCCCTGCCATCGAAACCCGTTTCGGCGGAGCGGCTGACGCTATCGAGCTGAACTTCGCACCGGCAACGGCGCCCGGACTGATGCGCGAGCTCGTCGCCGACATCCGCCGGATACCGCATGCCTTCCAGGGCTTTGCCACCATCTGAGTTCCGGTCCTCGGGGGAGACGTCCATGCCACTGCCACTCGATGCTCGCCTACGAATCGGCATCCAGACCATCCATCGTCGCACCGAACCTGCGACTGGCCCATGGCTTCCACGCATCGACGAACTGGTCTCGCTGGTGCAACTCGTGGACCGAAGCGGCTTCGACTCGCTGTGGGTTGGCGATCACATCGCCTTCGCCATCCCCATCCTTGATCCGCTGCTACAGCTTGCTCAGGCTGCCGTCGTCAGCCGGCGGCTGCTGTTTGGGACATCGGTCTATCTACTGCCACTGCGGCACGCGGGGCCGGTGGCCAAGCAGGTTGCGACCCTCGACCATCTGACCGAGGGGCGCCTCATCTTTGGCGTTGGTGTCGGCGGCGAGTTCCCTAAGGAATACGCTCTGGCCGGCGCGCCAATTCGGGAGCGCGGCGCGCGGCTCAGCGAAGGGATCGTGGTACTGCGCAAGCTCTGGACTGGCGAGCCGGTCACGCATCAGGGAAGGTTCAGCACCTTCAGCGAAGTTCAGATGCAGCCACCCCCGCGGCAATCGGGAGGCCCGCCGATCTGGTGCGGCGGACGATCGGAAGGAGCGCTGAAGCGCAGTGGCCGTTTGGCCGATGGCTGGATGTCGTACGTGGTAACACCGGAGATGTACCGAAGCAGCCTCGATGTGATCGCGATGGCTGCGACAGCCGCTGGGCGCAAGCTTGCCCGCTTCGGCACGGGCCATCTGCTGTTCACGCGGCTGGACGACACATACGAGAAGGCGCTCGACGCGGCGTCCGAGACACTAAGCGTTCGCTACGCCATGGATTTCCGCAAGGCGGCGCAACGCTACTGTGCCCTCGGCCCGGCGACCAACGTTGCCGAGTGCATGCGTGCCTTCTATACCGCCGGCGTGCGGCACATTGTGCTCGACTTGCTGGGCCCCTATGAGCTGCGCCAGGCGCAGATCGAGCGCGTCGCCGCCGAGGTTCTGCCGCTGCTGACGGATTTGACAGGGACAGACAGCCCGGCCACCGCTCAGGAAAAGCAGGCAGTCGGATGAGCTATTCCAGCTAACTCGAGACATCGCTTGCGCCATTTTTCGTCGGGAGGAGATCATGCTTGGCCTTATCCAGGACCGACCGCTGTTGATATCGTCACTGCTCGACTTTGCGGCGACCTATCACGGCGAGGTCGAGATTGTCTCGCGCAGCATCGAGGGGCCGATCCATCGCTACACTTACCGCGACGCGCAGCGGCGCTCCAAGCAGCTCGCCCAGGCGCTGCAGCGGCTCGGCGTCAAGCCGGGTGACCGCATTGCCACGCTGGCCTGGAACGGTTACCGCCACTTCGAGTGCTATTACGGCGTCTCCGGCATCGGCGCCGTGCTGCACACCATCAACCCGCGGCTGTTCGCCGAGCAGATCGTCTACATCGCGAACCATGCCGAGGACAGCTACATCTTCACCGATCTCACCTTCGTGCCGCTGCTCGAGCAGATGGCGCCGGAGCTGAAGTCGGCCAAGGGCTACGTCATCCTGACCGACCGAAAGCACATGCCGGGGACCTCGCTGCCCAACGTGATCTGCTACGAGGAGTTGATCGCGCCGGAGAGCGGCGAGATGGAGTGGCCGAGGCTCGACGAGCGCACCGCCTCGTCGCTCTGCTACACCTCGGGCACCACGGGCAACCCCAAGGGCGTGCTCTACGCCCACCGCTCCACCGTGCTGCACAGCTTCGCCACCTGCATGCAGGACGTGCTGGGCATCAGCTCGCGCGACACCATCCTGCCGGTGGTGCCGATGTTCCACGCCAACGCCTGGGGCATCGTCTACGGCGCCCCGATGTGCGGCGCCAAGCTGGTGTTCCCCGGCCGCGAGCTCGACGGCCAGAACGTCTACGAGCTGATGGACCAGGAGAAGGTGACCATGTCGGCTGGCGTGCCGACTGTCTGGCTGATGCTGCTGAACTACATGAAGGAGCACGACCTCAAGCTGCCGTACATGAACCGCACGGTGATCGGTGGGTCGGCGGCACCGGCCTCGATGATCGCAACCTTCGAGAAGCAGTACGGTGTCACTGTGATCCATGCCTGGGGCATGACAGAGATGAGCCCGCTGGGCACCACCGGGGTGATGAAGGCGAAGATGGCAGACTGGCCATTCGAGAAGCAGCTCGAATACAAGGCCAAGCAGGGCCGCGCCGTGTTCGGTGTGGACTTGAAGATCAGCGACGACGGCGGCAATGAGCTGCCGCGCGACGGCAAGGCCTTCGGTCACCTGATGGTGCGCGGGTTCTGGATCGCCAGCGGCTACTTCAAAGGCGAGGGCGGCCAGGTGCTGGATGAGGGTGGCTGGTTCGACACCGGCGATGTCGCCACCCTCGATCCCGAGGGCTTCATGCAGATCACCGACCGCGCCAAGGACGTGATCAAGTCCGGCGGCGAGTGGATCAGCTCGATCGACCTCGAGAACCTGGCGGTCGGCCATCCTGACGTCGCCGAGGCTGCGGTGATCGGCGTCGCCCATCCCAAGTGGGACGAGCGGCCGTTGCTGGTGATCGTGCCGAAGCAGGGCAGGAGCCCCACCAAGGAGGAGATCCTGGGCTATCTCGACGGCAAGATCGCCAAGTGGTGGATGCCCGACGACGTCGTCTTCGCGAAGGAGATCCCGCACACCGCGACGGGCAAGATCCAGAAGGTGGCACTGCGCCAGCAGTTCAAGGACTACGTGCTGCCGACGGCGCAGTCGGCCGCCGAATAGCCGGCGCCGACGCTTCCGAAGGAGGCATTCGAAAGAAAAGACGGCGCGAGCCGGCCCCCTTCCGACCCTTCTGCGACATTACCGGCCCAATCCATTGCCTCACCGCGGATCGGCCAGCACGGCTTTTTGATCGGGCCCGCCACCCCGCCTTGAAACACGACACCCTCGAGCTGGTACTTCCAACCGCCCGCACTGCCGGCAACCACGGCCCCTTGAGGCGATGCCAGCGCGCAGCAGCATGCGGCTGCTGGGAATCATGGTGCATTCCTTGATCCGAGTGCAGGTCGCGAGTGCATCAGCACCTTTCCGACATAGCCTGGCAGACGAGCGAAAGAATGCACTTCAGTCGAGAGACATTATTCCGAGAATCGAGAGAACATAGCTCGCCAGCACCCGACTGTCTTTGAAGCGAGGGAAAGCCACCTGCGCAGGGGGACTTATCCGGACGTGAAGGACCACGTTGTGCGAAGCAAACCGATCTTGATTGCCGGTGCGCGCATTGGCGGTTTGGAGAAGGCTTTTGACCGGGCCGTAGAGCCACGTTTCAAGCATGACTCCTCCCCGCGGCAGGGCCTGATCTGGAAAATGGGAACGCCGCCCGTACCACGTACGGCTCAAGCGAAATCGAACACCCTCGACAATGACTTCAATCGGTACTGCAGCGACGGATGTGCCGATAGAGCGTCGTTCGGGCGATACCTAGCGATCGAGCGGCGCGGCTGAGGTTCCCGCCCTCGCGCCGAATGGCGGCTAGCACCGTGTGTCGCTCGGCGCCGCGGATCGTCGAGGCGAGGGGTAAGCCGCACGGCGACTCATCCTCCAGAATTGCCGTCGGCAGAAGATCGAGGCCGAGTATAGGGTCCGTCGCCAGCAGAACCATGCGCTCCAAACAATTGCGCAACTCGCGTACGTTACCAGGCCAACGGTAGCGCAGGAAGACATCCATGACCTCCGGTGCGATCCGTGTCGCAGACGCCGCACCAGCGATGTCGCGCAGCATATGCCCGACAAGATGCGGAATGTCGCCTGTCCGTTCGCGCAGTGGCGGCAAGCTCAGGCAAGTGACGTTGAGACGATGATAGAGGTCGGCGCGAAAGCGCCCGGCCGCCATGTCCTTGGCAAGAGGACGATTGGTGGCGGCAATGACTCGCATCGCGATCCTGCGCGGCGCCGCCTCGCCGAGCCGCCACACCGCGCCTTCCTCCAGGACGCGCAGCAGGTAGGGCTGCAGGTCGCAGGGCATATCGCCGATCTCGTCGAGGAACAGCACGCCGCCATGGGCCTGCTCGAAACGGCCGCGGGAGCCGCCACGGCGCGCGCCGGTAAAAGCTCCTTCGGCGTGGCCGAACAGCTCGCTTGCCAGGATATCGCGCGGCAAGGCAGCGCAATTGACAGGCACGAAAGGACCCGACTGGAAAGGACCCGCCGCGTGCACGGCACGCGCCAGCACATCCTTGCCGGTGCCGGTCTCCCCCTCGAGCAGCAACGGTGTGCTCGCTGCGGCGAAACGCTCGGCCTGCCGCAGAAGGCTCTCGAGCGATGGTGATGTCTGAAGCAGCGCTTGGAAAGCTGGCGCCAGCGGCTCCTCTGCCTCCGTGCGGTGCGACCTCGTGCGCTGTCCGCGACCGGTCGTAGGCAAATGCAGGATGGCGCCGATGCAATGCCCATTCTCCCTGAGCGGGGACAGCCATTCCGGCCGGATTCCCGGCGCCAGCGATGCCAGCCATTTCGGCGCGACCTCTCCGCGCGGTGCCGCGACAAGTTCGCCCATCGCTTGCGTCCGGCTGAGGCCGTGCTCGCGCAATGCCGAGGAGGCCTGCACCGTGCGCGCGATCACGCGGCCCTGCGCGTCGAGCAGGACGGCAGCGGTCTCACGCCCGCCAATTGCGGCTTCAAACAGCTCAATCAGCCGCGCCCGCTTGGCCAGCGCGTGCTTCTGCAAGTGGCCCTGCAGCTGGCCGACCAGCGACATGACGAACGGCCAGGTCTGCGCGTTGACCGTGTCGGGCGGCCCGGTGATATCGACCACGCCGACGATGCGACGGTCTAGTGGATCGCGGATCACCGCGGCGGTGCAGCTCCAGGGCTTGGCGACTTCACAGAAGTGCTCCTCGGCATGGATGTGCAGCGCCTTCCCCAGCGCCAGCGCCGTGCCCACCGCATTGGTGCCGCTGCTGCACTCGTGCCACGCGGCGCCCGGAACGATGTGGTCAGCGGCGAGCCGGTCGGTGAGATGCGGATCGCCGTCGACCGACAGCAGGGTGCCGTCGGGATCGCTGGTGATCAGGATGGTGCGCGAACCCATGAGATAGGGAACGATCGGCGGCACGCACGCGCGCACCGCGTCGTAGAACGGCGCGTTGCGCCGCTGGAAGCGGTCGACGTCAGGAGCGTTGACCCGCAGTGGCGCCGATTTGGTCGCCGGATTGACGCCGTTCTGCCGGCAGCGGCGCCACGACTCGATGACGACATCGCGCACGGCATCGTCGTCGACCGGGCGGTCGGTGACGAACCTTTCCCAGACCCTGCCGACGGTCCGGATGTAGTCCTTGGAGCACAGCTGAGCGAGCGGGATATCTTTCATCACCAAGCTCCTCCCAAGGGCTGCCGCCGATCGCGGCGCACCGCTTCGGCTCTTCGTGACGAGATGCTCGACGCGGGGATCGACGGTCGAGGAGGCAGCTTGCTTGCCGAGAGGATAGGCGCCCGATTGCGACCCTGTAAATCGAGTGCGCTGTAGCGTTTCGCAACAGTCGCCGCGCAGGATGTGTAGCGCTGCGCATCAAGCTGCCATGCATGCCATCCGGCAAGTCCTTGCCGTGCCGTGATTTTCCTTCTGGCACGCTAGTTGCGCTCCAGCGGTCATGCCGCGTGCGGCATGGAAGGAAACGCAAACAGGAGATCAGGACATGCTGGAAATCGGAGTCTTCCACAACGGTGCTTCGACCCTGCCGGTGACCTTGACCAAGGACGGTGTGGCGGTGAACGACGGCTCGCTCAAGGAAGTCCATCGGGCAGCCCAGGAGACGCTTGTGAATCAAGTGCGCCAGGGCATTCTTGCCGAGCGGCTGGGCTTCCAGTCCTTCTGGCTGACCGAGCATCACTTCCAGCCCGAAGGCGCGGAGATGAGTCCCAATCCGCTGATGACGCAGATGGCGATCGCCACGCACACCAAGAAGATCCGCCTCGGCCAGTGCGCCAACATCGTGGTCTGGCATCATCCGGTGCGGCTCGCCGAGCAGGTCGCACTCCTGGACGTGATCAGCGGCGGTCGGGTCGAGTGCGGTGTCGGTCGCGGCTATCAGCCGCGTGAGAACGAGACGCTGGGACGCCCCTACGGCTCGACCATCCAGGACCAGGAACGCAACCGCAAGGCCTTCGAGGAAGTCATCGCGGTGATGAAGAAGTGCTGGACGGAGGACTCCTTCTCCCATCATGGCGAGAACTTCTCGGTGCCGCCGACCTACACCAAGTGGAACCACAAGCAGACCCTGGCCTATTTCGGCATGGAGAAGGCCGGTCGCGCACTCGACGACGTCGTGGCGATCGGCGAGCCCGACATGTACTCCGCAGGCAATCCCGTGCAGGCAACGACCACGACCTTGAAGGAGCTGCAGGTCTTTCCGCAACCGGTGCAGAAGCCGCATCCGCAGCTCTGGGAGCCGGTGACCAGTTCGCGCTCGATCAAGTGGGCGGCTGAGAAGGGACTGAACGGCGTGATGATCGTCGAGCCCAACGACCGTCTGCGCAAGAACATCGATATCTACTATGAGGCGGCCGAGAAGGCCGGCTGGCCGGACATGCACGGGCGCGGCCGCTTCAAGTACGGTTGGGACGCCGCCAAGCGGCGTGGCATCATGACCAGCCGCTACATCCACATCACCACCCCGGGCAAGGAGAAGCAGGCGCTCGAGCGGGCGGCGCGCGCCATGGAGCTCGAGCGCGAGATTGCCATCCAGGGCTCCAAGCAGTTCGTGATCGACAAGATCATGAAGATGAAGACCGAGTGCGGTTACGAGGACTTCTCGTTCCTCGCCTGGTTCGAGCTCGGCGGCTTCGAGGGCCGTGAGATCGAGGACCAGATGCAGCTCTTCGCGGAGGAAGTGATGCCGGTCATCGCCCGCGAGTGCGGCGGCAAGGCGGAGCTGCCGAGCGTCGGCATCGACTATGTCGGCGCGCCGGCGGCGCAGCGCGCGGCGGCCGAGTGAGGGAGGGCGAGATGCCGAGCGTACAGTCGGAGGAGCTCAAGACGCTCTACAAGGGCTGGGTGGCGGCGCTCGCCGCCAACCCGTCCATGGAGCTCGACCAGATGCGCCGCATGTTCGAGCACTGGGGCGACGTCACTGCCGAGCCTGGCGGCGTTGACTATGTCGAGGTGACGGCCGGCGGCGTGCCCGCGCTGTGGGCGACGCCGAAGGGCTGCGTGCAGGACCGCGTGCTGCTCTGCACTCACGGCGGCGGCTACGTCACTGGCTCGATGTACACGCATCGCAAGGTGTACGGGCACTTCGCCAAGGTGATCGGCTGCCGCGCGCTGATTGTACATTACGGCCGCGCCCCGGAGCACGTGCATCCGGGGCCAGTCGACGACGTGGTGACCAGCTATCGCTGGCTGCTCGATCAGGGCGTCAAGCCGCAGCACATTGCGCTCACCGGCGATTCGGCCGGTGGTGGGCTTGCGATCACGACGCTGCTGCGGGTGCGCGAGCGCGGCTTGCCGATGCCGGCTGCAACCATGCCGTTGTCGCCGTGGGTCGACATGGAGGCGACCGGCAAGAGCTTTGACAGCAATGCCGAGAAGGACGTTCTGGTGTCGCGCGACATCATCAAGGTGATGGCCGGCACGTTCCTGGGCGAGGGCGGGAACCCGAAGGACCCGTTGGCCAGTCCGCTCTATGCCGACTTGAAGGGCTTGCCACCGGTCTACATCCAGGTCGGCGGCGACGAGACGCTGCTCGACGACAGCCAACGGCTCGCCGAGAGGGCGCGCAAGGCGGGGGTCGATGTCACCGTCGACGTCTATCCCGACATGCAGCACGTCTTCCACTTCCTGGCGGGCGTCGCGCCGGAGGCCGACGACGCCATCGGAAAGCTGGCCTCCTGGGTGCGTCCCAAGCTGGGACTCGGTTAGTCGCGCCATCCTGATGGCTTCGCGCGCAAGCGCGCTTGCAGTCGCTCGCAGCCACCTATAGAGGGCCACGCCGATATCGCGAAGAAGGGCTTTCAGATTTCACATGAATGGCCCGAACCAGCGACGGCGGGTTTCCCTGCTGGGCTCGGGAAGAGCGGTATCGGTCAGCTGGCCGATACCGCGCCCGGCTCCGCTGTGGACGGTCCCCACGACCGAAAAAGCGGCACCCCTTCCCAAGTTCAGTATGCCTAGGTGCGCTATCTGGAATCAACAGGGCCTTGCTCGATGAAGAATTGCGAAAACCGTAACTTTTGCGCGGCTGCGCATCGCCGAGCATCGCCAACAGCGGGACTGGCCACAGATGGCAGATGCATAAATGCTGGGGCACGGCCAATTGGTAGGACCGTGGTGACCAAGAGCAGCGTCGGGCGAACGCTTCAGCCGACACAGATGGCACGGAGACTTGACCGTGCGTTTGGTTGATGTGAGTTTGGGGCGCGGTTCAAGCGGGCGACCAGGCGCCTCTGCTTGTGCCAGCATGCCCGATCCCCGCATTTGTCAACTGCGAACCATCGGAAGGTTGTCGCAAATGGCGTTCGAAACCATCGTCACAAGCCAGGACGGCGCGTCCTTTGTCATCACGCTGAACCGGCCGGACCGACGCAACGCCTTCAGCGTCAGGATGATGCAGGAGATCGCGACGGCTTGTGCCAGCGCGGACGAGAATCCGTCGGTGCGCGGCGTGATTGTCACCGGAGGTCCGCGATATTTCTCCGCGGGGGCGGACCTCAACGAAGCCATGGCAATCAAGTCCACTGCGGATGGCGTCGCCTATATAACGCATTGGGAGACGCTGAACAACGCGGTCGAGCGTCTTGCCAAACCGAGCCGCTGCCCACGAAGCGGCCCGCCCACTCGATCAGTTCCTGCGTCCAAGGAAGCGTATCGGCCCGAACAGGCAGACGTCGATCGGCGCCGACGTGATCAAGATCGAGCCGCGTGAGGGCGAGCCAGTCCGAGGTTGGCCGCCGATCAAGGATGGCACCGGCTATTTCTTCACGTACACCAACGTCGGCAAACGCAGCCTTGTCCTGGATCTCGAGCGTCCGCCCGACGTCGAGACCCTGAAGAATCTCGTCGGGCGATCCGACGTGCTGATCGAGAACCTGAAGCCGGGCGCCCTCGCCAAGCGGGGTTGCTCCAGCGAGCAGCTGGCACGCATCAATCCGCACCTCATCTACTGTGCCGTTTCAGGCTTCGGCGCGGACACGATCTATCCCGGGCGGCCGGCCTTCGACACTGTCATTCAGGCCATGTCGGGCTTCATGGATCTGACACGAGCCGGCGACGTGCCGGTGAAAGCTGGCATCTCCATCGCCGACGTGATGGGGGCCGAGATTGCAGTAGTCTCGATTCTTGCCGCTCTGGAGGCACGTGACCGGACCGGGCTCGGCCAGTTCATCGACCTTTCCATGCAGGACGTCTGCGCCTGGCTCTCGGCAATTCTATGGAACGGCGAGCAAGCAGCACCGATGTCCATCGCCGTTCCCGCAAGGGACGGATTCGTGCTGGTCGAGGCGGACGGCATGGCGGACAAGGACATGCTGCCAGCAGGCTTAACTCTCGAACGCGCCCGGGGCATGACGCGGGCGGCGCTTGCCGCCGCTCTCTCTGAGGCCGGCTGCCGCACTGCGCCCATCCTCTCGGCCGCAGAGATGCTGCAGGCGCAGCAGACCTGCGCGCGCCGCCTTGTGATCCACGCACGGGATGCCACGGGCCAAGTCTGGCCACTCTTGGCAAGCCCCCTGCGCTTACAGGGCACCCCGCCCATGATCCATCGACCCATGGGGACCCTAGGGAGCGATGCGCCGGAAATACTGGCGGAACTTGCTGCGAGAACTGCGCAATGACGGACGTGCATTTCCCGCAATATCGGTACATCGAAGTGGCAGTTCGGCCGCCTAGAACCGCATCGATCCTTCGCAGCTGGCTGGGTGCCTCGCGGCCAGCGCCTGAAGGCCAGGGAGCGACATCGACGTTGGAAGACCACGATCTTGAAGGCCCGATCAATGGCCAAGGCTTCTTGCCCTATGTCCAGAAGGTTCTCGTGCCAACCCTTATGCCAGGCGACATCGTCATCAGGGACAGCCTCGGCTCCCACGGAGGTCGAGATGTTCTTCGCCAAGCTCAAAGATTGGCTGCGAAATGCCGCTCAGCATTCCGCCGATGCGATCTGCATGCGGATTCCGATGAGGTCGGCCGGGCGAATGCGGCAACTTGCCAGCCTACTCAGGATATGAGCCGATCCAAAGCCATCACACTCTAGCATCAGCGACGACGCTTGCGGGAGGGCCTCGTCTTCGGCGACGCAACAGAAAGACCGGCGAGTGCGAGCGTCGAGAACTGTTCGGCGACCTCGCGCACACCGAGCCGTCCGCGAGGCTTGTACCATTTGTATGCCCAATTCAGCATCCCGAGCAGACCGTACGTGACCACCGGCACGTCCAGATCCGCTCGAAGCTCGCCGGCCTTTACGCCCTCACGTAAGATCCGTTGCCAATAGCCTTCATACTGCTTCGGCGAGAGATTGAGCTGCTGGCGGAACAGGCGCTTCATCTCCTCCCGCTCGCGGAGATAGACGAACAGGTGGGGTAGTGCTGGTCGAAGCCATCGAGGTGAGCCAGAATGGCGCGTCGGAGCTTCTCGCTCGCCGGCAGATCGCTGGCAGCAATCTCGCCCATCCTGCTGTACATCCGGAAGATCGGTTCCTTGACGATGAAGTAAAGCAGATCGTCCTTGCTCTTGAAATGATGGTAAAGGCTACCCTTGAGGATACCGACAGCATCCGCGATGTCCTGGACGGTGGCGGCGTGATAGCCCTTCCGCTGAAACACCCTCGCCGCCGCCGCAATGATCTCCTCAATGTTTGCCATGGATAGCCATTGTGGCAGCGAGCGCGTCCGCGACTAGTCTTAGTCTAGCCGACGTCGCGCCTCAGCACACCGTCACCTTCCAACACTGCAATCTCGGCTGCGGCCAATCCCAAATGGCGCGACAGCACATCCGCGTTGTGCTCGCCCAGCGAGGGTGCGGTGGGTGTGTTGACTGGCGGCTGGCCGACCACGTGCAGGAGCGGGCCGGGCACCTGAAACAGGCCTAGCGCAGCGTCCTCGACGTCGCGCACGGTGTAGCGCTCGACCAGGTGCGGGTGACGCATGGCGTCCTCGACCGAGAGCACCGGGGCGCAAGGCACGCGGTGCTGTTGCAGCACGCCGAGTGCCACAGCATCGGAGGGCTGCGCTTGGAGCCAGTCGGTGATGATCTGCTCCAGCACCTCGACATGACGTGCCCTCCCGGCACTGTCGGCAAAGCGAGGATCGTCTAAAAGATCGGCACGATCCACGGCGCGGGCCAGGCGACGCCACATGTCCTCGCCTACCGGCACCAGCACGATATGGCCTTCGCGGCTCTTGTAGATGCCGGCTGGCACCACCGAGAAGTGCCGGCTACCGTTGCGGGTCGGCTTGATGGTGCCGCCCGACGCGCTGGCCAGTTCCACTGCCAAGCCGTGGCTGTGGAAGTAGAAGTCGATCAGCGCGACGTCAAGCCAGCGCCCACCGTCGCCGTGCTTCAGTCGCCCATAGAGCGCGGCATGGATCATGGCCAGCGCCGTGACGCCGGCGCCAACATCGCCGATGGCGACGCCGGCCATCGGCGGGATGCCGTCCTTGTCGCCGATCATTGCCGTCACGCCGGTGTAGGCCTGGGCAATGAAATCGAAACCGGGCTGCTGGGAAAGCGGACCGGACTGGCCGAAGGCTGAAACCGAGCACAAGATCAGCTCAGGGTTCAAGGCGTGCACCACTTCCCAGCCGAGACCCAGACGCGCAATCGTGCCAGGAGAGAAGTTCTCCACCATTACCTCGGCCTTGGCAATCAGCCGCTTGACCAGATCGAGCCCACGCTTGTCGCGCAGGTCGACGCACAGGCTGCGCTTGCCGAGGTTCTGCTGGATGAAATAAGCGCTGCGCCCGTTGCGCTTGACTGGCATGGCCCGGGCTAAGTCGCCCTGCGGTGCCAGTTCTATCTTGATCACCTCGGCGCCCAGCTCGGCCATTGCCCGAGTGCAGACCGGACCGGCAACGTACTGCGTGAAATCCACGACCAGCACGCCGGCCAGCGGATGGGAGATCATCTGCTGCCTCGCATTGTATCTCCCGCTTCGCCGCTAGCGGAGCGCTGCCGCGGCGAGAGGGCCGCGGAGCACGCGGCCGGGATGTGCGCCGGTATGCTCGCCGTCGCGCAGCACGACGACGCCGTTGACGATGGATGCCGCAAAGCCCGTCGCCTTCTGGCGCAGCCGCCGCGCCCCCGCCGGCAGGTCGTCGACGACCTCGGGCATGAGCGGCGTAACTCGGTCGGGATCGAACACAACGAGGTCGGCGGCCAATCCCTCGCGCAGCAGGCCCCGATCATGAAGTCCCCAGGCAGAGGCCGGCTCAAGGGTCAGCAGGCGAACGCCTTCCTCCAACGTCAGCGCCTTCCGCTCCCGCACCCAATACGCGAGCACGTGCGTCTGAAGCGAGGAATCCATGATCTGTGAGACGTGCGCGCCGGAGTCCGAGAACGTCACCACGGACCGGGGATGGCGCATCATTTCGAGCACGATGTCGTCCTGTCCGTTCGACAGCGGTTGGACGAAGAAGCAGCGAAGGTCGCGCTCAAGCGCAAGCTGGATCATCGCCTCGACCGGATCGACGTCGCGCTCGCGTGCGATGCTGGCGATGGAGCGGTGCGGCCCAACCGGCTGTTCCATGAGAAAGAGCCATTCGTAGTCCGGGCGGCGCGCCTCGGCGCCCACCGCTCGGGCCGAATCCATCCGGTTCGCGGCCGCGATGAGTCTCGTCCGCAGGGTTTGGTCGCGTAACGCAGCACGCTGTTCGGCGAGCGGAAGGGCACGCAGCGGTCCCCACTCTGGCAGGCCATCGAAAGGCAGGCCTGTCTCGAAGGATAGCAGCACGCTGATGGCGCGGCTGTGCACCTGCGCGAACATCCGCCCGCCCGCTCGCGCGGTTTCGTCCAGCAACGCGAAGAACTGCCGCCAGTGGTCTGGTACCGCCCGCGAGCTGAACATCCCCCAGGTCACGGGCACCCCCGTCTCCACGGCGAGATCGCGGAGACGGTCGAGGTAGTCGCGGATCCGCTCAGGATCGCGGCCTGTGTCCTCACTCGCGATTTCGAAGACGCCTGCTCCAAGCTCGCTCATCATGCCTACCAGCTCGCGGACCTCGCTCCACGCCGCGACCCGGCTCGCCACGGGACTGCCATCGGGCGTCGCGTGGTTTCGCGTACGCGACGTGGTGAAGCCGATCGCCCCCGCGTGTAACGCGTTCGACAGCTCACGCTTCATGGTCACGAGATCGTCGGCGGTCGCTGGTTCAGAGAACGCGCGCTCGCCCATGGCATAGGTGCGCAGTGCCGAATGTCCGACGTACCCCGCGTAGTTGATCCCCTTGCGCCAGCCCTCCAGCGCATCGAGATACTGGGCGTACGTCTCCCATGTCCAATCGATCCCGGCTGCCATGGCCTCAGCGGGGATGTCTTCAGCGCGCTCGAGATTGCGGAGCACGAGATGCTTCTCGTCCGGGCGGCACGGCGCAAGCGTGAAGCCGCAATTGCCCATGATAGCCGTGGTCACACCATGCCAGCATGAGCAAGTGCCGAGCGGATCCCACGCGACTTGCGCATCCATATGAGTGTGTCCGTCAATGAAGCCCGGCGCCACCACGAGCCCGCGTGCATCTAGCTCCTCTCCGCCTCGCTCCTTGATACGCCCGATACGGGAGATGCGGCCACCACGAATGCCGATGTCGGCGCGATAGGAAGGCAGTCCCGAGCCGTCCACGACCTCGCCTCCACGAATCACCAGCTCATACATGGCGAGTCCTCCTCGAAGCTTGCTGGATCCAGGTGCCGGTCCCGGTTTGCCTTACCAAAAACGACCTGCGCTTTCGATCAGGTGGAGTGTAAGGGAAGTCGTTCGCCCACATCAGCCGACGGACGGTGCAGAACTCGTTCTTCTTGAAGGCCATTCAGCCATTCTGGAATGCGGCGTAGCAACGGTGCGCTCCCAAGCGCGGTCCATACGGTACATGAAATGTGGCACCGAGCCCACATCGGCTGCGGCACAAGCCAGCTCGAGTTTCGGATGGCACTCGAACATGCCGCCGAAGAAGAATGTACCGATGATGCCCAGACAGTCCCGGATGGTCGACACAAAGCCATTGATCTTCGGACCGCGTACCTTGAACGTGTCCTGCTGGCTCGTGAGGATAGGGAAGCTCAAGGGCAACCCGAGATCGACGGCCGCCCATAGCGGGTCATACATCGGGTCGTGGCAGTCCGCGACGGCAGGATTGCCGGGCATCATCATTCCGCGAAGGCCAAGCATCTTATCTTCTCAAGATCGTGGACGGCAGCTTTGACCGAGCGAGCGCCGTACCGCCACCATCCTCGCCCACGGCACCGCCTCCTCGCCCAGCGCCGCCACTCGGTTGGCCGGCACGAAGCGCCGCATGGTCCAGTACACTGTGGAGCCGCCCACCCCAATCGCGCAGGCGATCTTCTCCTCACCGGTCCCCGCGTCGGCCGCCAGCAGGATCTGCGCCCGCTTCAGCTCGCGAGCTGCATGCTTGGCGCCGCTCAGCAGCGTCACAAGCTCGGCGTGTTCTGCTTGGCTCGGTTCGATGGTCCTCGGAACCCGACGGCCCCATCACACGACAGCCGGGCGTCGCATGAAGCATCGACATTTCTCGTCTCGCATCAAGCCTGCCAATCCTCGAGTGGCGGCGCAACTCGTCAAGTTCTCTTTGACGAGCTACTCGCAACGCTCTCTTTCTCTGCACTCACTGTCCGCGGCGTAGTCAGGCCATGTTCCGTGGCGTCCAGGCTATTGAGCTTGTCGCAGGCTCTATCAATCGCACGCTGATCGGGCTCAACATTCGCGACGGATATTGTCTCGTCGGGCGCGCGGCATGAGTTTATTGTGATCACATCCCGCGTTTGTCCGCACGCAGTCTCCTCAGTTCCTGAAACGTCGCGGTCGCGTAGCGCAGCACCGCAACGATACCCGCCACTACGCCGTACGGACCGGGCAGCGGCGCAACCGTGAACTGTATGGAGATCGTCTGTCCGGATTTGGTCTGGGCCGGCACCGAGAGGGGTTCGTTCGATGGATGCCGGGATCGCCCGGTCTCCATCATGCGGCGGTAGGCGTCCCAGTGGCGCTGCCGGAGGCGTTCGGGAACGATGATCTCGAGAGACTGACCAACCGCCTCATCGCGCGAGAAGCCGAAGATGCGCTCCGCGCCGGCATTCCAGAACCGGATAAGCCCCTCACAGTCAGCACAAATCACAGCATCCGGGATATCGTGAAACACAGCGTCGGCGAGACCTGTGAGATCGCCCTCAGCGATGCCAGCCGCCTTATCGGCATCCCTAAATGTCATGACGCGGCTCCCTCTGGCGTTTCCAGCAGGCAAGAGCAGTTCGCGACGGTGCGGGTGTCGAGCCATCGGCGGGCCAAGCCGCGCCAGGACCCCGGCGACCTGCGGGAACTCGGCCAGCTCGGCAGGTCACCCGGCGCGGTCGGCGCGCGACATGCCGATATCGCCATAGGATGGTGTAAGGCTGCACGGCACTCCGTTGGCTCAGGCGAGGACGTTGGCAGCGCGCAGGCGGCCGATCGTGTCGGCATCGACGCCCCAGCGCGGCAGTACGTCGTCGGTGTCGGTGCCGGAACGGCGCGGTGGCCGCGGCACGGGCGAGGGCGTGCCCTGGAAGCGCGGCGCCGGGGCCGGCTGGGTGATGCCATCGATCACCTGCAGCGCGGCGCGCGCGACATTGTGCGGATGCGCCGCCGTCTCGGCGATCGACAGCACCGGGGCGAAACAGGCGTCGCTACCCTCGAAGACGTTGCACCATTCGGCGCGCGTGCGTTGCTTGAAGATCGCGGCGAGCTTCGGCTTCAGCGCGTGGCGCTGCGCCGCACCGTCCTGACCAATCAGGCTGTCGGGATCGAGGCCGAGCCTCTTGTAGAGCTCACGGCGGAAGCGCGTCTCGATCGAGGCCACCGAGACGTACTCGCCGTCGGCGCACTGGTAGACGTCGTAGTAGGGCGCGCCGCCGTCGACGACGTTGGTGCCGCGCTCGAGCGACATCCGGCCGGAGGCATAGTTGCCGTAGAAGGCCGTCATCAGCGATAGCGCGCCATCGACCATGGCGACGTCGATGACCTGACCCTTGCCGGTCGTGTGGCGCGACTGCAGGGCGGCGAGCACGCCGACCACGAGATAGAGGGCGCCGCCGCCGAAGTCGCCGACCAGGTTGAGCGGCGGCGTCGGCGGCCCGCCGTCGCGGCCGATGGCGTGCAGCGCGCCCGAAAGCGCGATGTAGTTGAGGTCGTGCCCCGCTCGATCGGCAAGCGGGCCATTCTGGCCCCAGCCCGTCATGCGCGCATAGACCAGCCGCGGGTTGCGCGCGTGGCAGAGCGCGGGCCCGAGGCCGAGGCGCTCCATGACGCCCGGCCTGAAGCCCTCGATCAGCACGTCGGCGCGCGCCGCGAGGTCGAGCGCGCAGGCCTGGGCGTCCTTGCTCTTGAGGTCGAGCTTGGCGACCAGCCGGTTGCGGCGCAGCAGGTCGAAGCCCGGTGTCCGCGGGCTGCCGAGCTCGACCGCCTCGACGCGATCGATCGTCAGCACCTCGGCGCCCATGTCAGCCAGCATCATGGCGCCCATCGGCGCCGGCCCGATGCCGGCAAACTCCAGCACTTTCACGCTGGCGAGGGGACCGCCACGGCCGGGTTGCTCTGCTGACGTCATGTGATCTCCTTCGCTCTTGCGGTCAGCGCAGGCCGAGCCCGCGGGCGATGATGCCGCGCAGCACCGTGCCACCCTGGATGGTGAAGGTGAGGTCGTAGTTGAGCCTTGGAGGCGGTAGAGCACGAAGAACCCTGTCAAGATTCTCGGAATTGCACCGCGCGCCTGGGTAGCGGTTCCAGTACCAGGTGGCCTCGAGCACCAGCGCCGAGACGCCGAGCCGGTCGCGCAGGCAGAGCAGCTGGTACAGGCCGGAGAACCCGGCGCCCACGATCAGCGCGTCGAGGCTATCGGTCTGATCGAATTGTGCGGCTTGGAGGTGCGCGTCGCCGCGACGCATATGGCGCTCCGGATGGCGGGATCAGTCAGGAATGTGCGGACCGGCAAAGGCGCCGCGCAGCCATTCGCAGGCTTCGTTCATCGCCGCGCCGGCCTTGTCAGCGACTCCGACCCAGAACATGAAGCCGTGGTTGACACCGTCATAGCGCGTCATGGCCGTCGGCACGCCGGCTGCGCGCAGCTTGTCGGCGTACAATTCGCCTTCGTCGCGCAGGGGATCGTATTCGGCGGTGATGACGAGCGCCGCCGGCAAGCCGGACAGATCACGGGCGCGGAGCGGCGAGGCATGCGGGTGCGCCCCCTGGGCAGGATCGCTGAGGTAGTGCTTCCAGAACCATTTCATCGTATCGCGGGTGAGCCCGTAGCCTTCGGCGTTCTCTTCGTATGAAGGCGTGCCGGGCGTGTGGTAGTCCGTCACCGGGTAGAGCAGCAGCTGGGCGCACAGGGCCGGCCCGCCTTCGTCGCGCAGCCTGAGCGCGGCAACCGCGGCCATGTTGCCGCCGGCGCTGTCGCCCGCGACGGCAATGCGCGTTGGATCGGTGCCGAGTTCGGAGGCGTGGGCGGCCGCCCAGCGGACGGCGTACAGGCAATCCTCGATTCCGGCGGGAAATTTGTGCTCAGGGGCCAGCCGGTAATCGACCGACACGACGACACACGCCGCCCCGGCGCACAGGTTGCGGCACATGCCGTCATGCGTGTCGAGGCTGCACAGCACGAAGCCGCTGCCGTGACAAAACACGAGCAACGGAAAGGGGCCGGTTCCGAGTGGCGTATAGATGCGCAGTCGCAACGGCCCGCCCGGCCCGTCGATCGTCCGCTCGCATACGTCGGCGACCGCAGCCGGCGGCGCCATCGAAGCGATCCGGGCCTCGTACTGCGCGCGCGCCACGTCGACCGGCAGGGTGTGCGTAGCGGGCACACCCGTTCCTTTGTCGAGCAATGCCTGGATCTGCGGATCTACGGGCATATCGTTCCTCGACGTCTTCGATGGAAGACATACGATTTCTATTGCGCCGACAGGGCGCGTGCGTATCATGCCCGCCGGCATGCGTCAACGCGCTTGATAGGTTAGAGGAATGGACCGGGAGCCGGCGAGCTCACCCAGAACGCTTCAAGCGAAGGACCTCGAAGGCGAGCCGACCGGTGCAAGCCGTTGGGGACCGGCGGCGGCCGGCAGCACGACGGCAACGCCTGGGAAGCCGGTCGGCGCGATCGTCGCGGCCGCGAATGTTCTCCGCGCGCTGCATGCCTCCGAGCGGCCCTTGAACGCGAGCGAGGTCGCCCGCACCGCGGGCCTCCATCGCGGCACCGCCTACAACATCCTGCGCACGCTGCAAGCTGAGGGCTTTGTCGGCTATGACGAGGCGACGCGCAGCTACTCGATAAGCCTGCACATTCTCGAATTCGCGTACGGGGTGTTGCAGCGCAGCGGGCTGATGGACTTGGCGCGCCCGCTAATGGATACGCTTTCCGACGCACATGGCGTCTCGGTGTACCTGTCCAAGGTGCTGGGCCGCTCCTCGCTGCTCTTGCTGGATTGGGTCGGCACCGCGTTTCGCACCGATTTATACGTGATGGTTGGGCGCCAATATCCCGGCCCGGCTGGCGCATCGGGCGTAATCATGGCCGCATTCGGAAACAGCACCGAATCGGAACTCGAGGCCCTGCTGGCGCAGGTCAGGTGGTACCGCAAGCCTTCCGTTCCTGAGTTCGTAGCGCGCGTGAAGAAAGCGAAGCAATCTGGTTTCGCGGTGGATCGCGGAACCATGTTCCAAGGCGTCACGCAGGTCTCGGTACCTGTTCTGTCCCCCTCATGGGAGCTGCTGCTGATCCTGACGGCCGCAGGGCATTCGCACGACCTCGGCGACGATGCTCTCGGACCACTTAGCCGCGCGATGCAGTCTGCGGCGGGACGGCTTTCCGAAAGCGTCAGATTGTTGCGGCTAGGATAGAGGCTAATGCCATGGATGAACCAGAAATCTGTCGTACCCGAATTTCGGCGAGAGACGGGCGGTAGGCGAGATCGCGATATGGGTCTGATACCGGACAAGGCACGGGGTATGATCGGCGCGTCCGATCCGCCGATGCGGGTCGAGGTTAGTCGCCGCGAGATCATCAAGTATTCGATCGCCACGGAGCAGCGGCTGAAGAAATTCCTCGACGGGGATGAGGCTCCGCCGATGTTTCTGTTCGGCGCGCTTCGTCCGCTCGTGCCGGTGAACGAACTGGGGCCGGACGGCATCGCCACGACCTCGCTCTTGCCTGACCTGCCGCTGAAGCGTGTCATGGCCGGTGGCACGAAGACCCGCTATTTCCGCCGGATAAAGCCCGGCGACGTCCTCGTGGCCGTTCGCACCCTCACGGATATCTATGAAAAGCGTGGCTCGAAGGGCGACCTGATTTTCCTCGTCTATACAATTGAAGTGCGAACCGAAACTGGAGAACGGGTGGCCGAAGAAGTGCAAACGCGCATTGTTCGCTAAGGAACCTTACGATGCCAGATATCAAGGATATCCAGGTCGGCGATTGTCTGCCCGAGCGTCGTCATGCACCGACCAACGTATCCCTGTTTCTCTATAATGCTGCGATCTGGAACGCGCATCGCATCCACTATGATGCCGGCTATACCACCGAGGTGGAGAAGCACCCCGCGATCGTGGTCGACGGTCCGCTGCAAGGCGACTGGCTCACGCAAGCCGTTGTCAACTGGCTGGGCGATGACGGCGACCTCATCGAGTTCGAGTATTCGAACCGGCGGGCAAGCTACCTCGGCGAAACGCTGATCTCCGGAGGAAGGATAGAGGCAGTCAGACCTGCCGAACTCGAGGCGGAGATCTCGGTGTTCGTCAAGTCGGAGGCTGGCGAGATCATGACGCCTGGGCGGGCCACGGTCAGGTTCCGCCGCTAGGCCATTCGCTCGTCAAACGCAACTTCGTGGACCCGGAGCGGCATCAATGCAAACCCACACATCTGAAACGTTGCGTCGCGCAGATCCGGCGCCCGTACCGGAATGGGACGCAATCATTATCGGCGCCGGCATATCCGGCCTTTTTCAGCTGCATTGCCTGCGCGACCGCCTCGGCATGAATGTCCGGCTGTTCGAGATGGGCACCGGCGTCGGCGGGACATGGTACTGGAACCGCTATCCCGGGGCGCGTTTCGACAGCGAAAGCTACTCGTACGCATATTCCTTCAGCCAGGAACTGCTGGACGAATGGGATTGGAGCGAGCACTTCGCGGGACAGCCGGAGACCGAGCGATATCTGAACCACGTCGCCGATAAGTTCGACCTCCGCCGCAGCATCAGCTTCGCGAGCAAAGTGACCGCGTGCCATTACCACGATGACTCCCGCTCCTGGGCTGTCCGGTTGGAGGACGGTTCGTGGCACACATGCCGGTTCCTCGTAACGGCGGTCGGCCCGCTTTCCGCGCCGACCTTTCCGAAAGTCCCTGGACGGGAAAGCTTCGCGGGCGAGGCTTATCATACCGGTTTGTGGCCGAAACATCCGGTGACTTTCGAGGACAAGCGGGTCGCCGTGATCGGCACCGGAGCGAGTGGCGTCCAGGTCATAACGGAGATCGCCAAGACGGCGAAATCCCTCACGGTGTTCCAGCGCCGCCCGAACTGGTGCAAGCCGTTGCACAACCGGCCAATTCCCAGGAACGAAATGAAGCGGCTGCGCGAGTGGTACCCTGAGATGTTCCAGCTCTGCGAACAGACCTCGGCTGGATTCCTGCACACCCCCGATGGTCGCCGGACCTTCGATCTACCGCCGGAAGAGCGGGAGGCATTCTGGGAAAAACAATACCAGACCCCCGGCTTCTCAATGTGGGTCGGTGGCTTCAAGGACATGATGACCGATCGTGCCGCCAACGACGAGGTATCGAAATTCGTCGCTCGCAAGATTCGCGAACGGGTGCATGATCCGAAGGTCGCCGATCTGCTGATCCCGAAGGATCACGGGTTCGGCACACGGCGGGTTCCCCAGGAATCCGGCTACTACGAGGTGTTCAACCAGCCGAATGTCGAACTGGTCAGCATTCTCGAGGATCCGATCCGGCGCATCACGCCGACCGGCCTGGAGCTCGCCGACCGCGGCTTCGCCTTCGACATGATCGTTTACGCCACCGGCTTCGACGCCATCACCGGAAGCTTCGATCGCATCGACATCCGCGGTGCGAGCGGAGCAAAGCTCAAGGAGAAATGGCGGGCCGCGCTCGAAACATTCCTGGGGATCCAGATCGCGGACTTCCCGAACATGTTCATGTGCATCGGTCCGCACACGGCTCTCGGCAACATACCGCGATCGGCCGAGTACAATGTCCTCTGGATCACCAACCTGATCCAGTACATGCGTCAGCATCACTACACGTACGTCGTACCGCGGCCTGAGGCGGTCGAGGGCTGGACCAGCTTCGTGCTCAAGGCGGGGGAAGGCCTGCTTTCGAACGACGTCGATAGCTGGATGACCGGGATCAACCAGAACGTCGAAGGCAAGCAGACGCGGATCATTGCACGCTACAGCGGAAGCGCGCCCGCCTTTCGCGCGAGGGCCAATGCCGTGGCAACGGATGGATACCGGCAACTGGAGATGTGCTGAGACGGGCGCCGGCCAATTTCACGAAATCAGACGGGGTAAGGAAATGTTGAACTCGAGGCTCTGCGGGAAACTTGGGATCGAATTTCCCCTTTTCGCCTTCTCGCATTGCCGGGATGTCGTCGCCGAGGTGACGAATGCTGGGGGATTCGGCGTGCTCGGCGCGGTTGGCCTGAATCCGGAGAAGCTGGATGTCGAGCTGACCTGGATCAACGAGCGCGTCAACGGCAAGCCGTTCGGCATCGACCTGCTGATCCCCCAGAACATGGTAGGCAAGGATTCGGACTCGGACGACGCGGAGCTTCAGGGGAATGTCCCGGAGGAGCATCGCAAATTCGTTGCGGACCTGCTTGAACGGCACGGCATCGATAGTTCCGACGTCTGGACCGGCAAATACGACGATCGTGACTCGTCCTTCATGCGCGAGAGCGGCGCCGCCAAGATGCTGGAGATCGCGTTCAAGTATCCGATCAAGATGTTCGTCAATGCGCTTGGTGTGCCCCCCGCGTCCATCATTTCGGAGGCGCATTCGCGGGGCATCCTCGTCGGCGCCTTGACCGGATCCAGGCGCCATGCCGTCAAGCATGCACAGGCGGGCGTCGATGTCCTGGTCGCCGCGGGCGGTGAAGCGGGCGGCCATTGCGGCGAGATCTCGACGATGGTGCTGGTCCCCGAAGTGATCCAGGCGGTGCAGGACTACGACAACATCGACGTGCTGGCGGCGGGCGGCATTGCTACCGGCCGCCAGATGGCCGCGTGCATGGCGATGGGGGCAGCCGGCGTTTGGTGCGGGTCGGTGTGGCTCACGACGACGGAGGCAGAGACGACGCCGACCGTCAAGGAGAAGATGCTGGAAGCGTCCTCCGCCAACACGGTGCGTTCCCGCAGCAGGACCGGCAAGCCGACCCGGCAGTTGCAGTCCGCTTGGTCGGACGCATGGGGCGCCAAGGGGGCGCCCGATCCCCTGCCGATGCCTTTGCAAGGAATTCTTACGCGCCCGGCGATGGCCAAGGTGGACAAGCTCGCAGAGGCGGGTCACGAAGGCGCCAAGGAGATCGCTGCCTACTTTGTCGGGCAGTGCGTGGGCCTGATGAACACGGAACAGTCCGTCAGGTCGGTCGTGTATGACTTCATGAAGGACTACGCCGAGGCGGTTGAAAGACTATCCGCCACCCTCGCCGATCAGGCCCCCGCCGTGGCTCACCATGGCTGACCTGATCAGACCCAATCCTTCCGACTCCGAGGTGTGCTCGTGACCGAACCTGTGACGCCGCGCACCGCCGCGACGCTGATGCTTGCGCGTGACGGCGCGGATGGGCTGGAAGTTTTCATGGTGGTTCGCCATCACGAGATTGAGTTCGCGTCAGGAGCCCTGGTGTTCCCCGGCGGCTCCGCGAGCGCCGGAGACGCCGATCCCCGATGGCGCCGCTTGGCGGACGGTGCTGACCAAATCAGCGACGAGATGCTGAGCGTGATGGCGGCCGCGGCGCGGGAAGCCTTCGAGGAATGCGGCGTGCTGTTCGCCCGAACGGCCACTCGTGGGCCGCTGCTGGACGGCGCCCGGGCGGAGGCGTTGGGAGCTACCTACCGGCAGGCAATCGAGGCGGGCAGTCTCAGCTTCGCCGATATGATCGAGCTGGAAAGTCTGGTTGCGGCCTTCGACCGGCTCGTGCATTTCGCCCACTGGATAACGCCGCCGCACATGCCCAAGCGGTTCGATACCCACTTCTTCCTCGCCGAGGCACCGCTCGATCACCTACTGCGTCACGACGGTAGAGAATCGGTCGATTCCGTCTGGGTGACACCACGCCAGGCGTGCGAGGACGCCGATGCGGGCCGCCACACGGTTCTGTTTCCAACGCGGTTGAACCTGGAAAAGGTCGGACAACACCGAACCGTGGCCGAAGCACTCGGCGCCGCTCGGGCATCCCGGATCGTCACCGTCCGGCCGGAAGCCAGTACTGCGGAGGGTGGGCGGCTCCTCCGTATTCCCATCGAAGCGGGGTATGGCGCCGGAGAGTTTCTCGTGTCGAGCGGCTCCGGCAAGAATGCGCGGATACACAAGCTCGTTGCTGGCACGCGAAGCTCGTAGCGCCCGAAAACGCCCTGGCGGGCCTGCGCGTGCTCGGGGCTCAGGTCCGGGCAGGGTGGGGTTCCGGAACCAGATTCCTCGCGACAGAGCGCGGAAGAGTATTCGTTCAAGGCGGGCCGCCCAGAGGATCGCACAGCGAGGACGTCCATGGATCTGACACTGACCGAAAAGCATCGGGCACTACGCGATGAAGTGAATGCCTTCATCGCCCGGCACCGCGACCGCGCGCCCCGGCCTGGCGGCGGGCGCAAGCGGCCCGACAGGAAGGTTCTGGAGTGGCAGGCGCTGCTGCTCGAGTGCGGTTACTTTGCTCGAAACATACCACGTGAGTATGGCGGCTTCGGCGCCCCTCATGATGTCATCGAGATGGCGATCATCGCCGACGCGTTCAGCCGGAGCGGCGTTTCGCCGGGCATCCACAACCAGGGCATCAGCATGCTGGTGCCGACACTGCTGGAGGTCGGCACGGAAGAGCAAAAGCGGTGTTGGATCGGCCCTACCATTCGGGGCGAGGTGATCTGGTGCCAGGGCTATTCGGAGCCCGGGTCCGGTTCGGATCTCGCCGCCGCGCACACGCGCGCGGCGGTGGAGGACGGATTCTTCGTCATCAACGGCCAGAAAATATGGACAAGCTCGGCCCACTATGCCGACATGATGTTCCTGCTCTGTCGGACAGAGCCTGACAAGCCGAAGCACGCCGGTCTGTCCTACCTTCTGGTTCCGATGAACACGCCGGGGATCGAGGTTCGTCCGCTGCGCACCATGACAGGACGGGCGGAGTTCAACGAGACCTTCTTCACCGACGTTCGCGTGCCCGTGGACCAGATCGTAATGGGGCGCGGCGACGGTTGGCAGGTTGCCAACATCACCTTGAAATACGAACGGCTGCTTCTCGGTGATGCCAACAAGCTGCAGCACCGTCTCGAAGCCATTCGCCGGATGATGCAGGAGCCGCGACCGGACGGCTCCCGCCTTCTGGATTGCGCGGAATGGCGCGACAGGTTGCTGCGGCTGCAAGGCGAGGTGATGGCGGCCCGCTACCACAATCTGCGTCTGTTGACCGATAAGGCGGAGGGAGTCGATTCAAGCCTCGCACGCCTGATCGTGAAGTATCACGGCACGATGCTCGCGCACCGCCTGACCTCCCTGGCGGTCGACGTGCTGGGTTCCGCCGGGCTCGCCTACGAGCCTCAAGGTGAGGCGGCGGAGGACGATCCGGCCACCACTTGGCACATCGACTACATGTATGACATCGGATTGATCATCGGTGGCGGTTCCTCGAACATCCAGAAGAACATCATCGGAGAGCGTGGGCTTGGCTTGCCGCGCGAACCGAAAGCGGGGGGAGCCTGAGCATGCGTTTCGGACTGACCGAAGATCAGAAGCTCTTCGACCACTCTCTCAGGGGCTTCCTATCAGCGCGGCTGCCCCTCGACGTCCTGCGCCGGCTGGCCGAGCCTGGCAACGGATTCGATGCGGAGCTGTGGAAAGGGCTCGGCGAGCTCGGCCTGCAGGCGATGCTGGTGCCAGAGGAATATGGCGGTGCCGGGCTCGGCCTTCTCGACGCGGCGCTGGTTGCCGAGGCGTTGGGTTTCCACGCCGCTCCGACGCCCTTCGCGGCCTCCCAGGTGATGGCAGTCCGGGCGTTCCAGGCCGCCGCTGATGATATGCAGCGACGGATCTGGACTCCCCGGATCGCCGCTGGCGAGATGCGGATTGGCGTTGGCCTCGGCGGAATGTCGGGGCAAACCGGTCGAGCTGCGCTCAGGCTCCAGGGCGGACGGCTTTCCGGCGCGGTGGATGGGCTGTTGGATGGCGGCGGCGCCACACACTTCCTCGTCTACCTGGCGGATGGCCGCGCCGCGCTGCTCGACGCTGACGCAACGGGCATCACTGCCACCGTGCGTCGCAGCGTCGATCGCACACGGCCGCTTGTGGACCTCGACCTTGCGGAGACGCCGGCCGTCGAGGTGCTGGAGGCGTCCAATGCTCCGCTCCAGGTGGCGGCGCGCGTCCGCGACGCGGGCCGGGTGATGCTGGCGGCCGACATGCTGGGGGCGGCGCAGGCCATGCTTGACCGCGCCGTCGCCTATGCCAAGGAGCGCGTACAGTTCGGCCGGGTCATCGGCAGCTTTCAGGGAGTGAAATACATGTGCGCGGACATGGCGACCATGCTCGAACCGTGCCGCGCCATGGTCTGGTACGCGGCCTATGCGCAGGATGCGATCCCGGAGGAGGCCGCGATTGCGGCGAACCATGCCAAGGCGCATCTGGCCGAGGTCACGCGCGAGGTCGCCCGGCTGGCCACCGAGGTTCACGGCGGCATGGGCTTCACCGACCTGCTCGGCCTGCATTTCCAGTTCAAGCGCATCACCTTCGACCGGCAGGTGCTGGGCACTCCCGAGCGGTGCCGGCACGACGCGGCCGTGGCGCAGGGCTGGATCGGAGCCTGAGCGCGACAGAGGAACAGGAGGGGAAGATCTCATGTCAATGCGGGAGAAGGCGGCGATCACCGGGATAGGCGAGACCGTCTATTCCCGCGAGTCGGGTCGCAGCGTCGTATCGTTGCAGCTCGAAGCGTCGCTCCGGGCGATCGAGGACGCGGGGCTCCGTCCCTCCGACATCGACGGAGTGATCCCTTACGGGAGTGCTGTCGTTGCCGAGGAGTTCGTCACCAATTTCGGCATCGGCGATCTCCGCTTCTCCGCCACCACGCCGCTTGGCGGCGCAAGCTGTGTCGCCGCGGTCCAGTGTGCCACGGCCGCCATTGCAGCCGGGATCTGCAATCATGTGCTGATCCCGGTGGGTCGGAATGGCGCCTCCCAGGGTCGCATCGGTGCCCGGGTGCAGCAGATGCCGCAGTTCCGGCTGGTCGGGGAGTTCGAGATGCCGCTCGGCGCTATCGCGCCGGCGCAGCTCTATGCGCCGATGGCGCGGCGGCACATGGAGCTCTACGGCACGACCAGCCGCCAGCTCGGCGAGATCGCCGTGTCGACGCGCGCTAACGCCATCCTCAATGGCAACGCGATCATGACGAAACCAATTTCCATCGAAGATCACCAAGCCTCGCGCATGATCTCCGATCCGCTCCGGCTGCTGGATTGCAGCCTGGAGAGCGACGGTGCCTGCGCCATCGTCGTCAGCGGCATCGAGCGCGCCCGCGGTCTGCGCAGGACACCGGTCATGGTGATGGGCATCGCCGAAGGGCATCCCGACTCGCCGAGCATGATCACTCAGCGTCCGGATATGACGCGCCTCGGCCTCGCCAAGGCGGCGCCGCGTGCTTTCGACATGGCTGGAGTGACCCACGACGACATCGACGTCGCTGAGATTTACGATTGCTTCACCTACATCGTGCTCTGCCAATTGGAGGATCTCGGATTCTGCAAGAAGGGGGAAGGCGGTCCCTTCGTCGAAAGCGGCGCCATACGCCTCGGCGGAAAGCTCCCGGTGAACACGCATGGTGGTCTGCTCTCACAGGCGCATATGGTCGGGATGAACCACATCACGGAGCTGGTGCGCCAGCTTCGCGGCGAGGCCGGGAAGGCACAGGTGGCCGGAGCCGAGGTCGGTCTCGTCACCGGCTATGGCGACATGGGCGACGGTTCCGTCGCCATCATGCGGAGGGGATGATGCGCGCGACCGAGACATACAACAAGCTTGTACCCGAGCCCACGCCGCACAGCGCCCCGTACTGGGAAGGGCTGAACGCGCGCAAGCTGCTGCTGCAGAAGTGCCGCAGCTGCGGCAGGATCCGGCACTACCCGCAGCCGATGTGTCCTGGCTGCCATTCCATGGAGGTGGAGTGGATCGAAGCGTCCGGTCGCGGCGCAGTGCATAGCTGGACGATCACACACCACCCTTTCCATGCCGGCTTCCTCGATGATTTGCCCTACACCCTCGCCACCGTGGACCTGGCGGAAGGCGTGCGCATGAACGCGCAGCTGCGTCTGGCTCGATCCGAGGATCTGCGCATCGGCCTGCCTGTACGCGTCGCGTTCGAGACGGTGAAGGAAGGCTTGACGCTGCCCTACCTGGTCCCCGATAAGGCCGGCTGACACCCGCCGACCGAGCTGCTCGCGCCGGTGCGGGTTTCCACCACCACCACCGCCGGCTGGCCGAACTGGGCCCCAAGCTTCTCGGCGAAGCGGCGGCCGACATGTCGGTTGGGCCGCCCGGGACGAACCCCCGCCAGGCGCAGGAGGCGCTCCGGGGCGCTTGCGCCAGCCATGGCTCCCGTCAGCGAGAGTCCCATGCCGATCGGGCCGCTTCGATACATGTGACTTCCGTCTCTGTCCGGCCTGCCGGCGGCGGCCGCGTGTCATTGGCCGCCGGTGGTTTCCCGTCCGATGAGATCGCAGATCTCTGCCTCCGACAGCCCCGCCTCACGCAGCACCTTCTCCGTGTGCTCGCCGAGGCGCGGCGGCAGCAGGCGCACCGCGCCGGGCGATTCGGAGAAATCCACGGGCACTGCCGTCACCAGCATCCGCCCTTCTGAAGGGTGCTCGACGCGCCGGAAAAAGCCGGTCTCGGCGAGGTAGTCGTCCTCCAGCAGGTCGGCGAGGCCATGAACCGGCCCGTTCGGCACGTCGGCAGCATCGAGGCGCGCCTGCCACTCGGCGGTACTGCGGGTGCGCATCACCTCCTCGACGATCGCATAGAGGGCGCCGATGTTGACCGCGCGCTGCGCGAGGCGGGCGAAACGCGAATCCTCAGCGAGGTCCGGCCGCCCGAGCGCGGCCAGCAGCCGTTGCCACTGGTCGTCGGAATTGGCCATCAGGCACAAATGGCCGTCGCTGGTCGGGAAGGGCCGCCGATAGGGTGTGAACATGCGCCCATAGCCGAGGCCGAGGGAGGGGTCGTCCAGCACCCCGCCCCAGAGATGCTCGGCAAGGTTGAAGGAGATCATGGTCTCGAGCATCGGCACATGCACCTCCTGGCCCCGGCCGGTGCGTTCGCGCCGGTAGAGCGCCATGGCGACGGCGGAGGCGAGGACATGCCCGCAGAACTTGTCGGCGATGGCGCTCGGCACGTAGCGAGGCTCGCCACCGTCGCGCATGGCGTTCAGCGCGGCGAGGCCGCTCATACCCTGGATCACGTCGTCGAAGGCCGGGCGGTCTCGATGCCGCCCATCCTTACGGAAGCCGGTGGCGCTGGCGTGGATGAGCCGCGGGTTGCGCGGCGCCAGCGCGGCATAGGAGAGGCCGAGCCGCTCAGCGGCGCCGACCCGCATGTTGTGCACGAGCACGTCGGCGCCGTCGATAAGCCGCAGCAGCGCGCGACGCGCCTGTTCCCGCTTCAGGTCGAGCACGACGCTGCGCTTGTTGCGGTTGATGTTGAGGAACATCACCGCCATGTCGCTCCCGCGCGTCGGGCCGACCTGGCGCATGGTGTCGCCCTGCGGCGGCTCTACCTTCACCACCTCAGCGCCCATGTCGCCGAGGATTTGCGTCGCCACCGGGCCGAGCACGGCGCTCGTCAGGTCGATCACCCTGACGCCGGCCAGCGGCCCGCCGCCCGCCTCGCTCACGCCTCAGGCCCCGCCGGCGCTACGACACTCGACCATGCGCAACGGCGTGTAGGTGAGAACCACGGTGCCGTCCTGTTTGACGGCGCGGTTGCGCGTGCGTACGAGGCCGCGCCGGGGCGACTCTGCGACAGCCGCGCCTCAATCGCCTCGACCTCGACATGGGTGGTGTCGCTGGCGAAGAGCGGGTGCTCGATCTTCAGGTCCGTGCCGAGGAAGGCGAAGCTAGTGTGCGGCATGGTGGCCTGCATCGCCGGTCCCTCGGCGAAGCTGTAACCGGCAACCCGGCCCTTGATTCGCTTTCGCGGCCAGGAAGTCGAGGCTCATGAACAGTACCTCGGCCGTGCCGGTGCAGTTGATGAAGTTCACGATGTCGGCTTCGGTCACCGTACGACCGATGGTACGAAAGCGTCGCCCAATCGTCGGATCCTCGCAGCAAAGGCGCATATAGGGCAGCCCGACCGCGTCCTTGACCATGCTCGTCACTCCGCCTTGCCGATGAGGTTGCGCGCCACGATATTGCGCTGAATCTGGTTGGTTCCCTCGATAATCTGCACCACCTTCGCATCTCGAAAATAGCGGTTGATCGGGAACTCGTTCGAGATGCCGGAGGCACCGAATATCTGCACCGCGTCGGTCGCTACCTTCATCGCTACGTCGCTGGCGAAGCACTTGGCCGAGGCGGCGAGGCTCGCCATCTCAGGACCC
>JBGAKM010000028.1:0-19235 GCA_044224395.1 Devosia sp.
GACACCTCTATCGCATCGCGCGCGAGGAAGGATGCTCGGCGCTGGTGCTGGGGCACCATCGCGAGGACAGCCGCGAGACATTCTTCATGAACCTGTTTCATGGCGGCAAGCTCGCGGCGATGCCGCCGAAGCTGCTGAACGACGAGGGCGATGTCGAGGTCCTGCGTCCGCTGATTTATTGCGCGGAGCCGGACCTCGCCAAGTTCGCCGAGCACATGGCGTTCCCGATTATCCCGTGCGACCTCTGCGGCTCGCAGGAGGGCCTGCAGCGCAATGTGATGAAGGCCATGCTCGACGACATCGAGCACAAGCAGCCAGGCCGCAAGGACGTGATGATCCGCGCGCTCGGTAACATCCGGCCCAGCCACATGCTCGATCCGAACCTGTTCGACTTCCTGTCGCTTGGACGCAACGCCGAATGACCGCAATCGACGTGATGGAACTGGCCGGTGTCCTCCGGGCCGCCGCCAAGGCCGAAATCCTGCCGCGGTTCCGGCGGCTCGAGCCGGGGACGATCAAGACGAAGTCGAACCCGACGGACCTCGTGACCGACGCTGACACAGAGGCCGAGCATTTCATCAAGCGCGAAGTGGCCAAACGCTGGCCGGGGACGCTCGTGGTAGGCGAGGAGTCGGTGGTGGCTGATCCAGCGCTGCTCGGGCGACTCGCCGGCGCAGATGTGGCGATCACGGTCGATCCGGTCGACGGCACCGCCAACTTTGCTGCGGGACTGTCACTGTTTGCAGTAATGGCTTCGGTGGTGGTCCGCGGCGAGGTCGTGGCCGGGATCATCTACGATCCCATGGGCGACGACTGGGTGGTGGCGGAGCGCGGCGGCGGGGCGTGGCTCAAGCGCCCCGATGGCGGGTCGCAGCGGCTGCGCGTGCGGGAGCCCGCTGAGCTGAAAGACATGATCGGGCACGTGTCGATCGCCTTCCTCCCAACGGAGTCGAAGCCGACCGTGCTCAGCAATCTCAGCAAGTTGAGGATCGCGGCGAACTATCGCGTGGCGGGGCATGATTACCGCACGTTCGCGAGCGGGCACTGTCACTTCGTGATGTTCAACAAGTTGATGCCGTGGGACCACCTACCTGGCGCGCTGATCTCGGAAGAGGCGGGCGCTTATGTGCGCAAGTTCGACGGCTCCGCGTATCGCGTGGCGGACCTTGCGGGCGGTCTGCTGCTGACGACCGACAAGGACAGCTGGAGCCTTCTCCGGCGCGAGGTGTTCGCTCTATAGTTGGTCGGCGCGCGCGGGAGGGACGAGTGAACCACCACGATTACTGGGCCATCGCCGAAGCGGACATTGAAATCCAGAACCCGGTCACCGACCGCAAGCTGCGTCTGCTCGACGACTATTGCGACGTGCGCGACGGCCTAAAGGTGCTCGATGTCGGCTGCGGCAAGGCGTGGCTGATGCGGCAATGGGCCCAGCGCTTCGACATCGAAGGCACGGGGCTCGACGTGAACCGGACATTCCTCGACTTCGCGCGCGGTCACTCGCCGCACCATGCCAAGCTCAATTTCATCGAAGGACCGGCCGAGGATTTTGCCCCCGAACCGGCGAGCTACGACGTCGCGCTCTGCCTTGGCGCAACGTTCGCACTGGGCGGCTTCGTACAGACGGCCGAGTGGATGGTGCGTGCCGTCAAGCCGGGCGGCACGGTAGTGATCGGGGACCTGACTCTGAAGCATCGGCCAGTGGTCAATACGCACCAGCATTTCCCACTCGAGCCTGTCGAGCTGGCCGCGGTGATGCAGCGGCATGGGACGCAGGTCGGCGCGCTGATCTCGGCGTCCGATGCGGACTTCGAGCGATATGCCAGCCACCATCGGCATTCGACCGTGCGATGGGTGATCCAGAACCTCGGACACCCCGACCGCGAGGAGGTCGCGGACAAGAGCGCCAACGACTGGAACTACTATCTGCGGACGATCCGGCCCCATCTCGGCTGGACCATCCTTGTTGGGCATAAGGTCTAGGCGTTACTCGGCGTGCGCCGAGGCTGGCGCGGCGTGTTCGTATTCTTTGCCGACGCCGAAGAGCTTTCCCTTTTCGGCGATGAGGATGCAGCAAAGGACGAGCAGGCCCATCACCACATAGCCCGTAGCGTTAGGCGTCAGCGTGCCGTTGAACTGCTGGCCGGTGAGCGTGCCGAGCAGGGCACCGCCGACGGTCTGGCTGAAGCCGAAGACCGATGCCGCCGTGCCGGCGACGGCGCCGAGAGGTTCCATCGAAAGCGAGTTCATGTTCGACGCGGCGTTTCCGAAGGCGACCTGGATAATCATCAGCAGGCCGAAGAAAAGCCAGAACGGCACTGGCCCCATGACGCTGAGGATCAAGAGGATGCTCGCACAGGCGACGTAGATGAGCATCGAGGTGTGGCTCAGCCTGCGCATGCCGAAGCGCTTCACGATCCGTGAGTTGAGGAACGAGGAGACGGCCATGAACCCGGCCATCGTGGCGAAGGCCAGCGGGAACCATGGGCCGAGCCCGTAGATGCCCACGAAGATCTGCTGCGTGCTGATGATGAAGCCGAACATCGCCCCGAACAGGAACATGCCGGCAAGGCCGTAGAAGAAGGCAACGCGGTTGGTGAAGACCAGGCGGAAGCCTTCGACGATGACGCTGAGTTTGAGCTCGCGGCGATACTCTGGGTGCAGTGTCTCCGGCAGGCGGAACCAGGCCCAGATCCAGATCGCGGCGGAGAGTCCGGCCATAAACAGGAAGATGTAGTGCCACGGGCCCGTCAGCAGGATGATCTGCCCGATGCCGGGCGCGATGATCGGAATCGCCATGAAAACCATGAAGGTCAGCGACATGACCTCGGCCATCTCCCGGCCCGAGAAGCGGTCGCGCACGATCGAGGTGGCGATCACGCGTGTCGACGCGGCGCCGAGTCCCTGTGTGAAGCGCAGGGCGAGAAGGATCGCAAACGTCGGCGCGAACGTCGCGGCGAAGGCGCAGATCACATAGAGCCCGATGCCGAAGAACAGCGGCGCGCGGCGGCCGAAGCGGTCGGTAAGCGGACCGAAGGCGAGTTGAGCGAGGCCGAAGCCTAGCATGTAGGCCGAGACGACGAGCTGGCGTTCGTTCTCATTCGAAACGCCGAGGTCTTCGCCCATATAGGGCAGGGCCGGCAGCATCACGTCGATAGCCAGGGCGTTGAGCGCCATCAGCGCGGCAATAAGTGCAATGAATTCGGGCCGGGACAGAACCCGTTGGCCAAAGGATTGATTTGTCATTTGATCTCAAACGGCCAAGGAGGTGTAGGCCGGACGGCGCGGACCATGCTCTCCCAAATCTGGATTGGCAAGCTCAGGTCGCCATCAATTGTCCCCGCCGCCGATCACACCTTCGACTTGCGCCATCCCGCCTTTCGGGCCTCTTCCTCCGAGCAGAACCACCGCTCGCCGTGCGCAGCGACGATCCGGGTCTCGTCGTAGTACCTCTGGCCGGGCACATGGTAGATGCGTTCGCCGCGGGTGTTGACGTTGCCCTTTATGTTGCACGCGTCGCCCTCAGCGGCGACGGCGAGTCCGGCGGGCAGCACAAGCCCCATGAGCAGCAGAGCAACCCACAAGCAACGCACCAGAAACTCCCACAACTCCTTGCCAATGCCCATGTTCATCCTCCCCGCCTCCAACGAAGGTGTGGATCGCGGAGGCCGCCGACAAGCCTGTCGGAACAAGATTCGTCAGGCGCGAACCGGTTGGAAGTTCGTGTCCGAGCGTTCCTTGATCGGCAGGTGGAGCGCGGCGGAGGCAAGCCCCAGGATGATGCCGAGATACCACACCAAGGCATAGGACCCGGTGGCGTCGAAGGCGTAGCCGCCTAGCCAGACACCGACGAACGAGCCTACCTGGTGGCTGAAGAAGGCGACGCCGTAGAGCATGCCCATGTAGCGTGCGCCGAAGAACAGCGACACGAGACCAGCCGTCAGCGGCACCGTGGACAGCCAGAGAAATCCCATCGCCGCAGCGAAGAGGTAGGCCGTGAGCTCGGTGACTGGAAAGAGCATGAAGAGCGCTATGGCCACCGCGCGCGTGAAGTAGATTGTCGCAAGCATCAGTTGCTTGGGCAGCTTGCCGCCGAAATAGCCAGCGCTGAGCGATCCGGCGATGTTGAACAGGCCGATGATGGCGATCGACCAACTGCCGACCTCGGGCGCCAGTCCGCACTGCACTAGATAGGCGGGCATGTGGACGTTGATGAACGCGAGATGGAATCCGCAGACGAAGAAGCCGATCACGAGCAGGCGGTACGAACCGTGGCCCCAGGCCCGCGCAAGCGCCTGCATGAAGTTGAGGTCGGCCTGACCGGTGGGGTTCTCGGTCTTGCCGCGCAGCGCATAGGTGAGTGGGATAGCCGCGACCAGGAAAACCGCGAGATAGACCAGCGCCTTCTCCCACTCGAAGGCTGAGATGAAGCCCTGGCCGATGGGTGCGAATATGAACTGGCCGAAGGATGAGGCGGCGGTAGCGACGCCAAAGATCAGCGGGCGCTTCTCCTGCGGCACGTTGCGACCAAAGGCGATCATCACGATCGAGAAGGACGAGGTGGCAATACCGACGCCGCAGAGGATACCGGCGGTGAGGTCCATGATCAGCGCGTTCGGCGAGACGACCATCAAGACGATGCCTGTGGCGTAGAGCACGAGGCCGAAGACGACGACTCGCGCGGTGCCGTACTTGTCCGCGATCGCGCCGGCAAAGGGCTGCGCCGCGCCCCAGACAAGGTTCTGGATAGCCATCGCCATGCCCCAGGCCTCGCGAGACAGCCCAAGTTCAGCTGTCATGGGCAGCGTGAAGAGCCCGAAACTCGTGCGGATGCCATTGGTCACGGCGGCGATGGCGCAGCCAGCGATCACGAGTACGATCAACGGAACGGCAGCGGAGCGGGGCGGAGTGGAGGCGGCGACAGTAGTCATGCGACGAAACTAACAGCCCGTGCGGTACGTTCGAAACGACATGTTGTGATGGATCTCATGACTGGCCGTCATGACGCATTGACCTTGCTCAGGAACAGCTTACGTCGAGCCCATGATCAGACACATCGTCTTCTTCACCGCCAAGATGCCCGAGAACCTCCCCGCGATACTCGACGGGCTGCGGTTGCTCGGCACCATCCCGCATGTGAGCCACTTCGAAGTGACCCAGAACAGCAAGGTCGACCAGATCGGCAACGACATCGACGTCGTGGTCTATGCCGAGTTCGACAGTGAAGATGCGCTCCGCGCCTACAAGGCGCACCCGACCTATGCCGAGGCCACAAAGCGCGTTCGACCGCTGCGAGAGATGCGTTATGCGGCCGATGTCGAGGCCACGGAAGCGAAGTCCGAGACGATCAGGCGTTCTGCTTGACCGGGACACCCTTTTCGCTGAGGTGCGACTGCAACTCACCGGCCTGAAACATTTCGGTGACGATGTCGGCGCCGCCCACGAACTCGCCCTTGACGTAGAGCTGCGGAATGGTCGGCCAGTTGGTGTAGGCCTTGATGCCTTCGCGCAGTTCCTGGTCTTCGAGCACATTGGCCGTCTGGTAGTCGACGCCGAGGTAGTCGAGAATCTGGACGACGCGGCCGGAGAAACCGCACATCGGGAAGTCCTTGGTGCCCTTCATGTAGAGGAACACGTCGTTGTTCTTCACCTGTTCGTCGATCTTGGCGTTGATGTCGCTCATGGCAATACCTTCTTGAGTCCGGGGAGGCCGGAGGAGTTGCCGCCTAGATAGGCTCACTTAGCGCCGATGTCGAGGCATTCATCGGGATGTGACGATGGATCAAGCAGGACTAATGGCAGCGAAGTGTCGCTGGCCATTCCGCTAACGTGCGTCACCGCGGTCCTTAATTTGGTCACGTCGTCATTTTGTCGACAAGTCACCGGCGCGGACAAGTCGAAATTGGCGCTACCTCGCCGTGATACTTGCGCTTTTCCGGCAAGATGACAGGTTATCGATACAGCTCATTGAGCTACGTCGCTTGGGGACCATCTGGATGGCTGCTCGAACTCCTTCAGCGCCGAGCAGAAGAAACTGATCCCGGCGCCGTAGAGCGATCGTAGTCAGTCTGGCGCTTTCGTCTGGACGCTGAGCGAATGCAGCGTCGTGCCCATATCGGGGCCGAAGGCCGCGTTGATCATGCGCTGCTGGTCGACGCGGGACTTGCCGCGGAACTGCTCGGAGATGACAGTGGCGGCCCAGTGGTTATCGTCGCCTGCGAGGTCGCGCAGTTCGATCACCGCATCGGGGATCGCCGCCTTGATGCGTTTTTCGATTTCCGACGCGCTCATTGGCATGACTGACCTCCGCCTGTAGTGTGGCCCAGATATGGCATGGCACATCAGGGGCTTCAACGTGGGCTAGACGTTGAGGAGTGCCAATGCGCGGCGGCAGTTGCGGGGACTCGCGACGATGACGGAACTCGATATCGGCAGGGCCGCGCGCTCGCCGGCTTCACGATCTCGCATGACCAATGGCCGCTACGCGCGGTTGTTCTTTCGCGACAATGTTGCGCGGTTCTATCTCGTCGCGTCGGCTGGAATGACGATTGCGACCGTTGTGCTCTACGGCATCACGCCTGGCATGGTGATCGCATCGCTCGTCTCGCTCGTGCTGATGGCTGCGCTCGAATACCTGATCCACCGCTGGCTGTTGCACAACCAGCTGTTCTATCGGCACCCCATCACCGCCAAGATCTGGCGGCATTTGCACTATGCGCATCACATGAATCCCACCGAGACCGGCGGGATGATCGGGCCGCCGCAATATGCGATCCCGGTGATGCTGCTGGTGACCTTGCCGCTGGGCTGGGCGCTGGGTGGCGTGCCCGGAGCGTTCGGCGCCGCGGCGGTCGGGTTCTGGCTGGTGCTCGCCTATGAGTATGCGCACGGCTACTCGCACCTCGTCACCGATCCGAAGACGGCCTATGGCAAGATGCTGCGGCATCTCCACATGCTGCACCACTTCCACAACGAGAAGGGCAACTTCGGCGTCACGTCGCCGGTGTTCGATATCTTGTTCGGCAGCTACTACAGCGATCCGGCCAAGGTGGCGCGCTGCCCGACCGCCAAAAACCTCGGCTACACGTCAGAAGTCGCGCGCCGCTACCCTTGGGCGGGCGAGGGCGACGCGCCAAGCGCCTAGAGCAACGCTCTAGGCCGCGATCTCGCCGGCCATGTAGTTGGGGAACCAGCCCTCGTGCGCGGCCTTGAGGTCGGCGACCGGGATTGCGCGCGCGCTGCCGAGCTTGAGGACATCGCCGCCGGTGCTGCCGATCCACGGCACGAACAGACCCGCATAGGGATAGATTTCGTCGTAGAACTGATCGAGGAAACTGCGCTTGACGGTGACGAGGTAGCGCCCCTGGTCTTCGCCAAAGAACTGCGGGATCGGATCGCCGCCCTCGAGCTGGTTGACTATAGCGCCGATGCCAGAGGCCATTGCCATCTCGGCGAGGCCAACGGCGAGGCCCCCGTCGCTCAGATCGTGCACCGCAGTGGCGTGGCCATCGCGGATGAGGATACGGACGAGGTCGCCGGCCTTTTTCTCGGCGGCGAGGTCGACTGGGGGTGGCGGTCCGTCCTTGCGGTCGAACAGATCGCGTAGATAGATCGACTGACCCAGATGTGTGCCCCACCAATCCGGTGCGCCGACCAGCAGGATCGCCTGATCGGGCGCAGCGAAACCGATTCGGGCCGTCTGCGACCAGTCGGGGATGAGACCGACGCCGCCGATGGTGGGGGTCGGCAGGATACCGTGGCCGTTGGTCTCGTTGTAGAGCGACACGTTGCCGGAGACGATCGGAAAGTCGAGCGCGCGGCAGGCCTCGCCGATACCGCGTACGGCTTCCGCGAACTGGCCCATGATCTCGGGCCGCTCGGGGTTGCCGAAGTTGAGATTGTCGGTCGCCGCCAGCGGCTCGGCACCGACCGCAGTCAGGTTGCGCCAGCACTCGGCGACGGCCTGCTTGCCGCCCTCGAACGGATCGGCCTCGCAGTAGCGCGGCGTCACGTCAGACGAGAAGGCGAGGGCCTTGGTCGGGTGACCATCGACGCGGATGACGCCGGCATCGCCGCCAGGGCGCTGCACGGAGTTGCCCTGGATGTAGGTGTCGTACTGCTCGTAAACCCAGCGGCGTGAGCTGAGTGAAGGCGTGCCGATGAGCTTAAGCAAGGCATCGGCGACGTCCATCTGTGGAACGTCGTTTTTGTCAAGCGGCGCCTTTGGCGTGGGCTTGACCCACGGGCGATCATACTCCGGCGCCTTGTCGCCGAGATCCTTGATCGGCAGATCGGCAACGATGTTGCCCTTCCACTTGCAGCGGAAGCGGAGGTCGTTGGTGGTGATGCCGACGGTGGCGAAGTCGAGCTCCCATTTCTGGAACACGGCGCGCGCCTCGGCTTCCTTGGACGGTTTCAGCACCATGAGCATGCGCTCCTGGCTTTCGCTGAGCATCATCTCATAGGGCGTCATCGCCTCTTCGCGGACTGGCACCTTGTCGAGATCGAGCATGATGCCGAGGTCGCCCTTGGCGCCCATCTCGACGGCCGAGCAGGTGAGCCCCGCGGCGCCCATGTCCTGGATCGCGATGACGGCACCGGTGGCCATCAACTCGAGGCAGGCTTCGAGCAGTCGCTTTTCGGTGAAAGGGTCACCGACCTGGACGGTCGGGCGCTTTTCTTCGATGTCGTCGCCGAACTCCGCCGAGGCCATCGTCGCACCACCGACACCATCGCGTCCGGTTTTCGCACCGAGATAGACGACCGGCAGACCAACGCCTTCGGCCTTCGAATAGAAAATCTTGTCGGTGTCGGCGAGGCCCGCCGCGAAGGCGTTGACGAGGATGTTGCCGTTGTAGCGCTCGTCGAACTCGACTTCGCCACCGACGGTCGGCACGCCGAACGAATTGCCGTAGCCGCCCACACCGGCGACCACGCCGGAGACAAGATGGCGGGTCTTTTCATGGTCGGGCGAGCCAAAGCGCAGCGCGTTCATCGCGGCGACCGGGCGCGCGCCCATCGTGAACACGTCGCGGAGGATGCCGCCGACGCCCGTCGCCGCGCCCTGATAGGGCTCGATGTAGCTGGGGTGGTTGTGGCTCTCCATCTTGAAGACGATCGCCTGACCGTCACCGATATCGACGACACCGGCATTCTCGCCCGGGCCCTGGATGACGCGCGGACCGGTCGTCGGCAGCGTCCGCAGCCATTTCTTCGAACTCTTGTAGGAGCAATGCTCGTTCCACATGGCCGAAAAGATGCCGAGTTCGGTGAGCGTCGGCTGGCGCCCGATCAGCTCAAGGATTTTCCGGTATTCGTCGGCTTTCAGCCCATGATCGGTGATGAGCTTGGGCGTGATCTCGGGAGTGTTGTCGAAGGCCATGGAATCCGCGCGTTTCGAGGGGGCTCGATGCGGCCCTCATAGCCGAAGCCGCCCCGGCAATATAGACAAGGCGTGGGATTTTCCGGGGATTGCATGCGCGTCCTGATCATCGGCGGCTACGGGACCTTTGGCGGGCGGCTGGTCGACCTGCTGCGCGACGAATTGCGGCTGACGCTGGTGGTTGCCGGCCGCGATCTGCGGGCGGCGGAAGCGTTCTGCGCGGCGCGGACAGGCTCGGCCGCGACACTCGAGCCCTCGGCGTTCGACCGGACGGCCGGTCTGGCGGCGATGCGCGAACTGCGGCCGGACATCGTCGTGGATGCCGCGGGTCCGTTCCAACTTTACGGCAGCGATCCCTACGCTACGGTCCGGGCCGCGATCGAGGCCGGAGCCCACTGGATCGACCTTGCAGACGGCGCGGCCTTCGTGGGCGGGATTAACGAGCTGGATGGGGCGGCGAAAGCGGCCGGGCGGTTCGTGCTTGCGGGCGCCAGCAGTTTTCCGGTGCTGACCGCGGCGGTCGTCCGGCGCCTGTCAGCTCAACTGCCGGTGGTCGAAACGATTGCGGCCGGCATTGCGCCATCGCCTTACGCAGGCGTCGGGCTCAATGTCATTCGCGCCATCGCGAGCTATGCGGGCAAGCCGATCGAACTGCTCGAAGACGGGCGGCGGCAAGTGCGGCACGGGCTGATTTCGAGCCGGCGGATGGTCGTGAACGTGCCGGGCAAGGTTTCGCTGTGGCCAATTCGCTTCGCGCTGGTCGATGTGCCGGACCTCGCCGTGCTGCCGCCGGAGTGGCAATCGCTGCGCAGCATCTGGGTCGGGGCAGGGCCGGTGCCGGCGCTCCTGCACCGGCTGCTGTGGTTCGCGGCGTGGTCCGTGCGTCTGCGATTGCTGCCGAGCCTTGTGCCGATCGCGCGGATCATGGACTGGGTAGTCAACCATGTGCGCTGGGGCGAGCATCGCGGCGGGATGATCGTAGAGGTTACCGGCGGTGGCCTCAGGGTAAGCTGGCACATGCTGGCGGAGGGCGATGCGGGACCGCTCGTCCCGTCCATGGCGGCAGAGGCGATCATCCGCAAGGTCCTCGACGGCCAGCTTCCGGCAGCCGGCGCGCGGCCGGCGCATCGAGACCTGGAACTGGCCGACTACGAGGCGATGTTTGAACGTCGCGGCATCGCGTCGGGCGTACGGCGCGAGCCGAACGGGACGCTCTATCAACGTGTTCTAGGCGACGCGTTCGGCCGGCTCGCCGCGCCGGTACGGACGCTGCACAGCTTCGAGACGATCGCGCGGTATTGCGGCGAGGCGCGGATCGGTGGTGCGGCCAATCCGCTTGCGGCCCTGGTGGGCTGGGCGTTCGGCTTCCCGCGCGGCGGCAATGGGGTGCCGGTCGAGGTGACATTGACACGTCGCGATGGCGTCGAGGCATGGACGCGGACGTTCGGCGGACGCACGCTACGCTCGACGCAGGAGGAGGGGCGCGGGCGCTACGAGGGACTGGTTGTCGAGCGCTTCGGGCCGACCCGGTTCGGCATGGCGGTGACCGAGGAGGCCGGACGACTTGGTCTCGTCGTACGTCGCTGGGATGTGCTCGGCCTACCGATGCCGCGCGGACTGATGCCGCGGGTGGTGTCGGGCGAACATGGGGACGATGGCCGGTTCCATTTTCTCGTCGATATCGAGGTGCCGCTGCTCGGACGGCTGGTGCGCTACGAGGGCTGGCTGGTGCCGCAGGATTGAAACGAAATTCTAGATAAAGTGGCGACGTTCGGCCCTGGTCGGAGCGGCGGGGACCGTCGAGGAAAGCGACCGTTCAGGGACCGGTGGAGCAGCTCATGGGCCGGGCATGTCGACGCGGGCGAGTGCCTTGTCGATGGCGACGACGAGGGCGCACAGCAGGGTGAAGCCGGCGAGGATGACGAGGATGTTGATCGTCACCTGCCCGTAGCCGAGCTTGTGTGCCTCGAGCACCGGGTACGGATACTCGTTGAGGATGGCACCGCGAATCATCGCGACGACGAGCCAGACGATTGGCGGCAGCAGCATCACCGGGATGTCGGCGAACTTGAGCTTGCCGTGCCAGACGAACAGCATCCACCACAGGACGAAGAAGATCGGCGTCACGTAGTGCAGCGAAATGTCGGCGATCTTGAACCAGCCCTCGGGGTTCCAGGTGGAGGCGAGGACGAAGTGGTAGAACAGGCAGACCAGCGTGATCGCCGCCGCGGTCATGCCTCGCGTCACCGGTGAGCGAAACCAGCTCATCGCCTCGCGCGGCCAGAGGTCCGAGGCATAGACCAGCACGAGCATGATGTTGCTGAGGATCGTAAAGAACGTGAAAAAGAAGATCAGCGCGCCGAAGATGTTGTCGCCGGTGCCGATCCGCAGCGGAATGCTCAGCGAGAACTGCAGGATCAGCGCCGCGAGGCCGATGATCAAACCGATCCAGGTCGCAATGGTCTTCACGGTACCCTCACGCCAATTGCCGCCACCGGGCCAGTAGACCGTCAATGAAGATCAGGAGCAAGTCGAACGCCGCGACAAGGACGACCAGCACGCCCACGCTGATCGCGACCGCAAGTGGACCAACCGGGGTGCCCGCGGGCGCGAAGTTAGGGTTGAGGATCGTATAGGGATACTCGCCGGCGACCATGCCGCGGATTTCGATGTAGGCGACATAGGCGAGGCCGGGCACCAGCATCAGCGGCAAGTCGCGATAGCGCAGGGTGCCGTGCGACGAGAAAGCGATCCACCAGACGAGGAAGAGGACCGGCGTCACATAGTGGAGGAGGACGTTCGAATACTCGATGGCGTCTGGCATATCCGGCAGGTTGGGCGCCAGCATGAAGTGGTAGAAGAACATCACCAGCATCATGATGCCGGTAATTCCGGCCTTGGTGACCGGATCGCGGAACCAGCCGAGCCAGCGCACGGAGGTGAGTTCGGCGATGTAGACCAGCAGCAACGCCGTGTTGCTGAGGTTGGTCAGGAAGCTCCAGTAGTAGATCAGAAAGTTCCAGAACGGCCGGTTCTGCGGCGGCCCCATCGTGCCGGCGATCACCGACATATTGAGGTAGAGCCCGACAACGCCAATGACGATGGCGATCAGGGCGAACGGCAGGCGCAGGGACATTTGAGATGACTCGATAGACGCGGGCGGCAGCATGGCCGAGCTGTCGCGAAAGGTCGAGCCTCCACGCCAAAAGGAGACCGGGCTATACGCCGGCCTCCTAGCAATCAGACCGAGGGATCAGGTCCGATCGTCGACATAGACCGTGAAGGAGCCGTCCGCTTCGGCGACCACCGCTACGACGTCATCAGTCGCGTAGCCCGCGGCAGTCAGCTTAGCCGATAGGGTGGCACTCGCCGCGACATCGGCCTTGAGCGCTGTGATGGCGTCCTTGTTCTTGTCGAGCGCGTTGTCGAGGGCGTTGGTATTGCCGCTCGCCTTGACCGACGAGACCGTTACGAAGTTTACCGTCGTCGTGTCGGAGATGACGGTGAGGTCTGCCTTCGCACCCGACTGCAGCGACGAGATGAGGCTACCATAGCTGTCGGTCTTGGCGTTAGCATTCACGTTGCCGCCGGCCTCGGCCGAGACAGCGCCGCTGGCTTCCGCCGACACGGTTGTATCAACGGCAGAACTGACTGCGCTGGTTACATCCTGCGCGAGCGCCGGAAGCGAAATGCCCGCGAGAAGCGAAGCGATGGCGAGCTTGGAAGTGAGGTTCATTTTCTTGTCCTTGGGTTGTTGCCCCGCGGCCAACCAACCCGATGATCTCCACATGGTTCCGGGCCAATTTCAGCCTCATTCGCCGAGTCTGAAGCATGCCTTACAACGGGCTGAAGATGTCCTGACAAGGGTGCGAGGGGTATGCGCGATGGTCATTTCCAAGCGCTATCGGGCAGACTAGAGGTGCGGGATGTTCGATCACGTCTCATCGACCGCCAATGACACGGTGAAGCTCTTCAAGTCGCTCGATCGCAAGAAGGAGCGGCAGGAGACGGGGCTGTTCCTCGCTGAAGGTGAGCCCTTCGCGACCGAGGCGATGGGCGCCGGATGGCGGCCGGCGTACGTGCTCGCGGACAGCGAGGCGGTCGATCGGTCGGCGACGCGCGAGCTGCTGGAGCGCATGCAGGCGACCGGGGCGCGCGTGCTGACGGCGACGCCGAAGGTTCTGGCGGCCGCGTCTGGCCGGGACAATCCGCAGGACGTGATCGCCGCGTTCCAGCAGCAGCTGACGCCGCTCCACGCGCTGCGGGCGAAGGGGAGGGCGCGTTACGTGGCGCTCTATGAAGTGCGCGATCCCGGCAATCTCGGCACGGTCATCCGCACCGCCGACGCGGCGGCCTGCGATGGCGTGATCCTCGTCGGCACGACGTGCGATCCGTTCTCGGTCGAAGCTGTGCGCGCCACGATGGGCTCACTGTTTGCAGTGCCGCTGGCCGCAACGTCGTTCGCAGATTTCCGCAAATGGTGCGATGCGGGGCAACTGCGGGTGATCGCAGCCTCGATGCATGGCGATCATTCGCACCACGAGGCCAGGTATGGCGATCGCAGCTGCATCCTGATGGGCAACGAGACGTCGGGTCTGCCAGCTGAGGTCGAGGATGCCTGCGACGAACTCGTGAGCATCCCGATGGCCGGACGGGCCGAGAGCCTCAATCTTGCAATCGCGTCAGGCGTGATGATCTACGAGGCTTGGCGCGCGCAGAGTTTTGCGCGTTAGGCGACCTGCAGCAAATTGGCGAACAGGGCGCGGCCATCAAGGCCGCCATGGGCGCTCTCGATCAGGTTCTCGGGGTGCGGCATGAGGCCGAGGACGTTCTTGTCGCGGTTGAAGACGCCGGCGATGTCGGCCACCGAGCCATTGGGGTTGGTCCCCTCGGCATAGGTGAAGGCGATCTGCTCGTTATCCTGCAGCGATTTGAGGTTCGACTCGTCGACGAAGTAGTTGCCGTCGTGGTGCGCCACCGGCGTCGTGATGACCTGCCCGGTGCGGTAACCGCCGGTGAAGCGCGTGCGATGGTTCTCGACCTTGAGGCGAACCTCGCGGCAGACGAAGCGCAAAGACGCATTGCGCATCAGCACGCCCGGCAGCAGTCCGGCTTCCGTCAGGATCTGGAAGCCGTTGCAGACACCCAGCACGTGGACGCCGCGCGAGGCTTTGCCGCGGATCGCCTGCATGATCGGCGAGCGGGCAGCGATGGCGCCGGCACGAAGATAGTCGCCATAGGAGAAGCCGCCGGGGATCACGATCAGATCGACGTCCGGGATGGTCGTTTCCTTGTGCCAGATGATAGTCGGGGCGACGCCGCCGATATCGGTGAGCGCAGCGATCATGTCGCGGTCGCGATTGAGGCCCGGAAAGACGACGACGGCTGATTTCATAGGCTCACCTAGTGGCGAGTCGCCCCGCGAAATGCAAGTAGAGGGTGAGGCGGGCAGGCCTGTTGCTTGGGGATGGAGCGGACAGATGATCTCTGCCTTCGTGGCGGCGCTGCTTGGCGTGATGGCGGCGCAGGCCTCGCCGGGACCGAACATGATGGCCGTGGCAGGCGCGGCGTTGGCGCAGGGCCGGCGTCCGGCGCTGCTGGTGGTCGCGGGGATCGCGAGCGGCTCGCTGATCTGGGCGGCGCTGACGGCGTTCGGGTTGGGCGAACTGTTCCGGTACTTCCCGTGGCTGCTGACCGCGCTGATGTTCCTCGGCGGCGCCTATTTGCTGTTGCTCGCGGTGCGCTCGATCATCACGGCGTTTAAGGGCGACGTGACGAGTCTCCGCGCCAATGCCGAGCAGCTGAGCCCGTGGGCGGCGTGGCGGCGCGGACTTCTCGTGGTGCTGACCAATCCCAAGGCGGCGCTGATGTGGTCGGCGATCGCGACGTTCCTGTTCGGCGCAGGTCTGCCGACGCTGACTGTGCTGGCGTTCGGCCCACTGGTCGCGCTCACCGCGATCCTGATCTACGGCACCTACGGGCTGATCTTTTCGTCGCGCATCGCCGGCTCATTCTACCAGCGCTTCGCACGAGCGATCGAGTTCGTCTTCGGCTCCGCGTTCGGCGTGCTTGGCGGGCTACTGGTGCTCGCGGGAGTCAGAGCCCTCAGGCCCTGACGATCACTCGGCGGGGACTGGCGCCGGCTGGTAACTGCGGCTGCCCTTGGTGCCAGGGAGATGGGCCCATGCCGGACGTTCGAACAGGAACTTGCCGCGGCCGGTCCACTGCACGAGGCCGTAGAGCGCCAGCGACGCCCCGATGGCGATGACCATCACGAGGAAGCTCGTGAGCGTCACATCGTCGACGAGGCCGAGTTTGCCCAGCGCGATGCGGGCGAAGGACATCGGTAGCACGAAGACGAGATAGACCACTATGGAGCGTTCGCCGAGCCAGCGGAGCCATCCCATGAAGGGAAGCTTTGCGACCAGGCCCGCGGTGACGCAGAGGGCGAGCGAGCCGATCAGGGCCAGTGCGAGGTGGAGGCCGGGCAGGGCGGCGTAGCCCATCTGGATGTGCTCGGGCAGGACGGCGTAGCCGGGCGAAAAGACCAGCGCGGCGTTGATCGCGGCGTAGAGAAACAGCGCGGCGAGCGTCACGCCGATGTGGCGCATGGCCCAATCGACGATGCGGAAGATCCACGGCGCGAAGACGTAGCCGGCATAGAAGTAGACGAAGAACTCCGCGAACTGGTCGATGAGGTAGCTGCCGGTGTGGACCGGCAGCATCTGCAGCATCGCGCCGAGCGCGAGGACAAACCAGCGCGGCGCGCGCATGTCGTGGAAGAGCTTGCTGACCAGGCTGAAGGCGGCGAGCAGGTAGATGAACCACAGCACGCCATAGGGCTCGACGATGGCCCAGAGCAGATCATTGGCGGCCGTCATCGGATCGGCGCTCATGATGCCGACCTTGAGAACGATGTGGATCACGGCCCAAAGCGCATAGAAATAGAGGTAGTGGACGACACGGCGGTCGGCATATGCCTTCCAGTTGCGCGCCAGGACCTGATCGAGGAACAAGCCCGAGATCAGGAAGAACTCCGGCATCCGGAACGGCGTCGCAAAGCCGATGACGTAGTGGAAGAGACCGACGCCTTCGGCGTCCTGTCCGACGTTGAAGACCGAATACATCATCACCACGAGGATGATGGATATCCCCTTGGCGGAATCGACCCAGCTCAGACGATCGTTGGTACCTGACATTGCCGCATAATCCAGGTTGAGAACCCCCAGATACGGCAAGACGGCCCTTAACGCTCGCACATCTGAGCGCGAGGGTTACCCGATTTGCTTAATAGCGAAGAGTTTAGCGATCAGAGACCGGCTGGAACCGACGCGTAGGCCGCAAACATCAGGCCCAGGGTCAGGAAGAACAGAACGGAGAGGGAGAAGGTCTTGATCATTTTGGGCTGGCTTACTGTCGTATCGCGCGTTCGGTGCGCGGGGTGGTTATGCGCCTGGAGCGGTTAAGGCGGATTGCATCGGTTTGGTTAATCATCCGATTACGATGCTGCCGACTTGACGGCGGTCGGTATCGCTCCGGCGGGATGAACCGACGCTGAACGCCGTGCGGCGACCTCTTCGATAGTATCGGCCGCGGCCTTGGCACCGCCGCCCGAGCGCAGGCTTTCGCCCAGCTGTCTCGATGCTGCCCGATAGCCCGGATCGGCGATGACCTTTTCGAGCGCGGCGCGGAGGTCGCGCGGCGAAACTTCCCGGCCGTAGGCGCGGTCGTCGAGAATGATTGCCGCGCCCTGCGCCGCCCGCGAGTTGCGGAGCTGCTCGAAGTGCTGGGGGACCGCGACCATCGGCACGCCGTGCCACAGGCCCTCGTGAATGCTGCCGAGGCCCCCATGCGTGATGAAGGCCGTGGCGCGTTCGAGGAGCGGCAACTGCGGGTAGGTGGGAACGACGATGAAGTTTTCGGGCGGCGGGCCGAGGCGCGTCGGATCGCTCCCGGGGCCGGCCGCGAGCACGAACTGCGCCGGGAAGTTCGCGAACTCCTCCATCACCAGGCGGAAGAAGGCGTCGTTGGTGAACTGGATGGTGCCGAGCGAAACGAGCACCAGCGGTCGGCCGTCGAGGCGCGAGAAGTCGAACGGATCGGGGCGGCTCTCGGGGTCCATCGTGCCGCCGACGAACCGCCACTTGTTGCGGTCGTTGAACAGGGGCGACTTCGGGTGGACCTCGCGGCTCGAGAGAATGATGTTGACGTCGCCCCGCATCGGCAGCAGCGGCATGAACAGTGGGAGCCGTCGCTGGCCGTATCGCTTACCAAGGTCGGACCAGCCGCGGTAGAGCGTCGGCATATGGCGCATGGTTTCGCGGGCGTAGGAGACGAGCTCGCGCCAGCTCACCATGTGGCGCAGCAGTTCGGGCACGAAGATCGGCGAGTCCGAAACGGAGGGCAGGTCGAGGATGCGCTTGGCGATGACGCCCCAGAACGCGATGGCGTCGTAAACGACGACGTCGGGCGGATTGGCGCGGAGGTGCGCGATGGTGAAGTCGGCGAGTGGCGGCGTCTTCTGCACCATCATGTCGACAAAGGCGACGAGGTTGCCGTTCTTGAGCGTGGTGACGAAGTCGCCCGCGGTGAGGGCGGGCGGGTAAGCGACGAAGCGAGCGCCGGTCCGCGCCATCACCGGCTCCATCTCAGCGCCGTTGAGGACTTCGACATCGTGGCCGCGCTGCACCAGCTCGCGGATGGTGCCGAGCATCGGCAGGACGTGGCCATAGGCCGGGACGCTAAGAATGCTGATGCGGGTCAAGCGTCAGGCCCTCTCGGGTGAACGGGTCGCGGCGGTTTGCTTGAGCTTGGCGCCGCCGGTAGCGCGGTTCTCAATGATGGTTGCCGCGGCGTCGATGCCGCCGCCCTGGCGCAACGTCGCGCCGATGCGGGCGGAGGCCGCGGCGTACCGGGCGCGGTCGGCCATGACGGTGTCGACGGCTTTGCGGAGCGCGTCGGCGTCGACATGCTTGCCCATGGCTTCCGCATCGAGGACGAGGCCGGCGCCCGCGGCTTGCATGGCCTCGGAATTGTTCATCTGCTCGATCTGTTGCGGGACGGCGACCATCGGCACACCGTGCCAGAGGGCTTCGTGCACGCTGTTGAGGCCGCCATGGGTGAGGAACACTGTGGTCCGCTCGAGCACCGCGAGCTGCGGGACGGCCTGGGCGAAGATGAAGTTGGCGGGCGCGGAGGCGTAGCGGGCGAGGTCGGTGCCGCGGCCGACCGAGACCAGCACCTGACCCGGGAATTCGCGGAAGGCCGCGGTGCAGGTGTCGAAGAACGTGGCGTTGCCGTGATGCAGCGTGCCGAGCGAGATGTAGAGCAGGGGACGTCCGTCGAGCCGCGCGAAATCGAGCGTCTCGCTGCGGGTGCCGGGATCGAGCGCGCAGCCGACATAGACGAAGTTGTCCTCGTCGCGGGCGCGGCTCGGCGGATGGAACTCGCGGCTCGTGAGCATCAGCGTGACGTCGCCACGGCGCGGCACGAGCGGCAATGTTTTGGGCACGTCGAGCGGACCCTGCGGAATGACCCGCAGGGCGTCCCACAGGAAGCGCGGCAGCAATGGGATGACGCGGCCCAGGTCGCGGGTGATCTCGCCGAGGCTGCGGGCGAAGGCGTCGGACATGAAGGTGGTCGAGATCGAGACCGACGGCAGCTTCAGCTTGGAGGCCAGCATTTCGCCCCAGACGGCGACACCATCGAAGGCGATGAGGTCGGGACGGTCGGCGCGCAGGCGGCGGGTGAGGTCGGCGAGCAGGGGGCCGGTCGCGGCGAGGATCATTTCGATCCAGGCGATCATGTTGCCGTCTTTGAGGGTCCGCGAGAAATCCTCGAGGTGGATCACGGG